>JAZUDM010000044.1:0-133932 GCA_045639635.1 Saccharofermentans sp. | reverse complement strand
AAAAAATGAAATTATGTATATATTAAAATGTTCTTTCAGTTCCGTCAAAATATACAAATTCAACTTCAGGAAAAACCTCATTAAGTTTCTCGCTAATGTTTTTCATAAAGATTCTTTCAGTACTGTTATGGCCTGCAATTACGCCCTTAATGCCATAATCTTCTAACTCGAGCATAATGTGATGCTTAATCTCACCTGAAACTACAGTATCAACATTATTCTTAATTACGAAAGGAATTGCATCTTCATCAAAAGCTCCACCCTGTACAAAAATCTTCTTTACCTTTTTGTCAGGCATGGAATATGTAATAACGCCACTTGCATTAAGTGCTGTCTTTGCATTTTCACAGAAATCCTTAATTGAAACCTCTTCCTTAAGTTCGCCTATAACGCCGCAGAATACTTCGTCACTGCCCCAAACAGAATCAGCGCCAAGAGCTTTTGCAAGCAATGTATTGGAATATTCATCGTTTGCATCAAGATTTGTATGTGCGCTATAGCAGGAGATTCCACCTCTTAACAAGTCGCTAATAATCTTACCCTTAGGAAAATCAGTGCAGACATTATTAATACCACCGAAAATCAACGGATGGTGCGCAAAAATCATCTCGCAGTTAAGTTCTCTTGCAGCATCTAAAGCCATAGAAGTAACGTCGAGGCAGACAAGAACTCTTGTAACTTCCGTATTTTTACTGCCAACAAGAAGTCCAGGATTATCAAACCCTGCTGCAGTCTCTAATGGAAATAATGATTCAATATAATCTGTAATATCTTTAACAATCATACTTAATTCCCTTCATATCTAACATTCTTCTTGTCTCTTCATCACCACGTGCGCGAAGAACGTATCTGTTATCAAGTAACTCGTAATAACCACCAAGTAAGTCATCAACCGGCTTATTTAAAAGAACCGGGCCATAGTATTTCTCTACCAAAGACATGCTACGCTTTGTTCCATCGAACTTTACTACAAGAATGCAGTAATAAATCTCTCTGTCAAGACAGACAATCTCGTCTTTAATATCAAAACCGTTATCAAAGACATATTCTCTTAAGTCTTCAATTGTCTTTTGTGGCTGAAGAACAAAAGTAACTGTCTTAAGGATATCTTCTGAAGTAGACTCGGACGCTCTTCTTAAAATATCCATGATGTTATTACCGCCTAAGCCAGCCATAACAATTACATCATCTTCTTTTAACTGAACTCCATCAAGGCCATCAGTACAAAGTACAGTTGATCTTGATGCCAGATCATTCTCTTCCAGAAACTCTCTTGTCTTTTCAGAAGGATCTTTATGAATATCAGTACTTACAGAATCAAAAAAACCCCCATACTTAAGTGCATAACAAGTTAAATGACCGTGATCCGAACCAACATCGATAAATCTCATTCGATTACATGTATCAGGAATTGCATCAAATACAGCCTTAAGTCTGATTGAAAGCAATTCTTCACCATTACCTGAACTCATAAATTTGCACCTTTTGTTCTAATATGATTTCTATAAATATTAAGTTTCTTAAGACGTGTCTTAATAACTTCTCTTTCTTCTGGAGGCAAAGTTACTAACTTAGAAAGCATTGCCTTCTCAATTCTATCAAGCTGCTTAAGTCTGATTTCATAAAGTAACGCAAGATACTTATCGTGAACAACTCTGAAGTTAGCACTCTCTGGAATAGAATCAGAAACCTTCATATAAACAATCTCTGCTCGTTCTCCGTTAAGAACTGTCTTTGAAAGTTTATCTACAATAACTGCTTCGCTGACACCTGTTTCTGCATCGAAATTCTGAAGGAAGAACTCAACTATTTCCTTCATGTTATCACCAGCAAAATCAGAAGGTCTTAATACATCCTCACGATCAACATCAGTAACAAGACGTTCCTTAAGTCTTATTGCATACACAAAAAGCTGCAACTCCTGAAGATAAGCAACATCAGCATACTTATTTACAGGCTTTTGAACCTTATCAACAACTTCAATATCTTCATCTACATAAGTCTCTTCAGAATTACTCTCGTTAATTGTATCAATTCTGTTTTGAACTTCACGTGAGTCTTCTCTATCCATAAGTCTCTTATCACTTAACTGCTGTTCTGCAGTTGCTGAAGCACGAACATCGTTAATTCTGTTTAAGAGAGTCTGGTAATGAACACCAAGATAAGGAGCCGCATTAGTACTCATCTTCTCACGCTTGAGTTCATCGTGAATCCAGGATGCGTAAAGAATAATATCCTCAGTAAATCTATAATCATCAAGGACGCCGTTCTCATCACAATTATCGTTATAAGCACGCTGGAAAAGATAATCATCAACATCCTTGGCATTCTTAACAACGCCTGCAAAACTTGTTGCGCCGTTATTCTTAATAAACTCATCAGGATCTTTACCATCAGGAACTACTGCAATCTTAATTCTGATCTTAAGACCAGTCATCTTCTTAAGATAATTCTGCATCATTCTGATAGCTCTTAAAGCTGCTGCCTGACCAGCCTTGTCACTATCAAAGAAGAATACAACCTCATCCGCATATCTTGCAGCAAGACGAAGCTGACTATCTGTAAAAGCAGTACCAAGAGATGCTACTGCATTAGTAATACCAGCCTGATGCATGGCAATAACGTCCATATAGCCTTCAACGATAATAAGCTGATTAGAATTCGCTTTCTTCGCGAAATTCAAAGCATATAAATGTTCCTGTTTCTTATAAACAACAGAATCAGGAGAGTTAATATATTTAGGCAACTCATCTCCAAGACTTCTGCCACCGAAAGCAACAATCTTTCCAAATGAATTAAAGATTGGGAACATCAAACGTCCACGGAATAAATCAATGAGCTTACCTGTTTTCTTAGATACTGAAAAAAGACCTGAAACCTTCATTTCATCGTCTGTATATCCCTTGGACTTAAGATGACGATAAAGGTTATCCCATCCTTCTGGTGCATAACCAATACCAAAAGACTTCAAAGTAGCTTCTGACAACTCTCTTTTACGAGCATACTCATGACCTGGTTTACCCTCTTTACTAACAAATGAAGCATAGAAAAAGCGTGCAGATTCTGTTAAGAGATCACTTACTCTTTCCTTAAGTTTCTTACTACCATCATCCTCTGGTCCGTTATAGTCATTTGGAATATTTACTCCATACTGAGCACCAAGGAAACGAATAGCCTCTGGATAAGAAAGCTTCTCAATTTCCATAATAAATGAAATGGCATTACCACCCTTATTACATCCAAAACAACGATAGATACCTTTATTTACAGCAACAGAAAAAGAAGCTGTCTTTTCTGAATGGAATGGACAAAGTCCAAACAAATTAGAACCAGTTCGCTTTGTAAAAGAAACGTATCTGCCTACGACTGATTCAATATCAGCCTTAGATAATACTTCTTGAATAACACTCTCTGGAATATTAGCCACAAAATTCTCCTAAAACCTTTTCTATACTATAACAGAAAATAGACTTCGTTTCTTTAAAAAGATGGAATAAAAAACGGCAATGAACAGAATTCATTGCCGTGAAAAAATCCTTTTACAGAATAGGAATTAGTCCTCAGACTTCTTCTCCTTCTTCTCTTTCTTTTCCTTCTTTTCAGCCTTCTTAGCATTCTTCTCAGCATCTCTAGGAATGATTGTCTGAATAGCTGCCTTCTGGAAACAAAGAGGAGTATTAGCTACTGAAGAATAGATAGTAACCTCATCGTCCTTAATGTTAGCAAGTGTACCAACAACTCCACCAATTGTGATAATCTTATCACCAATTGACATCTTACTGATCTGCTCTCTGAGCTCCTTCTCCTTCTTACGCTGTGGTCTTAAAATGAACAACCAGAAAACGAGGAAGAAAAGAGCCATTCCACCAAATGCCATAATCATTGACATTGTCTGGTCCTGCTGTGAAGCAACATCTGTAGCGTCAAGTAAAAACTTAAACATCATAACCTCCAAAAGTTAAGTAAAATTATCAATCATTAAAAGCTTCTGCGATTACTTCCTTCATTGAGTAGTAACCTGAAGTCTTATTAATCATAAACTCGGCTGCCTTAAGAGAGCCTCTTGCAAAAACATCTCTTGTCTGAGCACTGTGAGAAACCTTAACGATTTCCTCATTACTGATGAAGTATACTTCATGCTCGCCAACGATGTTACCACCACGAATAGCACTAATACCAATTTCATTCTTTGATCTAGGCTTATTCTCTGAGTGACGCTCATAAACATACTCAACCTTCTCTGGAAGCTCTTCTGCAATAGCATCAGCAATCATTACAGCAGTACCAGATGGTGCATCAATTTTTCTGTTATGGTGCGCCTCAACGATTTCAATATCAAACTCTGGATAAAGAGCTCTTGCTGCTCTCTTTACGAGCTCATTCAAAACGTTAACACCAAGACTCATGTTAGCTGACTTAAATACTGGAATTGTCTTAGAGGCTTCTTCCAATGCAGCAACTGTCTCTGGCTCAAGTCTTGTTGTACAGCAAACAAGTGGCTTCTTCTTAGCAAGTGCCAACTCAATAACAGCTGGAACAGCCTTGAAGTGTGAGAAATCGATAATTACATCAAAATCAACATTGCAGTCATGCCAGTCCTTAAACACTGGGAAATTAAGACCCTCTGTTGCATCTGATAAATCACCACCAGCAACGATTTCAAAATTCTCTGTCTGCTTTGTCATCTCGTAGATAACTCTACCCATATGACCGCAACAACCATTCATGTAAATACGAATCATTTATCTAAACCTATCCTCAATTATTACTTAAAGAACTCTGTGAAAGCAGATACATCATAAGTCTTAAGGATAGACTCAACATACTGATGATCCTTCTCACTCATTTCGCAAAGTGGAAGTCTGCATGGTCCAACGTTAGCACCGAGAATGTTCATTGCTTCCTTAACAGGAATTGGGTTAACCTCACAGAACATTGCCTTGCACATTGGGATGATGCCAACCTGCATATCTCTAGCCTTCTTTACATCACCATCAAGATAAGCATGAATCATTGTGCTCATGTACTCAGGGAGAATGTTAGCTACTACAGAGATAACACCCTTAGCACCCATAGATACCATTGGAACTGCAAGTCCATCTTCACCTGAATAGAGTGTGTAACGATCTCCACACTTGCTATAAATCTCTGGAACCTGACCGAAATTACATTCCTTCATAGCAACGATATTCTCGATGTCAGCAAGACCGTAAAGAATATCAGGAGTAATGTTAACGTTTGTTCTTGAAGGTACGTTATAAAGAACGATTGGAGCATCAACGCTATTAGCAATAGCTGTAAAATGTCTCTTCAAACCTTCTGGTGTGCACTTATTGTAGTATGGTGTAACAACGAGAAGTCCATCAGCACCAACCTTTACTGCTTCCTGTGACAAGTGAATTCCGTGAGCAGTATCGTTAGAACCAGTACCAGCGATAACAGGTACTCTTCCAGCTACTGCATCTACACAACACTTAATTACAGAGATGTGCTCCTCATTAGGCATTGTAGAAGCCTCACCAGTTGAACCACAGATGATAATTGCATCAATCTTATTATTAATATGGAATTCAACAAGTTTCTCAAGCTTAGCGTAATCAACGCCAGTACTTGTAAACGGTGTAACTACAGCAACGCCTGAGCCTTCGAAAATTGAATTAGCCATAGAGAAATTCCTCCAAAATAAAAATAAATATTCCTGCAAATTTTAGCACTCTTAATGGAATTAAGTCAATTATGCGCAAGTGGTGGACAACTGTACTATCAGCGACGGAAAAATAGTGTATAATTACGACTATGAGTATGAAAACTAGTGATTTTTACTATGATCTTCCAGAAAGATTAATTGCACAGCACCCACTCGAGAAGCGTAGTTCTTCCCGTCTTATGTTGCTTGATAAGAATTCTGGAAAAATTGATCATAAACATTTTTCTGATTTGCCTGATTATCTTAAGTCAGGTGATGTTCTTGTTATCAATAATACACGTGTTATTCCTGCACGTTTGCTTGGTGTACGTTCAGATACAGGTTCTGCTGTAGAGATTCTTCTTTTGAAGCGCTTGGACGACAAGCGATGGGAAACTATCGTAAGACCTGGAAAGAAAGTTAAGCCAGGCCGTCGTTTTACTTTCATCGAGGGTGAACTCGAAGCTGAGTGTGAAGAAATCCTTGAAACAGGTAATCGTATTGTTCGTTTTGATTTCGAAGGCATTTGGGAAGAGATTCTTGACCGTGCTGGTACTATGCCTCTCCCTCCTTATATCCACGAGCAGCTCGAAGACAGAGAGAGATACCAGACAGTTTATTCAAAGACACCTGGTTCAGCAGCTGCTCCAACAGCTGGTCTTCACTTTACTGATGAACTTCTCGATAAGATTCGTTCTATGGGAGTTCAGATTGCTGAAGTAACACTTCATGTTGGTCTTGGTACCTTCAGACCAGTTAAGGTTGAAGACGTAACTAACCACGAGATGCATTCTGAGTGGTATTGCTTTGATAAGGAAGCTTCAGACATTATCCGTAAGGCTCGTAAAGAAGGCAGAAGAATTATTTCTGTTGGTACTACTTCTACAAGAGTACTTGAGACAGTAGCTTCAAATGATCCAGAGATGATGCCTTGTTCAGGAAACACACAGATTTTTATCTACCCTGGTTACGAATTTAAATGTATTAATGCATTAATCACTAACTTCCACCTGCCTGAATCAACTTTGATTATGCTTGTTTCAGCTCTTGCTGGAAAAGAGAACGTATTAAATGCATATAACGAAGCTGTAAAAGATGAGTATCGCTTCTTTAGTTTCGGCGATGCTATGTTTATCACTGAATTAGATTAATTTAGGAGACAATTTATGAGTAACTTCCCTATCTGGTATGAGCATATTCATACATGTAAGCAAACAGGTGCAAGACTTGGCCGTGTTCATACACCACACGGTACTTTTGATACACCAGCTTTTATGCCAGTTGGTACATGTGCTTCCATCAAAGGAATGTCACCTGATGAAGTATCT
Source organism: Saccharofermentans sp. (assembly GCA_045639635.1). Classification (GTDB taxonomy): domain Bacteria; phylum Bacillota; class Clostridia; order Saccharofermentanales; family Saccharofermentanaceae; genus Saccharofermentans. Next base: position 126,918 of record JAZUDM010000044.1, on the reverse strand, counting down.
TCAATGGGAGCTAATATTATGCTCTCTAATACATATCACTTATGGATGAGACCTGGTTCTGAACTTGTTGCAAAGGCAGGAGGTCTTCATAAGTTCATGAACTGGAATGGCGCTGTTCTTACAGATAGTGGCGGATTCCAGGTATTCTCCCTTGCAAAGCCAAAGGACATTATCGAAGAAGGTGTTAAGTTCAGTTCTCACATCGATGGTTCAAAGCACCTCTTAACTCCTGAAAAGTCTATTCAGATTCAAAATGATTTGGGAGCTGATATCATCATGGCTTTCGATGAGTGCTGCCCTTACCCAAGTACTAAGGAATACTCTAAGCGCTCTCTCGAAAGAACTACTCGCTGGCTTGAGCGTTGTATCGATTCTCATAAGCGTCCAGAGGATCAGGGCCTTTTCGGTATCATTCAGGGTAATATGTATCCTGATTTACGTCAGGAAAGCGCAAAGCAGATCACTTCATTTGATCTTCCTGGTTTTGCTATCGGTGGTCTTTCTGTTGGTGAGCCAGCTAATCTTATGTATGAGATGCTTGATGCTACAGTTCCATTCATGCCTGAAGACAAGCCAAGATATTTGATGGGCGTTGGTACACCTAACTATCTTATTGAAGGCGCTATCAGAGGAATCGATATGTTTGACTGCGTACTTCCTACAAGACTTGGAAGACACGGAACAGTACTTACATCACATGGTAAGAGAATCATTCGTGATTCAAAGCATGCTGAGTACTTTGGTCCAATGGACGACAATTGTAACTGCTATGCATGCAAGAACTTCACTGCTGCATATATCAGACATCTTCTTAAGGCAAAGGAAATGTTTGGCCAGAGACTTTGTACATGGCATAACATTCAGTTCCTTCTCGATCTTATGCAGAAAGTTCGTGAAGCTATCGCAGAAGACAGACTTGCTGATTTCAGAGATGAATTCTACAAAGAGTATTACGGTTAAAAAATAGCAAAGCCACTTCAGACTGAAGTGGCTTTTTTAATCCTTACGAACAATTAATGTAGCAGCAGTTAAATTACCTTCTGAGAAACCATTCTTCTCAGCAATACGAAAACATAATCCATCCATCCATTCTTCTGAACTAATTGAAGATAAAGCATCTGCAACAATTGCTGGTCCTGTTAATCCCTTAAAGAAAGAACTTGTTCCACAAACAATGTGATCGTCATTTTCTAATGTGAAAATACCATTAGGCAATCTTTTAAGCTCACCATTCTTAATAAGTTCAACGTAGATATTGCCGTGACGTTCAACCTGAATATGGCTATCGTTAATCTGAAAAAGTAAATAATCACACTGATTATTTATAAGACCTTCGAGAGTATTACTAATCTCTTCGAAAGTCATTGAATTACAGGAAGAGATTGTTGAACTAAGCTTGGCAGTTAACTGACTATCAAGAATAACCTCAGCTTTTTTACTAACATAAAGCATAAGGATAGTAATGGTTGGGCCAAAATTAAGATGGAAATCATCTCTATATAAAGACTCTGAGCCTTTGTTCATTAAAGTATAATACTCAATCATACATATTCCTTTTTACCTTGATTACAACCGCTGTATAGTTATCCTGTCTTGGATTCTTAACTGACTTTACTGCCTGCTTAATATTAAACGCAGTAGTACTTGCTTTATTTTCTACCATTTCATGAATTGAATCAAATTTAACGGAGTCAGTAACACCATCAGAACATACAATAAGTGTATCACCATCAAATAGTCTGATTGGCTTTGAAGTATAAATTACTCTTGGATTATGGTTACCAATAAAATCTGTTAAAGCACGTGCTCTGTTGTCTGCATATGCAGCCTGAGTCTGCCTGCCCTGTTTTACAAGAGAAGTAATAAGTGTCTTTAAGTAGTTCTGCTTCTGGTTCAGAATTGTGCTGACACCATCTCTTACAAGAATGATATTACTGTCACCAACAGAATAATAATGCATATAAGAGTCCATGATATTAACCATGGCAAGAGTAGAACCACCCTCCTGCTTATATTCGTCATATAACTCATTTGAAAGTTTACGGATAGAATCAGCAGTCATGTCAACTGCAAAGAAGCTGATTGGATGCCAGCTTTCAATTGTATCAACTACTCTTTTCGAAATAACATCTCCGTGCTGCAAACCACCCATACCATCGGCAACAACAGTAGTAAGTCCCTGCTTTGAAGTTTCAACCAAAGGAGAAATGTAATAGGAATCTTCCTGATATGGTCGCTTACCTATTTCCCAGAAATAAGCAACATCAAACATCAATGTATTGTCATCAGTCTTTTTAAGCTTCTTTCCCTTGTTATAAATACTAAGAAAGTAAAGAAAAAACGCAACTGAAACTAATACAATAAAAAATACAAGAATTATAATACCTTTAATGTAGACAGGAAATAACTCAATCATTCTTATCTGCGTTGTAATTCATTATCTCTTCCATTGTAGGCAAAACGACTTCTTCCTCCTCATCATCCTCATCGTCGTCTTCGTCTTCATCGTCATCTTCGTCATCATCCTCATCATCTTCAGCACCAGGAGCCTTACCGATAAATGAAGTAATCAATTCACCTGTAAAGAATGCCATCATATACTGAATAAATGACATGATGAGAGTTGTGTAGTAGAAGAAAAGCACACCATATGCTGCGTATGTTGTTGTAGCAATAAGCGCAAATGGGATAAGCATAAGGAAGATGAATACCATGCTTATAATACCAACACATGGACCAAACTTAATAATAAAGAACAGGAATGCATTTCTATACATCTTATGAAGTGGCATATCTACAGAAACGATCATCTGATAAACCATGCTCTGGATAACAATAAATGCAAAAAAGAAAAGGATAAAGAATACACCAAAAGCTGTACCTGCATTAGTTCCAAGATTCATGTAGAAACCGACAGCAAGCAAATCAACAGCAGCTACTACAAAAGAAATAATCATAGCACCGATTGACTGCTTATAGTTCTCCTTCATACCCTCCTTAAAATCAGAGAAAATGAATACGCCTTCTTCACGATAGAAGTTTCTAAAAATACGATGGAAACCAACCTGGAAAGGTCCTACAGTAAAAAGTCCGCTGCCAACAAGGAAAACAGAACAGAAAACTACAATAAGATAATAGAACTGATATGCAGCATCATTAGCAACATCGTTATTTACTTCGTTACCCATAATTCCAGCTTCATTCATGAACGCAACGAAGTTTGTTGGAATCATTGTCTCGCTCAAAATTGGCAAAATATAAATAGTAAATGCAAATGCCAAAAGAAGCATTGGAATATTAAAAAGAAAGTACAAAATATTAACTGACATAAAAGTCAGGAAGTGTGTCTTAAATGAATATAGAAAGTTATAAATAGGACCATGCTGCTTTTCAACATAATCTTCTGTAGATACTTTTCTTAAATCCATATAAACTCCTAGTTCTCTCTAATATTCTTAATAATATTAGCAAATTCGCAGATATTCTCAAGAGAACGAGCAGCAATTGCCGCATTTTTCTCCTTCTTGCCGTTCTTACCCTTGAACTTACCAGGCATCTTGTCAACGATACCAAAGTTTGCATTCATAGGAACAAACTTTGTAACTGTTGGATCTGAAACATACATTGCCATTGCACCAATTACAGTATTAGAACCAGGTACATATGGAACATCAATATCAAGTGCCTTAATAGCAGCATAGTAACCTGCAAGCATACCTGAAGCAGTAGATTCGATATAACCTTCTACACCAGTAATCTGACCTGCAAAGAAAACACGTCTGTCATCCTTAAGTGAATAATCATTGCAAAGGAGTGTTGGAGAATTCAAATAAGTATTACGATGCATAACACCCATTCTATAGTACTCAGCATTCTCCAAACCAGGAATCATACCAAATACTCTCTTCTGCTCTGGCCACTTAAGACGTGTCTGGAAACCAACAAGGTTATACATTGTCTGACCACGATTATCCTGACGGAGCTGAAGACATGCATATGGCTCCTCACCTGTTCTAGGATCAACAAGACCAACTGGCTTTAATGGACCAAAACGCATTGTATCCTCACCACGTGAAGCCATTGTCTCAATAGGCATACATCCTTCAAAAACAATTTCCTTATCAAATCCCTTAACATCAGCACGCTCTGCTGTGATCAAAGCATTATAGAAAGCAAGATACTCTTCCTTATTCATAGGACAGTTGATGTAATCATCTCCGCCCTTACCATATCTTGAAGCCTTGAATGCCTTTGTCATATCGATTGAGTCTGAAACAACGATTGGTGCAGCAGCATCGAAGAAATGCAAATCAGAACCACCAATCTTCTTCATGATGTCATCGTACAAATCGCCATCTGTAAGAGGACCTGTTGCAACGATAACAATACCTTCAGAAGGAATCTCATGAACTTCTGTATCAATAATGTTGATTAAAGGATTATTCTTAATTCTCTCAGTAATATAAGAAGAGAATTCATCACGATCTACAGCGAGAGCACCGCCAGCAGGAACCTGAGTCTTATCAGCTGCTTCCATAATCAAAGAACCAAGAATTCTTAATTCCTCTTTAAGAAGACCTACGGCATTCTCAATATTTCCAGCTCTCAAAGAATTACTGCAAACTAATTCAGCATAGTTATCAGAATGATGCGCCGGACTCTTTCTTACTGACTTCATTTCATACAAATCAACCTTAATACCAAAAGAAGTCAACATATTAGCTGCCTCGCAACCTGCAAGACCAGCACCAATGACAGTTACCTTATCACTCTTCATCATTCTTATCCTTTGAACTCTTTCTCTTATTTGTTACACACTCAGCGTTTGAACACTTAGGGAAAGACTTATTTCTGAACTTATGCCATACCATATAAGATCCACAAGTCTCACACTTACGATCATCAACTGGAAGATCCCACGAAATAAAGTCACAGTTTGAATTAGCGCCCTTCTTATCGCAAACGTAGAAAGTCTTAAAGCCCTTCTTAGTCTTTCTAACAAGAAGTCCTGAACCACAGATTGGACACTTACCCTTGGCTGTTACCTCGATATTTCTTGTATATGTACAATTAGGGAAACAAGAACAAGCGATAAACTTACCACTTCTTCCTTCCTTGATTACGAGCTCACCATCCTCACACTCTGGGCATTTCTCACCAATCTTTTCAGCTTCAATCTTAACCTTAGTAATTGTCTTTGAAGCATTTACAACCTGGTCGTGGAATGAAGGATAGAAATCTGAAAGTACATCTACCCACTGCTTGTTTCCTGCTTCAACCTCATCAAGACGATTCTCCATTTCAGCTGTAAATGAAACGTCTACAATCTGCTTAAAGCTGCCATCGAGCATATTTGTTACAAGCTTACCAAGCTCAGTAATCAAAAGATTCTTGCCATCCTTGTCTACATACTTACGATCAAGGATTGTACTGATTGTTGCAGAATAAGTAGATGGTCGTCCGATACCATTATCTTCCATTGCCTTAATAAGAGAAGCCTCGTTATAGTGAGGTGGTGGCAATGTCTGCTTCTGAGCGCAATCAACATTCTTATTATTAAGAATCATTCCTTCAGAAAGGTCAGGAAGCAAAATCTTGTCTTCCTTCTCATCATTCTTATCATCTGTTACATCAGCGTATACCTTTAAGAAACCTGGGAACTCGATGATTTCACCCTGAGCTCTGAATACCTCTGTCTCACATGTAGCTTCAACAGTAACAGTATTTGCCTTTGCATCTGCCATCTGTGATGCAAGGAATCTCTCCCAGATAAGCTTATAGAGTTTGTACTGATCATTAGTCAAAGAACCCTTAATTGAATCTGGACTCAAATCGAAATGAGTTGGACGAATTGCTTCGTGAGCATCCTGAGCTGAGTTCTTATTCTTATATGTTCTTCTTGATGGTGAACAGAACTTCTCACCATAAAGTGACACGATAAGATTTCTTGATGCTGCGATAGCCTCATCAGAAATACGAACAGAGTCTGTACGAATATATGAAACGAGGGCTGTCTGGCCATGGCCTGCGATTTCAATACCCTCATAGAGCTGCTGAGCAAGTGAAGTTGTCTTCTTTGTTGAGAAACCAAGACGTCTTGAAGCTTCCTGCTGCATTGTTGAAGTTGTAAAAGGTGGTGCAGGCTTTCTAACCTTATTTCCCTTCTTTACTTCACTTACAGTAAAGTCCTTACCCTCAATTGTATCTACTACTCTCTTAGCTTCATCAGCAGTTAAAATTCTGCCGTTCTTTGGCTTTACGAGTTCACCTGTTACAGTTGAACCATAGTAAGAAACAACAAACGGGTTATTAACTGTCTGTGGATTTAATGTAGCCTTAACAAGCCAGTAGTCCTCTGGAATAAATGCATCAATCTCAGCATCTCTGTCCATAACAATCTTTGTTGCAACAGACTGAACACGACCTGCAGAAAGACCACGACGAATCTTATTACAAAGAAGTGGGCTCAACTCGTATCCTACGAGACGGTCAAGAATTCTTCTTGCCTGCTGTGCATCAACAAGATCCATGTTAATAGCACGTGGCTTTTCAATAGCTTCCTGTACAGCCTTCTTTGTAATCTCATTAAATGTAATACGACATGAAGAAAGTGGATCAATCTTCAAAACATGAGCAACATGCCATGCAATAGCCTCACCCTCACGATCAGGGTCAGTTGCGATATAAACAAAGTCTACATCTTTGGAAAGCTCACGTAATTCCTTTACTACCTTTTCATTAGTAGTTATATAAATAGGCTTAAACTGGCTGTTAACATTAACACCCATTGAATTCTTAGGAAGATCACGAATATGACCTACAGAAGCAGTAATCTTAAAATCCTTACCCAAATATCTACCAATTGTTTTTGCCTTTGTTGGAGACTCAACAATAACGAGTTTCTTACCCATAAATAACCACCTTGTATATAAAACAGTGCAAAAAATGCAATCAAAATCTTCTACAATCGTTTAATATAATTCAACATTAATGGATTGTCAAAAAATATTTTCCTGCACTATTTTCAAGTTTTCCCTCCATTTCCAGTTCAGAAATGAAAGAAAGCAGCATATTAAATGGTATTGGAATAGCAACTAAAATTTCGTCAACTGTCTTTGGTCTGGCTGATAATTCATCGCAAATCAGAAGTTTATATTCTTCATTTGAAACGCTTGATGGATTATTTAAAACCATCCCTCTGATACATGAAAGTTCATCATAATCAGAAGTACTATCATCATATATCTTTCTCTGTAATCTCTCCAAAACTCTCGAAGCAACTCTGTCGATAACGTCTTCTGAATTAATTAAAACTTCTGCACCATCCTGAAGAAGCTTTAATCCACCATGACAGTTTTCTACATAAATGTTATTTGGAAGAACAAATACATCTCTGCCAAAATCTGCAGAAAAAGACGCCGTATGAAGAGTTCCACTAAAAAGTCCCGCCTCCATTACAAGGCACAAATCAGATAATGCTGAAATCAGTCTGTTTCTGGCAGGAAAATACTGCTTTAAAGCCTGCTGCCCTGGTGGCATTTCAGACATAACAAGACCGCTCTTATATATACTATTAAATATATGCTTATTCTTATATGGATAAACCAGGTCCAGACCACATGGAGAAACCAGTATCGTCTTTCCTTTATTATTAAGAGCTGCCTCATGCGCTCTGGCATCTATTCCTAAAGCTCCACCTGAAACAATTACGATATCTTTCTCTACCAAATCTTTTACAAACTGCTCTGTAGCATACAAAGAATATCTGCTTGGTACTCTGGAGCCTACAATAGAAGCACTGCCGTTTGTATAGCATTTCTCAATAATAGATTTATCTCCTCTTGTAAAGAATACTGTCGGCATTCCGGAAAGATTCTCCCACATGGCTGGGTATTCCTTATCCAAAACAGAGACAACACCTATGTTATTTTCATTAACGCTTTTTACATAGTTTGAAAGTGCATCCTTAATTTTGTCTTCTTTATCAAGAACTCTTTGTATCGCATTACGTGAATACTTACTATCCAATTCCTTATCGTATAGTTTATGGAGTTTCTCCATCGTCAGATCACGATGAGAATTAATTAAGTTATAACTTAGTAGCTCTTTATATACCTTATAAGATAGTCCCCCTGCAAAACGAATTGCCGTATATTCCAAATCTCTTAAAGTCTCATCAATCATACGTTTATCCTCTGTCTGTAAATCACAGCCTCAGACACATCACTTTTAATGATGTTATCTCTGCCACTAATATCAGCGATTGTTCTTGCTACTTTCATGATTCTTGTAAAACCTCTTCCAGAAAAACCTTCCTTTTCAGAAATATCAGATGCATAATCAACAACAGTTTTATCTGCTCCTATTAAATCTGCATCGATATTTGAAAGAGTTCCATTAAAGATATTCGTTCCAAATTCCTTATATCGATTGCTCTGAATCTCCCATGCTTTTGCAACAATTTCCCTGTATCTGGAACTCATATCAGAATTACTTTTATAAAGAGAATCTCTCATATCATTAGAAGCAATTATTCTCATTTCCGAAAACAAATCCATACGATCCAAAAATGGTCCGGACAAACGCTTAAGATAATTTTTACGTTCTGCCAGAGTACAGGTACAACGTTTCTTTTCATCAAATAAATGACCACACTTACATGGGTTGCCAGCTGCAACAAATACAAAGGAAATTGGATAAGAATAATTCTTACCGTCCTTTTGTTTACGCACTAAATGTTCTTCGAGTGGAATTCTTAAATTCTCGATTACTTCTCTCTTGTATTCACAAATCTCATCCGCAAATAATACACCGTGATTTGCTCTTAAAAGTTCTCCTGGATCAGATTTGTTATTACCTAATAACTTAGATGAAGTAACTCCAGGATAAACATATACAAATGGTCTTTCTCGTGAAATTCTAAGACCGTCTTCAAATGAAATACCTGATACTTCACGAGTCATATAAACATCACTGATTTCTGTTCCAGATAACGGTGGCATTATTCCAGCTATAAGCCTACCTGCCATGGTCTTACCACATCCAGGACTTCCCATTAACATAAGGTTATGTCTGCCTGCTGCAGCAATTAAAATTGCACGTGATGCTTTCTCCTGACCCTTTAAGCAGGAAAAATCCAGAGTTTGAGATTCACTATCTTCAATACCATCAACGGAATAGTTAGTTTCTGTATAAGAATCGAGTAAAAAGCAATCAGCTACTTCACGCAGATTCTTTACTAACTTACCTTTAAAATTACTGCATTTTGCAGCATCGATTTCTTCTTCAGGAATAAATGAATAATCAAAATCATTCTGGTGAGTTTTAAGTCTTACAGCAGCACCAGGAGATGCCTTCAAATCACCATTTAAAGATAACTCGCCCTCGGCATATATACGTTTGTCAGTTGGGAAGGACAATTGATTTGACACGAAAAGCATACCCAAAGAAACGGCCAAATCAAAAGAAGAACCTGACTTATGCATATATGCGGGCGAGATTCCAACAGTTATATGCCCCTTAGGCATATAAAAACCGGACGAAATTAGAGCAGCCTTAATTCTTCCTCTCGATTCACGGATAGAAGAATCACAAAGGCCAATAATATCAAATGTAGGTAAACCTGGAGATAAAGAGATTTCAATCTCTGAAACTACACCAGTTAACCCATCTGAAAAACAGGAATAAATTTTAACTACAGACTGTCTTACACCCATACTTGAAACGCCTTTCTTTTATAAGAAAAGCATAGCATCTTTCAAGTCAAAAAAGGTGCGACAAATGCATACAAATAGGACTAAGAATCGACAATTAGTTAGCCTAGGATAATTCGCAAAATATCAGATGTAAGAGCGAATATCATAAGCAAAATAAGCATTACAAAACCAACACCATTAATTATTGTTTCAGTCTTTTCAGAAAGCTTATGTCCAATGATCATTTCAATAATCAAAAGAATCAACTGCATACCATCAAGACCTGGAATTGGAAGCATATTTGTAAATGTAAGACCAATAGAAATAATGGCTGCAAGCTGGCAAACCATAATGATCTTATCCTTAACAGTATCGTCTACATCATCTACAACATCAGAAACAACAGTTGTTACACCAACTGGGCCTGAAACCATGTTATATACTTCTTCCTCACCTTCAAATACATCACCAACGGCACGAATGCTGACATTGGCAATAGTTAAAGGCATCTTAAAAGCAACACCAACTGCATCAAAGAATGTTTCTACAGAATTAACCTCATATGAGATTACACGTACACCTCTGTTATTGGCATAACTAATCATTGTCTTAGTACATTCTTCTTCGTAAGTAACACCATTTCTTACATATGTAAGAACCATTGGTGTATTCTCATCAACAGTAGACATATAAGCATCAAATGCTTCTTCATCAGCAACAGAAACACCATCTACGGCAACAAGGAAATCACCAATCTTAAGAATTGGCTTACCATTATTCTGCATCTCACTAACTTCAACAACTTCCCAACCGTTATACTTACTATTAACTTCAGCATTGTGAGTAATACCAATCATAGGTCTTCTTGTAATCTCTGGAGTAAGATTTACTTCATAACTCTCATGAGTCTCAGCGGAAACAAGAGTAATTGTCATTGGCTTAAGATCAGAATAGCTGTCTGAAATCTCATAATAATAATCAAGATAAGTAAAAACTCTGTGGCCATTAATATGAGTAATCTTATCTCCTACTTCAAAGTTTGCGCCATTTTGAACAGCAGCATCAAGCTGGGTTCCTTCAAATGTAGGAGCAATTCTTAATGAAGTAAAACCAATAGAACAGAATAAAACAGAGAAAATAATAATGCCCAAAAGACAGTTCATAAAAGGACCTGCCAAAGCAACAATAAGTCTCTTCCATCTCTTCTGATTTACAAGCAAAGTAGGATCATCGCTTATTACATTCTTTCCTTCATCATCGATTTCAGAAAAGCGTACGTAAGCTCCAAAAGGCAAAGCTCTGATTGAATAATCAACGCCATTTTTTCTCCATGAGAAAAGCTTAGGTCCAATAAAAATTGAAACCTCGTAAGCCTTAATCTTAAATAAACATGCTACCCAGAAATGACCAAGCTCGTGAATAGTCACCAAAAGGCCAAGCATTAAAATAACAACAAGAATACTCCAAACACTCATATTCCTAATAACTCCCTGGCATAAATTCTTGCTTCTTTATCAGCCTCAAGAATTGTGTTAAGTGAAATATCATTAGTAGAAATACTACGTGACAAAAAGCGATCATAAACACCAAATACAGTGCGCTCAATATCAAGATAACTAATCTTTCCATCAAGGAAAGACATAACTGCAACTTCATTTGCAGCATTCATTACGCAAGGCATAACACCCTTCGCCTTACCTGCATCATAAGCAAGACCCAAAAGCTTAAATACATCTGTATCACACTTTTCGAAAGTAAGATTATTACAAGATGCCTCAAAAGGATCAAACTCCTCTAAGAGACGCTGTCCTCTCTCAGGATAATAAAGTGCAACCATAATAGGAAGAATCATGCTAGGCTTACCCATCTGAGCAAGAACAGATCCATCCTTCATACGAATCATTGAATGAATAACACTCTGTGGATGTACGACAACATCTACTCTGTCTGCTTCAACACCAAACAAGTGACTTGCCTCAATAACCTCAAGACCCTTATTCATCATTGTTGAAGAATCAATTGTAATCTTTCCACCCATTTTCCATGTTGGATGATTGAGAGCCTTATCTACAGTTACCTCAGTAAGCTGCTCACGGCTCCAGCCTCTGAATGGTCCTCCAGAAGCAGTAATAAGAATTCTATCAAGATTACTCATCTTCTCGCCCCAGAGGCACTGCCAGATAGCACAGTGCTCACTATCTACAGGAAGAAGCGCTACGTCCTTTGAACGAACGAGAGGCATAATTACATCGCCACCAGCAACAAGAGTCTCTTTATTTGCAAGAGCAATATCCTTACCCTTTAAAATTGCCTCGTAAGTTGGTCTTAAACCGGCAACGCCTACAATTGCACCAACAACAGTATCAGCCTCAGGAATAGTTGCTACAGCAATATTTCCTTCTTCACCAAAGTAAACTTCTGTCTTTAAAGAAGGCATTGAAAGAGAAAGGCGCTCCTTCAAAAGCATAGCCTTGTCTTCATTTGAAACAGAAACAGCAAGAGGCTTAAATTCCTTGATCTGCTCGAAAAGCAAATCAATATCAGAGCCACAAGATAAACCTACAATTTTAAAATCTTCAGGATTATTACGAACAACCTCTAAAGTTTGCTTTCCAATAGATCCTGTTGAACCTAAAACAGATAAAACTCTCATATAAAATCTCTTTAAACAAATAGAATAGAAATGAGTGAAAGGAATACGCAGACAGGGATAGTAAAGAATGCGCTGTCAAATCTGTCGAGCATTCCACCATGACCTGGGAAAATATTACCGTAGTCCTTAATTCCAACTCTTCTCTTAATAATAGATGCAGTCCAGTCTCCAAGCTGAGACATAACTGAGATAATAAATCCTAATACGAATGAAACAACAGAAAATGCAAATAAACTCATCTTGATTCCTGACAAACCATAGATGAACAAATCAAAGTAAACAGTGATAAGAATTGCACATCCAATTGCACCACCAATACAGCCTTCCCATGTCTTCTTTGGGCTAATATGTGGAACACACTTATGCTTACCAATAGTAACACCTACAAAGTAAGCACAAACGTCTGATACCCATGAAGCAAACAATGCTGGAATCATGTAGTACCAGCCATTTGGAATCAATACAGTGATTGAACAAAGGCAGAACAAAGGGAAAGTAATGTATAAAACTGTAGCACCTGTAATTAATCCATCGTGTAAATGGTTTCCTTCAGTACGTGTAATTGAAGGAAGAATTACACATGCAAAACAGTACATAAGAATCAACAACAAATAACTAGTCAATGCTGTTGTAAGATTCAACTTTAATACAACGGAAAAAACAAAAAGAATAAGTGTTAAAACAGCACCAGTAATAATTAATGGAGTAGATGGTTTAAACTCTCCTGCTTTAAGAGCCTTATCCATTTCATAAATTGAGAAAGCACCAACTACGATGCTAAACACTACCATCAATAGAGGAAACCAGTATGAAGGTATTACAAACAAAAGAACAGCCAATGTAAATAATAACCCTGTAATAACTCGCTGTTTCATACTAAACCACCACTCTTAACAAATTAATTTACTTCTTGTCAGAAGCACTTAAACCGCCGAATCTTCTATCTCTCTTAGCATAATCAGCAAAAGCCTGTGTCAATTCGTCGTAGCCAAAATCAGGCCACAAACACTCTGACATCCAGAATTCTGAATATGCAGATTCCCAAAGAAGGAAGTTTGAAAGACGCATCTCACCACTAGGACGAATAATAAGTTCAGGATCTGGTACATCTGGAAGATACATGTTATCTGAAATCATTTCTTCAGTAACATCCTCTGGATTAATCTCACCAGCCTTAACCTTCTCAGAAATCTTCTTTACAGCATTCTGAATCTCACGTCTTCCACCGTAATTAAATGCAACAATAAGCTGCATCTTCTGACGATTCTTAGATCTCTCCTCACCTCTTGCGCATACTTCCTTAATGCGCTCAGGCAAAGATTCAATATCTCCTGTAAAACGAACACGAATTCCTTCCTCTTCGAGTTCAGGATCATACTTTTCAAAAAACTCACAAAAGAGATCCATCAACTGATGAACCTCATCTTCTGGTCTTGACCAGTTCTCAGTAGAAAAAGCATAAACAGTAAGGTACTTAACACCGTAATTACCACAATTACGGCAAAGTTCCTTAAGGTTCTCCGCACCGGCTCTGTGACCAGCACTTCTTGGGAGAAGCCTCTTCTTAGCCCAACGGCCATTACCATCCATAATGACACCTAATGACACTGGCACCTTAATGCCAGTTGTGTCATAGGTTTTCTTTGTACTATTAAGTAATGCCATGAATTAGATTGCCATCAATTCCTTCTCTTTGCTATCACAAACAGAATCAACTTCCTTAGTGAACTTATCTGTGATCTTCTGTACCTTCTCCTCGTACTCCTTAAGAAGATCGTCTGTAAGCTCCTTCTTCTTGTTAGCAGAACGCATCTTATCGATACCATCACGTCTTACGTTACGGATAGCAACCTTTGTCTCTTCACCATATGTCTTAACCTGCTTAGCAAGTTCCTTACGTCTGTCCTCTGTAAGGATTGGGAAAAGAAGTCTGATAATCTTACCATCATTTGAAGGTGTGATACCAAGATCTGAAGCAAGAATAGCCTTCTCAATCTCCTTAAGCATTGAAGGATCCCATGGAGCAAGAGTAATCATTCTAGCCTCTGGAACCTGAATGTTAGCAACAGCATTAAGTGGTGATGGTGCACCATAGTAATCAACTGTAATCTTATCAAGAACGTGTGGATTAGCTCTACCAGCTCTGATAGCATTAAGATTCTCCATAAGGTTAGAAATAGCCTTACTCATCTTATCTTCAAGTACATCATAATCCTGCTTAGTAATTTCGATCATTTTTCAATCCTCCCACAAATTATTCAACAAGTGTTCCAAGGTTATCACCCTTGGCAATTCTTACAATATTATCAGGGTCCTTCATAGAGAATACGAGAATCTTTGTGTGATTATCTCTACAAAGAGCTGCAGCTGTAGCATCCATAACCTTAAGGTTAGAACGGAGAACCTCATCATGAGTAACGCGCTCATAACGAACTGCATCTGGATAAACGTTAGGATCCTTATCGTATACTCCATCCACCATTGTTGCCTTCAAGAATACATCAGCACCAATCTCTGTAGCACGAAGAGCAGCACCTGTATCTGTAGAGAAATAAGGGTTACCTGTACCACATGCAAAAATAACAATTCTACCCTTCTCCAAGTGTCTTACAGCTCTCTTTCTGATATAAGGCTCAGCCATCTGACGACAATCAACAGCTGAAAGAACTCGAGTAATTGCACCATGCTGCTCAAGAGCATCTGAAAGTGCAAGTGCATTCATAAGAGTAGCAAGCATACCCATATGGTCAGCTGTAACTCTATCCATCTTCTCTGAAGATCTTCCTCTCCAGAAGTTACCACCACCAACTACGATAGCAACCTCAACACCAAGGTCCGCAACTTCCTTAACCTTAGCTGTGATATTTCTTACTACATCATCATCAATACCACTCTTCTTATCACCAGCAAGAGCCTCACCTGAAAGCTTAAGAAGAACTCTCTTATATTTAACATCAGACATAAACGTGCCTCCTAATAGTTATCCTTATTATTGTATCTATAAAGGTTAAATAATAAAAGTAAGAATTTTACTTCTTTCGTGAACTTTTATATCTTTGGCAAAGTAATTTCTCCATAAAAAAACTCCAGGAGATAAAACTCCTGGAGTTATGAAATTTAATATTCAATTAAGAATTAAAGACCAGCCTGCTTAGCAACCTCTGCAGCAAAATCGTCTTCCTTCTTCTCGATACCCTCACCAAGACCATATCTTGTGAAACGTACAACTGAGATATCAACGCCCATTGCCTTTGACTCAGCAGCGATGTACTGACCAATTGTCATTGAATCATCTCTTACATACTCCTGATCAACGAGAACGTTGAGCTTGTAGAAGTTCTTGATCTGACCTGGAACGATTCTATCAGCGATAATCTTCTCTGGCTTACCCTCTTCGAGAGCCTTCTTTGTGATGATCTCTGTCTCCTTAGCGAGCTCATCAGCAGGAACCTCATCCTCTGAAACCCAGTTAGGGCTAGAAGCAGCAATCTGCATACCAACGTTTCTTGCCATAGCCTTGAAAGCGTCTGTAGCGATTACAGAATCATCTGAAGTTGCGAACTCAACGAGAACACCAACCTTACCACCAGCGTGGATGTAGTTAGTAACAGCACCGTTACCAGCTACTTCGTATGATACAAGACGACGGATTGAGATATTCTCAGAAATATCAGCGATAGCTTCCTTTGTGAAAACCTCAACAGTCTTAGAAGAATCTGTTGAAAGAGTAGAAGCCTTAAGAGCCTCAGCATCAGCTGGCTTCTGTACAACAATCTCGTTCTGAACTGCAGCAACGAAGTTCTTGAACTTATCTGTAGCAGCAGCGAAGTCTGTCTCTACGTTAACCTCAACGAGGCAACCAAACTTAGCATCATCTGTAATTGTTGAAGCTACAACACCCTCTGCAGCAACACGGCTTGACTTCTTCTCAGCCTTAGCCATACCCTTCTCACGAAGCCATGCCTTAGCCTTCTCAATATCACCATTAGTCTCTGTAAGAGCCTTCTTACAGTCCATCATACCGCAATCTGTGAGGTCACGGAGCTCCTTAACCTGTGCAGCTGTAATAGCCATATGTATTTCCTCCAAAAAATTTAATTAAGCCTCAGCGTTCTCTTCAGCAGCTACAACCTCTTCGATTGAAGCAGCCTCAGCAGCCTCAGCAACAACGTCCATACCAGCGTCGAAAGACTCACCCTGGTGTGCCTCGATAACAGCGTCAGCCATCTTTGCAGCGATAAGCTTTACAGCACGGATAGCGTCATCGTTACCTGGGATTACATAATCAACTTCGTCTGGATCACAGTTTGTATCAACGATAGCAACTACTGGGATACCAAGTCTCTTAGCCTCTGATACAGCAAGGTGCTCCTTCTTTGTATCAACGATGAAAAGAGCTGCTGGAAGCTTTGTCATACCAACAAGACCACCAAGGTTCTTGTCGAGCTTCTCCATCTCGAGCTTAAGTCTTGCAACTTCCTTCTTAGGGCGGATCTCAAAAGAACCATCCTGCTCCATCTCACGGAGCTCAAGAAGACGTGCAACACGTGTCTTAATTGTCTTAAAGTTTGTGAGTGTACCACCGAGCCAACGATTGTTTACATAGAACATACCGCAACGCTCTGCTTCTTCCTTAATAGAATCCTGAGCCTGCTTCTTTGTACCTACGAAAAGGATGTCGCCCTGCTCTGCAAGAGCACGCATTGCATCGTAAGCCTCGTCTACCTTCTTAACTGTCTTCTGAAGGTCAATGATGTGGATTGTATTACGCTCTGTGAAGATGTACTCCTTCATCTTTGGGTTCCAACGACGTGTCTGGTGACCAAAGTGAACACCTGCCTCCAAGAGCTGCTTCATAAGAATAACTGGCATAAAAAAAGTCCTCCTTGTTTAATTCTTCCGCAATGCCTATACTTGATTCCAAGCACACAAAAAGATGCATTGCGTGTTTTTTATGCCCGACTATAATATCAAATAGTTTTTTTATAGGCAAGCATAAATTCGCTAAAAACCTTATATTTATTAGTATTTTTAAGATTTTGGAGGCAAAAATGGCTCTTTCAGATTACGAATCATCATTTCTTGAAGAAATTATCAATATTCCAAGCGTTGGTGGCACTCCAACAGAGAATGCACCATATGGTGAAATTCCACTTAAAGTATTAGATACATTCTTATCTTATGCAGAAAAAGCTGGATTTAAGACTGGCAAGCAGGATAACAAAGTTGGCTGGGTTGAATTCGGTTCTGGTGACAAGTTATTCGGTATCATCTGTCACCTTGATGTAGTTCCGGCTGGAGATGGCTGGACAACTGATCCATTTAAACTAACTATTAAAGATGATGCGTTCTATGGACGTGGCATTGTTGATGACAAGGGTCCTGCCTGCGCTTCTTTCTTTGCAATGAAGAGATTACTTGAAGAAGGATATATGCCTGATACACGAATCAGACTTATTCTTGGTACAGATGAAGAAAGAACATGTTCATGCGTTGAACACTACGCTGAGCATTGTGAAGTTCCATTTTTCGCTATTACTCCTGATGCTGAGTTCCCTGCTATTTTTGCAGAAAAAGGTATTCTTCACGTTGAGGTATCAAACCCAGAGCATAATACAAATGGTATTGTAATTAATGGTGGTGCTGCTTCAAATATGGTTGCCCCATCAGCCAAGGCTGTTTTTGCTGACGGTACTTCATTTTTGGCAACAGGAAAAATGGCACACGCTTCAAAGCCTTCCCTTGGAATCAATGCTATTAAGTTACTTGCAAAAGATATTCTTTCCTCTACTGTAGATACTAGTAGTCTTCCAATTTTAAAGTACATCAATGATTTCGATGACAGCTTTACTGGAATTGATTTTGAAGATGTTTCTGGAAAGGTTACAACAAACCTTGGAATTCTTAATGTAGATGATAATACTGAGTCTTTAATTATCGATATCAGATATCCTATTACTGCTGAGTTCGATAAGATTATGGATTCCCTTAAGACTACTGCAGCAAAGTATGGTCTTGAAGTTAACGTAGATGGCCATATGGGTCCTCTTTATAAGGATAAGAATTCAGATGAAATCAGGACACTTACTTCCGTTTGGGAAAAGCACATGGATAAGTTCGATGACTTTAAGGAAGAATACAGAACTTTATATAACGAGCCTACTGCAATTGGTGGTGGAACTTATGCAAGACATATTCCAAACACAATAGCATTTGGAATCCAGGCTCCATGGCAGGAAGATCAGTGTCATCAGGCAGATGAGCATCTTGCTATAAAGGATTTCGAAGAATTAATAGTAATGATTAAAGAAGTAATCCAATCAATTTAAACTATAAAAGAAGCACCATGACTGGTGCTTCTTTTTTTAGATAAATCTTCGAATTGTTACTACTGCGCCCATTGGCCATGGTGATGTAATTACACCACTTCTTGAATTACTTGCATGTATGCACTGTCCGTTTCCGATATAGATACTACAATGCTCAATATAGCCATCGCCGTTATAGTCGTGACAAAGAACATCACCTACCTGAACATCTCCTGAAACTGGTGTTCCAAGCTGTGCTATCTCAGCTGCATTATGTGGCAATGAGATTCCATAGTAATTGGCATATACGTATCTTACAAATCCTGAACAGTCAAATCCTGATGGGCTACTACCGCCGTAAATGTAGACAGTTCCTACAAACTGGAGACAATAATCAGAAAAACTGTTACCTGTTGAAGACTCCTGATAACTATTTTGTTGTGGTGGTGTTGAAACACACAAATCAGACTTTACAAAATTACCATCTGAAAGCTGATACCATCCATTATTTGTCTGACCAGTAATTGTAAGTGTTGCACCACTTGATAATACTCTTACAAGAGAATAATTAACTCCGGGACCAGTTCTTACATTAAGTGCACATGAAGCATAAAGTGTTGCTGAATATGCAGATACTGTATAACTAGGTGCCGTATTGTTTGAAGTATTATTGTTATTAGGTACAGGAGTTGATGTAGCTGTAGCTACTGCCTGCTGTGTTGGAGTCGCTGTGGCTGTTGGCGTTGGAGACTCTGTAGGTTCAATAAACTCATCAGTTAAAGAACTTGAGATAATATAACCTTCTTCGCCATCTTTAAATCGAATTAGTGACCATGAATTTCCATATGAAATACGAAGAACTTCTGTTGCATATTCAAGCTGCTCAACAATCTCAGCCTCAACATTTGGATTCTCTCTGATGTTAGCAAGATTAACATCAACCCACATTGTTAAACCGTCGTAAGTAAATGCTTCTGGTTCAATGATTTCATATTCATCAGCAATATCTTTACTGGTGATTACATATGTATTCTTCTCAACATTTAAATCATCGAGCTTGGATACTTTAATCTCTTCATTAGGATTATAGACAGCTGGGATTTCAACTGGCTCATAAACAGCCAGAGCAGTAATAGAACTTACTGAACTTTGAAGTGAGATGACATCATCATCACCTACATCAGCAAAGCTAAAGAGAGAAAGAACAATGGATATTCCAATTAATACTACAAAGAAATTTTTTACGATATAAAAAACTCGACTTCGAATCATAACATCCCCTCCTTTCTACTCCTACTTTAATTATACTAATTTCAAAATAACGAATTAGTTAAAAATAGATGAATTGTTGTAACAAAAAAGCAGGCTACCAAATGGTAACCTGCTTTAATAATCAATTTGTAGATTAGAATTAAGCCTCTTCTGAATCCTCAGCGATATCAAAAGCCTCATCTGTCTCTTCTGGATCGATTGGCTCTACTTCCTTAATAGAAATAGAAATCTTTCTCTCCTCTGGCTTAATCTCAACAACCTTAGCGATTACTTCCTGACCAACAGAAAGAACGTCTGATGGCTGCTGGAGTCTTACGCTAGAAATCTGTGATACATGGCAAAGTGCATCAAGATCTGGCTCGAGCTGTACGAAAGCACCAAAGTTTGTAAGTCTTACTACTGTACCCTTAACGATAGAACCAACTGGGATTCTCTCCTCGATGTTGTAGTAAGGATCATCCTCAGCCTTCTTGTAGCCGAGAGAAATCTTCTTATCTTCCTTGTTAATGCTCTTTACATATACTTCGATTGAATCACCAACAGAAAGTACATCTGATGGCTTTCTGATTCTCTTCCATGAGAGCTCAGTGATGTGAACGAGACCGTCAACACCGCCGATGTCTACGAAAGCACCGAAATCAGGAAGGCTTCTTACGATACCTGTGTAACGCTTACCAACCTCGATATTGTTCCAGATTTCCTCTGACTTTGCCTTTCTCTCTGCAAGGAGAATAGCTCTGTGTGAACCTGAAACTCTGAGACGATGCTTCTCTGTATCAACCTTTGTGATAAGGAGCTCGATATCCTGGCCCTTATACTCCTCAAGGTTCTTAACATCACCAATCTTAATCTGTGTGCGGTGAACATAAATATCAATTCCACCGTAGTTAGCGATAACGCCATCCTTAACAACACCAGTAATCTTAGCTGTTACTGTTGTCTTGTTGTCATAAGCTTCCTGAATAACCTTACGGTTCTTCTCGAAGTCGAGCTGTGACTTAGAAAGGATAATTTCCTTACCCTGGTCTGTGTTTCTAATGCTCTTAACAACTACTGTTACTTCCTGCTTCTCAGCAATTGCCTTCTCAATATCAAAATCAGCATCGTTAGCGAATTCCTTAAGAGCTATCTTTCCTTCAGACTTGTCGCGTACATCAACATAAACGAAATCAGCATCAGCCGAAGTAATAGCTCCCTTCACTACAGCATTCTTCCTTAACTGAGGAATGCTTTCGATATAATCACCGAAATTGATATCAGTCTGCTCCTGATCGTTTAAAAGTTCATTCTTGTCCATTCTGCGAACAACCTCCAAAATAATAGCTTCCGGTGTAGAAGCACCTGCAGTTACCCCTATCGTATCCTCTTCTTTAAACTTGCCTTCAGCAAGTAAACTTTCCAAATCATCGATGGTATCTATCAGATACGTCCTATCACAATGACTACTGCAAACATCATAAAGCTTCTTTGTATTGCTGCTGTGGGATGATCCAATGACAAGCATTGCATCAACTTCGGCTGAAATACGCGCAGCTTCAGACTGCCTAACGGTAGTCGTATTACATATTGTACCAAATATTTGATTATTTGCAATTTTATTTTCAACAAATGCACAAATTGCACCGAATTCACTCGAAGAAAATGTGGTTTGTGATATCAAAATTGTTTTAGAATAGTCGATTTCTAGTGATTTTATCTCATCTGCGGAGCTTACAACCGTCACTTTGTCAGGGGCTTCACCACAGATTCCAATAACTTCAGGATGACCTTTGGTTCCAGAAATAATTACATTATTTCCCTTCGCTGTTTCCTTTTTAACAATATCGTGTATCTTTTGAACAAATGGACATGTACAGTCATAAATCTTGCAGTTCTTTGATTCAAGAACCGCCTTCTCATCTGGTGTAACGCCATGAGCACGAATGATTACAGTTGAACCTTCTGGCACATTCTTAGCTTCATGAATAATCTCAAAACCGCCTTCTACGAGTTTATTCACAACAGTTTCGTTATGAGTTAACTCTCCAAGCATTACCAAATGCTCATCAGGACTGGCATTCAAAATCATCTGCTCTGCAGTATTAACGGCATTTTTAACACCAAAACAAAAACCAGATGAATTTGCTCTAATTACCTTCATAAAACAACCTTACTCTGAAACCTTTGAAAGCAAGAGATTCAATGTCTCTTCAATACCGATATTTGATGTATCAATCTCGAATGCATCGTCTACCTTAACAAGTGGAGCTGTAGCTCTTTCGCTATCCTGCTTGTCACGAAGCTTGATATCAGCAAGAACTTCTTCATAGTTCTGAGAAAAGTCACCCTTTTCGTTAAGTTCTGCAAGTCTTCTTGTAGCTCTTGTCTCAGCTGAAGCTGTAAGGAAGAACTTATACTTAGCATTAGGCAAAACATTAGAACCGATGTCTCTGCCATCGAGAACGAAACTCTGATAAGAAGCAATCTCACGCTGATAGTTAACCATTGCAGTTCTGATTGCAGGTACTGCGCTGATTGTAGATGCTGCCATAGAAACTTCTGGTGTACGAATCATTCCTGTTACGTCCTCACCATCAAGAATCATTCTCTGCTCACCATCAACAAACTTTACTTCAAGCTTCATTGAATTAAGCATTTCTTCTACAGCTGGAACGTCCTTAGGATCGATACCACGCTTAACAGCACATAAACCACATGTTCTATACATAGCACCTGTATCAAGGTACATAATTCCTAACTTCTTTGAAACACCCTTTGCAAGTGTGCTCTTTCCTGATCCAGCAGGACCATCAATTGCAATCTGAAAAATATCACTCATGGTTCTTCCTCCATACCATTTGGCTCTCTATCACGGCCTACTTCATAAACACGGTACTGTGACCAAAGTGTCTCGAGCGCCTCGAAAGAATTAATAATGTGCTCTCTTCTGTGCATACCAAGAATAACAAGCAATGAATTGATAAGTGAAAGAGGAGCTGCAAGAGAATCTACAAAAGAAGCCATACTTGACTTAGCGAAAAGCTTAACGTCAGCATACTCAGTCATAGCTGTATTATCCTTATCTGTGATAACGATAATCTTAGCGCCTCTCTTCTTGGCATATTCCATAGAATTAATAGTTCTCTGAGAATATCTTGGGAAAGAAATACCAATCATTACATCATCTTCTGTGATAGACATAATCTGCTCAAATACTTCGTTTGTACTATTACTATGAATATGAACTACTTCATCGAAAAGAAGTGTCATATAAAAGTGCATAAAAGATGAAAGTGGTGAGCTTGAACGAAGGCCCATAATAAAGATCTTACGTGCTCCAAGAATCTCCTTAACAGCAGCAGACATTGCAGCCTCATCAAGGTTTGCAAGAGTGTCCTTAAGGTTATCCATATCGCCCTGGATAACATCACGGATAGCTGTAGCATCATCTGCGAAACGCTCTGTATAGTTAAGTCTCTGTACTGATGTAAGCTTAGATTTAAGTTCCTCCTTAAGAGCTGACTGGAAGTATGGATATCCTTCAAAACCTAACTCCATAGTAAAACGAACTACAGTAGACTCACTGACGCCTGTCTGCTCAGCAAGCTTGGATGCTGTCATATAAGCAGCCTTGTCATATGACTCGATAATATAATTAGCAATGGCCTTATGACCCTTACTCATTGTAGGAAGTCTTGATTCAATTAATTCAATAGTACTTTCCATTTTTATTCTCCATCTGCTTCTTCAGCATCCATAAAATTCTCGATAGAAATCTGTCTGTCCTCATTACCAGCAGCCTTTTCAAGTGAAACCTCGAGGTCTCTGATTGTCTTATAACTCATAAGCTCCATTGATGGCAATTCATCTACAGATTCAATACCAAACTCGATTAAGAACTGCTCTGTTGTTTCAAACAATGAAGGACGACCAGGCGCATCAAGTGTACCTGCTTCGCAAATCCATCCTCTGTCCAAAAGTCTTGAGATGATGCTGTCACTGGAAACACCACGAACTGACTCAACCTGTGCTCTTGTAACTGGCTGGTTATAAGCGATAACAGCCAATGTCTCATAAGAAGCCTGAGAAAGTGGTGGCTTAACCTTTGGACTAAACAAACGCTCAAGTACTTTCTTCATACCAGGCTTTGTACACATAATGTAGGAATCTTCAATCTTTCTGATTAAAAGACCGCCCCAAGGATTATTGTTGTAATCAGAAATTAAACGATCCATCGCTTCTTCGATAACCTTACGATCTACGTTTAAAACCTCTTCCAACTTGGAAATAGAAATGCTTTCACCAGAAGCAAAAAGCAAAGCCTCACATGCAGCAGAAACTTCCTGGACTGGTAATTCAAAACTATCATCTGGGTTTCTACTCATATGTTCTCTCCTATCTCCTTATTTTCAATAATGATTACATCAAATGGTTTCTTCTGCTCTGCAACAATCTTATTACCTCTAAGAAGTTCCAAAACAGCAAGGAAACTTACAATTCTATCTGTCTTATCGGCCTTATCCTTATCAAACAATTCGTGAAAGAAGATTCTTCCGCGTCTTGTAATCATAGCAAATACAGCCTTCATTCTTTCCTTTACAGAAAGCTTATCTTTCTTAAGGATGTGTGTAATCTTTGCTGAAATATCAGCAAAACGAATCTCATTTCGCTTACATACATTCTCTACTGCCAAATCGAATTCCTTAGGATCGAATTCTTGTGGTGGAAGTACGATTTCTACATCCAAAGACTTGGCTGTAGATGGGACTCTATAATAGCAGTCAGTATAAATATCATGTCTTGTTTTAAGTTCACCAGCAAGAAGCTTACATCTTTTGTACTTAAGAAGACTAATAACGAGTTCTTCTCTAGGATCTTCTTCAGTATTAGTGTCATCTCCTCTTCTGCCTGGAAGCATCATTCGTGACTTAATATGCACAAGTGTTGCCGCCATAACGAGGAACTCAGATGCGATTTCCATATCAAGTTCTTCCATCTTATCGAGAAACGCCATGTACTGATTTGTAATCTCAGCAATAGGGATATCGTAAATTTCGATATCATTTTTCTCAATCAAATGAAACAGAAGGTCCAACGGGCCTTCAAATTCATGAATCTTAAATGCTGGTGCTTCTACATTACTCATATATGCAAAACCAACTGAATAATGATTCGGACAGGAATCAAAAGCAAATTTAAAAGATGAGCAAAAGGCAACTCAATCAAGCTGATAATTACTGACAAAATATCACGACCACTAAAAGAACCAAGAATAATAAGAATAAGAAGAATCTGTGGACTCATTCTTACGAACTTCTGATAACCCTGAGAGTAACGTGTCTTATATGGAAGGAGCTCCTCCAAAGTATGGAAACCATCAAGAGGTGGAATTGGCAACAAATTAAATGCCAAAAGACCTAATGAAAACAATGTTGTATATGAAAATACTGAAGACAAAGCAACTACAGCTGGATTTTCATTAATAATTCCAACTGTATAAAGACCATCAATGATTAAAGTGATAATGCTGCTGATATAAGCAACGATGAAATTACCAGTAACACCAGCCAAATGAACCATAATACACATCAAACGCTTATTCTTAAAGCGAGTAAGTCTGTTAGGGTTATATGGAACTGGCTTACCCCATCCAAAACCAACTGTAAGCAAAAGCAAAGCTCCAAGTGGATCAATGTGAGCAGCAGGATTCAAAGTTACTCTGCCAAGATTCTGCGCTGTTGGATCA
Source organism: Saccharofermentans sp. (assembly GCA_045639635.1). Taxonomy (GTDB): domain Bacteria; phylum Bacillota; class Clostridia; order Saccharofermentanales; family Saccharofermentanaceae; genus Saccharofermentans. The sequence continues at coordinate 101,265 of JAZUDM010000044.1, read as the reverse complement.
CCAAGTTTCATGGCAACAAAAGCATGCATAAACTCATGAGCTGAAAAGCTGAGAGTTAATGCAAAGAGCATAATAAGGAGATAGAAAACTATCTCCTTACCTGAATAACCACTTCCAATTAATCGGAATATCATTAATTAAGCCCTCTTGAGAACTACAGTGAACTTCTCACCGTTAGCCTCGCAAGCCTCTGCATTGTCACCTGTCTCACCTGCTTCGAGAGAAACAGCAAGAACCTCAGATGCAATATATTCACAATTCTTAGAAATAACTTCTGAAATCTTCTCGTTACCAGAATATACGATAGCAATTCTGTCTGTAACGTTAAGTCCCTCTGTCTTCTTACGGATGTTCTGAATCTTAGAAATAATCTCTCTTACAAGACCTTCCTCAAGAAGCTCTGGTGTAAGAACTGTATTGATAGATACTGTAACACCCTTATCTGACTGAGTTGAAAGACCCTCAAGCTGAACTGTTTCAACAATGAAGTCCTCAGTTGTCATCTCAAAGTCCTCACCATCAACTGTGAGTGTGATAGCACCAGCAGAAAGCTTATCCATTGTCTCCTTACCAGGAAGAGCAGCGATTACTTCCTTAGCAGCGTTAAGCTTAGGACCAAACTTTCTACCACATGTTCTGAGCTGTGGCTTGAACTTGTAGTCCATAAGGCTTGAAGCATCCTCAAGAACCTGAACATTCTTGATATTAAGCTCATCACGAACAATTCCCTGATACTCTTCATCAAGCTTTGTATCAGAAACAATATAGATATCAGACATTGGCTGTCTGTTCTTAACATTAGCAGCATTACGTGCAGCACGACCAAGCTCAACGATTGAACGAACCAGAGCCATTTCCTTCTCAAGTTCAACATCAATCAATGACTCATCAGCTACAGGATAGTCACAAAGATGTACTGACTCTGGAGCATTCTTATCTACGCTACGAACGATGTTCTGGTAGATAGACTCAGTAACAAATGGTACGAATGGTGCGCAAAGTCTTGTGAACTGCTCAAGAACAGTATAAAGAGTCATGAACGCATCAACCTTATCCTTGTTCATATCACCAGCCCAGTATCTCTCACGGCCACGTCTTACGTACCAGTTAGAGAGTTCATCTGTGAAGTCCTGGATAAGTCTTGCAGATGTGAAAATATCATAAGCAGACATCTTCTCATCAACAACCTTTGTAAGTGTATTAAGACGGCTCAAAATCCATCTGTCCATAGCACAAAGGTTAGCTACATCGAGCTTGTACTGTGTTGGATCAAAGTTATCGATATCAGCGTACATTACATAGAATGCATAAGTATTCCAGTATGTACCGATGAACTTGCTCTGACCTTCCTTAACAGCATCCTCGTGGAAACGGTTTGGAAGCCATGGAGCTGAGTTGCTGTAGAAATACCAACGAATAGCATCAGCACCAAACTTGTTGAGAGCCTCCATAGGGTCAACAGCGTTACCCTTAGACTTACTCATCTTGTTTCCGTCCTTATCAAGAACGTGACCAAGAACGATTACGTTCTTATATGGAGCCTTATCAAAGAGCAATGTTGAAATTGCCATCAATGAATAGAACCAACCTCTAGTCTGGTCTACAGCCTCACTGATAAAGTCAGCTGGGAAGTTATCATCAAAGATTTCCTTATTCTCAAATGGATAGTGCCACTGAGCGAAAGGCATCGCACCTGAATCGAACCAGCAGTCGATAACCTCTGGTACTCTCTTCATCTCGCCGCCACAATCAGGACAAGTGATAGTAACTTCATCGATATATGGACGGTGAAGCTCAATCTGATCTGGACAGTTCTTGCTCATTGACTTCAACTCTTCAATAGAACCGATAGCATGACGCTTACCACAAGAACACTCCCAGATATTAAGTGGAGTACCCCAAGAACGGTTACGTGAAAGACCCCAGTCCTGAACATTCTCAAGCCAAGCACCGAAACGTCCCTTACCGATACCCTCTGGGATCCAGTTAACTGTATTGTTATTAGCAACAAGCTTGTCCTTAACAGCAGACATCTTGATGAACCATGTATCTCTAGCGTAATAGATAAGTGGACGATCACATCTCCAGCAGTGTGGATACTCATGCTCGAACTTAGGAGCGTCGAACAAGAGACCATCGTTATCGAGATCAACCAATACCTTGTTATCAGCATCCTTAACCCACATACCAGCGTATGGAGTCTCCTCTGTCATCTCACCCTTACCGTTTACAAACTGAACGAAAGGCAAGCCATACTTTCTACCTACCTGAGCATCGTCCTCACCGAATGCAGGAGCGATATGTACAATACCTGTACCATCAGACATTGTTACGTAAGAATCACATGTGATGTAGTGACCCTTCTCAGGAAGTGAAGCAACCTTCTTCTTTGTGCACTCGAAGAGTGGCTCATACTCCTTATGCTCAAGATCAATACCCTTATATGTCTCGAGAATCTCATAAGCTGGAGCACCATCTTCTGAAAGCTTACCAAGAACAGCATCAAGCAAAGCCTGTGCCATATAGTATGTGCGTCCATCTGCAGCCTTAACCTTGCAGTATGTCTCATCTGGGTTAACGCAGAGAGCAACGTTACTTGGAAGTGTCCAAGGTGTAGTTGTCCAAGCGAGGAAGTATGCATCCTCATCTACGCACTTAAAGCGAACAACAGCTGAACGCTCCTTAACTGTCTTATATCCCTGAGCAACCTCGTGTGAAGAAAGAGGTGTACCACAACGTGGGCAGTATGGAACGATCTTAAAGCCCTTATAAAGGAGTCCGTCATCCCAAATCTTCTTAAGAGCCCACCACTCAGACTCAATAAATGTATCGTGATATGTAACATATGGATCATCCATATCAGCCCAGAATCCTACCTTACCGGAGAACTCTTCCCACATACCTTTGTACTGCCAAACAGATTCCTTACACTGCTTGATAAAAGGATCGAGACCATAAGCCTCAATCTGCTCCTTACCATCGATACCGAGCTTCTTCTCAATCTCAAGCTCTACAGGAAGACCGTGTGTATCCCATCCTGCCTTACGAATGATCTTATGACCCTTCATTGTCTGGTATCTAGGAACCATATCCTTAATAACACGTGTTAAAACGTGTCCAATGTGTGGCTTACCATTAGCTGTTGGAGGTCCATCATAGAAAGTATATGTTGGCAAATCCTGCTTCTCAACAATACTCTTCTCGAAAATCTTGTTGTCTTTCCAGAAAGCAAGAACTTCCTGCTCTCTATCAATAAACTTCATGTCCTTTGACACTTTATTATACATATCGTTCACCTATAAAAATAAAATTTGCCGCACGCAAATAGCGCAGTATGGCAACATACGACACATCATTATATAAATTATTTATATCAAATTCAAGAATAATAAGACTTAAAGTCTGGACTCAACGATAAAGGCAGACTCCAAATCAGATGTATGAATTGCAGCAACCGCTGGGAACTGTGCTGCAGCCTTTGAAAAATAGTCGCTGTTATTATCAGATTCACGTCCCATATGGAATCTGATCATTGCATATTCCTCTGCTGAAAGACGAATAAATGACTGAACAATAAAACATGACTTATCGCCATGACCAATAGGAAGCTTCTCATCTACTCCCCACTCTTCAACCTCAACCCATGAGCCATCAATCTTACGATTACGCTTCTGAACTGCGTAGAAGTTCGCCTTACATACATCGTGAAGCAAAGTAGTAATAATTACTGTCTCTGGCTTAATCGAAATGAGACCTGAATCAACCTTGGCCTTAAGACGCTCATAAACATTAAGAGAATGCAAAGCAAGTCCACCCTTACAATGTAAGTGGTACTTTGTAGATGCAGGTGCAGTGAAGAAATCAGTCTGCTCAAGCCAGCCAATCAGGCGCTCAATACCAGCTCTGCCAGTTGAGTTAAGCAACTCAATAATTCTATTCTTGTTTGCCTCAATATCCTCAGTTGAAATTGAAAAAGTCTCAGTGCTCATAAAAACTCCTTAAAATACATTCCATGGTGCATTAGAATTCTCTGGAATTACAAACTCCACATACTCACCTGAAACAGGATGCTTAAAACCAATTAAGAATGACTGCAAACATACACTGCCACGATAAAGCTTATCGCCATACTTATTGTCACCTAATAAAGGATGACCAAGATGTGACATTGTAGCTCTGATCTGATGAGATCTGCCAGTTAATAAATCAATTTCAACCAAAGAAATCTTTTTACCATTATACGAACTTTCTTTGATTACATTATAAAACAGACTGGACTCTTTTGCGTCCCCTGAAGTGGGTCTTTTATCGTACACTTTTGTTATATTGTCACGTGAATTTTTAACGCAGTAATTAATTACTTTCGAAGACTTCTTTGAAAGTGTGCCTCCAACAATAGCACGATACTTTTTATTAACCTCGTGCTTACGAATCTGCTCGCTGATTCTGGATGCTGCTTTACTTGTTTTTGCGAATACCATTACACCTTCTACGTTACGATCGAGTCTGTGAAGGAGGCCTAGAAAAACATTTCCAGGCTTATTGTAAGTAACTTTAATATATTCCTTAATTATTGTGAGAATATCAGGAGCATCAGAGCCATCTGCCTGGGACAAAACACCCGAAGGCTTAATAGCAACAATTACGTGATTATCTTCGAAAAGGATTGTAACTCCGTTATAAATTACTTTGTCCATCTTGTTGACTGTCCACATGGGAGCGTAATGCCCATGTTCTTAATAGGAAGACCTAACTCTTCAGAATCAACCTTACCGCCAAATCTGTCACGCAAAACAAGTTCCAAAACATTGGCAATAGACTTTGCACCAAGCTCAGTAGCATAAGAACTAATAAGGAAGAACAAAGGATCATCTGAAAGGAGCAAAGAACAACGCTCTACAAAATCGTAAAGATTCTTTTCAATCTCCCATAATTCACCAGTTGGTCCACGACCATACTTAGGAGGATCCATAATGATTCCATCGTACTTACGCTCGCGACGGATTTCACGCTCTACAAAACGCTTACAGTCCTCAGCGATAAAACGAACATACTTATCACCAAGACCTGAGGCTGCAAGATTCTCTTTGGCACGCATAATCATTCCCTTTGACGCGTCAACATGAACAACCTCTGTAGCACCATGAGAAGCGCTGGCAACAGTTGCACCACCTGTATAACCAAAAAGATTTAAAATACGAACTTCCTGACGACCCTCAGCAATAGCTTTCTCAATAAGATTTCCACAGAAATCCCAGTTAGCAGCCTGCTCAGGAAAAAGACCTGTATGCTTAAAAGCAGTAGGTTCAATAATGAAAGTTAATTCTCTTCCAAGTGAATTGTAGTTAATCTTCCAGGTATTGGGCATTGGCTTAAGTCTGTTCCATGCGCCACCACCTGTAGAACTACGCTTATAAATAGCAGAAGGCTTATTTACAGAATCAAAATCAAAAGGCCAGATAGCCTGAGGGTCTGGTCTCAAAAGAGTAACATCTCCCCAACGCTCGTACTTCTCGCCATTACCAGCATAAAGTACCTCAAAGTCCTTCCAGTTATCTGCAATAAACAAGTGAACTACCCCCGATTAACGAACTACGAGTTCATCAGACTCAGCAATTACCTCACCATTGTAAAGCAAAGCAATTGTATATGTACCAGGAGCAAATGTACTTCCATTCTCGTTCTCAAAATCACACTTTGCAATAACCTGATTGTTAACTACAACTTCACGAGACATAACAACCTCACCATCACAACGAAGCTCAGCTTCAAATGTCATAGTCATTGGGTGGTTAAAATAGAATACATTCTGCAAATAGTAAACTGTAAGCATTGTTGTAGTGCTTGTTGGGTTACCCTCGATTGGATCATACCAGTATGAACCTACAAGAATAGAGTTAACATAACCCAATGTTACGTTAATTGGGAAACCCTGCTCATCAAGGAAACAAATATCAGCATAAGACTGGAAGAAAACTTCATCAATCTCAGACATATCCTCAATACGCCAGCCATCTTCCTGACGCTCAAGCTTAAATGTCATTGGAACATCAGTAGTAGCACAATCATCAAAATACTCTCTGATTTCATCCTCTGTACCAATCAAATCAGTATCATCATAGAAATCCATTACCTTCTTGAATGTAACTGTTACAGTAGCTGAAGTTCTGTCCTCACTAACGGAAATCTTCTTAAGAACAGTGTCAACAGAAGAAAGATTCTCGAGGCAAACCTCTCTCTGCTCATCAGTCAACTCAGTGAATTCAACTTCTTCCAATGAATTCTCTTCAACTGTAGCGATAGGATCATTAGCAAAATCAGCCAATACATCCTCCATATAGTCAGTAACCTTCTCAGTGGCAATCTCATTAAGGAAGTCAGAACATCCTGTAAATGAAGCCATAATTACGAAAGAAAGTGTTAAAGATACAAACTTTTTAGCAAATGATTTATTCATGAAAATAGTAAACCTCAGATAGTTATTCTGAATAATTATAGTATTTATATAAAAAAAAGCAAATTAAAGGCCGTTACAATTGAGTAACGGCCTTATAAACTGCGATTAATCTAATAATTAATTAGCGAACTGTACATGTATCTGAATAGATTGGACGTCCGTCTGAATCGTAGAATGAAATTGTGTATGAACCTGGCTCATACTCGAAACCTGAACCAATCTCATACGCACTTACCCAAGCGTCAAGGCCATTACCTGTGTAGATTACACGGCCATTGTGCTCGATTGTATAAGTAACTCCAGAATATGAACCTGAAATCCAGATTTCCAAGTCGATTGAGCTTGGATTCTCATAGATTGGGTTGCTCTGATCACCAGCATCGATGAAGTACCATCTTGTCTCTTCAAGCTGTGAAGCAAGTGGAGAAACGAATGGGAAATCAATATCGTTCAACTCCTCGTAGAAATCCTCTGCGAAATCGTCATAGTTTGAAACATACCAGTTATCCTTATGGAGCTTAAATGAAAGCTTAATCTCCATATCAATTGTCTCTTCAACATCATCAAGAAGATCGATGAACTCATCTACATCATCTGGATCCTCATCCAACGCAGCCTCATAGTCTGGAAGAGTAATTGTATATGTAACTGTACCCTTACCATCCTTTGTTGAACACTCTCTCTTTGTAGCCTTAAATGTAGCCTTCTCAAGAATTGCATCAATCTCATCTACAGAAGAAGCATATCTTCCAAGAATTTCCATAGCTTCCTCATCGTCATAACACAAATCAGCCATATCCTCAATCTCACGCTCTAAAGCAGCCTCGATAAACTGATCTCCAACCTCTACGCAAAGCTTACCAGCCTTGTCGAAAATAGAACAACCAGCAACACTTGTCATAAATGATGCTGCAAGTAAAACAGACACTACGCCTTTGATAAATTTTTTCATTTTGCACCTCCTAAACGGGTATATTATACATCAACATAACGATAAATCTATTTTAAATAATAAGAATTTTTTATGTGTATTTTTCAGTATTTGTTATATAATATATGAAAATTTGCTTTTTAAGGAGTTATGAAATGTCTCATATCCCTCACGTATTAATTTGTGATGACGATCCAATCGTTCATGAATCATTAAGTCTTTATCTTGAAAACGAGCATTATACACATTCAGACGCTTACGATGGTCGCGAAGGCCTTCAGAAGGTTGAAGAAGATAAGCCAGATCTTATCCTTCTTGATGTTATGATGCCTGAGATGAGTGGACTTGATGTTTGCCGTGAAGTTAGAAAGACACTTTCTACTCCTATTATCATCCTCACAGCCAAGGGCGAAGAGATTGACCGAGTATTAGGCTTGGAGCTTGGTGCTGACGACTATATCGTTAAGCCTTTCTCACCTCGTGAGGTTATCGCTCGTATCAAGGCAGTTCTCAGAAGAACAGTTGATACTGTTGAATCAGCATCTATCCTTAGATTCGACGGACTTGAGATTAACGTTGATAACTATACTGTTAAGGTTAAGGGCGAGAATATCCCTTGTACACCTAAGGAAGTTGAGATTCTCCACTTGCTCGCTTCTCACCCAGGTCAGGTAATGGGTAGAGATCAGATTCTCGAACTTGTTTGGGGTAACGAATATAATGGTGATTCCCGAACAGTTGATACACATATTAAGAGAATTCGTCAGAAGATTTCTTATGAGAACTCTTCATGGAGCATTCAGACAGTATATAGTGTCGGCTATAAGTTCGAGGTTTCTTAATGTTTCGTAACAGCACATTAATGCGCCGCACAGTTATCTTGGTACTTGCGGCGCTTTTTTCATCAACTATTCTTGCAACTATTGCTTTCGTAATCGCTGGTAAAAACACAGCGTTTTCTTTTGAGGTGGACGAAGCCTTTAGTCAGGCATATGAATTAGCAGGACGTATCAACAATTCTGACGATTCAGAATTCTTATCTCATTCCAGTATCATTTTCGATAACACTAATATCACTAATCGTAAGTTTTTTATTATTGATGAAGAAGGTACTATTCTCTACCCTCAGGAGTTTAATCCTAAATATTCTTCTATTAGTAAAGAACTTGAGTATGTTGAGATTAATATGCTCTCACATATCTCTTCAGAAGATAAGAACTATGCTTTGATTACTCTTCCACACGAGCATGAGCGTTCACTTATTATTCAGTATCCAATTCATACAAATGATGTTCCAGATGGATATCTTGTTTCAATTTCAATTGTTACTGAAGATAACAGCATTATCTTCTCCTACATGAATATCCTTCTTCTTTCTACACTGGCTGCTGCACTTACTATGCTTCTTCCTGTAGTTCTTGTAGTAAACAGAATCGTACTCCCTATCCAGGAAGTAAATAACGTAGCCAAAGAATACGGTCGTGGAAACTACGAAGTACGTGCTAACGAGAACCATTCCGGTGAGGTTGGTGAACTTGCGCGTTCATTTAACATGATGGCTAATAAGCTTTCCCAGTCAATCAACGATCTTACAAACGAGCGTAACCGACTCGAGGATATCTTTAACGTAATTAGTGATGGAATCGTTGTATTTAATTCTAACGGTTTCCCTTCAGTTCAGAATGAAACAATGAACACAATCTTTGCCAAAGTTCCTAAGAAGAATCTCTTCACTGAGCGTCTTCACCTCATCCCTTTCGAAGAGGTTTGGCAGAACGTTGATGAATGTCTTGCTACTGGTGAGCGTAAAGACCTCTCTTTGGAAGGTCCTGATTACGCTTACGAGATTAATATCATCCCTAAGTTTGACGTAATTGATACAACAACATGTATTGGTGCTACAGGATTCTTCCGTGATACAACAGAAGAAAACAAACTCGAGAAAACAAGACGTGACTACGTTGCTAATATTTCTCACGAGCTTCGTACTCCTCTTCAGACTCTCCGTGGTCTTATTGAGCCACTTGCCGATGGAATGGTACGTAAGGAAGAAGACAAGCATCGTTACTACAACATTATCCTTAACGAGACACTTCGTCTTTCAAGACTTATCGATGACATGCTTGAGCTCTCAAAGCTCCAGTCTCGTACACTTGCGTTTAAGACATTCCCATTCGATTTGAATACTCTCCTTTCAGAGTTTGAGACTAAGTTCCAGCCTGTAATGCGTGATGCAAGTATCAACTTCAAGGTTATGTTTAACACAGGTATTCTCCCTACAGTTCAGGGTAACCCAGACCGTGTTGAGCAGATTCTTGTAATTCTTCTTGATAACGCCAAGAAGTACACACCAGAAGGCGGTTCTATTACTATTTCAACTGAATTTAGTGATATCGATAACAAGGTATATGTAACTGTAAGTGATACAGGACAAGGTATCCACGAATACGATATCAACCATATTTTCGACAGATTCTTCAAGGCAGACAGAGCTCGTGGTAAGAAGGGTACTGGACTTGGTCTTGCCATTGCCAAGGAGCTTCTTAACTACATGGGCGAAGAGATTACTGTTGAGAGTGAATACGGAAAGGGTACAAGCTTCACCTTTACTTTGAAGCGTTCAGAGTCTACTACTAACTGGTTTTAATTATGAGTGACAACAATAGCATTAGAATCAATAAATACATAGCTTCATCTGGCTTATGTTCCAGACGTGAAGCTGACAGACTCGTCGCTGAAGGTAAAGTCCTCGTAGACGGTGCACCTGCAGTAATGGGGACTACTGTAAACGAGAACTCTAACGTAACTATCGACGGTAAATCTATTGTTCCAAAGGATGACAAGATCTATATTGCTCTCCATAAGCCACTTGGAATTACATGTACAACTGACTTAAGAGATGAGTCCAATATCATCGATTACCTTAACTTTAAAGAGCGTATCTTCCCTATTGGACGTCTTGATAAAAACTCTTCAGGATTAATTCTTCTTACTAACGATGGTGATATCGTAAACCAGCTCCTGCGTGCAGAGAATGGCCATGAGAAGGAATATGTAGTACGTGTAGAGCGTAAGATTGAAGATGGCTTTAAAGAGAGAATGGAAGGCGGTTTGCCTATCCTTGGAAGAACTACACTTCCTTGTAAAGTTGAGATCATCTCCCCTCACACTTTTAAGATTACTCTTAAGCAGGGTCTCAACAGACAGATTCGAAGAATGTGCGAATACTTAGGATACAGAGTTACAAAGCTTAGACGTATCAGATTTATGGATATTGAACTGGGCGACTTAAAGTATGGCGAATACCGTTTACTCACAAAAGAAGAAATTAAAAAGCTCACTTCAGTGAAGTGAGCTTTTATAGTGTCTTATTTCTTAGAAAGCTTAAACTCGAATGTTTCTCTATATGTAACATTCTTCTTAAGTGGAAGACTTGATGTATTATCCACTGTTCTTTCAATTTCCTTTGAACAGAAATCAAGGAACAATTCACAGAAGTTGTTCTGCATAAGGAGCTCCTCGTGCAAATACTCATTCATCTGCTCTGGTGTGAATGGAAGAACTGTAAAGTCAAATCTTGCATTGCCCTTACGACGTACTTCGAATGTCTCACCTTCATCGAAAGAGAATGAAACTGCTGCAGTGTCTGTATGAGAACTATTCTCAGCAGGTCTTGCGTATGGATGATAAATCTTATCTACGCCAGCGCTAAATACACCAATACGAGTTGCATTCTTACGATCGTAGTAAGACTCACCAGGACCACGGCCATACCATGTACAAAGCACGCCTTCCTTTGAAAGAGGCACTCTGAAACCGTATCTGATCATGTCGTACTTAGGTGTAAAGTTCAAAGTAACTTCAAGTGTATCAGCCTTTGAAATCTCGTAAGCTACAATTACTTCACCCTTCATTGCAAATGACTTATATCTTGCAATATATGAGAATGTATCACCCTTAACAGAATAGTTCGAACCAACATATTCAAGTGAATCCTGAATTTCTTCGTAATCACTTTCCTGTGAGAAAATTGTCTTTGCAAGAACGAAATTACGATCAGTTCTATCGATATTAGATGGGCATCTGTAGAAACTTGGAATAAGGTTACCAAGAACGAATTCCTTCTCACCTACACGAATGCCGTTAAGAGCTCCATCCTTACGTGAGAATGTAAATCCAAAATCATTATTTCCAACATTAAGTGAATCAGGCTGAGCTACAATTCCGTACTCATCTACAACAGAAGTAACTGGGCTTTCTGAAACACTATTTGATGAAGATGTCATCAAAACCATGCTCTCATTAATATCAGAATCAGATTCACCAGACTCAAGAAGATTTCCATCATTCTCAACGAATACAACAGTTGGACGACCTACTTCATCAAGGAGAACATCCTGATAGAAAGCAATTTCAAATTTCTCGCTCGCGTAGTAAGTATTAGAAACAAGCTTAAGGCTGATATCAAATACCAACTCATGTGAAAGAGAATTAAAGTACAAATCAATGAGACCCTGGTTACCCTTAGCCCATCCATCTTCAGCAAATGACTGAATATCGATTGGGAATCTAAGTGTTCTTACACCATCAGGCTCAATCTCAGTAATCAATCCTCTGCCACTCATAATTGAAGTTCCACCAAGAAGAACCTTCCACTCGAGAGTAACTTCAGGAGTATAAGCAAATGGATGATTATTACGCATTGTAAGTGTTGTAGGATCTTCTGTTGATGAGAAGATATTAATTGACTGACACTGCTTACGGATATCGTGATATACAGGATGTGGATTACGCTCACTGTCTACAATACCCTGACCGATGCTGCTATTAACCTTCTGCTTACCACCAACGAGATCAGCATGGTGAATCCACTTATAGTCTGCATCGTCATCGTTAAAGTGTGTTCTACCAGGGATAGTCTCGAAGAGATTCTTTCCAAGCTTGTTGTTATCGAAAACATACTTACGGTCGATACAAAGATCTTCCCAAGGTCCGAAAACTACACCAGCCTCACAAGGCATTGGATAAATATCAGAAACTGTCATAGAAGTGTCAGCAGCGCAGTACCAAGGTCTTGTACTATCAAGAACCTTCAACTCACTCTTTGTTCTAAGGCAGTCTGCCTGGTTATAACCATAGTCATTAAAGCCCCACATAATTACACTTGGATGGTTCATGGCGAATTCCATATAATCACGCATAAATGAACGATCACAAAGTGCAACAACGTATAGACCATACTGATCACAGAGATTAAGCATTGTCTCACTAATTGGGAAACCCTGAGTAATGATACCGTTAATACCACATCTCTTCATAAGGATGACATCCTGTCTGAATCTGTCGATAGAAACAGTAATACCGCCCTTAGGATCAAACTCATAATACTTAACAAGAAGAAGTGGAAGTGTCTTATCGTTAATTGAGAACTTACCCTTAACGATTTCAGTACTTCTAAAACCAAATCTTCTCTTCTTTACACATACGATTCTCTCTTCTGAATCAAGAACCTCAAGAATCAAATCATACTGAACTGGAGTTGCATCAGACCACTGAGCAACATCAACAGCAGTAAGCTCGAAAGAATCTGTAATTGTCTTATGTGCATCAACAACGCCACCAGGTGTTGCCTTAATATCAATCTTTGCGAATGGGAACTTATATGGATCATACTCAGAACGAGCTTCCATAACAGAAACTCTTACTGCATATGGCATCATATAATCTGTGTGATTACGAATCTTAAAATCAGCCTTAAGCTGGTAGCATCCTCTTGAAACCTTAGATACAAGTTTCTGCTCCAATGCCTTCTCATTAGTAAACTCATTAACGAAAGCATCTGGTACGTTATGTACAGTAATATGAAGATTAGAAATCTCTACCAAAGACTCAGTTACAATCTGCAAAGGACGATAGATACCACTGAAACCATAATTCATATGTTCCTTAATAATCTTACCGTGACTGTCTCTATCCCAACGATAGCAAAGAATAACTAACTGATTTACACCTACATGAGCAGACTCTGAAAGCAAAATACGCTTAGGAGTATTAACAGCGTGAGAATCACACTGAAGCTGACCATTAAGATATACCATGAATCTTCCGCTGATACCTGAAGCCTCAAGATAGATAGCTCTGTCGATATCCTCAGGAGTAAATACTACAGAAGAACGGTAAATACCAATCTCATCAGAAAAAGCATTATTAGATGTAAGCATAAACTTATCACTAATAGACTCTTCTCCACGCTTTGAAATCTTCTGAAGTTCTTCAGGATGGTTATAAAGAAGATTATATGGCAAGCCATAACCTTCCATCTGCCATGTAGAAGGAACATTCATAATATCCCAGTCTTCATCGTCAAAAGACTGAGCTTCAAATCCAAATGGAATCTCTCCTTCACCGTTTGCAAGGAAGAAACGCCATGTGGAAATTTCTCTTACAAAAGGAGATTCAACGTTACCAAATTCTGGCAACTTTCTATCTGCAAAAATGGAATCAAATGATTTATATGGCTGAAAACTACCGTTTGAATACTCGAAATCCATAGAAATATATCCTCATTACAAAATAATTCAATAATATTCTAACAGAAATCAGGTTTCTTAAACGTTTCATAGTGGTTACAAATGAGGCAAATTAAAGTATCGCAATGATTCCAATAATCTCAATTGTAATAACAGCAACAAGAATTACACTGGCAATAATCAAATCGACAGGATTAGTGTAGAAATCAGGAAGTCCGAAAGATTCCTTTGTAAACTTCTCACCTGTCTTTCTATTTACATCTCCAAGTTCAACCTGTCCAAAACCAGTTGTTCTATCAAGAGATGGATCATAAATCTTATGGTCTTTGGAAAAATCAACAGGAACCTCCATTCCAGTACCTACAACAGTAGGTCTTGTACGTCCGGAAATAAGATCCAAATCCTCAAGAGGTTCCATAAAAGATGAGGATTCACCTGTAAATTCAACGCTTGATTTTCCAGCATCAGAAACAGAAGTCTGATTCTTCATAATTGGTCTTCGATCAGTATTAAATACTAATCCTGGAACACCAGAATCCTCAGATTTATTAAGAACCTTTCTGTCTGAATTAAGGCTCTCTGTATCTACTAACTTGTCAAAATCAAACTGTGAATGCATACGGCAATTATACTTTAATTGTTTCTCGAAAACAAATTGCCACCTAAACTGAATTTAAAAGGCAAAAAAACACCTGCCCCGAAGGACAGGTGTCATATTTAATAATTCAATTAATAACTGATTATTAGATCTTGTTGTCTGAACCAAGAACGTTAACGATCTTGTGAGCAACCATCTCCTTAACAGCCTGACGAGCTGGCTTAAGGTACTGACGTGGGTCGAAGTGTGATGGGTTCTCAGCGAAGTACTTACGGATGTTACCTGTCATAGCAAGACGGATATCTGAGTCGATGTTGATCTTACATACAGCAAGCTTAGCAGCCTCACGGAGCTGTGACTCTGGGATACCAACTGCATCTGGCATGTTACCGCCATAAGCGTTAACCATCTTTACGAACTCCTGTGGAACAGAAGATGAACCGTGAAGAACGATTGGGAAGCCTGGGAGGTTCTTAACGATCTCCTCGAGAACGTCGAAACGGAGTGGAGGTGGAACAAGGATGCCCTCTTCGTTACGTGTGCACTGATCAGCTGTAAACTTGTAAGCACCGTGTGAAGTACCGATAGCGATTGCAAGTGAATCACAACCTGTCTTATCAACGAACTCCTCAACCTCTTCTGGACGTGTATAAGCCTCATTACCAGCCTCTACACAAACCTCATCCTCGATACCAGCGAGTGTACCGAGCTCAGCCTCTACTACTACACCATGAGCGTGAGCGTACTCTACAACCTGCTTTGTGAGAGCGATGTTATCCTCGAAAGACTTTGATGAAGCATCGATCATAACTGATGTGAAACCACCATCGATACATGACTTACAAAGCTCGAATGAATCACCGTGATCAAGGTGAAGAGCGATAGGGATCTGTGGGTTTTCCTGAACTGCAGCCTCAACGAGCTTTACGAGATATGTGTGGTTAGCATATGCTCTTGCACCCTTTGAAACCTGGAGGATTACTGGGGAATTGAGCTCACCAGCTGCCTCTGTGATACCCTGAACGATTTCCATGTTGTTTACGTTAAAAGCACCAACAGCATAACCGCCGTTATATGCCTTCTTAAACATTTCTGTAGTTGTTACTAATGGCATAGTAAAATCTCCTTAAATGTGAATTTGTTGTAAGCAATGATAACCATCATCAAACCTACATAACTATAATACTTTTTGAAATTATTTAAGTCAATGAAAGATTGCGGTTATTCGCCACTTTAAAGCAACTTCTGACAACTCCAAAATGGCCATTTTTCTCAATAAAAACGGCATTTTCAGCAAAAGCCCACGCGTTAAGCGTCAATACCTCAATAATACGTTAGTAATGTGATTTTCAATATACAAAAAGGGAGCCATCTGGCTCCCTCCTGATTAATTCATTATTTGAAACATTAATTCTTCGTATGCTCGTCCATTGCACTTGCAACGATATCATCAATATCCTTATCGTCGATTTCTGACTTAAGCTTATCAGATACCTTGTCCTTGAAGTCCTGCTGCTTAATTGCATCTTCAGAGTTACGAGCTCCATATGCCTCAGCAATGGCAAATGCATCGTCTCTAAGCTTATTGAAATCTTCCTTTGAAGCAAGATCACCAGTTGATGTCTGGAAACAAGCCTCTTCGTAAACGTTATCAAGAATAAGATAATTTACAACCTGATGCTTTGCATTATTAAGCATAGCCTCTGCTCTGTCTGGCTCGCCGTCACGTGCATCAAAAGCCTCAAAAGGAATCTTAATAAGGCTAAAACGATAACGAAGAACGATTTCCTTATTCTTATAATCTACTGCAACTCTGTACTTCTCAATAAGGAATGACTGAGCATATACAAGAGCACAAATGATTACTGCAAGAATACCAATAACTGCAAGTGGAATTGACTTTGTCTTAAGGCACAAACCCAAAACTGTCAAAGCTGCACCAACAATAGCAATAACGATTGTTGCTACTCTTCTTGTCTTAATCTGCTTCTCATTAGCTGGATAACAATGTATATCATCCTTTGGAAGTGCATTAATCTTAGCCTGATCTTCAAAACCTGTAGCCATATTTATTCTCCTTACTTTGACAACATTTCGATACGCTCTACGATGTTATCGAACATTGCCTGATACTTTGCTTCCTTCTCTCTTTCAGCTGCAATTACCTTCTCAGGTGCCTTGCTTACGAAAGACTCGTTAGAAAGCTTACCCTTTACTCTCTTAAGCTCACCCTCAAGTCTCTCCTTTTCCTTAGAAAGTCTCTCGAGTTCCTTAGAAATATCAATAAGATCCTCAAGTGGCATGTAAATTTCACCACCGTCGAATACTGCTGTAACTGCAGTTGCTGGGATACCATCCTTGTTATCCTTTGTCTCAAGCGAGCTTACTGATGCAAGTCTCTCAAGGAATGGAAGACCATCTGTAAACATTGAAGCGATATCTGAAGAACCAGTTACAAGAATAACGTGTGCCTTACGTGAAGGAGCAACACCCATCTCTGCTCTGATGTTTCTCATTGAACGGATAGCGCTCATAAGAGTTGCCATCTTGCGCTCATCCTCAGCATATGCAGGAATGTCCTCTGCCTTTGGATAATCAGATACCATAATTGATACAGCCTTATTCTTAAGGAAGAGATTTGTGTAAACCTCCTCTGTTACGAATGGCATAAATGGGTGGAGAAGCTGCATTGATACGCCAAGTACATAATTAAGGATGTACTGTGCCTCAATTCTTGTAGCGCACTCCTTATCAAAGAGACGGCTCTTTGCAATCTCGATATACCAGTCGCAGAAGCTATCCCAGAGGAAATCAACAATCTTAGAAAGAGCTACACCGTAATCGTAGTTATCGCAGTTTGCTGTAACCTCAGAAACGAGTCTGTTAAGACCTGTGAGAATCCACTTATCCTCAAGTGTAAACTTAGCCTCATCTACCTTAGAAAGATCCAAGTCCTCATCACAGTTCATAAGAACGAATCTCATAGCGTTCCAAATCTTGTTAGAGAAGTTACGACCCATCTCAATCTTATCTTCCTGGAATCTCTGATCGTTACCAGGAGCATTACCTGTAACAAGTGCAAATCTCAATGCATCAGCACCGAACTTCTCGATGATCTCGAGTGGATCGATACCATTACCAAGAGACTTACTCATCTTACGACCCTGTGAGTCACGAACGAGACCGTGGATAAGGATATCCTTGAATGGAATCTCATCCATATGTGCCATACCAGCAACGATCATTCTTGAAACCCAGAATGTAATGATGTCATAACCGGTTACGAGTGTATCAGTTGGATAGAACTTCTTAAGGTCTGCTGTAGACTCTGGCCAGCCAAGTGTTGAGAATGGCCAAAGAGCTGATGAGAACCATGTATCAAGAGTATCTGGATCCTGACGCATTGGCTTACCACACTTAGGACATACAGCTGAAACATCCTTTGTAACTACGATTTCACCACAGTCATCACAGTAGAATGCAGGAATCTGATGACCCCACCAGAGCTGACGTGAAATACACCAGTCACGGATATCTTCCATCCAGTTAAAGTAATTCTTCTCAAATCTCTGTGGTACAAAGCGGATACGTCCATCCTTAACAGCCTCAATAGCAGGCTTAGCAAGTGACTCCATCTTTACGAACCACTGCAAAGATACACGTGGCTCAATTGTTGTACCGCAACGGTAACATGTACCAACGTTATGGCTATAGTCCTCAATCTCAACAAGGAATCCACCCTCTTCGAGATCCTCAACAATAGCCTTACGAGCCTCAAATCTATCCATGCCAGCATACTTAGGGTAATCCTCAGTAATCTTGGCATCATCAGTCATTACATTAATAACCTCAAGATTATGACGTGCTCCAACCTCAAAGTCATTAGGATCGTGAGCTGGAGTAATCTTAACTACACCAGTACCGAACTCAAGATCAACATAATCATCAGCAACAACAGGAATCTTACGTCCAACAAGTGGAAGAATTAAGTTCTTACCAACGATATCCTTATATCTCTCATCCTTAGGATTTACAGCAACAGCTGTATCACCAAGAAGTGTCTCAGGACGTGTTGTAGCAAGTTCAACATAACCTGAACCATCCTCGAGTGGATATCTCAAATGCCAGAAATGACCAGCCTGATCCTCATACTCAACCTCAGCATTTGAAATTGATGTAAGTCAGTGTGGACACCAGTTGATGATTCTCTCACCACGATAGATGAGACCCTGGTTATAGTACTTTACGAATACATCCTTAACAGCCTCTGAACAGCCTTCGTCCATAGTAAAACGCTCATGGCTCCAGTCACATGAAGAACCAATCTTCTTAAGCTGCTCAACAATACGTCCACCGTACTGCTCCTTCCATGCCCAGGCACGCTCAAGGAACTTCTCACGACCGATATCCTCCTTAAAGATACCCTCCTTACGCATAGCCTCTACAATCTTAGCCTCAGTAGCAATTGAAGCGTGGTCTGTACCAGGAACCCACAAAGTTGAGAATCCCTTCATTCTCTTATATCTGATAAGAATATCCTGAAGTGTATTATCAAGTGCATGGCCCATGTGGAGCTGACCTGTGATGTTTGGAGGTGGCATTACAACGCAAAATGGTTCTTTGCTCTCGTCTTCATCCGGCTTAAAATAGCCCTTGTCCATCCAATTAAAATAAAGTCTTGGCTCTGCCTCATTAGGATCAAAAGCCTTATTAATATGATCGATATTCATATTAAGGATATCTCCGTTTCTTAAATATATAACTTACTTATATGCATAGCATAACAACATATTATCAACCTTTTTACGGGCCTATGTCAAATATTTGTTGTATATGTATCTGGACCAATTTTTGAAAGATAGCAGCTACACTCAAAAGCAAACTGTGAAAGCTGGTCCAAAGGCATCTCACTTAAGGCATTAGACAATACATTTTGTACTACAACGCCAAACAATAAAGGCCAGTCTTCTGGGCTGATTTCATCCTTTAAAAGGTTTGTATAAAAGTCATCCCAAGCTCTTTTAACATTCTCATAAAGTGGCTTAGGCTCAACCATATCGCAGATAAGATAATTAGGATTACCTACTGCAGTTGCAATCTTCATCATTGCTGAATCAATTGAAGGAAGTGGCTTATCTGGGCTTACGTTAGCACAGAATCCAAGAATACAGGACTTGATACTATACTCGTTCTGGAAAAGATACTGATTAGCCTTCTCAGAAAAATAGAACTTCTCTCCTATTCCTGTCTCAACAATATTCATCTCAGAGCCTTCACTTTTGGCTGCCTCGTAGCATGAAACACCAGCAAGACCTGATGCGAAAGCAAGCATAAACAAGTTATCAACCTTGCCATCCTCTTCAAAATTTTCAAAGAGATAATCAAGAACAATTCCTGCTTTCTCGCAGATTTTATTAATATCAGGCATAACTACTCCTAAAAAACAAAAATGGGACATCCGAAGACGTCCCATAAAAGATAACATATTTTCACAAAAATTACTTCTTATCGAGAATCATTGAAAGAGCACCGTAAAGAATTGAATCATCTCCAAGTGCAGCCTTCTTAAACTCAACAGTAGAACGGATAGATGGCATACAGTAACGATCTACCTCAGCAAGAATCTTCTCAAGGAATGTATCGCCGCAAGCTTCCATTACACCGCCGCCATAAACGATAACCTCTGGGCTAAATGTATTAACAAGGTTACCTGAAGCAATTGCAAGATAATGACAAGCACGATCTACCGCCTCAACTGTAACAGGATCTCCAGCTGCAAGATTTTTCTTCAAAAGCTTTGACCTGAATACGCCACCTTCTACAGCCTCTGCCATAGGAGTTTCACGGCCACGGGCAACCTGCTGACGAATATATGCAGACATACCCTGCTTTGAAGAAAGTGCCTCAAGACATCCTCTCTGACCACAATTACAAAGTGGACCTTCTGGCTCAAGGATCATATGACCAAACTCAGCACCCTTAAACTGATTACCAGTATAAAGCTTACCATCGAGGATAAGTCCTCCACCCATACCAGTTCCTGGGAAAAGACCTACAACGTGCTTATATCCCTTAGCTGCGCCATACTTATACTCACCAAGTACACCAACGTTTACATCGTTTCCGATATAGAAAGGAGCACCAAACTTCTTCTCAATTGGCTTTTTAATATCGTAATTCTTCCAAGGAAGATTAGGAGAAGTAAGAACAATTCCCTTATCCTGATCGATTACACCAGGAGCACCAGCGGCAATTGCCTTTACCTGAGAAGTCTTAATGCCAAAGCCTTCGATCATTTCAGAAACAACGCTAATGATTGTATCTTCTACATTCTGAGATGAATCGCCATCAGCCTTAGTCTTTTTCTTAAGACGATAAACGATCTCTTTCTTCATATTGAAGATTGCACCAAGAATCTTTGTACCACCAATATCAAGACAAATATAATATGACTCTGCCATAAACTCCCTCCTAAAAATAACTAATTATTTATTAAAGATTAACCTACATCGCGATCAGCTGTATTAGTAGTAGATCCGCCATCATTCTTGTTTGACTTATAAACAAGAGTTGGCTCCTTATCACCGTTAATACACTCATCATCGATAATGCACTTAATTACATCCTTCTGAGATGGAACATCATACATTACGTTACGCATAACATTCTCGATAATTGAACGAAGTCCACGTGCACCAGTCTTCTGCTCGATTGCCTGCTGGGCAATAGCATGAATAGCCTCGTCAGTAAACTCGAGATCAACATCATCGAACTTCATAATCTTCTTATACTGCTTAATAAGAGCATTCTTTGGCTCTGTAAGAACATGAACGAGATCCTCTACATTAAGCTTATCAAGAGCTACAGTAACAGGGATACGTCCAAGGAACTCAGGAATAAGACCATATTTCATCAAATCCATTGGAACAACATCGTGATAATAAAGACCACTATGCATATCCTTCTTAGACTGAACCTCAGCACCGAAACCAAACTGCTTATCTGCAATTCTTGAAGCAATAATCTCATCGAGACCATCGAAAGCACCACCGCAGATGAAAAGGATATTAGTTGTATCAATCTGGATGCACTCCTCGTTAGGATGCTTACGTCCACCCTTAGGAGGTACGCTTGCTACAGTACCCTCAAGGATCTTAAGAAGTGCCTGCTGAACGCCCTCACCACTTACATCACGTGTAATTGAAACGTTCTCGCCCTTCTTTGTAATCTTATCGATCTCATCGATATAGATAATACCAATCTGAGCTCTCTCAATATCGTAATCAGCAGCCATGATGAGCTTAAGAAGAATATTCTCAACATCCTCACCAACGTAACCTGCCTCTGTAAGAGATGTAGCATCAGCAACTGCGAAAGGTACATCAAGTACACGTGCAAGTGTCTGAGCAAGAAGTGTCTTACCACTACCTGTAGGACCCAAGAGAAGAATATTACTCTTAGAAATCTCAATATCATCATCAGATGGATCTGCAAAAACTCTCTTATAGTGGTTATAAACTGCTACAGAAAGTGCAACCTTAGCCTCATCCTGACCAATTACATAAGAATCAAGTTTTTCTCTAATGCTTCTTGGTGTAATAACCTTCTTAGGACGCATTGAACGAAGCTTCTTTTTCTTCTGGAACTTCTCCTCACGTGCAACAATATCATAAGCTGTAAAAATACAGTCAACGCAAATGTAACTATTAACACCAGTGAACATTCTCTGAACCTCATACTGAGATTTACCACAGAATGAACAGCTCATGATCTCTTCGTGATCACCGCCGTTACCTCCACCATATTTCATATTCGCCATAAATTACTCCTTATACTTTCAATCGTATAGAATATTCTATCATTATTATTCGCTTAGATTTGCTAAATATTTGAAAATATTGTTACAAAACAGATAAAAATTAGGTAAAAAACAAAGGCACCCGAATCCGAAAATCCGAGTGCCCATTAAAATCGTTAATTGAATAAATTACTCAGCGTCTGTTGCTGGGTGCTTAGCAGCATACTCTTCTGGTGTAAGCTTAACTGCCTTGTCAGCAAGATACTCAACTGTCTTACGGCTGATAATGTTCTCCTTAACGAACTCATTATCCTCACCGAGAGCCTTAGCGATATCTTCCTTATCCATGTTGTAAGCCTTAGCCATAGACTCAACCTCAGCATCGTACTCCTCTGCTGTAGCCTCAATCTTAAGAGCCTTAGAAGCAGCCTCGATAACGAGCTTATTCTTTACACGAACCTCAGCCATTGGCTTGAGACCAGCCTTGAACTCATCCATTGTCTGGCCAACATACTGGAGATACATGTTGAGCTCGAGACCCTGCTGAGCCATAGCCTGTGCCTGCTCGTCAGCCATCTGATCAACCTCTGACTCGTAGAGAGCCTCTGGGATATCAACTGTAGCATCATTAGCGATAGCTGTAATAACCTCGTTAATGAACATGTTCTTAGCTTCCTTCTCAGCAGCCTCTTCCTGGTTCTTCTTGATGTCAGCCTTGAGCTCATCAAGTGTATCGAACTCAGAAACGTCCTTTACGAACTCATCATCAAGCTCTGGAAGCTTCTCACACTTAATGTTGTGAATCTTAATGTTGAATGTAGCAGCAGCGCCCTTAAGATCCTCTGAGTGATACTCCTCAGGGAATGTAACCTCAATAGCGAACTCCTCATCTACGTTATGACCAATGAGCTGCTCCTCGAAGCCAGGGATAAATGACTTTGAACCAATCTTAAGGCTGTAGTTCTCACCCTTACCGCCCTCGAAAGCAACGCCATCCTTGAAACCTTCGTAATCGATAACAACTGTGTCGCCATCTTCTACTGCACGGCCTTCAACGTTCTCGAGTGTGCTGTTACGCTTCTGCATACGCTCGATCTCAGCGTTAACTGACTCGTCTGTAACCTCTGTCTTAGCATATGGTGCCTCAACACCCTCAACCTGACCAAGTGTTACTTCTGGCTTAACAGCTACTGTAATTGTGTACTTCATACCGTTCTCGTCGATAGACTGAACATCAAGCTCAGGACGTGAAACGATCTGGAGATCATTCTCCTTAACTGCTGCGATATATGCTGGGTTAACAACTTCCTCAATAGCATCCTCATAGAGAACACCCTCACCGTAATACTTGATTACGAGTGCATAAGGAACCTTACCCTTACGGAAACCAGGAACCTGGAATCTACCCTTATTCTTGTTGTAAGACTTCTGAAGACCAGCCTCAAACTCTTCTCTTGTAGCCTCAAGAGCAATCTCAACTAAGCTGTGCTCCTTCTTTGTGATAGTAGCCATATATATTCTCCTTATAAAAATAAAGTCAACCGAAACAGAATTTTATCACAGAGAACCCGTGTATTGCAATATTCTGCACGATAATAGCAAGAAAAAAGGCTTTCTCCTAAGAGAAAGCCTTATGTGGCGCGCCTGGCAGAGATCGAATCCACAACCTTCTGATCCGTAGTCAGACACTCTATCCAGTTGAGCTACAGGCGCATATACTTTTTCAAGCCAAATTATAATATTACATGTTAAGTTGATTGTCAACAGGAATTTGTATAGAATTGTTTCATATTATAAGGAGATAGAAAATGAGTTACAACCCAGATTCACAACGCTTGTATTTTGACGATTTAATTAACGCCAGAGATTTAGGCGGAATGCCTCTTAGTAATGGTGGAACTTTCCCAACCAAAATTCTTATGCGCTGCGGTTCTCCTTCCCTTGCTTCTTCCAAGGCAATTGAACTTCTTAAGGAATACGGAGTTAAAACATGCATTGATTTAAGATCCGAGGCAGAGGTTAATAATTACGGTAATCCTTTTCTAGAAGATAATGATGTAGATTTTTATAATAAGTCTTTATTTCTTGGAAATCCTGATTCAGACGAAGATCCAACCATGGTTTTCTTAAGAACACATAAGCTTGGAGATTTCTATGTAATGGTTCTTGAGGAACTTAGTTCACAGATCATAGATATTTTAAGACTTATTTCAAATAAAAACGATGGCGTTATTCTTTTCCACTGTGCTCATGGCAAGGACAGAACTGGAATTATCGCAGCTCTTCTTTACTTACTTGCTGGAGCATCTAAGGAAAACATCATCCTTAACTACAAGGTTTCTTACGAATACGCAAAGCATTTCCTTGATCCTTTGATTGAAGTTCGTGCTGATAACATGAAGCACACTTTAAGATCAGATGCAGAAAACATGGAGATTCTTCTTAACTATATTAATAGTAAATATAATGGTGACGTTAGAATCTATCTTAAAGAGAACGGAATGTCAGACGACGAAATCGAAGCATTAAAATCAAAAATCAGCTAATAAAAAACGGAGAATTAAGTTAATACTTACTTCTCCGTTATTCTTATCCACTGAAGTTCATCTTCATCAAATCGAAGTATCACTTCGAATCCAGAATACCGCAAACAGAAATCCTCGTTCTCGATATAAGGTAACAACTCAAGAACTTCACTCTTTTGCATCTCTGCACTAAGTGTTCTACCAACAGTAAATATACAGTTCGCACTAACTCTTATAGTTACGAGACGTCCTTCCCATAAACCATCTTCGTTACTATTTGCATGGAATATAAGAATAAGTCCACGATAGTCTACAAGAATAATCTCAGAGTAATCATCATCACTATTCTCAAGATTATGGTAAGAAACACTGATTGGATTTCCGAAAAGATTATAAACATAATCAGATGAATAGTGTTCACCGATTCTAAGCATTTCGCGATTATCCTTAAAGATAGATAAGAATACATCGTCAGCATAGAATGGAATCTCATCAAAGATACTATATGTTTCTGACTGAATTTCTGTAAAAGAAACTTTGTGACTGCTAATATGAGTACCATCATCCATAAATACTTCTGGAATATTTACTTCAAGATAAGTTGGAAAGAACTTAGTAACTTCATACTGAGTTCTCATACTCTTTACCTTCACCTGATAAAAATCGATAAGAGCATTTGCTCTCGCAAGAACAGCTTCTTCTGTATATTCTGAAGAATCAAGGCTTGGACGCAAAAGTGATGCAACTCCGGCATAGTTAGATTCATCAAGCATTGTGAAATAGTAATCACTATAGCTATAAATGGCAATTGAATCCTTAATCCAGTCTACTGACAAATAAGCCTTATCGTTATCGTTTAAAAGGAAAACGCAGATTGGAGTATCGTATTCCTGGTTATATAAAAGCTCTGCAGCAATAATGTTTCCAATAGGATAATCAACATCATCTCCAACATAAGAACGCACCTCATCCTCTGTAAGGAGTCGGAAGGAATTAACGTTTCCTCTTGAAGAAGACATACTTCTGATAATAGATAAGTACTCAGAATAATAAGAATAAGTTACGCCCTGTCTTTGTGACTCTGGGATGTTTGAATAACTCTCGGCAGTATCACGCTTATCGTTAATTGCTGTAACTACATTTCGAATAATCTCCTGAGCGGACATATTCTCCTGGAAATTTGCAATTCCACGCGCATTACATGAAGCCACTGAAAAAAGAACAGTGATTACAAGAAAAATAGAAACTAATTTTCTTAATCCAGAACACTTCATGCTAAAAACACCTTATTACTTTGCTTTTGCCTTACGATTCTTTGTTGCCTCGAAAACAACTACAGCAGCTGCACAGGCAGCGTTAAGGCTGTTAACCTCACCTGCCATAGGAATAGAAATAAGGAAATCACACTCTTTACGAACGATATCTCTCATTCCTTCACCCTCACTTCCAATAATAATTGCAAGTGAGCCTGTATAGTCAGCAGTATCATATGGAACTGAACCTTCCATGGCAGTTCCGCAAACCCAGAAATTATGCTTCTCTTTAAGTTCGCGCAAAGTCTGAGCAATATTAGTAACTCTTGCTACTGGAACATACTCGATAGCACCAGCAGAAGCCTTTGCTACAACAGAATCAAGACCGATTGAACGATGCTTTGGAATGATTACGCCATCAACGCCAGCAGCATCTGCAATTCTCAAAATAGAACCTAAGTTATAAGCATCCTTAAGCTCATCAAGAACAACGAGCAAAGGCGCATGTCCCTCTTCTTCTGCTGCCTTAAGTATATCATCAATATCAACATACTCGTGAGCTGCAACTGCGGCAATAACACCCTGATGATTATGAGTCTGGCTCATCTGATCAAGGTTCTGTCTTGTAGTTCTGATAATTACGATCTTACGCTTAATAGCTTCGTCTAAAATCTTTGCAAGTCGTGCATCCATCTTCTGTCCATCAGATGGCTCAAGAATCCAAAGTTTATTAATCTCACGACCAGCCTTCAAAGCCTCAATAACGCTGTTTCTGCCCTCGAGTCTGTCTGCTGTTGGTTCAACTTCAGCCTTAGGGGAATCACTATAAGATTCATTATTCTCGTTATTGTCACGGCGCTCTCTTCTAGGGTTAGAAGAAAAGCCACGATTATTATTGGAACTACGGCGATTACGATTGCCGCCATAAGAATTATTCTTCATTATCGATTACCTCAAAAGCCTTGTTGATAATATATTCGAGTCTGCTTTCCTGATTATTCAAAAACAGGAAACCAACAAGTGTTTCAAACCCTGTAGCATATTTATAATCAGTTGGGCTTGCATTCTTTGCCATTGATTCCGGATTTGAATTCTTTCCCTTACGGAAATAAGATGCTTCTTCCTCTGTAAGTTCTTCTTCCAAATGTCTTACAGCAAGAGCCTGTGCCTGAGCACAAACATAATGTGTAGTCATCTTATGCATCTTTCCAGACTTGGAAGCACTTCTATTCGCAACATGACATCTGGCATAAAGTTCATATACAGCATCACCAATATAAGCCATTGAAGATGCATTTACTTCTCTTAAGTCAGCTGCAATAAACGGAATAATCATAACTTCTCAACCTGAGGTCCGTTTGGAGTATCCTTAACAGAATATCCCTTGGCTGTAATCTCATCTCTGAGTCTGTCAGCCTCAGCAAAGTTCTTTGCCTTCTTAGCTTCAGCACGCTGATTTACAAGTTCCATTACATCCTCTGGAATCTCTTCCTTATCAACAAGAAGCTCAACTCCAAGAACATCCATAAGCTCTGTGAGTTTAGCGTAAGCTACTGTAAGCGCTGACTCTGAAGCAGTATTTGAAGCAAGTGCAGTATTCATAGCCTTTACAAGAGTATAGATATCTGTAACTGCATCAGCTGTATTCATATCATCATCCATGTGAGCGATGAAACTCTCTGAAGCTGCCTTTACTGCCTCAAGAAGAACTACGTCTGCCTCACCTGAGTTGTTCTTTAAAGAACCATTATCGATTGCAAACTTAACGCTTGTTGCACAAGTAGAAATTCTCTTAAGGCCTGTCTCAGCTGCTCTCAAAAGCTCATCTGAGAAGTTGATTGGCATTCTGTAATGACCATTAAGAATAAAGAATCTGATTACCTGATATGGGAAATGAGCAACGATATCTCTGATTGTAAAGAAGTTACCAAGAGACTTACTCATCTTCTCGCCATCAACGTTAACGAAAGCATTATGAACCCAGAAATTGGCAAGAGTACAACCATTAGCTGCCTCACTCTGAGCAATCTCATTCTCGTGGTGTGGGAAGATAAGATCCTGTCCACCACCGTGGATATCAATTGTGTCACCCAAATGCTTCTTGATCATTGCTGAGCACTCGATATGCCATCCTGGACGGCCCTCACCCCAAGGTGAATTCCAAGCAGGCTCGCCTTCCTTCTTAAACTTCCAAAGAGCGAAGTCTCCAGGATTACGCTTGCCATCGAAAGAAGCATGTCTTTCTCCACCACCAGCATTAAGTTCGTCAAGATTATAGTGTGAAAGCTTACCGTAATCAGCCTTCTTTGTTACGTCATAGTAAACGCCGTCGCCCTCGATAACATAAGCAACACCGTTGTCGTAAAGCTTCTTAACAATACCAATGATTGCACCAATAGACTCTGTAGCCTTAGGCTGGTATGTAGGACGCTTACAGTTAAGACCATCAGCGTCAACGTAGTACTCCTTGATATATCGGTCAGCGATATCCTTTACAGTAACGCCCTCTTCGTTAGCACGCTTAATCATCTTGTCATCGATATCTGTGAAGTTCTGGCAGAACTCAACAGCATATCCTCTGTACTCAAGATATCTTCTCAAAGTATCGAAAGTAATAAATGGTCTCGCATTTCCAAGGTGGAAATAGTTATAAACTGTAGGACCGCATGCATACATCTTTACCTTGTTAGGCTCGATTGTTACAAACTCCTCTTTATTTCTTGTAAGTGTATTGAAAAGCTTCATATATTACTCCTTAGCTCAATTATTCTTATCGTTAAGTCTCTGATTAAGATCAGCAATCTGTGCCTGAAGTGAACTTACTACGTTACAGAGCTGCTTTACTTCAGTCTGAAGTGGATCATCAGAAAGTGAATGGTCAAGTTCAACAGCGTGAGACTTTGTAGACTGTCCCTCGATTCTGACAATCTTACCTGGAACACCTACAACAGTTGCTCTGTCAGGTACATCGTGAAGAACAACGGCATTTGCACCAATGTTGGCATCGTTACCTACTGTAATAGGTCCAAGAAGCTTGGCACCTGCGCCAACAAGAACATTATCACCGATAATTGGGTGACGTCTCTCACCAATAGCATGACCGCGACCACCTAATGTTACGTTGTGGTAAATAGTACAGTTATTACCAATAACAGCCGTCTCACCGATTACAACGCCCATACCATGGTCAATAAACAGTCCATCACCAATTGTTGCACCTGGGTGAATCTCAATACCAGTCCAGAATCTGGCAAGCTGGGAATTGAGACGAGCAAGTGACTTCATGTGATGTTTATAATAAAAGTGGCTGAACTTATGACAGAAAATTGCATGAAATCCAGAATACATAAAAATAACACCCATAACACTACGTGCTGCTGGATCTCTCTTGGCAATCTGCTTTGCATCATACAATAATCCCATAAGATTCTCACTTTAACTTTTTATACAATCCCAATCTAAGTAAACTCTGTTTGACACCCTTGTTTCGCCAGGGCGGTTACCCTGCAATTAATTTGGGCCTTCCAACTTACAAGGCTTGGCCTACGTTAACTGACCCGGGTTCCAATTAAAGTCATGAAGGTTCAACATAGAATCCACTTAAACCAGGACACTATATTATATATTTTTATTTAAAAGATGCCAACAAAAATAATAATTCCTACAATTTTAATAGGATTCTGCATTTTTCCATGCTCTATTTCCAGCTAAAGCGACACATAATACCTGCTTTGCACCACTATCAAGTAGCGCAGATGCAGCTTCGTGAAGCGTATTACCTGTTGTCGCAACGTCATCTACAAGAATTATTCGAAGACCATCAACAGACCAGTTCTCTGAAACTTCAAAAGCTCCATCAACATTTATACTACGATTCGCTTTATCCTTAATATGAGTCTGTCTCATAGTATTTCGTGATCTTAAAAGACAGTCTGTAACAAGCGGAATTTTTAAAGTTTCACTGGCTTTCTGCGCCAGAAGTTCAGCCTGATTAAAGCCTCTTTCCTTAAGTCTTTTCATAGACAAAGGAACAGGGATAATTATGTCCCCGGAAATAGAATCAGATGCCATGGATGCTGCAAGAAAGCCACCAAGAAATACTGCTAATTCCTGCTTCTTCTCGAATTTAACGAGAGGTATAGCACGGCTAAAGAATCCGTAATAAATGAAAGGCATATAAAGCGTAAGCGATGGATATCTGTCACCTGAAAAAGGCTCTGATAAACATAAAAACCAACGCCTGTCCGGACTATTAGGAACAATCTGTTTAAGACAATTGAAGCATATCGGCGAATCCATATTGAAAACTGTTGTTTTCACATTACCCAGAAATCCGCCACAGACCTCGCATTTTCTTGGAAGCAAAAAATATAATGCTTCGTTAATTATGTTCATTTGTTTTGTTTTTTCTCCAAAATTTTAAGGAAATCCCTAAGTGAAGTCTTAATAGTATCTTCTGACTCTGACATAAGCATCTTCGAAAGACGCTTTCCAGAATCAACAATAATTACCTTCTTCTTTCCTCTTGTAACAGCTGTATATAAAAGCTTACGATTTGAAAGTTTATAGTTCATTTTGCCAAGAGCAACAATAACAATATCAAACTCGCATCCCTGAGCCTTATGAACTGTCATGGCATACGCAAGTTCAATGTCTGAAAGCATCTTCTTATCGTAATCAACACGTCTGTCACCATCGAAAACAATAGTGCATGTATTAGTAAGAAAATCTCCACCTTCACATACGCCAATTTCACCGTTATAGATACCATTTACAACTGACATTTCAGTAGCATCGTAGTATTCAATCTGGTAATTATTCTTCACCTGCATTACGCGGTCATTTTTATAAAGTGTAAGGTCATTTCTAACCTTAATTCCATCCTTCTTCTCCTCAATTAAGAGGTTTTGAAGGTCAATATTAAGAGAAGCAGTACCTAAAGTATTCTGCTTTGTTGGACAAAGAATTGTAAAATCAAGACCCTGATAATCAACTGAAAGTTTCTTAATTAATTCAAGCGCTTCCTCATCTGTTTTTGTCTCAAGAATAGTGAAATCTTCGTTATTTGAAATCAAAGTTTCACCCTTCAAAATTCGGCAGCTGTTAGATGCAATTGAACTCTCATCCGACTGTCTGAAAACATATTCAAGAGAAACTCTTGGAATTAAGTTGAGACTTAATAAATCTGCAAGAACATTACCCGCACCAACTGATGGCAACTGATTAGGATCACCAATCAAAATAATTGATGCATTCTTCTTAATTGCTGATAAAAGTGCTACGAACAAAGTTGTATCAACCATTGATGCTTCGTCTACAAGAATTACTCTGGCATCAATTGGATTATTCTGATTTCTTCCAAAGCATGCAGGTCCATTCTCATTCTCTCTGTCTGCACTCATCTCAAGAAGTCTATGGATTGTATTAGCTTTTACTCCTGCAACTTCAGATAATCTCTTTGCAGCTCTTCCTGTTGGCGCACAGTATTCACACTTAATTCCCTCACGTTCAAAATGACGTGCAAGAATACCTGTAATTGTAGTCTTACCTGTACCAGGACCACCTGTAATAATTGAAAATGGCTGATACATACACATAATAAGAGCATTCATCTGATTCTCATCAGGAACAATACCAGCTTCCTTTGCTATATCCAAAACCTTTGCTCTGGCTTTATCCAAATCTGGAAACACAACAGAAGCGCTTAAGAAATTCTCAATTTCGCGCTTAATTCTTGCTTCCATTCTAAAGTAAAGCATGGAAGATACACGGGCGCCTTCGTCACCAATTTCACAGGAAGCACACTTATCATCAATAAATCGATAAACAACAATATGCTTTTCCTTAACTGCGCTCTCTATTGCTAATTCATAGGCTGAATCAACAAGAACACTATTAGCATCACCGTTATTAAACCCTAAAAGTTCAATTGTAAGAGCCTTAACTTCCTCTGGCTCAAAATATGTATCTCCTCTTGTTGCATGAAGACCATCAACAACCGTTTTAATCGCACCCGTAAAACGAAGTTCGTTCATTAAATCGATGCCAAGAGATTCTGCGATTCTCTCACATGTTTCAAAACCGATATCAGGACATTTCATAAGAATATATGGATTATCCAAAAGCTCATCGACAACAGTAAGTCCCATTGTTGTATAGGCAGATTCTGCCTGTTTTTTGGAGATTCCAAACATTCGTAAATTGAGCATGATATTAAGAAGACTCTCATTCTCATCTACAATTTCTGAACATGCCTTGGCACGAACAAGAGATAAACCTGGAACAGTTTTCGCAAGTTCCTTTGGATTATGAAGGAACTCATGAAGAACTTTTTCCTTATGAAGTTCAGCTATTTTAAGTGCTGTCTTCTGGCCTACGCCAGGAAAATAATCAACGATAAAAGAAGCGATATAAGCTTCTTTTGTTTTGTCATTTTTAACCTGCTCGATTGAAGAAGCAACTACCTGAAGCTGACGTCCGTAAGTACTTACTTTACCTGAAATAATGTACTCGCCGCCCTCAACAATATCCTGTGGAAAATTACCCTTTACAGTAAATCCTCCATCGCACGCAAAAATAACAAAACCGTTGTTACTGTAAATTTTCTTCACAGCAACAACGATCTCGTTTGTTAATTCTTTTCCAATATCTTCTTCAGAAATAAAAGAGAGAATCTCTGATGACATTATTAGATTCCAGCCTCAGCCTTGAGAACGTCAACCTTATCTGTCTTCTCCCATGGGAAGCCACAATTCTCTCTACCGAAATGACCATAAGCAGCTGTAGCAGCATAGATAGGTCTTCTGAGGTCAAGATTCTTGATAATTGCAGCAGGTCTCAAATCGAATACCTTATTAACGATTTCAGAAAGCTTGCTATCTGCAACAACACCTGTACCAAATGTATCGATCATTACTGATACTGGGTGAGCTACACCGATTGCATATGCGAGCTGAACCTCACACTCCTTTGCAAGACCAGCAGCAACGATATTCTTAGCGATATATCTTGAAGCATAAGCAGCTGAACGGTCTACCTTTGTTGGATCTTTACCTGAGAAAGCTCCACCACCGTGACGGCCAAATCCACCGTATGTATCAACGATAATCTTACGTCCTGTAAGACCTGAGTCACCCTGAGGACCACCAATTACGAAACGTCCTGTTGGGTTGATGAAAATCTTTGTATTCTCGTCTACGAGCTCAGCAGGTACTACTGCATCGATAACGTTCTCCTTAACGAACTTTGAAAGTTCCTCGTGAGATACAGAATCCTTGTGCTGTGTAGAAATAACTACTGCATCGATTCTCTTAACCTTATCGTTCTCGTACTCAACTGTTACCTGGCTCTTTCCATCTGGACGAAGGAAGCTGTCAGGATCATTCTTTCTTACCTCTGTAAGCTTCAATGAAAGCTTATGAGCAAGTGAAATAGGAAGTGGCATAAACTCTGGTGTATCGTCATTAGCGTAACCAAACATCATACCCTGGTCACCAGCACCTGTATCGAAGTCTTCCTCTGCACCATCACGGCTCTCGAGTGAAGCATCAACACCCTGAGCGATATCAGGAGACTGCTCATCGATAGATGTAAGGATTGCACAAGTCTTGTAATCAAAACCTGCATCACTTCCATCGTAACCGATTTCCTTAATTCTGTTTCTAACGATAGATGGAATATCAACATAAGCAGATGTTGTAATCTCACCCATTACAAGAACCATACCTGTTGTTGCACTTGTCTCACATGCAACTCTTGCAGTTGGATCCTGCTCAAGGATTGCATCAAGAACGCTATCAGAAATCTGGTCACAAACCTTATCTGGATGACCTTCAGTAACTGACTCTGATGTAAATAACCACTTGCCTTCTCTGTTTCTCATTGTAAATTCCTCCAAACAGTAAATTTAAACTTGAGGTATAAAACAAAAAATCCTTCCCGGAAAGGAAGGCTCTAAATCGAATTATATGCCTCTCATCTTTCAGGTTTCCCTGTCGGAATTAGCACCGTTGCTTCTCGCCGGTTGCCGGGCTTCATAGGGCCGAATCCCTCCACCTCTCTTGATAAGTAGTGAACTATTCAAGTGATTCTATCATCAAGCATTTTAATAGTCAATAAAATCAATCCAATTGTCGTGAATTGTCTATAATTGTCGATTATTTAGTCCCAAACCGCCTGCTTACGCCCTTAGAATCAAAGCAGGATAAGTTTTGAACAATTCAAAAAGGAGGCGTTATCAAATGGCATTTAGCATCATCATTAAAACAGACAACGACGATTTATTTAAATTGGTTAAAAGTCGCCTGTCCAGTAAATTCCCGGATGCATACATCATTCCTGATAATGCTCAGAATATTGAGGAGGCAACGAGCATGTCAGAATTCACTACAAGAATCTACGATAATCTTCGATACGATGACAGTAATGGAGATATTCCTCTCTATACTGCTGATTCAAATGGAAATTTAATTATCGATTGTTCAGTACTTACAAAGTCAATTAAGAACCTTAAGGGTGATTCCACTTCAAGTGTTGCTATCGATAAACCTGCATCCAGAATGCACATTCTGATTTCATATGCCTATATCGATGAGCGTGAGAGTAACATCACTACGTTATTTAATCACCTTAAATTCGAAGCTGATTATCCAATTCGTATCGATTTAATGTCAGGCATCAGAATGGCTACTTCAGTAAAAACTGGGCTTCATTCAGGATCACTTTCTGCACTTCTCAGAGATGTGAATACATCCAAATTCAAACCGAAGAGAATTCTTGAATACCTGAATCCTGAAATCGGTGGATTTTTAACTCCTGGTCATCCTGACAACTCTGACGACGTATTTGAGATAGGTATTCCAGCCTGCAAGAAACTTTTAAACAATCTTCGTAAACTCACCTACTCGGATGAGATTGATGTTAATGCACTGGTTGTAGTTGAAGGTTTTAGAATCAACGAAATTAAATCTCTTCTCCCTTATTTCGATGATATTCACTTCCTTATCCCTTCAAGAATGTGCGACGAGAGCATTGGTCTTCAGGAGACTATTAATGGATTTAGTCAGGACTTAAGCGATAAGCAGAATTTACTAATTCACTATTTTGAGAAAACAAATTCGGAGTTACTAGATGAAACAATCAGAGCATAAGGAAATCGCTAACGAGGAAGATATCACAATAATCAAAGAGCGATTAACATACTACGTTTTAAACATCCTGAGATCTGAAACGGACCCCAGCGACGAAAAGCTTAAAGAGATCATTTCTGATGTAATCAGTGATACCGAATTAGGCATTAACCTCAATCTGGAAAAGAAGCGTGAACTGGCTCAGAAAGTCTTCAACAGTTTAAGAAGACTGGATGCAATTGAGCCATTAATGCAGGATCCTTCAATCACTGAAATCATGGTTAACGGACCAGAAAACATCTTCTATGAGAGAGGTGGAAAACTATATAAATCAGATATTAAGTTTAGCGACGCACAGTCACTTCAGACTGTAATTTCCTGCTTCTTTGCAAATCAGAACAGGCCATTAAACGAAGCAAATCCAATATCTGATTTAAGACTTCCTGATGGTTCAAGAGCTAACGCAGTACTTCCTCCGATAGCACCTGACGGACCAATAATTACAATCAGAAAATTCACAGGTATTTCTCACGACATAGTCACCTTAATAAGACAAGGCTTTATTACAGAAGAAGCGGCAAGGTTTTTATGTGACTGTGTAAGAAACAAAAAGACAATCTTTTTATGTGGCGGTACAGGCTCAGGTAAGACTACGTTTTTAAATATTTTGTCAGGATTTATTCCAATCGACGAACGTGTTATTACGATCGAGGATTCCGCCGAACTAAATCTTCAGGGAATCAAAAATCTTGTTCGTATGGAATCAAGGCTTCCAGGCCCTGATGGCAACGGCGAAGTAAATATCGGAACCATGATCAGAACCGCTCTTCGAATGAGGCCTGACAGAATTATCGTTGGTGAGGTTCGTGGTACCGAATCAGCAGATATGGTACATGCTTTAAACAGCGGTCATCCAGGTTCAATGAGTACTGGTCATGCCAACTCATGTCTTGAAATGCTTGAGCGATTAACAGGACTTGTAATGGCAGGTTCCCAGCTCCCTTATGAAGCTATCGTATCTCAGCTTTCTATGGGAATTGATCTGATTATTCATATTACACGTAACCGTGAAGGCAAACGTTATATAGACGAAATCAGTCAGGTTCTGCCTTCTAAAAACAATAACTTTAACTTATTTAAACTTTACACTAACTATGGAGGAACTGGTCTTGAAAGACGTTGTGACATCGAGAAAATTGAACAATGCTCAAAATACCAGGTTTAAAAAGCCTAATAACCTAGATTTCTATCTTCGTAACATCTGGCTTTACTTTCCTTTTGCTCTGTTACTTTATCTTGTTTCATCCATGTTCATTAACTCTGGTACAGCAAGAATAGTTATATCTATAATTCTCGCGTTCTTCCCATGGAAAGAAGTTACAAACAGAATCTTTTCAAGTAACTATAAGCACCTTAGGACTCAGATACTTGTTCTACTACAGGTATTAACAACAAGTGTAAGTAGTGGTTACTCTCTTGAAAAATCATTCGAATTAATACGCCCGGTTATCGAGCATACATTCGGTAAGAAATGCACTTTAATTAAGCCTTTGATTTCTCTTGAGAATAACATTCGTGTACATATGGACATTAGAGATGCACTGGATATATTTGCAAAGGAAATCAATTTTCCTGAAACAATACCTGTATTTAGTGCACTTGGTATTTCTGCAAAGATTGGTAACAACAACCTGGCAATTCTAAGAAGCAGCTGTCAGATGCTTTCTGAAATGAATGCAGTACAAAATGAAATCAATGCCGCTAATGCTGGAAAGAATGCAGAAGCAATCGTTCTATGCATTATGCCTTTCGCTATTACTTATGCTTTGAACAGTATGGGCAGCAGTTATCTATCAATAGCCAAAGAATCTAAAATCGGTAGCTTAATTCTTATGGTTTCGTTTGCTATTGGTATTTTTTCTTCTGCCCTGCTGTTCAGATATATGACTCACTTAGAAACGCCTAAGAAACAAAAGACAAATGATTACTATGGAAAGGATAGTAAAACACCATTAGCAAACATTCTGTTTAAGATCCTTCCTACTAGTTTCATTTCAGCAAGACATGAGTTATTTAGCGAGTTATCCATTAATCCGAAGGCATGCTATGAACAATATTTAAGGAAACAGATTAAAACATCAGTAGTAATACTTATACTTTCAACTCTCGTTTTATTAATGCTTAATAGAAGCCTTCTTCTACTTATACCAATACTAGTTGGAGTATGGCTTCTCGGAAATCTGGATATAAACAAAGAAGCTCAGATAAGACGCGAAGAACTAATGCAGGATATTCCTTTATTTCTATGTCTTATGTCTACGCTTCTGGAGGCTGGACTACAGCTTCCAAAAGCAATCGAAATCTGCTCGCATGCATTTAGTGAAAGTAAGAGTCTTACATTAGAAATCAAAGGCATGCGCGCCATGATGCTAAGTGGAATTTCAGCATCAGATGCCGTCGAGAAAATGTCTTTAAAAATACAGATTCCTGAAGCGCAGGCTGCACTTTTACTTGTTGCAAGATACGGAAGACTAGGTACGCAGGAAGTACTTAATCTTTTGTCATTACAGGCATCTTCCTGCTGGAACCTTTGCCGTAATGCCGCTCGTAAAAAGCAGGAACGAGAATCATTAGGTTTGCTCTTCCCTATGACACTCGACTTTATTTGCGTACTTTTAGTCGCTACAACACCAGCAATCATTTCAATCGGACTATAGGAGGTTTTTATGAACAAAAAAGGTATGGGTACAGTAGAAATTGTTATCATCATCGCGGTATTAGTCGCATTGGCACTTGTATTCCGTGAAGGCTTAATGGGCTACGGAGCCAAGGTTATGGACTTTGTGTTTGATGAAAGCCGCGTAATCGGATCATTCTAAAACAGGATAAGGAAATCATTATGGAAATAAGAAAAGGACCTTATGGTCATTTCATCTTTGAACGAATAAGTTCTGATACTTCAATATTTAATCACTCGATTGAAATGATAAACAAAGGCATACCCGGTATCTTTCTTTCAACTTATATTTATGACTTCAGGGACTATAAAGAAATCTCTTATGACGTTTCAGATTTAGTCCTCATAAATGGAATTGAAAACTACGATACAAATACAATTCGTAATGCCATCGGAGACCTTTTCTTATCTTTCCATAAATCTCTCGACTTATTACTACCACTTTCTAATGTCTTTCTCTCTGATGAGTACTTATTCATCAGCAAAGACTATAAGAATATCTATATTCCATATAGACCAATAGATGGAGATATTACTCTTAAACTCAACTCATTAAGTTATAAGCAAATCGAGAAAATACTCTCTATTCCATTATTTAAAGATGTCCTTGCTACAGATGAAATCAATCAGCTTTTGTTCTCAATTAAAAATAACGATGAACAGTTATTTTTAAATGCAGCAAACGCAATCAAAAAACCAGTTATAACAAAAACTAAGAAAAAGAAAGGAATAATCAAATATGAATCATTAATAGTTTTACTTTTATTTACGGTAAGTGTTCTCTCCTTTTTTTACATAGGCTTGATTCCGTCATTAGTGCTACTTTTGATCACAATACTTATCGCTCTCCAGTTGTTCCTAAAGAACAACAAAAACACGGCAAATAACAATAATAGTACCTCGTTACAAGAAACAAGAACTCAAATTCTGTTTAAAGAAGAATCTAAATCATTAGGTTCCGAAAATAACTGTTTGTTTATTGAATCGCTTGAGCAAGTGAATGGTGAATTCATAAAAAATGCCGTATATACCCCTAAAGCAATTATTGGGTCTGACTGTTTTCTTTCTGACATTTGCATCGATGATTCTAATATAGCTCCTCTTAATGCAGAAATCACACTAAAAAATAACGTATACACACTTAGGAAACTAACAGACAGAAACAATATGCTAATTGAGAATGTAGTTGTGTCCAATGATAAGGAATATGAACTTAAAAGTGGCCAGACAATTACAATTGGCGGAATCAAACTACTAATAAAAATAGGCTTCGATTAACGAAGCCTATTTTTTAGTTTTCAATACCTTTTACTAATCCTAATGAAACAAGTTTATGTTTCTGAGTTTCATTACCATAAAGCTCAACAAGTTTAATTCTTGCCTTTGCTCTCATGATACGCTGTTCAACTTCCTTAAAGACATACTTGTTAGGATTATTACCTTCAGTCTTAATTAATGCGTCCTTTGCTTCAAGAGCAGTCTTATATGATTCACTAATCTGCTTAACCACAATATCTTCAGGCCATTCTGCTGAGTCACATACAATCATTACGAGTTTCTGACCAATTTCAGCATAGCCTTCAGACACGGTAAAGTACTTCTTCTCATTTTCGATTCTGACAGTACAAATACCTGGCTTTAAGGCTACTACAAGAGGAGAATGTCCAAGCATAATACCCATCTCACCATCAATTGTAGGCAAAGTAACAGAAGATACTTTCCCCTCGAAAAAGCACTGGTAAGGTGTTATTACAATGAACTTAATCTTATTATCCTTTTTGTCAGCCATTATACCTGTGAATCCTTATATGACTTAATAACATCATCGATGTCGCCCTTCATAAAGAAGTGCTGCTCTGGAATATGGTCAAGTGAACCAGAAATGATTTCACCAAATGCCTTAACTGTCTTCTCAACAGGAACATATCTTGGTGCAAAACCAGTTGAATCAGCAGTAACGAAGAATGGCTGTGAAAGATACTTCTGAATCTTTCTTGCTCTTGCTACTGTCTTTCTATCGGCCTCAGACAATTCTTCCATACCAAGAATAGCGATAATATCCTGAAGTTCCTTATATCTCTGGAGAATCTCCTGCACCATTCTTGCAACCTGATAATGCTCATTACCAACAACATCAGGAGTAAGAATTCTTGAAGATGACTCAAGTGGATCTACAGCTGGATAAATACCAAGCTCTACTACTGATCTTGAAAGAACAATATTCGCATCAAGATGAGCAAATGTAGTTGCTGGAGCCGGGTCAGTAATATCATCGGCAGGAACGTAAACAGCCTGAATTGATGTGATAGAACCATTACGTGTAGATGTAATTCTCTCCTGGAGCTCACCAACCTCATTTGCAAGAGTTGGCTGATAACCTACAGCAGAAGGAATACGTCCAAGAAGCGCTGATACCTCAGAACCAGCCTGAACGAAACGGTAAATATTATCGATAAAGAGAAGTACATCCTTCTTCTTCTCGTCTCTTAAGTACTCAGCCATTGTAAGACCTGTAAGTGGAACTCTCATACGAGCACCAGATGTCTCATTCATCTGACCAAATACCATGATTGTCTTATCAAGTACGCCAGACTCCTTCATCTCACCCCAAAGGTCATTACCCTCACGGCTACGCTCTCCTACACCAGAGAATACAGAGTATCCACCAAGCTCAGAAGCGATATTACGGATAAGCTCAAGAATAAGTACTGTCTTACCTACACCGGCACCACCGAAAAGACCGATCTTACCACCACGGCTAAATGGTACAAGAAGGTCAATTACCTTAATACCAGTTTCAAGCATTGAAGCAGAAGAATACTGCTCTACATAAGATGGAGCTGGTCTATGGATTTCCCACTTATCGTCAGCATCTACAGGACCCATATCGTCGATTGGTCTTCCCAAAGCATCAAACAAACGACCTGTAATTCTCTCACCAACTGGAACCTTTACTGCTGAACCAGTGCCCTCAGCTACCATACCACGCATAAGTCCTTCTGTTGCATTAAAAGAAACGCAACGAACAATACCGTTACCACGCTGCTGCAAAACTTCAGCATATACATCATCAGCACTCTCTTTACCATCAGCACCACAATAAATTCTTACTGCGTCATTAATCTTAGGAATTTCACCTGTCTTAAATTCACAATCAATTACTGGTCCGATAATCTGAACAACTTTACCAAGTGCCATAATTAAATCTCCTACTAATTAATCTTTACAAATTATTGGCCTGTTCGGCACCATTAATAATTTCTGTAAGCTCATTTGTAATCTTGGCCTGACGGGCGCGGTTACTAATAAGCTGTAACTTCTTAATCATCTCATCTGCATTCTTTGTAGCATTATCCATAGCAGTAAGTCTTGCTGTCTGCTCACTGGCATAAGCATCAACCATCGCACCATAAATAACAGCATTGATATAAGTATCAACAAGGTAATCAAATACAAGATTTGCATTTGGATAGTAATCCATTCTTGAACCTGACTCCAACGCCAAACCAGCATCGAAAATATCAGGAAGAATAGAATTAATTGACTTCATATCAATTGGCGCAAGTCTTACAACAACCGGCACCATGTTAGCAGCAGATTCCATCTTTGTGTAAATAAGGTACACAAGATCGAACTCATTCTGAAGAAACTTCTGTCTAATGATTGAACCAACATTACGAGCCTGGAAGAATGTAGGTTCAGCAATTGGGAACGCAAAATTAGGGTCTACATTAAAACCATTGCGAATAAGCTTTTCTCTGGCAAGTTTTCCAAAAACATAAAGCTTATAGTCAGTTGTAATTCCCTTTCGAGTATTCTCGATAATCTTCTCATTAATGTGCTCTTCTGTAATCTTAACCATGTTGTTGTTATAAGCACCAGCTAAGCCTTGGTCACCACTTAAAACAAAGTAACCAATTTTCCAAGTCTCACCTTCTGCCTTCTGGTTAAGTACGAAGAAAGGATTATCAATATCATCAGTATTGTTATGGATTTCCTGCATACTCTCTGCACATAAAGTAAAGAATGGGTGTACTGATTCATGAAGCATCATAGAACGGCGCATCTTAGCAGAGCTGACAAGCTGCATAGCATTTGTCATCTGTCCAATGTCGTAAACACTCTTTATTCTTTTCTTAATTGCATTAAGACTTTCCATTAAACCTAATCCTTAGTCCTCTACACGATATTCTGGATGTTCAGCTACATAGCTCTCGTGATACTCATCGAGAACCTTACCTACTGCCTCTGCAGTTTCATCGTCGAACAAACCTGTAGAAGAAATTTTCTTCATTAAATCTGTAGCAACAAGCCACATATTATCAACAGCTCCACGCAAGTATTCCTTAATATCTTCCTTTGCGAGGAAATTCATTCTGTCTGTTGTAGCAAGGTAAAGAATTACTACCTGCTCTTCCATAGACCATGGAGAATTCTGCTCCTGCTTCAATACCTCGTTAAGAACAATACCTCTCTTAAGCTGAAGCTGTGTATTCTCATCGAGATCTGAACCAAACTGAGCGAAAGAAGCCATTTCTCTCGCCTGAGCAAGGGCAATTCTCAAAGGTCCACCAACCTTCTTTGTTGCCTTAGTCTGAGCAGCACCACCTACACGGGATACAGAAAGACCGGCATTAATAGCTGGACGCTGACCTGAGAAGAACAACTCAGGTGAAAGATAAATCTGTCCATCGGTAATAGAAATTACATTTGTTGGAATATAAGCAGAAATATCGTTACCAAGTGTCTCGATAATTGGAAGTGCTGTAATAGAACCTCCGCCTAACTTCTCTGAAAGCTTAGCAGATCTCTCGAGAAGTCTTGAATGGAGATAGAATACGTCTCCAGGATAAGCCTCACGTCCTGGTGGTCTTCTAAGAAGAAGTGAAATAGCACGATAAGCCTGAGCATGCTTACTCAAGTCATCGTAAACAATAAGAACATCCTTATTGTTATTAAACATAAACTCTTCTGCGATAGCACAACCAGAGAAAGGTGCAATATACTGCAAGGAAGCTGAATCTGAAGCACTGGCAGCAACAACAACTGTGTAATCAAGTGCACCATTCTTCTCAAGAAGGTTAACAGTAGAAACGATATTACTCATCTTCTGTCCAATAGCAACGTAAACACAAATAGTGTCCTTGCCCTTCTGGTTAAGAATAGTATCGATTGCGATTGTAGTCTTACCTGTCTGTCTGTCACCGATGATAAGCTCACGCTGACCTCTGCCAATAGGTGTAAGTGCATCGATAGCAGTAATACCTGTATGAAGTGGCTTATTTACTGGTGAACGATCAACAATCTTTGGAGCTGGTGACTCAATTGGACGAGTCTCTGTGTATCTGATGATACCCTTACCATCGATTGGCTTACCCAAAGGATTAACTACACGTCCAAGAAGTCCATATCCAACTGGAACAGATACAGTAGA
The DNA here is from genome assembly GCA_045639635.1 of Saccharofermentans sp. Taxonomy (GTDB): domain Bacteria; phylum Bacillota; class Clostridia; order Saccharofermentanales; family Saccharofermentanaceae; genus Saccharofermentans. The sequence goes on along the minus strand of JAZUDM010000044.1, from coordinate 57,874 downwards.
TCTGGTTCTCTTACAAACCATACCCTCTACTACTGAATTTGCTTCAGACAAAAGGACAACACCTACAGTATCCTTCTCAAGGTTCATGGCGATACCATATCCGCCATTAGTAAAACCTACAAGCTCTGAAAGCATACAGTGCTCAAGACCAGAAACTGTAGCAACACCATCACTAACGCTTCTTACAATACCGATTTCCTCGATATTATCTACTGACTTAAAAGCCTCGATAACACGAGCCTTGAGCTGGTCTTCGTTAAGACCATTAAGCTCGGCACTATCGATACTCAAAGTATAAGACTCTGGGAATTCAGTGATAGCCTTAGCGATGCTTGAATGGATTTTTTCCTTATTAAGTTCTGTGTCAGCTTCCTCTTCCTCAAGAGAACGGGAACGCTTAACATAACTTCCGATTCTTTCAAGCTGACCCTTAATACTATAGTCGTAACGGCTTCCAAGAGTAAAAATTACGAAACCACCAATAAGAGATTCATCAACTTCATACTCAAGAGTAAAGTCCTTAATTCCGTTTTCCTTAGCAAAGTTCTCTGCAATTACGGAAAACTGATTCTCGGAAATATCACCAGCTGCAACAACTCGAATAATCAAAGGCAGATCAGCATTTGTATTCTTTAAATTAGCCAAGCTTATTTACCTCATCATCTAATACTTCATTAGTGTACTTAGTTGCCAAAGAATTAAGCTTATCCTCAGCAATAACATCACCAAGAATCTTCTGAGCGATAACTACAGAAAGATCTGAAATCTCATCTTTCATTTCCTCAAGAGCAGCCTTCTTAATTCTCTTTGCATCATTCTCTGCTCTTGCAATAATTGCACTGGCATCAGAATTTGCCTTAGCGATAATGATTTCTGACTGCTTGTCAGCATTAACCTTAGAACTCTCGATAATTTCAGATGCCTGGATACGAGCTGCCTCAATAGTCTTCTTAGACTCTTCAGAACTATTCTTAGCATCCTCAGCTACCTTCTTTGCATCATCTACAGATGCATCAATGAGAGCCTGACGCTTGGAAATAATGCCCATAATAGGCTTAAACAACAAAAACTTGATTACAAGATAAGCAACAACAACGTTACAAATAGCAAGAATAAAAGTTACTGCATATCCACCGAGCTGCTCAGGTGAGAAAAGACCTGGCTCCTCAGCTGCATCAAGTAGCATATTCATAAATACTGGATTCAAATATGTCATAACCGACTCCTATTAGCTAACTGTAAAGATAAGAAGCAATGCAACTACAAGTGCATAAATACAGATAGACTCGATAAATACGATTGCTGTAAGAAGAAGTGTCTGGATCTTACCAAAGATCTCAGGCTGTCTAGCACCAGCCTCAAGAGCGTGTGCAGCTGCAATACCCATACCAAGACCTGTACCTAAAGCTGCAAGACCGATTGCAACACCTGCACCAAGAGAAGCCATTGACTTAGGTGCAATATCAAGAAGCATAGGCATAATGTTAAGTAAATAATTCATATATCAACCTCCAAATGTTTTTCAAAAATTAAGCTACTGCAGTATCAGCAGATTTCTTAGATTTCTTCTGTTTCTTAAATAACTCAGGGTGCTCGTGGTACTCATGACCAACTTCAACAATCTCACCGATATAAGACATTGTAAGATAAGCAAATACAACAGCCTGCAAAAGACCATCGGCCAAATCGAACCAAAGTCCAAGGATACCTGGGAGAATTACTGGTACAAGGATAGAGATAAACTCCATAAATACAAATGCACCAAAAACGTTACCAAAAAGTCGAAGAGCCAATGAACAAGGCTTGATAATCATATCAAGAATCTTAAATGGTAAAAGTCCCTTCATTGGTGATGTAAGAGAAGCCCAGAATCCACTGATGCCAACAAATCTGATTGAAATGTAGATTACATAAACAATTGCAACAACAGCCATAGCAATTGGGAAAGCAACGTTCTTAGCTGGAGGAGAAAGCTTCAAATAAGAAATTACGTTACAGCTGGCAATGATAATACCGATAGTACCAATCATTGGAGCTACATGCTCTGCTTCCTTCCTGTTCATACCAAAGCTCATAGCAGTTGAAATAATAAGCTCTACAAGCATCTCAGCAACTGTCTGCTTCTTCGAAGGCTTTAAAGTAGGTCTATATGCCATATAAGCAAAGAGAACTACAAACAACAAAATAGCAAACCAGGAAACAACAATTGCATCTGTAAGCAATCGTTCAAAACCTTCTGCTACATTAAAATACTTCGGAAGAATTCCATGACTGATTTCTTCACCGATATCTCCGATCTTGATTTCCTCGATAATATGTTCAACAAAAGAAGTCCAAAATCTAGAGAGCCAGGATTCTCCGGATAACAAAAACAAATCCATCAAAACCTCCCACAAACATATTCATACATCATTATTTTACTCCAAAAAATGTCCATTCAAAAAAACTTTTTTAGATAAATACAAATAAAAGTACGCAAAAATAGTTACTTTAGGCATAAAAAAATAGAAACCCTTAAAAATAAGAGTTTCTATCTTCAAACAAAAATCATTAAAAAAATTACTTATAGTACTTCTCTTCAACAGCCTTAATATCGTTAACTCTTACAGCGTGTCTCTCACCTGCAAATTCCTCATTAAGGAATTCATCTACCATAGCAAGTGCAATTGACTGACCAACAACACGAGCACCGAAAGCAAGAACATTAGCGTCGTTATGCTGTCTGCACATACGAGCCATAAACTCATTGCTGCAAAGACCGCAACGAATACCCTTGTGCTTATTAACTACGATAGAAATACCGATACCAGTACCGCAGATAGCAATTCCTCTGTCAGCCTTACCACTTGTAACATCCTCTGCAATCTTGCAGCCAGCCTCTACATAGTTGTATGGAACGTCAGCGCTTGTAGCACCACCATCGAGAACCTCATGACCTAAGTCCTTCAAGTGAGCAATAACCTTCTGTCTTAAATCGTAACCTGCGTGATCTGAAGCAATTGAAATAATCATACTTCTCTCCTTATATGTTTAAAATTTTTAGTACCATTAGCATAATCAGCAACAATATTGCCATTACCATATAGCTTATACTTATAAGAAACAAGTCCCTCAAGGCCTACTGGACCTCTTGCATGAAGCTTGGATGTAGAAACACCAACCTCAGCACCAAAGCCATATCTGAAACCATCAGCAAATCTTGTAGAACAGTTAAGGTAAACATTACCAGAATCAACTGCGTTCATAAAGATTTCTGCTGTCTCCATATTCTTTGTAATGATTGAATCAGTATGACCAGAACCATACTTATTAATGTGCTCGATAGCCTCGTTAACATCCTTAACAATCTTAATTGAAACCTTGTAATCAAGATATTCGTGATGCCATTCAGTTACTGCCTCAAAACCAAATGTAGAAGCAACATACTCGTCACCGTAAATAGTAACATCCTTACTCTTCAAAGCATCAACAAGCTTAGGAAGGAAAGTTTCCTTAATTGAATCATCAACAAGGATAGTCTCAGTAGCATTACATACAGATATGTACTGAGTCTTGGCATCAATAGCAACCTTAATAGCAAGATCAAAATCAGCCTCACTATTAATATATGTATGACAAACGCCATCAGCATGTCCCATTACAGGAATATTAGTATTGTTCATAATATACTGAACAAATGAATTAGATCCTCTAGGAATAATCAAATCGATATAGTCATCAAGTGAAAGCATGGCATTAACATCTTCACGTGAAGTAATAAGATGAAGCCATCCCTCAGGAAGACCTGACTCAATACCAGCCTTGTAAATAATATCAGCAAGAACCTTATTAGAATTATTGGCCTCACTACCACCCTTAAGGAAAACAGCATTACCACTCTTAAGACAGAGAGAAGCAATCTGAATTAAAGCATCAGGTCTTGATTCAAAAATAACACCAATTACACCAATAGGACATGTAACCTTAAAAAGCTCAAGATCATCATCAAGAGTTGTATGCGCAACAACCTTACCTACAGGGTTTTCAAGAGAGATAAGTCCCTCAATACCAGCAACAACATCACGAAGCTTGGAATCGTCAAAACGAAGTCTCTTAAACAAAGTCTTATCAAGATTGGTAGTCTCAGCAAGTGCTAAATCCTTACAATTAGCCTCGAATATCAATTCTTTGTTGTCCACGAGTGAAGTAGCAATGTTAGAAAGAGCAGTATTCTTAACTTCTTCAGTTAAAACTGCCATCAAACGTGAAGAATCCTTAGCAATTGAAGCAATTTCAGATAAATTAGACATAAATATTCTCCTTATAACAGAAACAATTATATCATTCTTGTTACATAGAGTTGTGAACAATTTTAATCAATAAAATTTTATAAAGTAAGGTTTGCGAACATTCAGAACCTGAATTTTCATATAAATTATGTTCATAATGTTCATAACTCTGTCGATAACTATAAAACAAGGCTTTGTATTTTTTATAGCCCCTAAATGCCGATATTTATTGAGTTCCTAATTTTTGCTCTCAAATGTTACAAAACAATTACGAGAACTTTACGAGAATGTTATCCCTTGAATTTCAAGGCTTATACGGAATTTAAACGTATGTTCAATTTTAGGGTGTCCACGTACCACGGACACTAAATTCATAAAAATAATGCTTGACACGTTAATTTTGATTATCTGTATCATTATGCCCTTTTCTGATATAATCCTTCATATGAAAATTGTAATTACATGCTTATTTGGACTCGAGAGTTTAGTTCGAGATGATCTCATCAATTGTGGTTATAATCGCGAAGATATTACAGTAACAGATGGTGTTGTTACACTCAAAACTTCAGATGCTACTTGGGAACTTGATGTTGCAAGAGTAAATATGTGGGTGCGCCGAGGAGAGCGTGTCTTTTTCGAAGTAGGTAGTTTCTTTGCTGATTCTTTTGAAAAGTTCTTTGATGAGACTGCTGCTCTTAACTGGAATATGTTTATCCCTAAGGGTTACGCATTTATTGTTAATGGTTTTTCTTTAAGATCCAAGCTCTTTGGTATTAGTGCCCTTCAGAAGTTAACAAAGAAGGCTATCGTTAAGTCTTTGTGTGCTTCCAGAGGCTTAAACAGCGACGGCATTATTTCAGAAGATAGAAATGTTGGTGAAGTTCGTATTCAGTTTGGTATCACAAACGATAACGTTCGTATGATGATTGATACTTCTGGCGAAGGTCTTCACAAGCGTGGTTACCGTCCTCTTACACATGAGGCTCCTATCCGTGAGACAATCGCTTCCGGTATGGTTTCCCTTGCTCACTATAAGCCATTTGGTTACGAGGCACTTGTCGACCCATTCTGTGGTTCAGGAACAATCCTTATCGAGGCTGCATTAATGGCTTGTAATGTTGCTCCTGGTAAGAACCGTCACTTCTCTTATGAGACATTGCCTTACATCGGTTCTACTTACTACAACCAGGCTCGTGAAGAGGCATTAGATGAAGAAGATTTATCAGAGATGGATGATTGCTTCTACTGGGGTTCTGATATCGATAAGAAGGCTGTATTCGCAGCACGCAATAATGCTGATGCTGCAGGAGTTGGTCACTTAATCAGATTCCAGGTTGCTGATGCTTTTACAAGAGATCCTTCTTCCCTTGCTGCACTTACAAAATTTGATCGTCAGCTTATTCTTACAAACCCACCTTACGGCGGACGTCTTCTTACACCAGAGGAAGCCGCAGAGATATTTAAGAATATCGGAAGAACTTATCTTACAAAGGATGGTCGTTGTAAAAAAGGAATCAGACTTTCTGTCATCTCCCCTGACGATTCTTTCGAACAGGCAATTGGAAAAAGAGCTGATAAGCGTACAAAACTTTATAACGGCAATATCAAATGCCAGCTTAATAATTACTACAAGCTTGGAGAATAAGAACATATTAAAAGGATCTGCATAATGCAGATCCTTTTTTACTTATTAGTATGGTCTTATGCCACCAGCACTACAAAGATTCTGGAATTCCTTTGAAGCAGCAAACGCATTAATTATCGTTCGTCTCGTTCGGTGACCGTTTTTAAGTTCTGATACCCAGTAGTTAAATCCACCGTTATCAGGCTGACGGTTAAAGTAAACCCTGTAAAGAAGTCTTACATACTCTTCATCCGAAAGATTCATTGCTTCCAGTTCTCTACTCGTCAGGAATCCAACAGAAACCCTAAGACCAGTAGATCCATTCATCAGCTGATTTACCCAATAAACAAATCCTGTACCTGTACGTGCTGGTGTTCTACCCAATGCGTACTGATAAAGTCTTGCAACGAAATCCTCACAATAAGTCTTGTTAGGTGTTGGTGTTGGAGTTGGTGTTGCTGTTGGAGGTGGTGTTGCAGGGGGATAACCTGTAACGCCAAGAGCTGCTGGAGCTGCACAAGGATTAGGTGGCATATTAGTGTATACAGGAATTCTGAATACGATTGTTGAATTCATAATTCCAGAACGTGAATATGACTGGCTCATTCTTGCACTCTCTGAAGCACATGACTGAAGTGCTGTCATATACTGGTGAGAACCACGTGTATATGAACCTGTTGTAGAAAGATTAAATCTCATTGCGTAAAGAGTATTCTGACCCTTGCTTACGTAATAATCCTTAATCCACTTTGCACCGTATACAATTGACTTACCTGGAGTATTCCATGGGAGATTATATCTGGCGTTAAATGCTGCATCGAGACCGTATCTTGCAAAGCTAAGACCTACTCTTGAAGCATTAATAACATTAGAGTATGCACCAATGTTATAGAAGTTATAGTAACCTGAGCTACCATTAGAAGATGAACTACCGTTAACACCGCACTCCTGAATAACATGTGTCAAAAGGAAGATTGGGTTAATACCATGGTCCTGGGCTGCAATTGCAAATGCCTGATAAGGTGCAAGACGTCCACCCTCAGCGATTGTATAGTTAGGAGCAGTACCTGCCATAAATGTTCCATTAAGAGCATTCATGATATTTGTCTCAGTAATCTTTACTCCGTCTGTCTCTGAATAATTCAAATCCATAAACTGGAAAACATATGTATCAGTAAGCATGTTACGTGGATCCATATAGTATGCAACGATAGCATCAGAAGCATTAACCCAGTTTGGAGAATCAACTACACCACGATCATTCAAATCAAGCCATGAGCGATCAGATGTAAGAGGTACAAGTGATACTCCACTTCTTGTCTCGAGAGAAAGTGCTGAATTCCAGTCACCATAGTTTTCTGCAACAAATCTCCAATTAGGATGAGCCTGATGGAGTGCACGAAGTCTTCCCTTATATGAATCTGGGAAAGCAGCAATGCTGTTCTCAAAACTCTCATCACCAATAGGACCTGAACCACCACTGCTGGTAGTCTCTATCTGCAAATAATCAGAACTACAGTAACCAACTGTTGTTCCATATTTAATCTTATACCAGCCTGCATTAGATGTATCGAGAACTGTTACTCTCTGACCTGGATATAAAACACCAACTATAGAACTAGATGTACTTGGTCCACTTCGAATATTAAGCTGTGTTGAAACATTAATTACTACAGCAGTAGTATCAGCACTTACATTAGCTCTTAAAGGCACATAAGATACAAGCATTGTAGCTAATAAAATGGCTACAACAACCTGAACAATTCTGCGTTTAAGAATACCGATTGAAGACATACTTCACCTACCTTCAGTTTTATCTAGTTTAATTATATCGAAAACTCCTGTAAATCATTGCTTTTTTATGGAAAAAGACAAAAAAACACCACTTTTGTTACAAGTTCGACACAAAAGTGGTGTATATAGCGTGTTTTTCTTAAATAATATTGCGAATTCCGTCGCAAATTCTCTTGGCAATAACTGGATTATTCATTGTATAGAGATGGATTCCATCTACATCATTTGTAAGAAGATCGATAATCTGAGCGATTGCATAATACATACCAGCATCGAAAAGCGCATCAGGATTATCCTCGTATCTGTCAATAATCTTCTTAAAATTATCTGGGAGTGTTGCTCCACATGTACTTACCATTCTCTTAATAGACTTAGCTGAAAGACATGGCATAATACCTGGAGTAATAGGTACATCAATACCACCAATTCTTGAAGCCTCTACGAAATTATAGAATGACTTATTATTGAAGAATAACTGTGACAAAAGAATCTCTGCTCCAGCATCAACCTTCTTCTTAAGGTTTCTGATATCCTCTACCTTGTTAGCAGAATCTGGGTGACACTCAGGGTAGCATGCACCTGCAATACAGAAATCGTTCTTAGGCTTAACATAAGAAATAAGATCTGATGCGTGATTGAAAACTCCCTTGGCAGGAATATTAGGATTAATATCACCACGAAGTGCGAGAATATTCTCTACACCATTATTATTTAATTCCTTACAGAAATCGTCGATTTCATTCTTATCGTAAGATAAACATGTAAGATGAACTACAGGCTCAACCTTATAATCTTCCTTAATCTTACGTGCAATCTCAATTGTCTTATTATTATTAGAACTTCCACCAGCACCAAAAGTTACACTTATATAAGCAGGATTCAAATCACAAAGAATCTCCAAAGTAGCATCAATATTCTTAAGCTCTTCATCCTTCTTTGGAGGAAAAATCTCGAAAGAAAGAACTTTGTTATTTGAATTATAGATTTCAGTTAATTTCATATCTAAACCTCAAAAAATGATTTACAATATAGCGATTATACTTTAAACCACTTCAATAAAGGAAGAGTAAAAATGTCATATATTGTAAAGAAACTTGACTATTTCGACCCAATAAAAATCGCAGACAGCGGTCAGGCATTTAGAATTCATAAAATTGATGATAAGCACGTTGAAACGGTTGCCTACGGCAAATACCTTCAGATTTCTGTATTAGACAATAACGAATTTGCTTTTTCCTGCAACGAGAGTGATTTTAATAATATCTGGAATACATATTTTGATTTAAATCGTGACTATACGTCTATCGTTAATAATATATATAAGGAAGACGCTTACCTTAAGAATGCAGCTGTCTTTGGATCTGGTATCAGAATACTTAAGCAGGAACTTTTTGAAACTGTTATAAGTTACATAATTTCCCAACGTCGTTCTATTCCTTCTATTACTACATGTGTAGATAGAATCTGCGAGAAATACGGAAAACTGATTGTTCCATCAGTCGAAGAACCATTTGTCACACCACTTAAGAAAAAGTACTATTCTTTCCCTACACCAGAAGAGCTTTCAAAGGCAACAACAGAAGAGATTAATGATCTTGGCGCAGGCTATAGAACTCCATATATTCTTAACGCCGTTAAAGACTTTTTAAATGAGAAACTATCAGATGAAGTATTTTCTAACGCGAGCGATGATGAAGCGTATGAGATATTACTTTCAATGAATGGCGTTGGACCTAAGGTCGCTAACTGCATTATGCTTTTTGCTTTATCACGTTATAAGCGTTTCCCTATCGATGTATGGATGCAAAGAATAATAGATACATACTACGGTGGAAGTTACGATTATTCTATTTACGAAGAAGCAGGTATAATGCAACAGTTTATGTTCTATTACGAAAGAATCGATTCCAAACATAAATAAAGGCTGTCTCACGACAGCCTTTGTTATTGCAATAAACTAAGTATCAATTAACCTACAGCGTTCATTCCCTTTTCGAAAGCAGAAAGGTTGCCAGGAATTGTCTTTGGCTTTGCTGAGAATGCTTCTTCAATAGCCTCTCTCCAAAGAGCCTCATCAACACCAAGATACTTTGAAAGAGCACCCATCATTACGATGTTAACTGCCTTTGAAGTACCAACCTCCATAGCAAGGTCATAAGCGTTTACAGAAACGATCTTTGTACCCTCTGAAGCAGCGCCCTTGAGGCTGTCTACAACATTATCAGGATACTGCTGCTGTCCCATAAGAACAGGCAAAGACTTAATCTGCTGATGATTAACGACCATTACGCCGCCTTCCTTCAAAAGCTTTGCCCATCTTACAGACTCAACCTCTTCGAAAGAAAGAACGAAATCAGCTGCACCCTCTTCAATAATTGGAGAAAATACTTCCTTACCAATCTTTACATAAGTAATAACAGAACCGCCTCTCTGGCTCATACCATGAACCTCAGAAACCTTTACATCAAGACCAAGCTTAAGAGCAAGGATACCAAGAAGCTTTCCTGCAATAAGTGTTCCCTGGCCACCAACGCCAGCGAGAACGATTGAAGTTTCAAGATTTGCCATAATTACTCCTCTCCCTTCTCGAGTGCATTGAACTTACATACATTTACGCAAAGACCGCAGTTATTACATGTCTCAGCATCAATGATTGGAGTCTTGTCTTCGCCCATAATGAGAGCAGGACACATAATCTTTCCGCATGCACCGCACTTCTTACACTTCTCAAGGTCAACATGTACTTCTACGCCCTTCTTAGCTCTTCCTGTTGGAATAAGAGCACAAGGTCTTCTTGCGATGATAACAGATACAGATCTTCTCTCGAGCTCTTCCTTGATTACCTGCTGTGAACCAAACGTATCAACAGGATCAACTACACGAATTGCCTCAGGAAGAACACCTACGCTCTCACATAGCTTCTCAAGGCTAACCTGTGGAGCAGCCTCAAGTCTGATGTTAAGACCTGTTGCAGGGTTCTGCTGATGACCAGTCATACCTGTGATCGAGTTATCAAGAATAATAAGTGTCATTGTGCTGCCGTTATATACAGCGTTCATAAGGTTTGTAATACCAGAATGGAGGAATGTTGAATCACCGATTACACCAACCGTATTAGTTGAAGCCTCACCATCTGTTGCCTTATCAAAACCATGAGCCATACCTACTGAAGCACCCATACAGATACAAGCATCAACAGCCTGCATTGGAGGAAGTGCACCAAGTGTATAACATCCGATATCACCTGTAACGTTTACCTTAAGTCTTGCAAGCGCAAGGAACAATCCCTTATGAGGACAACCAGCACAAAGTACTGGTGGACGTCCTGGAGCTACAGGAAGCTTAGATACATCAATTGCAGGATTAGCAAGTGGCTTATCACTCAAAGCAGCCTGTACCATACGTGTTGAATACTCACCAAGAGGTGTAAACAAAGACTTACCTTCGCAAGCAACACCCATTGCCTTAATTTCTGTCTCGAGGAATGGATCAAGCTCCTCAACTACAACAAGACGATCTACCTTAGCAGCGAAAGCCTTAATTGTCTCTGTTGGAAGTGGCCATACCATACCAAGCTTAAGAACAGATGCTGTAGGAAGAGCTTCCTTAACATACTGATAAGCAGCACCAGCAGTGATGATACCAAGCTTAGTGTCATTAATCTCTTCCTTATGAAGACCAGCCTTCAAATCACTATCACATGCAGCAATAATATCTGCTGTTCTCTTCTCTACTACTACGTGCTTGCCAATAGCATTAGCAGGCATCATTACATACTTCTTTGAATCCTTAGCATAATCCTTAACTGTTATAGGATTTGGATCACAAAGCTCTACGATGCTTCTTGAATGTGAAACACGTGTATGGAGTCTGATAATAACAGGTGTATCGTACTTCTCAGAGAACTCAAAAGCGTACTTTGTGAACTCCTTACACTCACTACTATCAGCTGGCTCAAACATAGGAATCTTAGAAGCACGTGCATAATGACGTGAATCCTGCTCATTCTGTGAAGAATGCATTCCAGGATCATCAGCTACGCAGAATACCAAACCACCGTTAATACCAGAGTATGAAACTGTAAACAATGGATCTGCACATACATTCATACCAACATGCTTCATACATGTCATAGAACGTGCACCACGAATAGAAGAACCGATTGCTGCCTCTGCACCAACCTTCTCGTTAGGTGCCCACTCACAAGCAATCTCCTTATACTTTGCAATTGTTTCTGTAATTTCAGTACTAGGTGTTCCAGGATATGAAGAAACAAACTTTACGCCTGCTTCAAACGCACCTCTGGCAACAGCCTCGTTACCAAGCATAATCTCTTTCATAAATTGCCCCTTGAAATAATTATTAACCAACAAATTATAACATAACTAAAACTAAAAATAAGCAATAAAAAACTCAGGAGTAAATCCTGAGTTTTAATGGTGCGGCCGACGAGACTTGAACTCGTACGGTGTTAACCACACGCCCCTCAAACGTGCGCGTCTGCCGATTCCGCCACGGCCGCATTTGTTTACTGCTCTCTCAAGCAAGAACAATTATACTTATGTACATACTACGTGTCAAGCACTTTTTTCAAAAAAATAAGGCCGGTTCTTTTACGAACCGACCTTATTAAATTAATCACTTATTTGAATCAAAGATCCTTTGTGAAAGTTCTGTATACCTTAACCATAATTGCTACTGCAATAAGCATAAGGAGTACACCAACGATGCTGATGATTGATACGAACTCACCTGTTGAAACAGTAGTAGTTGTTGTTGAAGTGCTGTTAGCAGGTGTAGGTGTAGCAGTTGGAGCTGGTGTAGCTGTAGCTGTTGGAACCGGAGTTGTATCTGGCTCATCGTCACCCTTAAGTGGGATCTCGAACTCTCTTGTGTAATCAACTGTTGTTGACTCAGGTGTCAAGTGAACTGTTGATGTGAGTGATGATGGATCCTCTGGCATCTCCCATCCTTCTGGTACATCAACGATTGTGATTACATAATCACCCATTGGCATATCTGTAAGGATAATCTCACCGTTAGGACCTGTTGACATGATATCACCGTTTACATCAACTGTAGCGCCTGGGATGAAGTTACCATCCTCGTCGTAGATGATTACTACAACTGTTCCTACTGGATGCTCAATATAGAATGTATGAGTACCAGGAACAACGTTAGAGATTACAGTAGCTGTTGTTGAAGCACTTGGTGTAACACCCTGTGGTACGTTAAGTACTGCTGTGTGTGACTCACCGATTGGGAGATTTGGAACAGTGATAACACCATTCTCATCTGTTAAGTAATCAACACCGTCAATTGTAACTGTGCAGTTTGGAACCTTTACATTGTCATGCAATGAGTCATTATCAATAACAACTACCTCGATAGAACCGAGCTCATGCTCAATGTAGAATGTATAGCTTGGTACATCTGTTGCGTTCTCAACCAACAATGAGTTAGCTGGGTTCTCTGTAATACCGTTTGTTGCTACAGCACCTGTTGGAACTGTAAGAACTGCTGTTGGGTTAGTTCCAATTGGAAGATTTTCAACAGTGATAACACCCTGATCATTTGTCTGATAATCTACACCGTCAATTGTAACTGTGCAGTTTGGAACCTTAACGTTGTCGTGCAATCCGTCATTATCGATTACAACTACCTCGATAGAACCAAGCTCATGCTCAATGTAGAATGTATAGCTTGGTACATCTGTTGAGTTTTCAACCAACAATGCGTTAGCTGGGCTCTCTGTAATACCATTTGTTGCTACAGCACCTGTTGGAACTGTAAGAACTGCTGTAGGGTTAGATCCGATTGGGAGGTTATCAACGCGAACTGTACCATTCTGATCTGTTACATAATCAACGCCGTTGATTGTCACTGTTGTATCAACAGGTACATTGCTATGAATTGCATCGTTATCAATTACGTGAACAACGATTGAACCAACCTCTGTAGGAACTGGTGTATTTGTATTTGATGGTACAGGTGTGTCAGTTACTGTTGTAGGAACTGGTGTGTCAGTTACTGTTGTAGGAACTGGTGTGTCTGTGTTTGTTGGTACAGGTGTATCTGTATTTGTTGGAACAAACTCAGGTGTGTTAATTACCTTCATTACCAAGCTGTAGTCTGTAGATGTTGCAAGAGCTGAAACACAATCAGAAGCTGTTACTGTAATCTTACCGTCGTTAGCAACTGAGATTGCAATATCATCGCAGAGATCATAACCATCAACTGGATTTGACTCTCTGATAACGTAGTTACCAGGTGTCAAGTTTGTAGTGAACTCATATGTCTGCTGACCAGCAACCTTTGTAAATGCACCAACAAGCTCCTCACCTGTTGCATTTACTCTGTATACAGTAAATGTTACTGCATCTGCTACTGCATCACCATCACCGAATACCTTACCAATTGTCATGCTGTTAGCTGGGATTGGTGTAGGTGTATCTGTATTCAATGGCTTATCTGTAACTACGAGTACACCATCGCTATTTACTGTTGCCTCACCTGCAACTACTGTTACAAGTGTAATAACACCATTCTCATCAACTGTAAACTCGATATCTGTAACAGTTGCATAACCTGCTGGAGCTGTATCCTCGTGGAGTGTATATGTCTCACCAGGTACAAGACCAACTACATTGTGAGCCTCATCTGTTGAAATCCAGCTCCATGAAGCATCTGGTGCCTCACCTGCTGGAGCGTTATTGTGTGTAATCTCGATTACAGCATCTGGGATTTCTTCACCAGCGATATCTACCTTGCTAACAGAAATTGTTACACTTGGAACAGGTGTATTAGGAATATCTGTTGGTGTGTTGTAAGGAATATCTGTTGGTGTGTTTGGTACAGGTGTATCTGTATTTGTAGGTACAGGTGTGTCTGTATTTGTTGGTACAGGTGTGTCTGTATTTGTTGGTACAGGTGTATCTGTGTTTGTTGGTATAGGTGTATCTGTGTTTGTTGGTACAGGTGTGTCTGTATTTGTAGGTACAGGAGTATCAGTTACTGTTGTAGGAACTGGTGTATCTGTATTTGTAGGTACAGGTGTGTCTGTATTTGTTGGCACAGGTGTATCTGTATTTGTTGGTACAGGTGTATCAGTCTCTGTTGGAACTGGTGTATCTGTATCTGTTGGAGCTGGTGTATCTGTTGGCTCAACGAAAGCAGCTGAACCAGAGAACTGACCATGGTGAATCTCACCACCTGGGTTAGATACGCTGTTAGCGATTACGTTACCGTGGTGTGTTGTACCAACGCTAACTGTAGCTGTTGGAGCAAGAATGAGACCATCTCTCAAATCCTCACCCAATGTGATTGTTCCACTGAAACCAGCGAAGTTCATCATGATTGGAGTCTTAACAGCATAACCAGCCTGTCTTGTCTGACCATCGAACTTCAAGTGTGTGTTAGTTGTGAAAGCAAGTGAAGATGTTCCATCTGGAATATCAACGATATTGATGATTACTGGGTGATTATCATCAACACCAACAATGTTTACATACTCATCACCAAAAATTGCATTGTAAGGAACATTGATAATGTTTGTTCCCTCCTGCAATGTGAATGTATATGTATCGCCATCCTTAACTGGCTCAAGATTAATAGCATCATCAGATGAAAGAACAGCAGCAAGTGCATCCAATGCAGCAAAAGCAGAATCGAAGTTGATTCTCTTGCTCTGTGGCAAATCCTCAACAGTCATAATACGGCTTGAGCTTGTTGGGAACATACCAGTCAACTCACTGCTCTGGTTTACCTGAATATATGTATGATCGTTATAAGAAATTCTAATACCGTTACCGTTGTTGTAATCATCGAAAGATGTATCAACTGGGAAAACGATAGAGAAGTCATCTCCAGTATAATCAAGTTCTGTAGTGTCATTAGTACCAGCTACATAAGCATGCTCAAGAATAAGCTGATTGTCGCCAGAAAGTGTATTAAAGTAATGGTAGTAGTTACCATCCATTGATGAATCCTGACAATTTGTTGTAATACCAAAAGCGTTATTACCAACGATAAAGTTGTTAACGCCGATAGTACCCTCCATGTGGCTAGTATTTGTAAATTCCTGTGCAAATACGGCAAAGCCACCAGCTGTTCCCAAACCGTTTACAGCACTTGCTGGAACGAACTCCTTGATTCTTGAAGAATCAACAGCAGAGTTATCAGCAAGGATAACAGTAAATGATGTGAGAACGATTGCAAAAGAAACTGCTAAACTAAGAAGCTTCTTAAACATTGAATTTCTCATAATCCTCCTCCTATACTTAACAAAAAGTTATACCAAATGTAATTATAGCCACAGTTGTTCATTATTGCAAAACTTTTTTAACAATTCGTTCACATTTAACGAGAATTCTGACAAAAGTACAATAGAATTATAATTAATCTTTGATTTCTAGTGTTTTATCAACAAAGAAACAGGCCCTTACCAAAGGTAAAAGCCTGTTATATAAGCGTTTATACACAATTCTAAAAGTTCACAATTAGCTAAAGAAATAGAACAAGAGTCCAAGAACAGCAATAACCGCAATAATTGTAAGAACAACCTTGAGGATAGAGATTGGATACTTACCAGCAATCTTACCTGTCTGTCCGTTAACTACAAAGTTATAAACCTTATCTCCATATCTGAAGTTTGCAATCCAGATTGGAGCAAGTATGTACTTGAATGTCACATTGTCATAACTTGTTGAAAGCTGAATGTTACCTACTCTGTCTGCGTGATACTGCTTTCTAAGCTTATTACCAAGATTACTCTTAAGTGTTGAAGCGATAAATGTCTTAGCCTTTGTCCAACCCTCATCAAGTCCTAATGTATATCTTTCAGCAACAAAGCCTGCGATAAACTCTGGTGAGTACTGACGAAGTTTTGAGAAATCAAACTGAGAAACCTGCTCGATATATGGATTGTTTGTCTTCTTACTAGCGTAAACAATCTGATCATCAATGAACTCTTCATATACACCAGTATAATTCTGCCAACGTGTCTTAGTTACGTTATGCATCTTACCATCACTGCCACGCTGCTTAACTGTGTAATCAAAACCAAGGCTGGCATTATAAGATGATGTTGTATCACTATCATATGTCCAATATGGAAGATAAATACCGTTAAAGTCCTTACCTTCACAATTCTTGGCATCGCTCTTTGCAAAGAACTTACCTGAAATCCATGACTTAAAGAGTTTTGCAGCCTTAGCATTATCAATTTCAAATGGAACAACTCCACCTGGAGCCATAACATTCTCGTCATCGTCAACTGGCATTACGCTTGTAGAACCACAATAAGGACAGCTAGCAGCAGTCTGAGCTTCATCATAAAGTGTCTCAGCACCACACATTTTACAAACAACAGCCTTCTTCTTTGTTCCCCAGTTCTGATTCTCACGAATCTTGGCAGAGCTAAAATCGATTTCCTCGATTTCCTTACCCTCTTCTGGCTTTGGAAGATCTTTGTGATAACCACAATACTCACATGTCATTGAAAGTGTATTAGGATCATATGTTACTGTAGCACCGCAGTTAGGACACTTCTTGTCAGTAACGTCCATAGTAGTTGTACCAACTGCCTGCTCATTCATGAGCTCTTCGTTCTCAGCCATAATTACCTCCTATAATATAGTAAATTTATTTATATATAATAAATAAGAAAGAATTACCCTCAAGAGTAACCTTAAGTGACTTATCCTTGTCACCATTAATGATATAATCATCAGCCTTAACCAAATCCTTTTCGCATTCAGTTACAGCTACTTTATTATAACAAACTTCAAAGGTTCTGCTGTCGCTATTTCTGTTCATCAAAAGAACAATTTGTGAACAACCATCTGTAATTTCCTTTCCAAAGTAATCCTTATTTGAATCATCAAGGAAACGACGGAAAGCGATAGCGCCATCTTCTGCAAGCAAAGTCTCATAGGCACCTGTTCTTAATACAGGATTCTCTACTCGAAGTGCAGCAATCTTTCGAACTATAGAAAGCTCCTCTTCCTGCTTTGAAGTAAGCTTATCCCAAGGATATGTTCTTCTATTGAAAGGATCCTTATAGCCTTCCATCAAAACCTCATCACCATAGTAAAGACAGCAGGCACCAATATATCCAACCTGGTAAGCATAAGCCATTCTTGCAAGTTTTGCGCACTCTTCATACTGCTCATCACTTACCTTTATGAGCTTTTGCTCCTCTCTGCTTTCAGAATCCTGAGGCTTTGCGAAAAGTGTAAATGCACGAGGCACATCATGTGATGAGATAAGATTCATTATTGAATAATAAGCTTCAGCAGGATATCTCTCACGGAATCCTTCCATCTGACTGTTAAAAGTCTCAGCGCTGATATATCCATTAAGGAAAGCAAGTACAGAACTTCTAAACGTATAGCCCATTACACTATCGTGTGTTCTGCCAAACATGAAGTCACGGTAGCTTCCATAACTGCACTTATTACTTGCATCTTCCCATACCTCACCTACAAGAATACCCTTGCCCTTTGTGCAGGACTTTAAAGTATCTCTCATCTGGCGAATGAATCCATCTGGAAGTTCATCTGAAACATCAAGTCTGATTCCACTTGCACCAAGCTTGGTCCAGGTATCAACTACGCCATCTTTTCCGAAAATAAATCTTCTATATGAAAGATCATTCTCGTTTACATTAGGTAAATCTGGGAATCCCCACCATGAATCATAAGTAATTCCACCTTCTTCATCGCGGTAGAAGTTGTACCAGGATCTGAAATTACTTTCCAAAGATTCAGCGTAAGACTTATAAGCACCAACTCCCTCATAACGGTCAAACTTATTAAAGTACTTACTATCTGCACCAGTATGACTAAACACACCATCCATAATGATTTTAATGCCTAGTTTTGCTGCCTTGCTTGTAAGTTTCTTTAATGTCTTATTGTTACCAAGAATTGGATCAACATTAAGGTAGTCAGCAGTGTCATATCTATGAGAAGATCTTGCCTCACAAATAGGATTCATGTAAATGATATCGATACCAAGAGACTTAATGTAATCAAGTTTCTCGATAATACCTTCAAGAGAACCACCATAGAAATCACAGGCAAGATAACCTGTTGATGGCTTTCCATAGATATCAACATCCTCATACCAGTCTTCGTGGAATACTCTCTCCTCACGATAAGAATTGTCTACCATTTTCTTGAAAGAGAACTTCTTATCACGAGCAAATCTATCAGGGAAAATCTGATAAATCATAGCACCCTTAATAGCATCAGGAGTTACAAAATCCTTATCATAAACTGTAATCTGCCATGCATATGGATACTTGTCTTCATCGGCTCCAACCTTTGGTGGCTCATAGTAAACCTTACCAGAACCATTAGTTGAATCTCCATCTGCTACATAGAACAAAGTAGCATAGCAGGTATCAAAATCGAACTCCATAAGTCCATCATATTCATGCGGGAACTTAGGATTAGATGCCGGAAGTTTAAATCTAAACCAATAAAAAAGCAGACCTGGTTCATGAGGTAAAGCAAGTTCTACTTTATATCTCTTGTGGTCTGCCTTTATATCAGCCACACACATTGGCTCTTCATGATATGTGAAATCATAAAGGCCATATGTGTAGCAAAATGTTACATTCTCAGCATCTACGGAAGTATCAAAGAACAACTTAACGCTGCCATCTGAAGGCATCGCACCAAAAGGTGTTCTATAATCTAAAACCCTAGAAGAATGAAGAAACATTTATTACTTTTTCTCCTCGTCCTTCTTTGCAGCTGTTTTCTTTGCAGCAGGCTTTTTAGCTGCTGGCTTCTTTGCAGCAGGCTTCTTCTCAGCAGGCTTTTTAGCTGCAGTCTTCTTAGCAGGTGCCTTCTTTGCTGGAGCCTTCTTTACTGGCTCCTCAACTACTGGCTCATCAAGAACAACTACTTCTGGAGCCTTAACTTCAGGAAGTGGAATACCAGTAATGAGTGAGTAAAGTCCTGCATACTCTGCAGCACTCTTTGTCCATGAATAGTCACCCTTCATGCCTGTCTCAACGATATTATCCCAAACATCCTTGTGGTTTCTATAAAGATCACAAGCATACTTTGTGATGAAGAGGAACTCATGAGCATTGATGTTAGCAAATGAGAATCCGTTACCCTCACCAGTGAACTCGTTATAAGGTGTAACTGTATCCTTAAGTCCACCTGTCTCACGAACTACAGGTACTGTACCATAAGCCATAGATACGAGCTGTGAAAGACCACATGGCTCAAAGAGTGATGGCATAAGGAAGATATCTGCAGCAGCATACATTGTATGAGCAAGACCTGAATCGAAGTCGATACAAGCACACATCTTGCCTGGGTTTCTATTAGCTGTCTCAACAAGTGATCTCTCATAGTAGTTATCACCTGTACCAAGAATTACAACCTGCATTCCGTCATAAAGCATCTCATCGAGAACATAAAGAAGGAGATCCAAGCCCTTCTGATCTACGAGACGTGAAATCATAACGCAAAGTGGAGCGCCTGGATTTACATCGAGGTTAAGCTGCTCCTGCAAAGACTTCTTACAAGCAGCCTTACCTTCCTTCCAATTAGTAATGTCATACTTCATTGGAATCTTGGCATCTGTTGATGGATCATACTCAAGATCGTTAATACCATTAAGGATACCTGATACCTTAAATGCATATCTCTGGAGAGTATAGTTAAGGCCCTCACCATAATAGTCTGTCATGATCTCATAAGCATATGTTGGAGATACTGTTGTTACTGAATTAGAGTAAACAATACCAGCCTTCATGAAGTTGATGGCACGATCCTTAATACAGAACTCATCTCTCAAATACTCATCTGGAAGATCGAGCATCTCACGAACTACATCGATTGAATGAACACCCTGATACTTAAGGTTATGGATAGTAAATACTGTCTGAACATTGTTATGGTAACCATGCTTCTTAAAGTGAGCCTCGAGAAGCATTGGCATCATACCTGTCTGCCAGTCATTACAGTGGAGTACGTTTGGCTCGAAGTTCATGAAATCGCCCATGAAATCGAGAACTGCTCTCTGGAAGAAGCAATATCTCTCGATATCGAAAACATACTCAACATATACCTGATCAAAGTTGAAATAGTACTCGTTATCTACGAAGTAGAAAGTTGTACCATTCTTCTCAAGTGAGAAAAGACCAGCATAAAGTGATCTCCAACCCATGTGAACCATCTTCCAACCGAGGAACTGAAGTTCATCCTGGTACTTAATCTTAATCTTACGATACAAAGGAAGAATTACTCTTGCATCTACGTCCTGCTTATTAAGCTCAACTGGAAGTGCTCCTACTACGTCAGCAAGACCTCCAACCTTAACGAATGGGCTTACCTCTGGTGAAGCAAATAAAACTTTAATCTTTTCCATATTAGATACCTGCACCCTTTCCAATTACTACTGGATAATCAGAATGTCCTACAAGCTTTACGCCTGGTCTTACGAAAGCATTCTTATCAAGAATTACATTCTCAAGATGACAATTCTCAGAAATATGAGCATCCTGCATTACTACACAATTCTTAATTGTAGTGTTCTTAGAAATAGTAACACCACGGAAGATTACTGAATCCTCAACATCACCGTATACTCTACAACCATCAGATACGATTGTATTCTTAACGTCTGAAGACTCGAAGTAAAGTGTTGGAGCCTCATCCTTAACCTTTGTGTAGATTGGCTCACCACTCCAGAAGAGTGCATCACGAACATTCTCATTAAGAAGGCTCATAGAAGCCTTGAAGTAAGCCTGTACGTTATTGATTCTCAAAGCTGTACCAGCGTACTCATAAGCGAAAACCTTGATTTCATCAAACATCTTAACCATTGAGTGAATACCAAAGTGTGTAGCACCGTGAGACATCTGCTTACCGATGATATCTACGAGCATATCTCTTCTAAGGCAGATGATACCAAGTGAGCACTTATTTGATGAAGCCTTCTGTGGATTGTAAAGCATATCCTTTACAAAGCCTTCCTCATCACACTCGAGGATGTAGCAAGGAGAACCTGCCTTACTAGCATCTCTGTTGTACATAACTGTAAGATCTGCACCAGACTTCTCGTGAGCTGCAATCATATCATCGAAAGTAGTATTAAGAACTACATTACTGTTAGCTACGATTACATATGTTGATCTTGATGTTCTAAGGAAATCGAGAACACCAGCAAGCTCCTCGTCACCATTTACATTAGTAACCTCAGAGTTTACATATGGTGGAAGAATGTGGAGACCATCGTTCTTACGATCCAAAGACCAAGCAGAACCAGTTCCAAGGTGATCCATCAATGACTTGTACTTGTTGTATGTAAGAACACCTACATTCTTAATACCGGAGTTAACCATATTAGAAAGCATAAAGTCGATGATTCTGTAACGTCCGGCAAATGGAACAGCTGACAAGGCACGTGGACCTGTGAGTTCTCCCAAAGTAATCTTCTTATTGTCGGCCAAGATAAGGCCCATTGCATTATTGAACATTATTTATATCCTCCGTACCTTATACTCTGAATGTGCTTGCAATTACATTCTCTTCATCAGATGCCTCAACGTCTGAATCAATCATGCAGTTACCAGGAATTACTACATCATCCTTAATTACAAGGCCACGCTCAAATACTGTGATGCCCTGTGAACAAATCTTGTGATTTGTGTAAGGTCCCTCACCTTCGATTGTAGGTCCTGCCTTAACGTTCTTACCAATTACTGTGCCGAAGTCAACGATACAACGCTCGATATGTGCGCCTTCCTTAACTACTACGCCTGGAAGTAATACGCAATCCTTAACTACTGCACCCTTCTCAACGATAACTGACTCAGAAAGAACTGAGTGGATAACGTCACCGTGGATTCTACAACCATCTGTAAGAGCTGAATTCTTAACAGAACCATCCTTACCGATAAAGTGTGAAGGCTTAACTGGGTTACGTGAGAAAATCTTCCATGAACGATCTACAAGGTTGATATCTTCTGGCTTATCGAGGATATCCATATTTGTCTCCCAGAGAGATGAGATTGTTCCTACATCCTTCCAGTAACCTGCGAATCTGTAAGCGAAGAGCTTCTTTCCACCGCCCAAGAGCATTGGAATGATGTTCTTACCAAAATCGTTCTCTGAATTCTCATCAGCCTCATCAGCGATAAGAGCCTCTCTCAATACTTCCCATGTGAAGATGTAAACGCCCATTGAAGCAAGATTGCTCTTTGGCTCCTTTGGCTTCTCTTCGAACTCATAGATTGAATCATCCTCGTTAGTATTAAGAATACCGAAACGTGGAGCCTCAGCCCAAGGTACCTCATAAACAGCTACTGTAGCATCAGCGCCTCTCTCAATATGAGACTTAAGCATTGCTGCGTAATCCATCTTATAAATGTGGTCACCAGAAAGGATAACTACATACTTAGGATTATTATCATCGATAAAGTCCTTATTCTGGTAGATAGCATTAGCAGTACCCTTATACCAGTCACTCTTACCAGACTTCTGATAAGGTGGAAGAATATATGCACCTGCATTATTACGATCCAAATCCCATGGATGACCATTTCCTACGTAAGTATTAAGTGCAAGTGGCTGATACTGTGAAAGCACACCTACGATTTCGATTCCTGAGTTAACACAGTTTGACAATGGGAAATCGATAATTCTGTAACGACTTCCAAAAGGAACAGCTGGTTTAGCGACCTTCTTTGTCAAAACACCAAGTCTAGCACCTTGGCCTCCCGCAAGAATCATAGCAACGACATCAGTCTTAGCCATAAACAATACCTCCAATTTATGTAAATATTTTTATTTTTATTTTTTAACCTTAGCATCTTTCTTTGCTACTGTTTTCTTTGAAGCGGCCTTCTTTGGTGCTTCTACCTTCTTCTCAGAAACTTCCTTCTTTGCTTCAGCAGGTTTCTTTGAAGCGGCCTTCTTAGCAACCTTCTTTACTGGAGCATCCTTTACCTTCATAAGGTAAACACCAGCAAGAGGTGGAATATTAAGTTTAATGTGATAAGGCTTGCCGTTATATGGTTCATCGATAGCCTCAATACATCCTTCGACATCTGTACCCATTGGATATCCGCTACCACCATATGCCATATCGTCGGTGTTCATTACAACCTTGTATGTACCAAGCTCGTATACCGGAATCTTGTATTCACCAAGTGGAACTGGAACCATGTTCAAAAGAACGTAGATATCGTTCTCCTTCTCCTCTGGGCTCTTACGTGCATAAATAAATACGTTATTAACAGTATCTGATGCATCGATCCACTCGAAGCCTGACCATGTGTGGTCATCTCTCCAAAGCTGTGGATAATCAAGATAGAACTTATTGAGCTGTGAGCAGTACTCCTGGAGGAGTCTGTGTGACTCGAAGTCGAGCATAAACCACTGAAGTTCCTCGTAGAATCTCCACTCAATGAACTGTCCAAACTCTGCACCCATGAAGTTAAGCTTAGCTCCTGGATGGCTCATCTGATAAAGATAAAGTGTTCTCAAAGATGCGAACTTACGCCATACATCTCCAGGCATCTTATCAATCATTGAGTACTTACCATGAACTACCTCGTCATGTGAAAGACTAAGGATATAATTCTCAGAAAATGCATACATCATTGAGAAGCAGAACTGATCGTGATGCCAACCACGTGCATAGGAATCAGTTGAGAAATAATCGAGTGTGTCATGCATCCAGCCCATGTTCCACTTATGTGTAAATCCAAGTCCACCATCTGAAACTGGATGTGAAACCTTAGGCCATGCTGTTGACTCCTCAGCAATCATCATTACGTGTGGATAACGCTCAGTGATAATGCTGTTAAGTTTCTTAAGGAACTCAATAACCTCAAGGTTCTCATTACCACCATTCTTATTTGGAATGTATGACTGACGTCCATAGTCTCTATAAAGCATTGAACTTACAGCATCAACACGGAGACCATCGACATGAAGCTCATCAATCCAGAAAATAGCATTAGAAATAAGGAATGAAATAACTTCGTTCTTTGAATAATCGAATACGTAAGTACCCCACTCACGATGCTCACCAAGTCTAGGATCAGCGTACTCATAACATGGTGAACCATCGAATCTTACAAGACCTTCAAGATTCTTAGGGAAATGTGCTGGTACCCAGTCAATAATTACTGCGATTCCTGCCTGATGGAGAACATCGATAAAGAACTTAAAGTCTGCAGGTGTACCAAAACGGCTTGTTACTGCGTAGTAACCTGTTACCTGATAACCCCAGGATGCATCAAGTGGATGCTCGTGAAGTGGCATAAGTTCAAGATGTGTATAATGCATCTTCTTACAGTAATCAACAAGGTCAATTGCAAGTTCACGATATGTGAAGAAGTTACCATCTGGGTGTCTTCTCCATGAACCTAAATGCAACTCATAAATATTGATTGGCTGTGCATCAGTTCTTGCATTTGGACGATTCTTATAGAAGTCTGCATCACCCCAAACATAATCGTCTGGATTATAAACAATTGATGCATTATTTGGTCTTGTCTCAAAATGTCTGGCATATGGGTCGCCCTTATCGTATTCACGATTATCAGCGCCAACAACACGATACTTATATCTGTCCCACTGCTTAGCACCAATAATCTGAGCCTCCCAGATACCTGTATCGCCAAGACGGAACATATAAGATGCAGTTGGATCCCAGTCATTAAACTCACCAATTACGCTAACTGAAATAGCCGTAGGAGCCCATACTCGGAAAATATAACCACTCTCGCCCTCTTCATTTGTAAATGGATGTGCGCCCAAGAAGTTATAGCTCATATAATCTTCGCCGCGATTAAAAAGATATGCGTGATCCATTTATTCTCCTCACTTTCCCGATAAACCAACAGGCACAAGCGCCCATTAGATTAATAAATTATATAATATTTTTAGTGTTTTACCAACCAAAATTACAAAGATTACTTGTTTTTGACCTCTGTTTTTGTGCAAATTAACAAAGACTTTACAATTAGTTACTCAATATGCACCATTTACATCGTTGACCCCTTAACAAGTACATCAAAACCAAGATATGTAATGTGTTCAACATCCTCTCCGTTAAGGTAATCAATCAAAACTCTCGCAGCTGCTTCGCCAAGCTTTTTGGAGTCATAATCAAGAGAAGTAACAGGTGGCTGACATCTCTCCAGACTCTCGCTGTTATAAAGAGAAGCTACCTTCATCTGCTCTGGAATTCTGATTCCCTTGGAACTTAATCGATTCATAACAAGAGTTGTGAGTCGGTCATCAGATGCAATGATGCATTCAGCACCATCACGAACAGCTCTGTCGACAGCTGTATATACTGAATAATCCGAATCACAATTCGTATAAACAAAGCTTTCAGAAACCTTGCCCGTAAGTGTCTTCACCGCATTTTCAAAGCATGCTTTACGGGTAACATTAACTACTTCCTCTGTACTTCCGCAAATAAACGCAAATTTCTTTACGCCCTTTGCAGTAATTGCAGAAAGAAGCTCAATCAAAGCTCCCTTATGATCATTTTCAATCTGCAAAACATCAGGTTCAGGTGTAGTACCAATTACAACAAAAGGAGTATTTGTTTTCTTCAGATACTTTACAAAAGGATCGTCAACAAGAGTACATCCAAGAATAACTCCATCCACCTTGCCATTACTTACTACTCGCTCGATACCTGAAAGGCTTCTGCCTAGCGTCTGAATTGCAAGGATGTCGTAATCCTCCTTAAATGCTACCTCTGTAACTCCATTCATGAGATTCTGGAAGAAAGGCAAAGAATTCAAAGTTGAATCCCCAGGAACAATCCATCCAATGTTATAAGTTTTGGAACTTGCAAGACCTCGTGCCAGCTGATTTGGCTTGTAGTCATGTTCTTTAATGTATTCAAGAACACGATTACGTGTTTCTTCGCTGATTCTGCCCTTTCCTGAAATAGATCTGGAAACTGTTGTCTTAGAAACACCAAGCGCCTCTGCAATGTCGTTGATAGTTGTTTTTTGCTTTTTCAAAGATTCATTGTTTAGAATAGCCACAAAACACCACTTTCCCGCGCAAACACTTTTGCAACTTTTGCGCAACTTACAATTTATACTATCAAATACAGTTTAGAATTCAATGAATTATATGGAGTCGTAACAAATTGTTTACACAATAAAACGGCGATAACTACTAGAGTCATCGCCGTTATTAAATGTTATGTAAAACACTGACAAAATTTGCGCAAAATGATTGCAACCAGAAGGATTACTTAGTTTCCTTGATTCTTTCCTTTGCGCTAACTTCTGTTACATACTTCTTATCAAAGCACTCGAAATATGAGTTAACCTTCTTCTCATCCATCTTCTTAGAGATAAGTGAAACGACAGGAACAATGATAAGGCCACCAACCATTGCAAGAACACCAGAATGGATACTTGTCTTAAAGAGAAGACCAAATACAGGACCCCACTCAGCAACATTAACACCCATCATTGAAATTACAAACTGGAAGATAGCAATGCCTGTACCCCAGATGAAGCATACAACTGTAGCTGTCTTTGTAACGCCCTTCCAATAGAGACCGTAAAGATAAGGAGCAAGGAAAGCACCTGCAAGACCACCCCATGAAACACCCATCATCTGAGCGATAAATGTAACACCTGGGTTAGCATCCTTAATTACAGCGATAACAGCTGAAACAATGATAAAGAATACGATGAATATTCTCATAATGAATACCTGCTTCTTATCGCTCATCTCCTTCTTGCTTGCTGGCTTAATTACATCAAGAGTAAATGTTGAACTTGATGTAAGAACAAGTGATGAAAGAGTTGACATAGAAGCTGAAAGTACGAGTACGATTACTACAGCAATGATTACTGGATGAAGTGTTGAAAGCATTGCTGGAATGATTGTATCAAAGAGAGGCTTTCCTTCTGGTGTGAAAGAAATCTTATCTGCATACAAACGTCCGAAACCACCGAGGAAGTAGCAACCACCAGCTACGATGATAGCGAAGATTGTAGAGATAACTGTTCCCTTATGAATATCCTTCTCACTCTTAATTGCATAGAACTTACCAACCATCTGTGGAAGACCCCATGTACCAAGTGAAGTAAGAACAACAACGAACAAGAGGAATACTGGATCAGGACCAAAGAAAGATGAATAAGCTCCGCCTGTCCATCCATCTGCAGGAACAGCTGAAAGTGACTGCATTGCAGAAACAAGACCGCCATTAGCATTAAGTACAGCAAGAATTACTGCAACGATACCAACAAGCATAATAATACCCTGGATAAAGTCGTTGATAGCTGTTGCCATGTATCCACCAAAGATTACGTAGAAACCTGTAAGTACAGCCATAATAAGGATTACAACCCAGTAAGGAATGTTAAATACCAATCCGAAGAGAGATGACAATCCGTTATAAAGAGAAGCTGTATAAGGGATAAGGAATACGAAAACGATAAGTGATGCAACTACCTTAAGAGGTACAGAATCAAATCTCTTACCAAAGAAGTCTGGCATTGTCTTTGCATCAAGATGCTGAGACATTACACGTGTTCTTCTACCAAGAATATTCCATGCAAGAAGTGAACCAATAAAGGCATTACCAAGACCTGCCCAAGTAGAAGCAAGACCGAAAAGCCAACCAAACTGACCAGCATAACCAACAAAGATTACAGCTGAAAAATAAGATGTACCGAAAGCAAAAGCTGTAAGCCATGGACCTACACCTCGGCCACCGAGTACGAAGCCATTAACATCTGTCGCATGACGACGTGAATACATACCAACGCCGATCATTACGCCAAAGAAAATGACCAACATAATAACTGTTAAAGCTACCATATTTCCCTCCATAAATTTAGTAATGAAAAAGGACAAATGTCCCACTCATAAAAAGAGGGTTCTAATACTAAAATTAGAACCCTCTTAAAAATTATATTACCTATATAAACAAGTCAATTGAACAAAATATAAATTATCGTTATGATTTTTTGTCCTTTATGATACCTTCAAGAACATCAACACACTTATCAATTCCAAGTTTTCCAGAATTCAAAGATATGTCATAGTTTGGAGCAAATCCCCACTGAAGATCAGTAAAGTGTTTATGGTTTGCTGCACGCTTCTTATCCTTATCCAAAAGTCTCTTCTCAATTTTAACTTCGCTGTCACCATACTTACGAAGAATTCTTTCGATTCTGTACTTCATATCAGCATAAATATAAACATTCAAAACATCGTCACGCTCGCGAAGAATATAGTCAGCACTTCTTCCAACAATAATGCAAGGCTTATCTGAGGATGCAATATCATTAATTACTTTGCGCTGAGCAATCCAGAGATAATCATGTGTTGTCATACCATTCATGAATCCTGGAAGAGAATGACTCTCAAGACCATAAGAAAAAACAGAAGTTCCTGGAGCTTCCTCACCTTTACTTGCGATAAACTCCTTGGAAAAACCAGTCTCCAAAGCAACGTTATCAATAATCTCTTTATCGTAATATTCAAAACCTAAACGCTCAGCAAGTTTCTTTCCTATAGAACGTCCACCACTGCCAAACTGTCTTGAAATAGTAATTATCTTAATAGCCATAATAATTACCTCCATGCGGATATTTATAAAATTATTTTACTATTATTTATTACAAACTTGATGAACGTTTTTAAAACATTTCTGTTTCAGAGGGTTCACCCGCTTTCATTTTGAAGACCACTTCTCCAAATCTTGCAAAATCCTTTGCTATTTGCAATAAAAAACAAGAAAAATTAGTATTTTTTGAATGTTTATATCGTGTAACTTTCACAATTTGCCTCAAAAACGGCAAAAAGCACTTTTATATATAAAGTTATAAGAGTATAATGCCACTTGATGTAAAAATGTGATTTGGAGGCTATTTATGGCTATTAGAGTTGGAATTATCGGTTATGGTAATCTCGCACGTGGTGTTGAGAGTGAAATCAGAAAGAATGCAGACATGGAGCTCAAGGGTGTATTCACAAGAAGAGACCCAGCTTCAGTAAAGACACATACAGAGGGTCTTCCTGTTTATTCAGTTGACAGCCTTACAAGCATGAAGGACGATTTTGATGTAATGATCATCTGTGGTGGTTCAGCAACAGATCTTCCAGAGCAGACTAAGGAATACGCTAAGTACTTTAACGTAGTAGACAGCTTTGATACACACGCTAGAATTCCAGAGCACTTCGCAAACGTAGATGCTTCAGCTAAGGGCGCTAACAAGGTTGCTGTTATCTCAATCGGTTGGGATCCAGGTATGTTCTCACTTACAAGACTTTATTCAAATGCTATCCTCACAGAGGGTAAGGATTATACATTCTGGGGTAAGGGTGTATCACAGGGTCACTCAGACGCTATTCGTCGTGTTCCTGGCGTTAAGAATGGTAAGCAGTACACAATCCCTGTAGATTCTGCTCTTGAGGCAGTTCGTTCAGGTTCAAACCCAGAGCTCACAACACGTCAGAAGCACACAAGAGAGTGCTTTGTTGTTGCTGAGGAAGGTGCTGATCTTGCTCTCATCGAGAAGACAATCAAGGAAATGCCAAACTATTTCTCAGATTACGATACAACAGTACACTTCATTTCTGAGGAAGAGTTCGCTCATGACCACTCCAAGCTCAACCACGGTGGTTTCGTATTCAGAACAGGTGTTACAGGTTTCGAGAACGAGCACAAGCACGTTATTGAGTACTCACTTACACTTGATTCAAACCCAGAGTTCACAGCTTCTGTTCTTCTTGCTTACGCTCGTGCAGCTGTACGTCTTGAGGAGAAGGGTGACTTCGGTTGTAAGACAGCTTTCGATATCGCTCCAGCTCTCTTGAGCCCACTTTCAGGCGATGAATTAAGAGCACATCTTCTCTAATTAGAGGTTTACATAATTAACAAGGCGTCACATATGTGACGCCTTTTGTTTTGCTTTATTTAAGTAACTCTTCTTCTAATTCCTTAACAGTGGAACAAATCTTTATAGCTCCATGTTCAATCAGGAATTCCCTTGTCTTAAATCCCCAATCAACGCTTATATAGTCCATATTGCCGTTCTTCCCTGTCTCGATATCGACTTCAGAATCTCCAACGTAGACTGCTCTTTCTGCTTTAACTCCAAGACGCTCAAGCATCGCGTTTAAACTTGTAGGATCCGGCTTATGTGGAACACCCTCAATATGTCCTCTTACATCGTCAAACATATCAGGCATAATTGCATTCATAAGAAGTCCTGAGGCGTAATCTGCCTTATTTGTAAGCACTGCTGTTTTAATCCCTTTATTTCGAAGATTCATTACCATTTCGGGAATGCCAGCATACGCAGAAGTAAGTTCAACGCAGTGAACGTTATAGTACTCCATAAACTTAGAAAGAAGCTCATCTTCGTCTGCGCCTTCATCCTCAACAATGCTTCTCTGAACAAGGCGTCGCATGCCGTTACCTACCATGCTCATTACCTTCTCCAAAGGCTGTGGCTCAAGCCCGCAAAGTTTACGCGCTTCATTCATTGAAATCGCAAGACCTTCAATAGTATCAAGAAGTGTTCCATCAAGGTCAAATATTACAGCATCGTATTTCATATCATTCTCCGTCAAAACTTATTAAGTAATTCTCTTCTTGCCTTATAGTCAGGCATTACCTTCTGCACCTGTCTCCAGAATCTGTCAGAATGGTTAGGCTCAATAAAGTGCGCAAACTCATGTACAACAACATAAGCAATGCATTCTTCAGGAGTCTCGAAAAGATTGTTATTAAAAGTCAGAATCTTACGATCTGGTCTGCAGCTGCCCCACTTGGATGTCATGGTTCTAAACTTGATTTCAGCAGGATACGTAACTCCAAGTTCTTCGAAATGAGGATAATAGAACTCACACATCTCAAGAATCTTTTTCTTAATCGCTTTATTCTTCCAGTTATCGTAAGTTCTCTTTCTGGCATCAAAATTATAAGGATCTTTATTCACCAATTTTATAGTCGGATACTCAAATAAAACACCGTTTCTATCACCCTTATAAAGCTGGATTTCGCACTCTTCACCATATACGCAGACCTTCTCCCCTGTTACATAGTGAACTGGCCTTATAGACTTAACAAGTTTGGCGTTAATTTTATTCATTCCCTGGAGAATAAAATCTGCTTTTGAACGAAGGAAATCTTCGACATAATTAATGGAAGTTTTTGGGCCACAGGATACTGACAACTTGCCGTTTCTACCGATACGAACATTAATATTCTTAACACGCTTACGTGTGAACTCATATGGCACTACAATACCATTTAATTCAATAGTTCTCTGCATAGAAACCTCACCAAAATTGATGGGTATAGTATACCACTAGAATCAGTCAAAAAACTCGTCCCAAATAAGTGTATCTACATTTAAATCGGAGTATTCAATTTCTGATGAATACATGCGTACAACCTCATAAAGTTCATAGCCCAATACGCACAAATCAGCGATAAGATTTACGCTTTCAACAGCAAATCCACTATAGTCACCATGTCTGAACATGAAGTAAATAATAAGCTGCTGGAATGCTGATTCATGGCTTCTTATAAACTCTTCTCTTCTATCCTTGCTAACATCAGTTTCAATCAGTTTTTGAAGCATAGTAGTCCAGGAATCATCGAGGCGCTCAAGTTTCATATAAATCTTTGCACGCTCTTTTGAAGAAAGATTTGAAACATATAAATCATTTATGCGGGTAATGATATCACTATCACTATTTTGAAATACTGAAATACACTCAGGAACTGGATATAAATCAGTTGAATCATCTATATTTTGCAAAGCGAATTTGCCATCAAA
This sequence comes from Saccharofermentans sp., assembly GCA_045639635.1. Taxonomy (GTDB): domain Bacteria; phylum Bacillota; class Clostridia; order Saccharofermentanales; family Saccharofermentanaceae; genus Saccharofermentans. Next base: position 25,362 of record JAZUDM010000044.1, on the reverse strand, counting down.
TTCAAGAATAACTCTTACAGCTTCCTCGCAGCAAAGCCCTATTCCCATCTCGATATGGTCACCAAGGAAATTACGAAATCTTGGATGATCCTTACAGATATTACAAAGATAATCCTCACCGTACTGAAGGATAATTTCACATAAACCATCGGAACGTAAAAAAGGACAGCGTTCATTCTTATCAAGAATGAACTGTCCGTCCTTAATAAATTTGTTTACTGATGCATTTGTACTGTAACGAACCATAGATTCGTCATCTACATCAATCTCCCAACCCTCACAACAAGTATGCAAACACTTGTCGGCAATACATTTAAAATTGTGATAATAAGTTGGAACGTAAGTGATCATTAACCTGCCATCTGACCATCGATTTCAGCGACACCTTTTGCAATCTCATCGTGGTGGATACCAACGGATGCTGCAGCATTACGAGCTCTCTGAATATAATCACTAATGCTCATAATCAAAACAGATGCAAGTATTACAATAATTGCAATAACAAGTACCATCTCAACCAATGTGAAACCTTTCTTAGTACACTTACTACACTTCTTCATAAAAAACACGTCCTTCTTTGTGAATTTCTTGTGTCCTTCTCGTCACAATTGTAACACATTCAATAAGTATATGTACATAATTTTTATGAATAAATTGTAAAATTAGTATAAAAAATAGACTGCCAAAGGCAGTCTATTCAATGGTTTACGGCTATTTTCGTTATCAGAGAGTTGCCTTGGCTGCAATCTTGTAAATTTCTGCCACATTTTCAGAAGAAAGTGACACAAATCCACCTGTACGTCCATCTTCTCCAAGACCAAACTTCTCTACGAGAACTGGAATGTCCTCTTCCTTTGCACCAAGCTCCTCAAAATTGATTGGCATACCAATATCGTGGAGGAACTGGCGGAAAGCCTTGATACCCTTTACTGCTGTCTCTGTAGGATTTTCAAAGTTCATTGCAACACCGAATACACGCTGAGCCATCTGAGCAAATCTCATTACATTATGCTCCATAACGAACTCCATCCATGCTGGCATAATAACAGCAAGACCTGCACCGTGAGCACAGTCATAAAGGCCAGAAAGCTCATGCTCAATTCCATGGCTGTTCCAATCCTGGCTTCTACCAACACCAACAATATTTGTATGAGCGACAGTACCAGCCCACATAATGTTTGCACGTGCTTCATAGTTATTAGGATCTGCAATTACTCTAGGTGTTTCCTTTACCATAGTTGTAAGAACAGCTTCACAAAGTCTGTCTGTAATTTCTACCTCAGTTGTATTTGTGAAATATCTCTCAAATACGTGAGCCATAATATCTGTAGCACCACATGCTGTCTGATATGCAGGAAGTGTGCATGTAAGCTCAGGATTCATAACAGAGAACTTAGGTCTGATGTGCTCAGAACCAGCGCCTCTCTTAAGCATTCCGTCTTCCTTAGTAATAACAGAATCACCAGAACCCTCAGAACCAGCAGCTGCAATTGTAAGAACAGTAGCTACAGGAATTGCCTTCTCGATTGTAGCCTTACCTGAATAGAAATCCCAGAAATCGCCAGCGTATGGAACACCCATAGCAATTGCCTTGGCACTATCGATTACAGAACCACCACCTACAGCAAGGATAAAGTCAATGCCCTCAGCCTTACAAAGATCAATACCTTCATATACCTTAGAGTCACGTGGGTTTGGCATTACACCACCAAGCTCAACATAAGGAATAGAATCCTTATCAAGAGAAGCCTTAACTCTGTCAAGAAGTCCAGATCTTACTACAGAACCACCACCAAAGTGAATGAGAACCTTAGATCCGCCAAACTTCTTTACATAAAATGCAACATCGTTTTCTCTGTCCTTACCGAAAACAAATTCTGTAGGACTAAAAAAGTTAAAATTTTCCATTATATCCTCCCTAAAATTAGTATGGGCTGTCGATTTCTTCAGCCTTCTTTACTGCATCCTCAAGTGACATACCGTTAAACTCCTGAGCACCAAACCATCTTCCAGACTTACCATCGTTAATGAAAGCACCAACAACGATACCAGGAATAGTTGACTCTGGTGAATTAGGAGCATTAGGTCCGCCAAGATCAGTTCTACACCAACCTGGATCAGCTATATTGATTGTAACATCTGTTCCCTGAACCTTGTAACCCAAATCTCTTGTAACCTTATCAAGAGCTGCCTTACTTGCTGAATAACCAGCCTGCTCTGCCTCAAGATTAATGCCACTTGATGTGTTAACAATACGGCCAAATCCACGCTTAATCATGCCTGGAAGGAAGTGATAACAAATCTGCATTGGAGCAATGCAGTTAATAGCAAAACTGATTGGGAAATCAGACATTGGTGTATTCAAATAGTCAACGCGATAGCCTACCTGAAGACCAGCATTATTAAGAACTACATCCACCACAGTTCCCTTCTCATCAATCTCAGAAAGCATTGCCTCAACAGCGTTAACATCTGAAAGTTCAGCCTCTACAGAATAAGCCTCAACGCCCATTGCCTTAATCTCTTCCAAAACCTCAGCTGTGCCTTCCTTCTTACGGCTGTGAAGGATTACGTTACAGCCCTGCTGAGCCATAAATAAAGCTGAAAGCTTACCAATACCACGGCTTGCACCTGTAACAAGTACCCACTTACCACTTAAATCTACCATTGGGACCTCCAAAAAATTCATAATTTGATAGTTCAAATTTTATTATTTGTTTACATCATACCTTATCAAATCCTTTGTTTTTTTATAAGCATTGTGGTGTAATTAATTAAGGACTTATGTGGTCTATTTAAGGGGAGTTTAGTTATGGAGATAGATACAAATAGAGAGTTGATTTATCGACTCTATACTCAGAAAGAGAAAAATTTTGAACGAACGACTATCGCCAGTGAATTTTCGCGTTACGACGACATTAAATTCGGTAACGTAGATAAAGTAAAGAAGAATTTCGCTGAAATTCGCAAGGATTACTACAAAGGCAAAGGCGTTCTTTCTGATAATCCAGTACGCAATGTAGTTTATCATTTAGTTGTATCCGCAGGCATCATCGCCAGAGTATGCGTAGACGCAGGTATGCCCCACGACGAAGCATACACATTAAGTGATATTTATATTCGTAAAGCAGATAAGGCAACTACTCCAAATGAGGTAATTGATCTTATCGGTGTTATGCAGGTTGATTTCGCAACACGTATGAGAGAAGCAAAGAAAGAAAACACAATTTCAGTTCATGTAAGGCGCTCTATCGACTACATTTACGAGCATTTACATGAGAATCTTACTATGGCTTTTCTTGCCGAGAGAGAGGGCTTAAATCCTAGCTATTTTTCAAAGCTTTTCGCGAAGGAAACTGGTATTCCTGTTAAGGCATATATCATTCGCGCAAAGATAGATACAGCCAAAAATATGCTTGCCTTCTCTGAATACACTTTGTCTGATATTGCCTTTACTTTGGGCTTTTCTTCCCAAAGCGCTCTTACTGCAGAATTTAAGAAAATAACTGGTCTTACACCTGGAAAATACAGAAACCAGTTCAACTACAAAGACATTCACATTAATTCTTAACTAACAAAGGCTCCACATCACGTGGAGCCTTTAATAATTTTAAATCACAAAACACTATCAGTCTTCTGAAAGTTCGAATGCTACGTACTCACCATTAAACTCAATGACTACAATATCATTCTTATATTCATATACAGATAATCCAACATAATCGTCATTTGAAGAACTCTCTACTTCACCGATTACTTCACCGAGTGCTGCTGGTTCTATTCTGCATTCAATCAAAGTATAAACTATATCATCAATAACAATAAACTCTTCTTCAACGATTGAACCAGTTTCAAATTCTTCTGTAGCATCATCAGGAATCTCATCAACTGCAGCCTCAGTAAATGCTGGTACATTTTCATGCTCATCCGTAAACTCTTCTACTTCTTCCTGAGCTGTATTATATTCTTCAGTTGCTTCATCTGAATCACCAGCAACAGTCAGCTGACGATGACCCTCGACCTTGGAATCTGCAGAACGTGCTCTTTCGAAGAAACTACTAATATTAAGAAGTATAGTTCCAATTATAAGAAGCGAAGCTGCAATCGCAAGAATTGGTATTAATCGTGTAATCTTCGCCTTTTTCTTCGGAATATCAGTAGCAACAACTTTTGTCTCGCTCTCACGAATTAATTCATCATCAAGATAGTTAAGGCTATCCATCAATTTAGATGCTTTCATACCTGATACCCCTCCTTCTTCAAATATTGTGCAAGGCCATTTCGGGCACGCATAAGCATGCTCTTAACCTTGGAAGAACTAAAGCCAAAGTTAGCACAAATATCATTCACAGAATCCATATGGAAATACCTTCTGATAAACACCTGACGCATCTCTGGAGAGATTGTCTTAAGGTACTCACTAATAAGCTTTCCAAGGTCTTCTAACTCGCTTTCGTTCTCTACCTCTGTACCTGGCTCAAAACCACTGTCCATAAGCTCCTGCAAAGACAGCTCATATTCAGATCCACCACGCTTTTCCGCAGTCTTTCTTCTATAAGCATCGATAGAAACTCGACGTGTAATCTTTGCCAAATATGTTGAAAGAATTGATGGTCTGTTGTCTGGCATAGAATTCCATGCATGAAGGTATGTATCGTTTACGGCCTCGTTACTGTCTTCCGAATTCGAAAGCACGTTATAAGCTACCTTTAAAAGATACTTCTCATACTTATTCTGTGTCTCAGAAATTGCAGATTCATTCCTGTCCCAGTACAAATCCACGATTGCTTTATCTTCCATGAATTCTCCCTTCACTACTATTCTCGAAATCAATTTAGATTGGTTGCATTAATTTTGCAAATCTTCCTCACCAAAAGGAAAAACGCATAATTCAGCAACACTATACTCCTCGAAATTGCCCTCTGTCGACCAGCAGACAATCTTCTTAGAAGGCTCCATAAATTCTGAAATTACCTGCCTGCAGATAAAACAAGGCATTCCTATTTTACCAGAGCCTACCATAACATGAAGTTCCTTAAAACTACCCTTACCATAGCCTTCACTTACTGCCTTGAAAATTGCTGTTCTTTCAGCGCAAATTGTAGCACCATAAGAAGCATTCTCAATATTTACTCCGGAAAAAGTAGTGCCGTCTTCCATTACAACAATGGCACTGACAGCAAAACCAGAATATGGGCTATAGCTATTATCTAAGTTCCTAAGTAAAGCATCGTACATAACACACCTCACAGGTAAAATTAGGAAAGTAAATTTTTAATTACTTTCTATTATACCAACAATAGTTCCATGCTACACACAAACGGCAAATAATGAATATTTATTCTATTTTTCTATAACTATTTCATTTCAGACTAATTTTTCAGCACGAAAACGTACATTTTTAACGAACTACGAACAAAGATAAAGACATTTACATAAAATTATATATAATAATATCTTGCTAACTTTGTTATTAAATATTTTATATAAAGAGGTGGACGACTTTGAAAACAGCATTTTCAACACTCGCATGTCCTGACTTTTCATGGCAGGACATTTACTCAATGGCTAAGGACTTCGGATTCCACGGAATCGAGATCAGAGGTCTTGGTAATGACATCTTCTCTGTAAAGGCTGCTCCTTTCACAGATGAGAACGTTGAGGCTACAGCTGCAAAGCTTAAGAAGATTAATGTAGAAATCCCATGTCTTTCATCTGGTGAGCCAGTAAATTCACTCGAGACAAGACAGCAGGCTATCGACGAGATTACAGCTTACGCAAAGCTTGCTAATAAGCTTGGAACAAGCTTTATCCGTGTTCTTGGTGACAAGGATCCAATGCCTAAGGGTGAGATCGACGACAACATTGTTATCGAGACAATGAAGTTATTGGTTCCAGTTGCTGAGGAATATAACGTAACTCTCCTTCTCGAGTCTAACGGTGTTTACGCTGATACAAAGAGACTTGCTAAGGTTATCGATGCAATCGGTAGCCGTAAGGTTGCTGCTCTTTGGGATATGCACCACCCATACAGATTCATGAACGAGTCACCTGCTGAGACAGTTGCTAACCTCGGTGAGAGAATTAAGTACACACACACTAAGGATAGTGTAATGGGTGCTGATGGTAACGTTGAGTACAAACTCATCGGTACTGGTGATATCCCTGTTAAGGAGTGCCTCGAGGCTCTCGATACAATTAACTATCAGGGTTATGTATCACTTGAGTGGGTTTACAGATGGTCAAGAAACATCGCTGATGCTGGCGTAGTTGTTCCTCACTTTGCTTCATTCATGGAGCCATACAAGATTTATCACAGACACGAGCTCCAGGTAGACAACCGTGGAACAGGTTACTATCCATGGCCTAAGGAGACTATCATTGACGTTACATTCCCTGACGTACTTGATAGAATCTGTGAGAACTTCCCTAACCAGTATGCTTTCAGATACACAGAGCCAGACATTGATTACATCAGAACATATGCTGAGTTCCGTGACGATGTAGATACACTTGCTCGTTCTTTCCTCGCTATGGGTTGTAAGAAGGGTGACCATATCGCAATCTGGGCTACAAACGTACCACAGTGGTACTTAACATTCTGGGCTGCTACAAAGATTGGTTGCGTACTCGTAACAGTTAACACAGCTTACAGAATTCACGAGATTGAGTATATCCTCCGTCAGTCAGATACACATACACTCGTAATGATTGATAAGTTCAAGGATATCGACTATAACGAGATTATCAACGAGATCTGCCCTGAGCTTAAGGATTCTAAGCCAGGTGAACTCAATGCTGAGAGACTCCCATTCCTTAAGAATGTTATCGTTTGTAAGGGTGAGGACAAGCCAGGTTGCTACAACTGGGAGCAGGCTATGGCTAAGTCAGTTGAGGTTCCATACACAGAGGTTGAGAAGATTCGTCGTACAATCGACAAGCACGATGTATGTAACATGCAGTACACATCAGGTACAACTGGTTTCCCTAAGGGTGTAATGCTTACTCACTACAACGTAGTTAATAACGGTAAGGCAATCGGTGACTGTATGGATCTTTCTACTAACGATAAGATGATGATCCAGGTTCCAATGTTCCACTGCTTCGGTATGGTACTTGCTATGACAGCTTCCATGACACACGGTGTTACAATGTCACCTATCTCTGCATTCTCACCACGTAAGGGTCTTTACTGCATCAACAAGGAGAAGATCACTTGCTTCCACGGTGTACCTACAATGTTCATCGCTATGCTTGGTCATGCAGACTTCCCTACAACAGATTTCTCACACATGAGAACTGGTATTATGGCTGGTTCACCATGTCCTGTAAAGACAATGGAAGAAGTTATCGAGAAGATGCATATGCCAGAGATCGTTATCACATATGGTCAGACAGAGGCATCTCCTGCTACAACAATGAGTAAGACAACAGATACTATCGAGCAGAGAGTTAATACTGTAGGTCCTTCACTCTTTGGTGTTGAGACAAAGATCGTTGACCCAGAGACTGGTGAAGAACTTCCTGACGGAATGCCTGGTGAGTTCTGTGCTCGTGGTTACAACATCATGAAGGGTTACTACAAGATGCCAGAGGCTACAGCAGCTGCTATCGATGAAGATGGATGGCTCCACTCAGGTGACCTCGCCCTCAGAAGACCAGAAGACGGATACTATAAGATCACAGGTCGTATCAAGGATATGATCATCCGTGGTGGTGAGAACCTCTATCCAAAGGAGATTGAGGACTTCCTCTATACACATCCAAAGGTTCAGGACGTTCAGGTTATCGGTGTTCCTGATAAGGACTACGGTGAGGAAGTTGATGCATGCATCATCTTGAAGCCAGGCGAGGAAGCAACAGTAGAAGAAATCAAGGAGTTCTGTCTTGCAAACATGGCTAAGCACAAGTGCCCAAGATACGTTGACTTCGTTGACAGCTTCCCAATGAACGCTGCTGGTAAGATTTTGAAGTACAAGATGAGAGAAGAGGCTGTTGAGAGACATAACCTCGGTGACGCATCTAAGATCGTTACTGCTTAATCAAATAAGTACACACACTATAAAAGGGGTTCACGATGTGAACCCCTTATTTTTGTTTAAAATTTAAAAGAAGAATTAAACCTTTCTTCCCTGTCCTCTGAACTGACAGTCATACTTTGTACGATCCATATCATTCTCATATGTCTCGATATAATCCTTAGCATCCTTAAGAGAAATCTTGAGCTTATCTACTGCATATCTGATTGCCTCAATCTTCTGACCACGCGCAAGTCTTGCCTCGATTACATCAAAGAAATCATCGCCTACACTTACGCCTGCGAAATTATACTCCTTAAGTTCTGCATAAAGCTTACGCTCACTTACAACACGTGTTGTTCCACAGAATGGACATACGAGCATTGCACCACCTTCTGAAAGCTCCATATGACCGCCACAGCTCTGGCAGATAAGATCCTGATCATCAAGGTCTGCTGATGTGAAGTCCTTACCTGATCTGTCTGAAACATATTCACGAAGTGTATTAAGAGCATTGTTCTCTGCTTCTGACAACCCTTCGTCAGCGTTGGCAAGCTCCTCAGCAACCTGAAGATATGCTGCAAGATCACCACTCTTAATTGGCTGCAAATACTTCTCAACAACGACGAAATTACCATCACGCTGCTTGTTAATATTCAAAACCTCTGTTCTAACACGCTCTGTTGGAGGTACTTCACCACGAAGAATCTGATTAACGAGTCTTCCGATTGCATTACGCTCGTTATCTGACATCTCACCATCAGCATTTGCGATATAGAAACAAACAGCTAGCTTGGCAAGAAGCAAATCTTCTCTATAAATTGCTGCGTTACGCTCGCGCTCCTTTACAAGAGCTGCCTGAGCCTTAGCTGACTCAGTTGCTGTCTGAAAACCCTCATGAATTGCCTGTGAAGCGAGTCTGGCGCCCTGAGATACCATCTCCTGAGCTACTCTTTGTGCTAATCTATCTGCAAAAAACATATTAAACCCCTCTCAATACAGATTTCTAAATATATTCTAGTATTTACCAAAAAATATTATACAGTTTTCGTAATGAATTCAAACGTCCTAAATCACTCCGTAAGAGTATTAGGTTCATCCACAATTGTACCTGCCTGCTTATTCTTAATACGCTCGATTTCTTCCTCAATAAGATCACCAAAGCTCTTATCACTTAATTCGAAGAATTCCTTACCTGCCTCCGATTCATCAGCAAATGCATCGAAGACGCCCTGCTTCTCCTCAAGAAGCTCAGTTATCTTCTCATCGATTGTATTCTCACAAAGGAGCCTATAGACAAGAACATTACGAGCCTGGCCCATTCTGTACGCTCTCGAAATAGCCTGATTCTCAATCGATGGCTTGAACTGTGGTTCAAGAATAATTACCACGCTTGCTGACTGAATATTAAGTCCGGTACCACCTGCCTGAATCTGTGCAGGAAGAACTGCACCTACTGGAGCCTTTTCAAACTCATCAATAATTTCCTGTCTCTTTTGTGGAGGTACAGAACCATTAATAATTGGCATACATCTGTCGCCCAAAAGCTCTACTGCTCTCTTCATTGTATCGAGGAAGAATGAGAACACGATAACCTTACGTTCTTCTTCCTTGGCCTGCTCTACAAGTTCAAGGAGACGCTGCGCCTTCGAAGAATTAGCAAGGTCTTCTACATTCCAAGAAACTCTTCTTGATTCAGTATACTTACCTTCAAGAACAGACTTCTCGTATACCTTCTCCTCTTCTTTTGTAAGAGTACACCACTCTTTAATCTCAGTTTTCTCAGGAAGTTCTGTAAGTACATCTTCTCTACGTCTTCTATAGTAAACAGGTGCAACAACAGTTCTAAACTCCTTTGCTGCAGACATAAATGACATTGGTCTTAACTTATTCGCAACATCAGCATCAAGGATACTGATTAATTCGATCATCTCTTCTACTCTGTTTTCAAGAGCAGTACCTGTCATAAACATAATGCGCTCTGCGTGCTTACAGATATTCTTAACGTTAACTGTTCTCTTTGCAGATGGGTTCTTAATGTAGTGAGCTTCATCTACAATGATCTCGGAGAATTTAAATTCAGAATCCTCTCCGAAATCAAAGATACCTGTAGTCTCATAAGTTGTAACAGCAACGCCACCTTCTTTAAGCCAGCGCTTAAAACATGTTTCCTTATCACTGCCGTGTACCTTAATTACATCCAAAGTACTCTTTGAAACTATTTCCCTACACCAGTTCGAAATAACACTTGCAGGACATACAACTACAAAATGAGTCTCTCCTGTACATCTTAAAGAGACCATAGTAGCAATAGCCTGTACTGTCTTTCCAAGGCCCATCTCATCACCAAGAATAATTCTTTCCTGATGGAGAGCATACTTAACACCTAGTTCCTGATAGTTTCTAAGTTCGCACTTAAGACCATTCTTAAATACCTGCTGTTCCTGAATCTTCTTTGCAAGTTCTTCAGGAAGGCCATGTAAATCGTCATCAGTACCAAGATATCCAGGTACATTCTTTTCAATGGAAGTATTATACTTAATTACATTAGAGACATAATCCTTCCAGATAGTATCGCTGTCAGCGCTATAAAGTTTATCTAATTCACTGGCACTTGTAGTAATAGTATCTGCATAACCATTAGTCTTTAATGAAGATAGATATTCAAATGCTTCTGTTGCTTTCTTTTTCTTTTCTCCCGAAAGGAAAAGCCAGGAAAAACTATTAATTGCAACATTAATATCTTCGATTGAAGACTCTATTTTTTCTGTTTCCATAAAAGCAGTCTGTCTACATTTCTCAATATGTGCCGGAAGATGGAAATTGTTATAGATAGCTCTTATAAGACTGGTAGTTGCATCGTCTCTGTTATCGCTACTAATACGAACCTTAATATTCTTGCGGGCAATACCTTCATAGCGTCTTGCAACGTTAATAATTTTCTGTCCTGAAGCTTCACTAATTCCAGAAATTTTGGAAAGACTCTGGGCATTATCATCACGAAGATCAGATACAAAGTTCTTACCGTTATCTTCAAGTGTTTTTACCTTAATTCCAGTGCCTTCTTCAATATCGTTAAGCATGGAAACTGGGACAGTAGAAAGAAAATCATTAAGCTGCTTATCTTTAAGAGCTCCAGCACTATTAACGATATTCTGTCGTAACGAATTCCCCATATCAGAAATGGAATCAACCTGTGCTAATAACTCCTGATGGTAGCTAATAAGTGCTTTTGCTTCTTCTTTTGTAAAAGGTCTTGCCATATTCCCTCTCCCAGGTGCTTTTTCTACTATTAATTTTACCGAAATTGCACAGAAATAGCATTACACTTCTTGGAATTTAAAAGCGTATAATTTTACCTATGAGTAAGACTAATGGTAACGATTTTGGAAAAGGATCCGTAGCAGGATTAATTATTAAACAGGCACTGCCACTTTCAGTGTCTCAGCTTGTCCTGCTTCTTTATAACATCGTTGACCGTATTTATATCGGACACATTGCAGGAGATGACATAACTCCTCTTACAGGTCTTGGTCTTACACTCCCTATCGTTTCAGTAATTATGGCTTTCACACTTTTACTTGGACAAGGTGGCGCGCCACACTTTTCTATCGCACGTGGCGAAGGAGATACTGATAAAGCAGCAAAGATTCTTGGTAATAGTTTCACATTGCTTTTAATTGGTTCCTTAATTATTACTGTTCTTTCTTATATCTTCATGAAGCCTCTTCTTTACGCTCTCGGTGCAAGCGATGCTTCTTATGTTTATGCAAAAGACTACTTAAGCATTTATCTTATAGGTACTATTTTCCAGATGGTTTCTACAGGACTTAATTTCTTTATTCCTGCTGAGGGTTTTCCTAAAACATCCATGCTTAATGTTATTGCAGGAACTGTATTAAATCTTATCTTAGATCCACTCTTTATTTTTACACTTAAACTTGGCATTAAGGGTGCTGCTATTGCTACTGTTATCTCTCAGCTTCTCTCCCTTATTCTTGTTATGCACTTCTTAACGCGCGGAAAGGCCATTATTAAGCTTTCAGCTAAAAATATGAGACTTGTCCCATACATCGTTAAGCTCATCATTACAATGGGCTTTACAGGCTTTGTAATGGAGTTCACGAACTGTGCGACACAGATTGTATGTAATAGAACGCTCAAGGCATATTCGGGCTCTGAGAGCGATTTATACATAACAATAATGACTATTGTCAATTCCGTTCGTTCAATTATGGGTGTTGCAGTTACCGGAATCACATCAGGAGCTCAGCCTGTCATGGGGTTTAACTACGGTGCCAAGAATTATGACAGAGTAAAAGCAGGTATTCGCTGGTCATTTATTTTCGCCTTTGTTTATACTGCTTTTGCATGGCTTATTGTATTCTTATTCCCTGGATTCTTTATTGGTCTTTTTAGCGATAATGTTGAAGCTAATACTGTTGCTATCCCATACCTTCACGTATTCTTTATGGCATACGTTTTTATGTCTTTCCAGTATTCAGGACAGTCTACATTTATGGCACTCGGAAAAGCGAAGCAGGCAATCTTCTTCTCCCTTTTCCGTAAGGCAATTCTTGTAATACCTCTTACAATTATTCTTCCAATGTTTATGAGTAATCCTATTAAGGGAATCTTTGCAGCAGAACCTATTTCAAATGTTGTTGGTGGTGCAGCAAGTTTCTTTACTATGCTTTTTACTATTTACTTCACTCTTGGAAAAGACATCAAAGGTCAAGAGTAAGCTGCTCTCCAGACTTTGCTTCATTTCCAATATTTTCAATCTGCCAGTCAATTGGAGTAAGTCCGTTTTCTTTTAAGAACTCATTACACTTACTAAAGTGACCACAGCCATAAAAACCACGGTATACAGAAAGTGGCGATGGATGTGGTGCTTCCAAAACAAGATGCTTGGGATTCTTTTTAAGTTCAGATGCCTTACTTCTTGCAAAACCTCCCCAAAGCATATAAACAACAGGCTCTTCCTTTTTACTTACTTCTGAAATAAGACTGTCTGTAAATTTCTGCCATCCGAAATTCTTATGAGAAGCTGCTTCATGAGCCTTTACCGTAAGGACAGAGTTAATCATTAAAACGCCCTGCTTTGCCCACTTAATTAAGTATCCATTATCAGGAATATATAGTCCTAATTCATCGTGAAGTTCCTTATAGATATTCATAAGTGAAGGAGGCACAGCAACGCCTGGCTTTACTGAGAAAGCAAGGCCATGAGCCTGATTAACATCGTGATATGGATCCTGCCCTATAATTACGCATTTAACTTCACTTAATGGAGTTAATTCCATAGAAGAAAAAATCTCGTCCCTTGGTGGAAACACTTCGCCTTCACTATAAGCCTTATCTACCTTAGCCATAAGTTCGCTAAAGTAAGGCTTTGCTTTTTCTGCTTCTAACAATGCTTCCCAAGACTGATCCATAAAGATTTATTCCTCCGATAATTATTGTAACAAAAATGAGGGCTATCCCAAATGGAATAACCCTCATAAAGTGAACTATTTTACTAATTAAACAGGAGACTTAACCTTATCGTCTACCATCTTCTTGAGCTTAGCTCCAAGGTCTTCTACTGACATAGCGCCAAGATCCTCTTCGAAGTGAGATCTGACAGCTACTGTCTTGTTCTCAACTTCCTGATCACCAACAACGAGCATATACTGAACCTTGTCCTTGTTAGCCTCACGAATCTTCTTACCAATCTTCTCAGATCTGTCATCAACCTCAACTCTGAGGCCAAGCTTTCTGAGCTGATCTCTTACCTCATAAGCATAATCGATATGAGCATCAGAGATTGGAAGGATACGAGCCTGCTCATAAGCCATCCAGAGTGGAAGCCAGCCAGCATACTTCTCGATGATATATGCAAGTGTTCTCTCATAGCATCCAAGTGATGTTCTGTGGAGAATATAAGGTGTCTTCTTATCACCATCAGCATCAACGTACTCCATACCATAGCTCTTAGCAAGAAGCATATCAATCTGGATAGTTACAAGTGTATCTTCCTTACCGAATACGTTCTTATACTGGATATCAAGCTTAGGACCATAGAAAGCAGCCTCATCGATACCGATATCGTACTCTACACCGAGGTCATCAAGGATCTTACCCATTGTTGCCTGAGCTGTCTCCCACTGCTCCTTAGTACCCTCATACTTATTCTTAGGGTTCTCAGGATCCCACTGTGAGAATCTGAATGTACAATCCTCGAGAAGTCCAACTGTATCAAGGCAGTACTTTGCAAGGTCAAGGCACTCACGGAACTCAGTTTCAAGCTGGTCAGGACGAACGATGTAGTGACCCTCAGAAATTGTGAACTGACGAACACGGATAAGACCATGCATCTCACCAGAATCCTCATTACGGAAAAGTGTTGATGTCTCTGTTAATCGCATTGGAAGATCACGATAACTTCTCTGTCTGTTTAAGAATACCTGATACTGGAATGGACATGTCATTGGACGAAGAGCGAAACACTCCTTTGTAGGATCATCCTGATCCACCTTATCGCCCATTACGAACATACCATCTCTATAGTGATCCCAGTGTCCAGAAATCTTATAGAGCTCACGCTTAGCCATCAAAGGAGTCTTTGTAAGCATACAGCCTCTTTCAGCCTCAACGTCCTCAATCCATCTCTGCATAAGCTGGATTGTCTTAGCTCCCTTAGGAAGGAGAATTGGAAGTCCCTGACCGATATAATCTACTGTTGTAAAATACTCGAGCTCACGACCAAGCTTATTGTGGTCACGCTTCTTAGCCTCTTCCATTCTGTCGAGATGCTCCTTAAGCATTCCCTTATCAGGATAAGAAGTACCGTAGATTCTCTGAAGCATCTTGTTCTTTGAATCACCTCTCCAGTAAGCACCAGCAACATTCAAAAGCTTAAATGCCTTAACTTCACCAGTCTTCTCGATATGTGGTCCCTTACAAAGATCTGTGAACTCACCCTGCTTATAGAATGAGATTGTAGCCTCGTCTGGAAGATCATCGATAAGCTGAACCTTATAGGTTTCACCAGCATCCTCCATGAACTTACGAGCCTCATCACGTGGGAGCTCATAGTACTCGAGTGGAAGATTCTCTTTTACAATCTTCTTCATCTCATCTTCAATCTTCTTAAGTTCTGTCTCTGTAAATGTAAAATCACAATCGAAATCGTAATAGAATCCGTCTGCAATAGCAGGTCCGATTGCAAGCTTTACTTCTGGCCAGAGTCTCTTAACAGCCTGTGCCATAATGTGAGAAGTAGTATGGCGGAATGCCAAACGCTGCTCTTCGTTGTTAAAATCAACCATCTTGAACACCTCTTTCAAAAATATTAAACATATTTATCAGTGAAAACATTTCCTAAATACAAAAAGGCCATGCCCCCACAAACATGGGATGCATGGCGCACGGTTCCACCCAAATTGCATTTCCAGTTAATTAGAAATACCACTCATTAATCCTTAACGCAGATATACGGCTCTCGTTCACTTAATAAAGTTTACCGATGCAGCTCAAGGGTTGTATACGATCCGGTTGTATTCTACGAAGCTCACAGCTAACAACTTCGATTCTCTGAAGAAACAATTGCGGGGTACGTGTCCCTGTCATCGCTTTTGTATAGCGATTTTATCGCTTAAAGCAAGTAAAATCAAGGTGCTAAGACTTCTTATAACTTATTTATTGAACTGAATTGTAAAATAGTACACAAAATCGTTAGTCTCTGGAACAATCCCTTCATCTGCAAGTTCAAGACAACTGTCGTAACTAGAGCGAACTGCTGACAAAGCCAAAAGTGGCATTTCAGAACCAAAATCAATATTCATAGGGTCGTCGTACTGCTCTCCAACAAGACCTGATGCCTCATTTTCAGAAATATCGTAAGGCACCTCAAGATCATAAGCAGTTGATGTTCCCTCTTCTTCCCAGATAACACGAATAATATTATTATCCAAATCAGGAACAATCATGATAAGCCCTTCACTACGGCTTATCATCCCAGCATCTATAGGTAACACTTCACAGGATGTTAGGTTGCCATTCTCATATATATAGCAGTTTATCGCTATATTATCGAATCCATCAGTTGAAACGTACTTGTTTATATAGCATTCACTATCATTAATCCTGCGAGCTATACCTTTCTCAACAGAGTCAGAACTTAAAGCATAAATATAATTCTGTGGTTTATGAGTGTTATAGTAAACAACAACGGCAACAGCTAATCCAACAATAATAAAGGCAATCAAAGCAGCTATTATTATCTTAAGATTAATCTGCTTTTTCTTACTGTCAGTTGCAACCTGAATAATGTTGTCATCAGATTTTTCTATGATCTCTTCCTTAGGGATTTCTTCTCCAAGAATAAACTCATTAACACTAATTCCCAGAATATTACAAAGATCAACATATAAAGAAACGTCTGGAAGACAAACGCCTCTTTCCCACTTTGAAACTGACTTATCACTGACACCTAACTTATCAGCGAGCTGCCTTTGTGTGAGTTCTAATGCTTTTCTCTTTGCTGAAATAAACTTTCCAATTTTTACCAAATCCATACGATATGACCTCCTTAAGATAAGCAAAGACTATCCTTAGGAGGCGAAAAACAACACCCCTCCGAAGTAGAATCAGCCATTTTCAGTCCGAAAATGCACTAAAAATCATTAAAGTCCGTAATTCTCAAGGAAGAAATCAGGAAGTTCTGGATCATAGCAAGGCATTCTTACGATATCAAGCTTAAACTTGCTACGCTTGTAAAGATTGATTACTTTATCGTAATTAGGTGTCTTATTACCAGTACGAATAATCTCGTTAATCTCGTGATAAGTAACACCAAGCTTAATCTCGTCACCCATAAGTGAACCATCGTTATTAAGACTCATACCATCAGTTGGCATCTTATGTGTAAGCTCATAAGGAAGTCCAAGATAATCACCAATAGCAACTACCTCTTCTGTAGTAAGTCTTGCAACTGGAGAAAAAGTACCAGCATTGTCACCAAACAATGTTGAGTAACCTACTGCATCTTCACTTCTGTTACATGTATTGATTGCCATACCATTCTTAATCTGAGCGGCAATACCAAAAAGAGTTGTCATACGAATTCTTGCAGGTGTGTTTGTAAGATAACCCTGCTCAAATGTATCAACATTCATTACATTCTTAATCTCGTTTGTAAGACCATTTACTGCATCTGCAATATTGATCTCAACATTAGGAATATCAAGATGATTAACAAGAAGCTTAGAATCCTTAATATCAACCTGCTTGCCATTAGGCATCATTACACCAAGAACTCTGTCCTTACCGAGAGCCTTTGTCATGATTGCAGCTACAACAGAACTATCCTTACCACCAGAAATACCGATAACAGCAATTCCGTTAGGATTAATGTTATCCATGTAATCGCGTGCCCAATTAACACACTTCTCTGCCTGCTCTGCTACGTTAAAATCGTAATTAATCTCGTTAAACATACTATGTCTCCTATAAAAAGTTTATTTCACTTTCTACCATTCACATAGACATTATACGACAAAAGCACGAAAAGGATTAACTTAAATATTAATGAAGTGCCTTACGAACACGTGGAGCCACTAAAGATGCAAGAACAATCTTAATAACATCACCAGGGATTGGTGTTACAAGGAATGGTACAACCATTGAAGTTAAATCTCTGCCATCCTTGATATAAAGAGTTACTACGAGACAGTAGTATGTAAAACCGACAACATAAAGGATAGCTGTAGCAACTACGTTTACAATAAGAACCTGCCAGAACTTAGTAGCACCTTTCTCATAAGCAAGACCAATAAGGAAAGCACAAACAATAAAACCAATAAAATATCCGAATGTTGGATAAAGAACGTACTGTGGGCCTCCACCCTGAGTAAATACAGGAATTCCACAAAGACCAATAAGAACATAAAGAAGAACACTGATAGTAGAATTCTTCTTACCAAGAATAATTCCTGACACCATTACAAAGAACCACTGCAAAGTCAAAGATACCATTGGAAGTGGGATCTTAATAAATGCACCAACTGCAATTAAAGCTGCTGAAACAGCAATCATAGCCATATCCTTAATAGAGATTTTTGACTTATTTACTTTATTTTCGCTCATATTGTAAACCTTAACTTGTTTGTAATTTACAATAGAATAATGATTAGTGACTGAATTGTCAACTACTGATAGAATAAAGTTGACATTTAATTAAATTAGGAGAACTTCTATGCTTTCAACAAAAGATTACGTAATCGCAGAATTAATCAGGAGCACTAATTATATTTCAGGAGAATCCTTAAGTTCTACTCTTGGAATCAGCCGTGCTGCAGTCAATTCAGCAGTTAAATCTTTGAAGGCTGAAGGTTACGATATCGAATCCTCTACCCGTAAAGGCTACCTTTTAAAGTCAAAGCCAGACAAACTTACAGCTGGTGAAATCCTTTCATACCTTTCAAAAGAAAGAATGAAAGATATTATCGTTTACGATGAGGTTGATTCCACTAACAGAATCTTAAAAGAACTTGGATCAGATGGTGCTCCAGAAGGCACTATCGTCATTTCTGACTGTCAGGTTAAAGGTCGTGGAAGACTTGGAAGATCTTTTATTTCACCTCATGGAACTGGAATCTACTTTTCTTATCTCGTAAGACCTACAGAAAGAATTGATGAAATCAGCACTATTACAGCATGGACTTCTGTTGCTATTTCTAATGCTATTTTCAATGTAACTGGCATTCGTCCTGATATTAAATGGGTAAATGATCTTGTAATGAATAAGAAAAAGATTTGTGGAATTCTTACTGAACTTTCATTAGAAACAGAGACTGGCAGAATCGATAATATTGTTATCGGTATTGGAGTAAACGTTAACCATAAGCCAGAAGATTTCCCTGAAGAAATCAGAGATATTGCTTCTTCTATCAGCTATGAATTAAAGAGCGAAATCTCACGTGCAAAGCTTGCAGCTGAAATGTGTAAAGAAATGGATAAACTCGTTGCAAACTGGGCAACTGCCAAAGACACTTTTCTTGAATTATATAGAGACAACTGCATCACCATTGGAAAAGATGTTTCATGCGTCAGCATTCATACAGCAAATGAATCACGTAATGGAAAAGCTCTTGGTATCAACGAAGATTTCTCAATTAAGATTCAGTTTGAAGACGGTTCCGTTCAGGATATGTCCAGTGGCGAAGTAAGCGTTCGTGGTCTTTACGGCTACGTTTAATCAGACGCAGATATAATCCCTGATTCTGTTGAATTTAGCTTCACCAATACCGGATACGTTCATAATATCTTCTATAGTAATAAACTCATTTCCTTCCCTATAGTCGATTATGGCTCTGGCTGTTGATTCTCCTATTCCTGGAAGTGTCATTAATTCTTCAAGAGAAGCTGTATTTATATTAACTTTGCCTTCATTTGGGTTCACTTCCGCTTCACCAGCAGAAGTTTCATTTGATACGGATTCACCCCAGATATATAAATCACCAGATCCTCTTATCACACTATCACCAAAGCCTGAAAACTCAGATACCTCATCCTCGTAAGGGATATAAATAGAAATATTATCTTCTATGCGATATACGAGATTTACATAGTCGCAGGCAGCGTTTTCTGCAAACCCGCCAGCAAGCATAATAGCGTCATTTAAAATAGAACCCTGTGGAATATCGTAAACACCAGGACTATTTACAGCACCACAAACATAGACACTGATATTAATAGTAGTTTCTTCTACATAAGTCTCTTCGTATTCGCTGTCAGACGAATTCTCGGATACTGCTGATACTGATTCATTTGTAGATTCTGAAGAGTCCTTTTTAATAAGCATCTCATTAGCACGCATATTCATCACAGTCTTATAAACAAAACTGATCAGCATAACAAGCAAAAACGCTACTATATATACGTAAGACTTCTTAAATGACTTAGAATTTTTCATGGATGAATAATAGCATATTGCTTTGTCGAATAATTCAAAAAAAGTGCGACATTTTTCGACAATTCACGACAAAGAAAAAGGCGCAATCAAACGATTACGCCTTTATTAAACGCTATAAAACTTAAGTTAAGAATTACTCTTCAGAAGAAAGCTCATCCAAAGACTTCTTAGCATTCCAGAGCTTCTCCAAATCGTAGTTAGCTCTCTCCTCTGGATGGAAAATATGAACAACTACATCTCTATAGTCGATGAGCATCCAGTGATCACCGCTTCTGCCCTCAACGTGGTCTGGATAAAGACCCCAAGTCTCCTTAACCTGATACTCAACCTCATCAGTAAGAGCCTTAATCTGTGTTGTAGAATTACCTGTAGCAATTACAAAATAATCTGCAAGTGTTGTCTTGGCAGCAACGTCAATAACCTCAATATCAATACCCTTCTTACTATCAAGAGCTTCAACAATCTTATCTACGAGTTCGTTTGTAGTCATAAAAATCTCCTTTATCGATTTTAACTATTATAACATCTATTACGATTTATTGCCCAAATCCTCTACAAATTCAGCAGTAAGTGGATGAAGTTTACGATTCTTTGCCTCAAACTTTTTAAGAAGAGACGCATGTCCAAGAATAATTGAAGCATCAATATCCACTAAAGCAACTTCACGTCTCACGCGCAAATCTCCATAAGTTCTTGCTGGTTCAAGCTTATCTGCAAGAAACACACACTTCTCTAACAAAGACATATTTCCACGTCCTGTTGTGTGGTATGTAATAGCATCCAAAATCTCCTGATCTTCTATACCAAACTTCTTTGAAGCAAATACAGCACCTGCTGGAGAATGGTAAAGATTAGGATCATCAAACAAATCTCCAGAGAGTTCAAAAGCCATCTTCTTTTGCTCCTCTTCAGGAAGTTCCTTGGCACAGTCATGCATAAGACCTGCAATAAGAGCCTTATCAACATCAGCCCCATGAATCATTGCATAGCGTGCAGCAAGAATAGCAACGTTAATAGTATGGAGAAGTCTCTTCTGGCGAAGGTAAGGATAAATACCAATAGAAAGCTCGTAGAACTTTTCCATAGCACTGTCGCTAACCTTCTCAAAAACGTCGTTAGACTCATAAAGCGCATGTGTCTTAATGAATTCCAAAGTGGAATCAGGAATATCGTCATAATCCTTGGAACTTCTAATCTTGGAAGAAGCAGCCTCTATTCCCTTGATATCGAAAGACTTGATGTCAACCTGAACGCCCATAGCCTTTGAAAGTCTTTCTGCTTCCTTATCGATATCAAGTTCCATTCCAGGTCTTACAGCAACCATAAGCTGAGCCTGTCTAACGATGCCCTGTGGGTCATACCACTTATCAAAATTAGGAAGCAAATCAGTGCCACAAAGCCAGTAGAACTTATGGCCTTCGTTAGCCTTTTTCTTCTTAACACCATTATCTATAAGAAATGGCACAAGATATTCTTCTTCCTTAATCTTGGCGATAGTTTTTGTAGTATAGCTGATTCCTTCATAAAAGAACTCAACATCACTAATAAAGACATCGTCTTTAAACGTATCTTCAATTACGTTCTTAACCATATAGTATCTATATGGAGCAACGCTTAAAATACGTCCTCTTTTGAATGAATTTCTAACTGTAGGAATCACTATAACGCAATCAACCGCGCCACTTTTTAAAGCGCCGCGGATGATTGATAGATGTCCATTATGAATTGGATCAAAAGATCCACCAAATAAACCAATATTCATATATTACTTATTAAGAGCTCTGTGTCCGATATCCTTACGGTAATGAGCACCCTCGAAGCTAATTTTCTTAACGCCTTCGTAAGCGTTATCAAGAGCATTCTGGAGGTCATTACCCTTAGCTGTAACACCGATTACACGGCCACCGTTTGTAAGGAATGTACCATTCTCATCAAACTTAGTACCAGCATGGTATACGAAGCATCCATCTACCTGACCATTCTCATCAAAGCCAGCCATTGGGATACCCTTCTTATAGCTCTCTGGGTATCCACCAGATGCCATAATTACGCATGCACAAGCACCATCGTGCCACTTAATATCAACATCAGCGAGAGTATGGTTGTAAATAGCCTCGAAGATATCGTAAAGATCACCATCAAGCATTGGGAGAACTACCTGTGTCTCAGGATCACCGAAACGGCAGTTGTACTCAATTACCTTAGGTCCCTTAGGAGTAATCATAAGACCAAAGTAAAGACAGCCTTCGAAAGTTCTGCCTTCCTTATTCATAGCCTCGATTGTAGGAATGAAAATCTTCTCCATACACTCCTTGGCAATATCCTCTGTATAACATGGGTTTGGTGAAATTGTACCCATACCACCAGTATTAAGTCCCTCATCACCATCAAGTGCTCTTTTATGATCCATAGAAGAAATCATTGGAACAACTGTCTTACCATCTGTAAATGAAAGTACAGAAACCTCAGGTCCTGTTAAGAACTCCTCGATAACAACACGGCTTGAGCTTGAACCAAACTTAAGGTCATCAATCATTTCCTTAACAGCTGTAATAGCCTCTTCCTCATTCTGAGCAATAATAACACCCTTTCCAAGAGCAAGACCATCAGCCTTAATTACTGCTGGGTAAGAATTCTGCTGCTTAAGATAAGCGATAGCACTCTCACTGTCTGTAAACACCTCATAAAAAGCAGTAGGAATATCATACTTCTTCATGAGATCCTTTGAGAAAACCTTAGAACCTTCGATAATAGCAGCGTTTGCCTTTGGACCAAATGTCATAAAGCCCTCAGCCTGCAATGCATCTACCATACCAAGAACAAGTGGATCATCTGGAGCTACAACTACCATATCTGGATTAAGTTCCTTAGCAAGCTTTACGATGCCATCAATATCTGTTGCCTTAACATCAAAGCACTTAGCGTACTTAGAAATACCAGCGTTACCTGGAGCACAGTAAATCTCTCCTACCTTAGAACTCTCAGAAAGCTTCATAATAATAGCGTGCTCTCTTCCGCCACCACCTACTACAAGGATTTTCTTCATAAAAAGACCTCCAAAGTTACTATCTTTGTTTTTACGTAGTGATTTTATCACATAACTCACTCTATCCCCACAGAAAATGAGATATTTTGCGAAAAGAAAAAGAATCTGCTTCCGAAGAAGCAGATTCTTTATTGTTAAGATTTGATTTTACTCTTCAACCTCATCCTCTTCCTTGCGTCTTGCGCCTACTGCGAATACGAAGCTTGCAGAAGTAATCAAGATCAATGCAAGTAAGAATGTTGTTGAAACCTTCTCACCAGTTGAAGTTACAGAACTTGTTGGTGTAGGTGTTGCTGTAGCACTTGTACTTGTACCAGTTGGTGTAGGTGTTGCTGTAACACCAGTTGTAGGAGTTACATCAGGCTCATCACCCTTAACAGGAACCTCAAATTCTCTTGTGTATTCAATTGAACTTGATGTTGGTGTCAGGTGTACTGTTGTTGTAAGTGATGAAGGATCCTCAGGCATATCCCATCCGTCCGGAACATCTACAAGTGTGATTATGTAATCACCCATTGGAACATCTGTAAGGATGATTTCACCATCAGGGCCTGTAGACAAGAGCTCGCCGTTTACATCAACTGTTGCGAATGGAATTGGGTTACCATCCTCGTCATAAACGATAACAATAACTGTTCCTACTGGGTGAGCAACCTCAAATGTATGAGTTACTGGAACAACGTCAACAGTAAGTGTAGTTGTAATAGGACCAACAGGATCAGCACCGTTTGGTACATCGTATGTTACTGTTACCTCTGTTCCTACAGGAATTGTAGTAACCACAACCTCACCATCTTCGTTTGTTTCGTAGTCTTCACCATTGATTGTTACTACTGTACGAACAGGCTCATGATCGTGAAGTGGATCGTTATCGATTACACGAATAATAACTGTACCTGTTGTTGAAGGAACTGGTGTCTCAGTTGGTGTTTCTGTAGGAGTCTCTGTTGGAGTCTCTGTAGGAGTCTCTGTTGGAGTCTCAGTTGGAGTCCCAGTAGGAGTCTCTGTAGGAGTCTCTGTTGGAGTCTCTGTTGGAGTCTCTGTAGGTGTGTCTGTTGGTGTGTCTGTAGGTGTATCAGTTGGAACAAACTCAGAAGTGTTAATTACCTTCATTACCAAGCTGTAGTCTGTAGATGTTGCAAGTGCTGAAACATAATCAGAAGCTGTTACAGTAATCTTGCCATCGTTTGCAACTGCGATTGCTATATCATCGCAGAGCTCATAACCATCAACTGGGTTTGACTCTCTGATAACGTAGTTACCAGGTGTCAAGTTCGTATTGAACTGATATGTCTGCTCTCCATCAACCTTTGTAAATGCACCAACAAGCTCCTCACCTGTTGCAGTCACTCTGTATACAGTAAATGTTACTGCATCTGCTACTGGATCACCATCGCCGAATACCTTACCAATTGTCATGCTGTTAGCTGGGATTGGTGTAGGTGTTTCAGTTGGTGTGTCTGTAGGTGTATCTGTAGGTGTTTCTGTTGGAGTCTCTGTTGGAGTCTCTGTAGGAGTCTCTGTTGGAGTCTCTGTTGGAGTCTCTGTTGGAGTCTCAGTTGGAGTCTCAGTAGGAGTCTCTGTAGGAGTCTCTGTTGGAGTCTCTGTTGGAGTCTCTGTAGGTGTGTCTGTTGGTGTGTCTGTAGGTGTATCTGTAGGTGTATCTGTTGGTGATGGTGCGATTGAATTATCTACACGGATCACTACATCAATACCATTAGATGTTGCCATTACATGTACACCCTCTGGCATATCTACCAAAGTGATGCTCCAGTCTGCATTTACCCTAACTGTAATAGGTGCTACACCTACGAATCCATCTGGTACATTTGTCTCTTCGATTGTATATTCGCCAGCTGGAAGTGCTGTCATATACTCGTAGACTTCTTCACCATCAACTTTTGTAAATGTATCTACTACGGTATGGTATGCATCGTAGATTGTAAATGTTACTTCATAAGTAGCATCACTCTCACCCTCAAACACCTTGTTAATTACAAATGTATTTGATGGCTTATCTGTAAGAATGAAAGTTCCATCATCATCTGGTGAGATTTCTACACCATCTACATTTGCTGTAATAACTGAAATCTTACCATTTTCATCTACAGTAAATTCAACTGCTGTTACAACTCTATATTCAGAACTTGGAGCTGAAACCTCTGTAAGTGTATATGTCTCACCTGGAATAAGACCAGTTACTGTATGTACATCGTCTGTAGATGTCCATGTCCATGAAGCGTCTGGTGTCTCCAATGCAGGTGCATTGTTATGTGTAATAACGATCTCTGCACCAGCAAGTTCATCACCTGCAATATCAACCTTACTTACGTCGATTG
>JAZUDM010000043.1:0-5541 GCA_045639635.1 Saccharofermentans sp. | reverse complement strand
TTCTCTTATGGATGATAATCAAAAGATCCCATTGGCACGACGAGTACAACTGAATCATCGAAAATAATGTAGTAATACATCTCATTCGAATTGAAGTGATAGTTACCCTCATTTGCAGATTCAAGGATATACAGACTGCCTGATGGATCACGGAACTGATAATTACCATCGCTTGAATACTGGTAAGCAACTGTAAGAACTCTTATGCTCTGAGCTTTATAGAACTCCAAAAGCATCTCATCATCAATCACGCACTTTCCATTCTCAGTATATGTGTATTCATCCTCAATGAAACAAACTGTTCCATCGAAGAAAAACTCATCAGCTGAGAAGTATCGTAATCCACCATCCTTCAGTCCAACGACGTAAATCGCGTCACCTGCTGAAACATTCAAGCCTTCAACATCGTACTCATTAACGTCTCCTAAAACAGCACGACATTTAACAACATTATTCTCATAAGACATAACAGTTCTATAAGCTACATAACGAATATCGCTTGGTCTAAAGTCAGTATCATTTATGATATAGCCGTCATTAACGACGATTCGTCCGTCATCACTATACTTCATGTAATCAACCTGTTTTGAACCAGAAGAGAGTGAAATAATAATTACAATCAGGAGAGTTATTCCTATAAGAATGTAGTCACCTTTATTGTTTCTGTCTCTGCTGATTATGCAGTCATAAGGATTATTGGGGTTGTACCTGATATCAACTGACTCGCCAATTTCCGGGAAGTTATAGTTCATTGGGTGCTTTCCAGAATAAACAAGATAGGACTGACCTCCCACGTTCATCTCGTAAACAGGAGCAGTACCAACATAACTTTGGTGAGAGTATCTGCCAGAGCGCTTCAAAATTGCATCGTCATAACCAACACATCTTCCAACAGCAACAGAATTAATTCGCTTATTCTTTTTAAGAATACTGACAATAAACACCGCAAGAATCACAATAATTACCGCAGCAAAAACATAACTTAAGTAACCCTGCAAAACAGTTTCCTTTATAACCTTATCGAAAAAATCTGTCTTTCTTGCGATAATCATCAAAAAGCCAGTCAGATACAATGCCACTGCACAGGCAATTGTAGATTTGGCAACGAAAGAAATGCTACTATCTTCATCTTTTATCGGAGTGTATCCACGGTCTTCAAGTTCACGAACCACCATTCGAGGCTCATAAGAACTCTTACGAAAATAACTCTTGTTCGAATCCCAAAAATATTCCATATATTACCAACCCTAAAGTAATTATCTAATCGATATTATATACATGAAAGCCACATTTTTAATCCTAAAAAAGCAAAAACTCTTGGGGTTATTCTTTCTTTAGAGGTTTTTAGCAAAAAAAACAGCACCACCGAAGTGATGCTGCGTTAATTTCAAATCAGGATAAATCTTACTCCAAAGTAGCCTTCATTACTGCCTTGATTGTATGCATACGATTCTCTGCCTCTTCGAAAACGAGTGAGCATGGAGATTCGAATACTTCATCTGTAACTTCCATCTCGTTAATTCCAAAACGCTTCGAAATATCCTTACCAATCTTAGTATCAAGATCGTGGAAAGCTGGGAGACAGTGGAGGAAGATAGCCTTATCGCCTGCATTATCCATAGCAGCCTTATTTACCTGATATGGCATCAAATCATTGATACGCTCTTCCCAAATCTCATCAGGCTCACCCATTGAAACCCAAACGTCTGTATAGATAACATCTGCGCCTGTTGTACCAGCCTTAACATCATCTGTAAGAGTGATTGAACCGCCGTTTTCGAGAGCAATTGCCTTGCACTGCTCAACAAGTTCAGCCTCAGGATAATACTTAGGATTAGTACATGCTGTAAAATGCATTCCCATCTTTGCACATGTAACCATAAGTGAGTTACCCATGTTATAACGGGCATCGCCCATGTATGTGAGCTTGATTCCCTTGATATAACCAAAGTGCTCCTTGATAGTAAGAAGATCTGCGAGCATCTGTGTTGGATGGAACTCATTTGTAAGACCATTCCATACAGGAACCTTAGAATACTTAGCGAGTTCCTCTACAATCTCCTGGCCATATCCACGGTACTCAATTCCCTCGAACATACCAGCAAGAACACGAGCAGTATCTGCAATAGACTCCTTCTTACCAATCTGAGATCCAGTTGGATCAAGATAAGTTGTACCCATACCAAGATCATGAGCAGCAACTTCAAAAGAACAGCGTGTACGTGTACTTGTCTTCTCGAAAATCAAAGCTACATTCTTACCACGCAAAGTATCAACTGGAATACCAGCCTTCTTCTTGGCCTTAAGATCAGCTGCAAGATCAACCAAGTATGTGATTTCTTCTGGAGTGAAATCCAAAAGCTTCAAAAAGTCACGTCCCTTCAAATCCATAACCATTCTCCTCTTCATCTGTCTAAAAAAAACAAGCCCTACAAGTCACTGTAGGGTGTTGAATATTTATACATAGTATTGAATAACTCGCATATTAACAAATACAAAGTTATACGTCAACTTATTTACTTAATTCTTAATATAATTAACAACTAGAATGACAATACTTGTAATAATCATTACTACGCCCACCACCTGGTTAAGCGTTTTTGCGCTGGCTTTATTCGCAATTACGGCTGCAATTCTTGCCCAGATCAAAGTGAATACCACGCATAAAATAAGACAGGTAATATCAGGAAGTCCTCCGATAACAAAATGACTTACTCCACCTGTAAGTGCAGTAAAGGCCATAATGAACACGCTTGTTCCAACTGCCATATGCATAGGAAATCCAAGAAATGTTGTCAAAACAAAAAGCATCATCATGCCACCACCGGCACCAATGAATCCGCAGATAAATCCTACAAAGATTCCAGAGATAATTGCCTTAATAATTCGTTCTTTCATTGGGAGCGTGTTTAGCTGCTCTTTTGTCTTTGTATTTGGCATAAGAAGGAATCTTAAACCGATAAAGAGCATCGCAAACTGAATAGTGCCTCCCATTGTTCTTTCGGGAACAAGGCGTGCAACAAAACTTCCAATAACTGTAACTGTTAAAACTGTAATTAAAAGTGGAAGCGCGTTCTTAACATCAAGATTTCCGTGCTTTTTATATGTATAGGCACTAAGGGCGCTTGCAAGAACGTCACTAATTAATCCAATACCAACTGCCTCATATGCAGGCATTCCAAGAAAAGTCATAAGCATTGGGCCAATAATTCCCGCTGCACTCATGCCTGCAAAACCAGTACCAATTCCAGCACCGGCAGAAGCTAAAAAACAAACAATAAATACAATCCAAAATTCCATAATAGTCTCCTACACCTATAATAGTATATTCCTGAAACTCGCGCCACAAAGAGAACATTGAATATGGTATCCGTGTTATAATTAAGAGTACGCTAATGGTAGGGAGAAAGTCATGGTAACGAATAAGGAAGTAATTGCTGTTATTATTTTCTTTGCAATCTGGGTTGTCATCCTGGTTCCTGTTTTTGTTATCAGTAAAAAGTACGATCGTAAAAAGACTTCCAAGAAATCCCTTAACGTACCTTCCGATATTAAACCTGCATCCAACAGACATAAATCACTCTTTATGAGAGTTTATATCCCTTCGGGAATGGACCCAAAATCTCAAAAGTGCGCTGAAGCAAAACTTCAGATATGCCAGAGTCTTTATGTTTCACAGGGTAAAATCACGAGCATAAAGGAAGACGAGAACGGAAAGAAAGTAGTTACGGTTAAGGCAGGCGATGTTTCCTTTAAGATTCCTCATAGACTTCCAGGTTCCGTAAAAGTAGACGACAATGTATTCTGCTATTACGAGAAGGGCTTAAGCGGAATCAGCAGATACGTAACATCAATTCCTTATCACGACCCAGCAGAACAGAAAACCAAAGCAAATTAAATGCCATCCCGAAGGATGGCATTTATTAGTTTAGAATTTAATTATTAGATTACTTAGCAGTAAGCTTTGCTACTGTCTGGTTAATAAGCTTACCATCAGCCTTGCCCTTAAGCTCAGCCATAACAGCCTTCATAATCTTACCCTTGTCACCTGTAGCGATAAGGTCAGAGAACTTCTCCTTGATTACTGCTTCTACCTCATCTGCAGAAAGCTGCTTTGGAGCGTACTCCTCAAATACCTTAAGCTTGAAGTTGAACTCATCAAGAAGTTCTGTTCTGTCCTTAGGACATGTCTCAATCTGCTCACGAACCGCCTTGAGCTCACCCATAATTGCCTGGTTTACAAGCTCCTCTGGAATATCGTCACGGCATCCCTTATCGATACCGAGCTGCTTTGCTGCACCGTAAAGGATTGAAATAGCATCCTTACGAGCTTTATCCTTAGCCTTCATAGCGGCAATCATATCTGACTGTAATTTCTTAAGTTCCATATATGCCTCCGAAAATGTTTTATACTGATAAAAATTATACACCAATTGAATTAGTAAATTATTACTATTTGCGTGATAATTAGTTGGATAGATATTAAATGTAGGAGTATTAATATGCTTGCTAATAATTTCATGACACCTGGAACAATTGGTCCATTCACTGTATATAACGTAACTGCACTTCGCGGTGGCGATTGTTTTTTGTTTAAGAGTAACAGCTTAACTTTCCTTTTCGATTCTGGCTTTGGATTTTGTAGTGAGGATCTTTATAAGAATATTCAAAGTGTTTTGGGAGAGCGTACTCTCGACTACGTTCTTCTCACCCACTCTCATTACGATCACTGCCTTGGAAGCGCTTACCTTCGTAAGATGTACCCAGATATGAAGGTAATTGCTTTTGAATATGCTGCAAAAATAATGGGCAAGGAATCTGCAAGAACTACCATGAAGCGCCTTAACGATGCTGCAGCAAAAACTAATGGCGTTTCTTCTTATAACGACTATTTCGATTATCTTATAGCTGATATCAGTGTTAATGACGGTGAAATCTTGGATCTTAACGGTCATAAGGTTGAGGTTGTTCTTCTTCCTGGCCACACAAGAGATTCAGTTGCTTACTACTTTAAGGACGAGAAAATGCTTCTTGGAACTGAGACTCTTGGCATGTATGTAAAGGACGGCCTTGTAATGCCTTCTTTCCTTGTTGGATACAAGATGTCTTTGGATTCAATTACAAAAGCTAAGTCATTTAATCTTAATTACTACGTTATCCCTCACTGGGGTCTTCTTGAAGGAGATGACATTAGTCTCTTCCTCGACGAGTCTTATAAGAGCCATATCTACGGCAGAGATTTAATCGTTAATGCCTTTAATGAAGGTAAGACAATGAACGAGATAGTAAAGGCTTTCGAGAATGAGTTCTATACTCCAGATGTAAGAATCATGTACCCACCTGCAGCTTTTGTTGAGAACGTAACTATCCAGATTCCGCTCGTTTTAAGAGAAGAGGGCATATTTACTGACGATGCAACAGCGATTGCTTTTAAGTCGTCATATATTCCAAATGAAGAATAAACTTCAGGAGGCAGTATATGAACGCGAAAAGAATAGTTGCGCTTATTCTTTCATTAAGCATGTTAATTTCAGTTGTAGC
>JAZUDM010000042.1:0-11532 GCA_045639635.1 Saccharofermentans sp. | reverse complement strand
TATTGGACAAATCAGCTTATTAACAGAAAGATGGATGGTGCTAAGGTTGCATATCAGTTCCTTTTTGGACCTGAGTACCGTAAGCTTAATAAGTCAAATGCTGCATTTGTTAGAGATCTTTACTCAGCTCTTATGGGTCGTACTGTTAATGTTACTGACACTAATTACTGGATGAAGTGGCTCAACGAAGAAGCTTATGACATCGATGTATTTAATGGATTTGTTACTTCTACTGAGTTTACAAATATCTGTAACGGTTATGGAATCACACGTGGTAATGCTTTCGATAAGTTCTCTATGAATTGGGAGAATTGCTTCGCACGTGATTTAAGTAATTACGATGCACCTCTCACCTATCTTGTTGCTCCTGACTGTAATTCCCGTGATCGAGTTAGATGGAGTCTCTTCGGATTTGAGAACAAGTACATCATCAAGATTTTCTACAACAATACTTTGATTGTATCTGGCGACACATGTGACTGCTTCTACGATGAGAGTATCGATATGTATGCAAGTTACTACGAAAATTATATTAATAATGCAGGTGAATTGATTCCTAACGGAACTTACAGAATTGTTGCTGTAAGCCAGCTCGGTTATACAATCGCTCAGGCAACAGTAACAGCATTCCAAAACTACGATGTTCTTGAAGTTGGTGATTATCTCTTCTTCTATCCATATAGTTATACTGAGTACTTCTTAGAAGAAATCATATACTTTGATGGTAACCAGGAAAGCAATGGACACTTTTCAAGATCCACTTATTTAGATGTCGAACTTGTTACCTCTGATGAGTATCAGGATATGTATGCATACTGGTATTATTCTCCTGATGGAACATGGGCTAATCGCTCCCCATTCTTAGCTATCTCATACTCCAGTGGAAGTCACGATTCCTATATTCCAGGTCATAACGATGGACGCTACTATTATCACTTCTATATTGATTCAGACGTTTGGGATGCTTCCGGTACATACTGGTGTGAAATTCGCGATGATGAAGGTCACCTTATCGCAATTGCACGATGCTACTGCAATTGAGGTTAAAGGTATTAATTGAATTAACTATTTGAGGGCAGATTTATATCTGCCCTCTTTTTTCTACTAAAAAAGGCTCATCACCAGGATGAGCCTTCTTGTTTTATATAACACTTAAATTAAAGTTCTTCGTAGAGTTCCTTATCTCTGCTACGGTTCTTTGCATTCTTAGAAATTGTTACAGCGAAGACAATTCCTGGAATCAAAATGAATGCCAAGCCAATACCAATAAGAACCTTAGTACCACCAGAAAATGGAACGATTACATAAGGAGCAAGCTTGCTAGGATCCTGATTACACTCTCTGATGTACTGCTCAAAGTATGTCTGCTCAGTCTTAGTCATCTTTCTAACCTTACCGTCAAAAGTATATCTGTCACTACCCTCAGGAAGTGAACCACCATTACCCTGCCACCAGTCGTAGCTATCGTTATAAATCTCATCCATCTTAGATATATCAGCTGACTTAGAAACAACAACACCAACAAACTGATCCATTGTTGCGCCCTCATCGTAACCAGAAATATCAACAAGACAGTAAATCTTTGATGTTACCTTATTGTCGTTCTTGTTCAATACTGCAGCGCCAATATTAAACTCAACATCACCACTTATGTGATCATTTTCCTCAATGTCTGACCAGTCTGATATTTCATAAAGATCAATAGCCTTCTTAGACTCAACTGTAAGATCTCTAACACCCAAACATAATAAAA
Organism: Saccharofermentans sp.; assembly: GCA_045639635.1. Lineage (GTDB taxonomy): Bacteria > Bacillota > Clostridia > Saccharofermentanales > Saccharofermentanaceae > Saccharofermentans. The sequence goes on along the minus strand of JAZUDM010000042.1, from coordinate 9,779 downwards.
GAATACCAACAACCATCAATGCGCCAAGTCTTATACCCAAGTGTGCCTTCATACTACATTCTTCTCCTTTTGTTAAATTCTTTAACGTGAGAAATAATAGCAAATGCTAATTATATGGTCAATTATTTCTTTACAAATCTTGCTGTAGTATACGACTCTTTTGCAAAAGTTGCCATTTTATAAGCACGATAAGTCAAAAGTTTTACACTGCGATATACCAGAGACGTGTAAGTGAATTAGCAGATTTATAATTCCCTATTCTCGCTACATCCCTGACATGATCAAACTCTGTAAAGTAATTCCACATAGTCTCATAAACACTATGAGGAGTAGATATATCGAACCTGCTGATTAATGTAGTATCTATCACCTGGTCGTTCTCACCATGACGCAAAAGCAGAATATTATGACGCTTATCGTAAAGCATCATGTCATCAAGATCCCTGCTCTTAAGAATCATATTTCTGACAATTGGAATAATCTTATTACGTGGATTAATAACCGCTACACTAACATTATTAATATTAGTAAAAGAGATATCTGAAACAGAAGACTGCGCCTCTCTATAAAGGTCTCTTATCTCCATCTGAACCCTGCTCGTAATGCTGTCAGAATAATCCTCAGCAACAGCTGCACCACATTTAAGAGCCTTACAAATGAAGAAGAATAAATCTCTCTCCTTGCTCGGAAATGTAGTAAGAAAGCAGTCCAGAATCATCTGCTGCACTTCAGCAGATGAGTACTCACCAATATAAGAATAGAACTTATCCGCAATTGAATAGTCAGTAACCACATTGTGGTAATTAGAGGACTTAATATCATAAGCTACCTCATAAACTGGCTTAATCAGCATTGGCATAACACGCATATTAATGCAGCGTACGGTAGTACAAAGGAATCCCTCCAATGTTCCATCATACGTAAAACAACTAGGTGCTGGGGACATATCCAGGCCTCCTTATAATTAGAATCCTGCGAATGTCTTACCGGTAATACGAATCGTGTGTTCATTGTAAAACCGAACAAATGTTTTGTAAATACTTTCGGCCACGTTTTTTATATTACATTTCAAACTGGGTATTTAATGGGACAAAAAAAGCGGCTTTCTTACGAAAACCGCTTTGTAAGTCTTAAATCAAATAATTGATTATGGACGAGGTAAGCCGAAAGCCTTAAGGAATGCCTGAACGTCCTCACGTGCAGAATCCTTATCCTTATCAGCTGTTACAATGATAACCATGCAACCATTGTAGTAGATACCACCGTAGTAGTACTCATCCTCTGCGAAGAAATCTCCGTCATCATCAGCCTCACCGCTGAATGTGATGTAACCAGATGTCTTGCTTGTTACGCACTTTGTTCTACCTGAGAAAACACCGTCATCCTTGTCATCCTGGAAATCATCAACGAGATCCTCAAAGAAATCCAATGCATCATCCTCATCATCGTAGATATATACTCTGAATGAAGCCTTACCATATGAACCGTAGAATGACTCATAATCATCCCAGTCATATGAATAAAAATCATCGTCAGCCTTAAGATCGAGCTCGTCCTTAAGAATGCTCTTAACTTCCTTCTTGTCATACTCCTTAACGCCAGCGCAAGCAGTCAATGAAAAAAGCATAGAAGCAACAAGTGTTACAGAAAGAAAACTCTTAATAATGTTCTTCATTGTTTTTCTCCATTTCTAAAATATTTTATAAAACAATGCGATTATAACCCTAAAATTGCCTTAATTCAATCAAAATGGCCCGTCTTTGGAATATCTCCCAAAAACAGGCCAAATAATTCGATTTTAATGATGAATTCGTCAATAACTATCAGACTAATTACATTTTCTCAGAAAATTAAACCTTTGGATATCCGATTGCCTTAAGGAAATCGTTAACGTCCTCGATTTTGCTGTCCTTATCAGAAAGTGTAAATACAGCTACAAAAACGCCATCTCTTACAAAGAAACCGCCAACGATATCATCGTCGTAGAAATCCTCTGAATCAGACTCACCATGAACGATTACATAAGCATAGTCGTCATTCATAAATGTTGAGCTCTTACCCTCAAAATCTCCATCACTCTTAACATCATCGAATACATCGTAAATGTATCTCTCGAAGAAATCCATTGCATCCTCGTCGTCACCGAACTCGATAAAGTAATAGTATGTATCGCCATCCTGATACTCGACATCCTCAGAAATCTCGTATCGGTCTAACAACTCGTAAGCATCAAGGTACTCACTATAGTAAGAGTAATCATAAATATCCTCAGGATCAGAAACTGAGTCATAATCCTTGGCATCTGCTACGTCCTCAAGTGCATTAATAAAATCCTTCTTTGAAACTGCCTCAAACTTTTTAACACCACAACCTGTAGCACCAAAAAGAACAGATGCAATCAAAGCAGTAGCAATAAGACCCTTAAACTTCTTCATATAAAACCCTCCTTATGCGATTTCTCGCAATATTAATCCTTCTCTATATAAGACTCCAAAATCTTGCTCAACTCTGGAAGAGAACGCTTTATGGAGATAATACCACCCTCTGGACTTACGAAGCAATGTTCGCTCTCACCTGTGCAGCGAATCTCACCAGTAGCCTTATCCTTAACTTCGTAAGTGATAAAAAGTCTTACACCTGTATAGCGAACGAACTTAATATCAATTGTTACTGTGTCATAGAACTTAACGCTTGTCTTGTACTTTGCAGAAACAGCAACAACAGGACTTATAACACCCTGCTCTTCAAGTTCCTTATAACCAAGACCAATCTTATCAAAATAGTAAATACGTGCTTCTTCAAACCATCTGATGTAATTTGAGTGATGCACTACACCCATCTGATCAGTTTCATAATACTGAGCCAAGTGCTCGTAGCTATCTATTCCCTTCACTGAAGCTTACCTGCCTTCTTCATAAGATCAACATAAATTGCTGTTGTAACTGGATTCTCAAGGTCGCTCTTATCAAGACCCTGATATACGCAAAGCTCATCCCAAAGCTTTGAACTGCCCTCTACAGAGTAGCAGCCACTTGAAACATCTACAATAACGATAATATCCTTAACGTCCTTGAAGATTTCATCCTGATTCTCGTAAAGATCAACTCCAGGACCTTCCTTCAAAATCTTAAGGATAATTGGATTTGGTTCAGTATCTTCTGGAAGCTTTTCACGCTGGAAACCATTCATAAAGATTGCAGTAGCAAATTCCTGTGCTACTCTTACGTCCTTGATTTCCTCTGTCTTATACTTCTTTCTCAAAAAACGAACAACTTCGATACCTGTTCTTCTGTTTGGCTTAAGCTTTGGGGCATACTCCTGCCAAATCTTGAGCCACTCGCTAAACTGCGCGTCTGAAGGGTTAGTTGTAATCATAATTCCTCCGTATTCTCATTCATAAAATCGAGAATGTCCTTAAAGTATTTTTGCTTCATCTTAGGTTCGTGCTGAATCTCATGACGATATGGACCATAGTTAATAAGTTCCACACATCTTTTCTCATTCTTCTTATAAATTTCAGCTACCTCTGCTGGTCCCTTACCATAACTTCCAACAGGATCATCCTCGCCATATGTTAACATACAAGGCTTAATTGATGAATTCTCATAAGTAACTTTTGACTGCATTCTCTTAATGATAGCAAACAAATCGTGAAATCCCCTGCATGTAAAAAGGAAAGCGCAGTGCGGATCATCAATATAATCTTTTACTTCCTTATCATCTGTACTGATCCAGTCGAAATTTGTTTTATTGTTAGGAATTCGCTTGTTATAAGCGCCGAAAGCAATAGCGTTCAAAAGCTTTCCAGGCTTTCTTTTAAGCCCGAAAATGCCGCATACATTCGAAAGGAAAAGTCCCATTCCAACAAGAGGCTCGTATCCTTTTGTAGAAGAGAAAATAAAGCCTTTAAAGAACTCCGAAAAGTCTGCCATGGCATACAGATTACGTGCTACAAAAGAGCCCATGCTGTGACCATAAAGAATCATTGGGATTGGCTTCTCATCTATTTCGAATCTCTCGCGAACAAGCTTATTAAAAGTCTTCTGGTCTTCAAGAATACACATATAAGAATTCTTGGAAGCACCAAAATAGCCAAGAGGCATATCCCTTTTCTTATTAAGCTCGTATGTAGCTCCGTGGCCTAACATATCAAGGCCAACTACATGCCAGCCATTCTCATTAAGGAAAGTAATCATTTCATCATAGCGGCCGAAATGCTCTGCCATACCGTGACAAATCTGAAGGATGCCTTTGCTCTCCCCAGAAGTTGAAGGCGCAAAAAAGGCAGCAATCTCATTGCCGCCTCCGATGCTGGATGCAAATGTCACTTTCTCATACTTTGATGTACCAATAGTATCAGATGCCATTTATTTACTCCTTTGTATTAAGCGAATCAATTAAGTTCAACAATAATTTCTGAACCTATCTTATCACTAGAGAGTACGTCGCTGCCACTTGAAATAAGAGTACCATCAACAGTAATAGAACTTACCTTATAGCTATCACTATCTGTAGTCTTCTTATATGTAAGACTGATTGGCTTACCGTTAAACTCAAAGCTTACGCCAGCCTCACCATTCTCATCAAACTGATCATTAACAAGCTGTGGAGCAAACTTCAAGTTACCGTAGTCACCCTTAACACCAAACATTTCGTTAAGAACTGTAAGCATAAGCCAGCTTGCAGCACCTGTAAGATAGTGGTAAACACCACGTCCCTTAGGATCGAAATACTCAGGTACACCTGGATAAATCTTGCTGCTGTTGAAGTCAGTAGCATGCTTATAAAGTGTACCGATTACCTTCCAGCCTTCGTTCTTAAATCCACGTGTATAAAGGCTGTTACCAAACATAACTGTCATGTGTGAGAATACTGCACCATTCTCCTTCTGACCGTAAGAGAAACCAAACATACGACCCATGTCAGTCTTAATCTCATTAAAGTTTGTATTGAGCTTATAGCCTCCGATAGCCTCGTCATAAAGATACTTGTCAGCTGACTTAACAACCTCTCTTACCTGGTCTTCAGAAGCAATGCCAGACATTACTGTGAACACCTGAGATGTAAGCATCATCTTGCCTTCATCGCCAGTCTCCAAAGGACGTCCGCTGTTGTCGTAGTAACCATTAAATCTTGAATATCCATCCTTATCTGTAAACCACTCATTCTCAAGGATGTGCTTCTCAATATAATCAGCCTTAGCCTCCAAATCTGCCGCAAGCTCCTCGAGCTCATAGAACATCTTGGCACCACCAAAGCCCATCTCTACGCTCTCGCAGTAAGTCTTAAGCATAGACTTCATTTCGCGATCAGTTCCAGGAACACCAAGAAGATCATTAAGCTCTGCTGCTGCCTCGATTACCTCTACATCCTTAATCTCAGCATACTTTCTAAGGATAGCTGCGAAGCGTCTGTAGTTACCGCAGTAAGCTGCTGTAAATGCAACTGATTCACCTCTGTCCTTACCCATATCAAGAGCGTCGTTCCAGTCAGCTCCTCTAAGCTTCATGTGACCATGCTCTCCAATATCGAAGAATGCTGTAAGGTTCTGAAGGAGCAAATGCTCAAGAACAGTACCTGCTGACTTCAAAGAAGCAACATCAATCTCCTCACCAAGCAAAGCCTCGCCACGCATAATCTGTCTGTCGATAAAGTATGGTGCTCTCTCATCGAGAATTCCAATATCACCGCTCTGCTTAATATAAAGTTCCATTGTCATGAATGGCCACATTGCGTGATCCATCCAAACTCTTGTAATTCCGTTACGGTCTGCGATAAACTCGCCGCTCTTAGAACCAATAATTGTAGCGTTGGTACCATCAGTTCTTACGCCACCGAAGTTATCGATAAGCATTGAACGTACATCAGAAGGATCCATAATAATAAGCGCAAGGCAATCCTGCCAGAGGTCACGCCATCCGCGTCCACCCTTACCATAGTCATGGTGTGGAAGGAAAGAACATCCGTAGATTCTTCTGAGCATTGGCTGGATTCCAACCCAGTACATCCAGTTGTCGAAAGCCTTATCACCAGTTCTAAAGCTTACATTATTCTTCTTATCCCAGTGTGCCTGCTGCTTAGCAAATTCACTGTCAAAGCTCTCTTCTGACAAATACTTCTTAGCAATATCCTGGAGCATTTCTGCTTCTTTCTTTAAGTCTTCACTGCTATTTGAAGGTACATTAATGTCCTCGATAGAAAGAGCCATAATGTAAGTTGCCTTCTGCCCTGGATTAAGGGTCTTCTCCTCAAACAAAGCTACACCCATTGCCTCGAAGCCGTCCTCACGGTAACCTTCTTTTCTTGAAGGCTCTTTTGTCGTTGGGAATCTAGGATTATCAAAAGTTCCACCCTCACCAATGAAGTCCTCAGCAACAGGGCATGCTCCCAAAGGTGCATTACCATTCTCATCTGCTGCGAAGAAACCATAAACAACCTTGTTTCTTCTATGTCCTCTCTCATCGAAAGTAAGTGTTGGATTATTAACAGTACCAAACTTTGTAACAAGCATTCTGTTAAGCATTGATGTTACGTTACGGTGGTCTCTGATGTTATCAGCAGAACGTCCATAAATAGGAGTTGCTGCTACAGGAGTAAAAGTAATAGCTTCATCTCCATCGTTAATAATAGTTACCTTTGTAAGCTCAATTCTGTCCTCTGTCTCAACAGGAACAAAAGTAGTAACTTCAGTAGTAATACCACGACCATTAATTTTACGAACTACCTTCTGGGAAAGCATGCCGCCAAATAAAGCAACCTCGTCCTTTTCATTAGTGAACTTCTTTGAATTCTGGATAGCAGATGCACCTGTTGCAGAAACGAGTGGCTTACCATTCTCGTAAATCCAGAAATTTCTTGTGCTTCTGTTATTGTGGAGATTATCTGAGCTTACTGGCTCAAGAATAAAAGTATTCTGGGAAGTCTTAAGGTCTCCTCCAAGTTCAGGAGTAACTGCTCCCATCATGCCGCTTTCAGATCCAACCGGAAAATATAAATAACTATATAAATCAGGATTCTCAAGTCTGAAATTGCCTTTATTATCCAAGAATTCGTAGCCCATAAAACAGCCTCCTAAGAAAGAAATAGTCGCTACCTTTGATGGTAACATTTTAAAAAATGAACTGCAATTTTAATAGGCGAATAACGAACATAATTTATAACTTGTTCACACAAAAATCCCTGATTAAAATGGCACTAAAAAAGGGTGCCTCCTTATAAAAGGAAGCACCCATTATTAGTTACTAGTAATTCTAATTAAGAATTAGAGCTCCTCAGCAAGAACGATCTTTGAGAACTCATCAGCCTTAAGTGAAGCACCACCAACGAGACCACCGTTGATGTTAGGCATTGTGAAGAGGCCCTTAGCTGATGTTGACTTAACAGATCCACCATACTGGATTGTGATAGCAGCTGCGATCTCATCATCGTAAAGATCCTTAACCTGCTCACGGATGAGAGCACAGATCTCCTCAGCCTGATCGTCTGTAGCTACTTCGCCTGTACCGATAGCCCAGATTGGCTCGTAAGCGATAGTGATCTGGCACATCTTGTTAGCTGGAACATCCTTAAGAGCACCAACGATCTGGCTCTTAATGAAATCCTTATGGATGTTTGCCTTACGCTGCTCAAGTGTCTCACCGCAGCAAACGATTGGCTTAAGACCATACTTAAGAGCTGCGTGTACCTTCTTATTAACTGTCTCGTCTGTCTCAGCGAAGTACTCTCTTCTCTCTGAGTGACCAAGGATTACATAAGAAACACCCATCTTAGCAAGCCAGAGTGGTGAAATCTCACCTGTGAATGCACCCTTCTCCTCGAAGTGGCAGTTCTCAGCTGCGATCTTAATGTTAGAGTAAGCTGCTGCCTCAACTGCTGCAGCAAGAGCTGTAAATGGAACACCGAGAGCAACCTTAGCCTTAGCCTCTGTGATGAGTGGCTTGAGCTCGTTGATGAGCTTAGCTGCATCTGCAGGAATACCGCAGTTCATCTTCCAGTTACCAGCTGCGAATGTACGATCATTCTCCTTATCGAGGAGGCAATCAATACCTGGGAGAACCTTACCCTCGATGAACTCGAGTGAAGCTCCACCACCTGTTGAAATGTGTGAAACCTGGCTAGCATAGCCGAGCTTCTCGATAGCTGCTGCAGAGTCACCACCACCGATGATAGATGTAGCATCTGTCTTAGCGATAGCCTCAGCAAGAGCCTTAGTACCTACTGCGAACTTCTCGAACTCGAATACGCCTGCAGGACCATTCCAGATAACTGTCTTAGCCTCAGCGATAGCATCTGAGAAAGTCTTGATTGTCTCAGGTCCAATATCGAGACCCTCCCAACCATCTGGGATCTCCATTGTTGGAACAATCTGTGAATTAGCATCAGCAGAGAAATCATCAGCTACAACTGTATCTGTTGGGAGGAGGAGCTTAACGCCCTTCTCTTCTGCCTTAGCCATAAGCTCCTTAGCGAGCTCTACCTTATCAGCCTCGAAAAGTGAGTTACCGATTGAACCACCCTTAGCAGCGATAAATGTATAAGCCATACCACCACCGATGATGATTGTATCAGCCTTATCCATGAGGTTTGTGATTACACCGATCTTATCTGAAACCTTAGCACCACCGAGGATAGCTACGAATGGACGCTGTGGGTTTGAAAGAGCACCACCGATGAAGTCAAGCTCCTTCTGGATAAGATAACCAGATGCTGATGGAAGGAAGCTAGCAAGACCTGCTGTTGAAGCATGTGCTCTGTGAGCTGTACCGAAAGCATCGTTTACATAGAGATCTGCCATTGAAGCGAGCTCTGCTGCGAACTTAGGATCGTTCTTTGTCTCTTCCTTGTGGAAACGAACATTCTCGAGCATGAGAATCTCGCCATCCTTGAGAGCTGCAGCCTTAGCCTTAGCATCCTCACCGATAACGTCAGCAGCGAGAACAACTGGCTTACCAATAAGCTCAGCAAGTCTGTCAGCTGCAGGCTTCATTGAGAACTTAGCCTCTGGACCATTCTTTGGACGTCCGAGGTGTGAAACGAGGATAACCTTTGCATTGTTATCTACGAGATACTTAATTGTTGGGAGAGCTCCCTTGATACGCTTGTCGTCTGTGATCTCACCTGTAACCTTGTCGAGAGGTACGTTAAAGTCAACTCTAACGATAACCTTCTTACCAGCTACTTTGAGGTCTTCAACATTCTTCTTGTTGTAGTATGCCATGTTGATACACTCCTGAATAATTTATTTTCATGCGCCCGAAAACTCGGTGCATCAATGAACCACTTAAGATTATATATTGTTTTAGCGCGTTATAAAAGAATAAAATCTTGATATTTTCGCCCTAAAAGGATTAGTGAAGCTTGCCCAAAAGCTGTACCACGAGCTGTACTTTGTAAACCTTCTGACCGTCTACATGAAAACGGAAAAGCTCACCCTTGCTGTCGTAAATTTCAAAATAACTTCCATAACTTGCAACCATTCCACGCATGTTGCAAATCTCGAAAACGTGCTTTGTAGGCTTACTTACACCCTCTAAAGAGCGATTCTCGTAACCCTTTTTAACTTTGCCCTTCTTATAAGGAATTCCATTCTGGGCATCAGTATCTGTGCCCTCGTAGATAATTTCTGTTGAAGTAATAGTGATTTTTCCGCTTCCAGTCTTGGCTAAAGTGAAGTCATCGAAAACCTTATGAAGATCCGCATCAATCTCCATATGAAAATCACCCTTTGAAAGCTGCTTTAAAACTTCGTCCTTCTCATAGGAAGTCCATTTCTGAAGATC
>JAZUDM010000041.1:0-9524 GCA_045639635.1 Saccharofermentans sp. | reverse complement strand
CTTTCAGCACCTATCTGTAAGTACAAGAAGGGTAAGGAAGAATCTAAACTTAAGATCAATATCCCTATGGTATCTGCAGTAATGCAGGCCGTTTCTGATGATGGTATGGCAATCGCACTTGCTAGATGTGGTGGTCTCTCCTTCATTTTCCAGTCACAGACAGTTGAAGACCAGTGCGAGATGATTCGCAAGGTTAAGAAGTATAAGGCTGGTATCGTAGCATCTGATTCTAACGTATCCCCTGATTCAACACTCGCTGACATTATCGCTCTTAAGGAAGCTAAGGGTCACGGTACAGCAGCTGTTACAGAGGATGGTACAGCTGAGGGTAAGCTCGTTGGTATCGTAACAACAAGAGATTACCGTGTTAGCCGTATGTCACTCGATACAAAGGTTTCTGAGTTCATGACTCCAATCGATAAGCTCGTTACAGCTCCAGAAGGCACAACACTTAAGGAAGCTAACGACATTATCTGGGACAACAAGATTAACCAGCTCCCTATCGTAACTAAGGATGGCAAGCTCGTAGGTTTCGTATTCCGTAAGGACTATGAGTACCACAAGGCTAACCCACTTGAGCTCCTCGATGCAGATAAGAAGCTCATCGTTGGTGCTGGTATCAACACACACGATTACGAGACTCGTGTACCTGCTCTTCTCGAGGCTGGTGCAGATGTTCTCTGTCTCGACTCTTCAGACGGATTCTCAGTATGGCAGGAGCGTGCTATTAAGTGGATTAAGACTAACTTCCCTGACGCTATCGTTGGTGCTGGTAACGTTGTAGATGGCGAAGGCTTCAAGTTCCTCGCTGAGTGCGGCGCAGACTTCATCAAGATTGGTGTTGGTGGCGGATCTATCTGTATCACACGTGAGCAGAAGGGTATCGGTATGGGTCAGGCTTCAGCTGTTCAGCAGGTTGCTGCAGCTCGTGACGAGTGGTTCGAGAAGACTGGTGAGTATATCCCACTTTGTTCTGACGGTGGTATCGTTCATGACTATCACATGGCTCTCGCTCTTGCTATGGGTGCAGACTTCATGATGCTTGGTAGATACTTCGCAAGATTCGATGAGTCACCTACAAGAAAGCTCATTGTTAACGGTTCTTACGTTAAGGAGTACTGGGGTGAGGGTTCTAACAGAGCTCGTTCATGGACACGTTACGAGGAGAACGGTAATGGTAAGGGTAAGATGGCATTCGAAGAGGGTGTTGATTCTTACGTTCCATACGCAGGTCCTATCACAGAGGGTGTTAATACTTCCCTTGCAAAGCTTAAGGCAACAATGTGCTCATGTGGTTCTTCTTCAATCGAAGAGTTCCAGCAGAAGGCTCGCCTCGTAGTAGTATCTTCTACTTCTATCATCGAGGGTGGTGCTCACGACGTTATCCAGAAGGAAAACGACAGAACTGCTAGATAATTTAGTACTTTATAAATAAAATTTGCTTGTTTACTCATTAATAGATAAAATAGGCAATGTATATTTTAAATAAGAGGTAATAACAATGGCTGATGAGAATAAGAATATTTTGACACAAGAAGGTTTTCAGAAGTTACAGGATGAGCTCGCTGAAAGAAAGACTACCATAACTGCTGAAATCACACAGAGACTTGCTGAGGCTCGTGCGCAGGGTGACCTTTCTGAGAACTCAGAGTACGATGAGGCTAAGGACGCTCAGGCTGTTAACGAAGCTCGTATTAAGGAGATCGAGGCTATTCTTAAGAATGCTCAGGTTCTTTCAGAGGACGAGATTTCTAAGACAAAGATTACACTTGGTGCTACATTCACACTCCGTGATGAGTCAACTAAGGAAGAGACTGTATATAGCCTTGTAAACCCTAACGAGGAAGATATCTTCGCTAACAAGCTCTCAACAGAGTCACCAGTTGGTAAGGCAATCAAGGACAAGAAGAAGGGCCAGGTTGTTGAAGTTACAACTCCAGCTGGAATCTTTAAGTATAAGATTATCAAGATTGGTAAGTAATTCTGCTTACTGATCTTGTATGAAACTGGCGCGATTTTTTATTCGCGCCTTTTTTCTGTATATAAGGCACATTAATTCTAATTAGAAAATGGAGAATAAACATGGCAAGCGAAAAGGAAATTAGACTTGAAAAGTTTGAAAACTTGAAGGCAGCTGGCAAGAATCCTTTCGAGATTACAAAGTTCAATCAGACACACCACACTGATGTTTGTAAGAACCTTTATAACGACCTCGAGGAGAAGCTCATTGGCAACCGCCCTGCCCCACTTCTTGACGGACTTGATGAGCAGCAGGCTCGTGAACTCAAGAAGGCTGACTATAACGAGAGACGTGAGATTATGGATGCTAATCCAATCTACGTATCTGTTGCAGGTCGTATGATGTTTAAGCGTGTAATGGGTAAGGCTTCTTTCATGAGCCTTAGAGATCTCAAGGGTAACATCCAGGTTTATGTTGCAAGAGACGTTATCGGTGAAGAGCCATACGCTGACTTTAAGAAGTCTGATATCGGTGATATCTATGGTGTTAAGGGTTTCCTCTTCAGAACAATGACTGGTGAGGTTTCAATCCACGCAGATGAGATTACACTTCTTACAAAGTCTATGCAGCCACTCCCTGAGAAGTTCCACGGACTTACAGATACAGAGATGAGATATCGTCAGCGTTACGTTGACCTTATTATGAATCCAGAGGTTAAGGATACTTTCGTTAAGCGTTCACTTATCCTCAAGGAAATCAGAAACTTCCTTGCTGGCCGTGACTTTATGGAGGTTGAGACACCTACTCTCGTTTCTAACGCTGGTGGTGCTGCAGCAAGACCATTTGAGACACACTACAATTCTTTGGATGAGGACGTTAAGCTTCGTATTTCACTCGAGCTTTACCTCAAGAGACTTATCGTAGGTGGTCTTGAGAGAGTATTCGAGATTGGCCGTGGATATCGTAACGAGGGTGTTGATACACGTCATAACCCTGAGTTTACACTTATGGAGCTTTACCAGGCTTATACAGACTATGAAGGCATGATGGAACTTACAGAGTCTATGTTCAGATACCTCGCAGAAAAGGTTCTTGGTACAACTAAGTTCAAGTACGGCGAGATTGAGCTTGATTTCGGTAAGCCATTCGAGCGTCTTACAATGAACGACTGCATCAAGAAGTACACAGGTATCGACTTCGATACAGTAGAGTCAGATGAGGCTGCAAAGGCACTTGCTAAGGAACATCACGTAGAGTTTGAGGATCGTCACACTAAGGGTGACATCATTAACCTCTTCTTCGAAGAGTTCTGTGAGAAGAACTTGATCCAGCCTACATTCATTATGGATCACCCACTCTCTATCTCTCCTCTTACAAAGAAGAAGCCATCTGATCCTGAGAAGGTAGAAAGATTCGAGCTCTTCATCAACACATGGGAGATGTGTAACGCATATTCAGAGCTTAACGATCCAATCGATCAGAGAGAAAGATTCGCAGCTCAGGATGCAGCATTTGAGGCTGGCGATGAGGAAGCTAACCACACAGACGAAGACTTCCTTAACGCACTTGAAATCGGTATGCCACCTACAGGCGGTATCGGATACGGTATTGACCGTCTCGTAATGCTTCTTACAGATTCTGCTGCAATCAGAGACGTTCTCCTCTTCCCAACACTTAAGAGCCAGAACTAATAATCGCAGTAATATCAAGGGGTTTCAAGTGTAAATACCTTCTAGTACGACCAAAGTACGACCAATTTTGACATAACTTTTTATAAGTGGTTTAAATCCGGTCGTAGTAAGAACAGAAAAATACATTTAGAAATCACGACGCAAAGCTGACTAATACACCCTATGTTGTACGAGTAAAACTAGTACGACACAGGGTGTTTTCATTTGCTTTTTTTAGTACATCTTAATTTGTTTTGTCGTATGCTCTAGCAAGCAACGTTTTTTACTATCCATTGGATATCAAAAACCATTTATTATGTATAATAAAAAGTTAATAGGGTCATGTTATACGAAAGGAGTTCTATATGATTATTCAAGCCAAGAACATCAGAAATTTTATAGTGTTGGTTTTGGTATTCATTATTGGTGGAATCCTTCATATTGTAACAAGACCATACGACATGTTTGATTGCTTCTCTCAATTATATTTTGGCGTATTTGTTTTGGCTTGGGGTATATCTTCTAGCCAGAGAATAATAAATGTAAGAGTTCGTCGTCTTTTATATACGATGATTTGCTGGGTTGAGATTTACTTCTTACTACAGATTTGCAATTACAGATTAGCAGGCGGAACAAACAGATATATATGGTTTGCATATTATATTCCTATGCTGGTAATACCTCTTTTATTTTTCTATGCGTCTCTTTACATGAATCAATATCGCGGTGATCATCTTAACCGTAAGTGGTTATTGATGACTGTACCAGTTGTCATAATTATTGGTCTTATTCTTACGAATGATTATCATGAACTTTTTTGTAAACTTGAAAATCTATCAACCGATATCACTCTATCAAATGCCGGTATCGTATTTTTCCTTCATTACATATGTATTGTGTCTCTTTTGATTTCTGCAATAATAATAATGATTCGTAAATGTCGACTTGCTATTTCTAAACCAAGAATGTGGATTCTTGTGACTACCGTCTTTATTAGTTTATCAATGTTTATTCTCCATATGGTTGGAATACGTCCTGGCATCAATGGTGTTTCCTTTTGGAATCTTGGCGAAATATACGCATTCACTTTTATTTTTATATGGGAGATGTGTATTCAAGTCGGTCTGATTCCAGCAAATACAAATTATCAGTGGTTTTTTAAAGAGACTAAAATTCCTGCAATCATTATGGATTCAACTGACAAACCCGTTTATGTGACAAGTGGCGTGAATGACTTTGATTCGCCATCAATTGATATGCATATAGAGAGTGCAACAGTAACTGGTGGTAGTGTTAGTTGGATAGTTGACCACTCTGTTGTTAATGAATTAAATCTACAGATAGAAAATGCTACAGAACAAATCGAATCCAGAAATAATTATTTGAAGACGCAGAATGCGTTAATGGAAGAAAATGCAACTGTCAACGCGCGAAATAAAGTATATGATCGTATAGCAGCAAAAGTTGAAAGACAACTTCGCCAAATAGATGAATTACTTTCTGAAAGAGATGAATCAACTTTTAAGGACAGACTCAAAAAGATAACTGTACTTAATACATATATCAAAAGAAGAGGTAATTTCGAACTTTTGAAAGAGAGTAATGAGATTATTCCTGTATCAGAATTGACAACTGCAATTCTGGAATCATTAGAGTATTTGAAATTAAATGATATTGAAGTGGCCTTTAATACTTTGATTAGTGGAAATGTATTTTCTGATACAGCTATAACTATTTATGAATTCTTCGAAGCGATAATTGAGTTAATCATTGATAGAAAACTACAAATCTCAATTATTCTGTCCAAAAAAGAAAGCATGGTCATTTTAAGAGTGATTATCAACTCTATTGATTTGAATACAAAATCACTTATGAGAGAGAACGTTACTGTTCAATACAATGATGACGATACTATCGTGGTATTAAGTGTTGAGGAAGGCGGTGATACTAAATGATGCCTTTCGCTGATTTCCCTTTTATCTTTAAAAGTGCTTTTGGGGTTTGTATCGTAGTTCTGTTCCTTGCCTCTACTATGCTTATCACATTGAATTTTGTTAATCGCAAATGGAAGTATTTAATTAGTCTGTTCCCTATATCATTAGTGTTATATGTAATGTTTCAGTGTGTCTGTGATTACTTATCAGGAACAGCCGATTCTGAAATTATGAATAAGTTGGTTGACAAATTTTCCAAAGTGCCAGGCGTTTTACTCATATTAGTTCTTGTTGTAATTGCTGTATATGAATTTTTGATGCTAGATAGAATATTGAAATGGTCCAGAAATAACATCTCCGCTTTCTCAATTAAAGAAGCTGTTGATAATCTTCCTGTGGGAATATGCTGTTATGAGACAAATGGTCAGATTGTATTAAAAAACAATGTAATGGAAGATTGCTGTAGGTATATTACTGGCGAGATGCTTTTAAACGGAAATATATTTAGAAATGCACTCTTAGAACGAAGCACACAAACTAACAATGGTGCCATCATTCAGCTTCAGGACAATAAGGTTTATTCTGTTTCTGATGACCTTTTTTCAGAAGAGTCGCCTACTTTAAGAATTCTAACAATCAGTGATATTACTGAGGAATACAAGAGCACACAGACTCTAATAGCTCATCAGCAGACTGTAGAGAATCTCAATGAAGAACTTAGTAATTATGGCAAGCAGATTATTGATTCAATTACTGCACAAGAAATACTTAAAGCCAGAATAAAGTTGCATGATGAGATTGGAGCTAATTTGCTTACTTCCAAAAGATATATAACTTCAGGCGGTACTGATGAAGATAGAAAACAAATTGAAAAGACTCTTCATGATAACCTTCAGTATCTTAAAACAGAGCTCGATACAACCTATAGAGATGAATATGATATAATTCTCGACACGGCTGATAAGCTGGATATTAAGGTAAATGTAGCTGGAAATCTTACGAGACTGTCTAAACAGCGACATATAATCGTTACAGGTATTCATGAATGTATTACTAATACCATTCGCCATGCTAAGGGTGATGAAGTTAATGTAAAATTAACTGAAACTAATGATGCACTGATCGCTGAATTTACAAACAATGGTAATCCACCTGATGGCTTTATAGAAGAACGCGGTGGACTTGTTTTATTGAGAGTACTAACAGAAGAAATTAGCGGAACAATGGATATAGAGTACAATCCAAGATTTGTGCTAACACTATCCTTGCCTAAGGAGATTAGATAATATGGCTTATAATGTTTTAATTGTCGATGATCAGGCTATGCCACGCCAGCTATTTGAAACCATAGTAAATGCTTCTGAGAATTATAATCTAGCTGCTAGTGTGGATTCAGCATCTGTTGCTGATATGTATTGTGCAAAGATGAAAATAGACCTTATTCTTCTAGATGTCGTAATGTCAGGTGGCATTAATGGTATTGAAGCTGCGTACAGAATAAAGGCCTCTTACCCGGATACTAAAATACTAATGGTAACATCCATGCCAGATGGAGCTTTTCTTGACAAGGCTCGTGATGCAGGGGTGGAATCATTTTGGTACAAGGAAGTTCAGGATGCTCCACTACTTGAAATAATGGATAGAACTATGGCTGGCGAGAGCGTGTATCCTGATGCATCCCCAGTTGTGAATATTGGCCTTGCAAAGAGTACTGATTTTACTAATCGAGAGATTGAAGTTTTAAGATGTGTAGCTGGTGGATATTCCGACAAAGAAATTTCTGATAACTTAGCTATTTCATATGCAACTGTACGTGTACACCTCAATAATCTTCTTCAGAAAACAGGATGCACTAGTCGAACAGAATTAGCAATACTAGTCGCTAAGACAGGAATAGTTGTTCCTGAAATATAAAACTCATTTTGCCACCGGGAATAATTTCGGTGGTTTTTATTAAAAAATAAACAGTTTCGCTGATGTGCTAAAAAAGCTTTATAGGGATAATTATAAAAGAATATTGTTATGTAAAGCAGTATTTATCATTTAGGGCGCAAGCCTAATTTTATTTACTAAGGAGAGCAAATAATGAAGAAGTTTTTAGCATTATCGATGGCAGCAGTAATGTTGTTTAGCATTGCCGCTTGCTCAAATGAAGAGGATGCAAAGAATGCAGAAGAGACAACAACTGCTGCTGAAGAGACAGAAGCTGCAAATGCGTCTGAAGACGCAGGTGTTACAGATGAGTCTGAAGAGACAGAGCCTTCAGAAGATTTGACAGATGATACAATTAATATCTCTGGTGATGAACTTACTTTATTTTATGCAGATGATAGTGTAGAGCTTTCTGCTGGAAATATCCATCTCTCATCTTCTAATAATTGGGTAATGGATATTGAAATCACAAATCTTGACCAAGAGAACTCATTCACATTACAGTACAACAGACTCACACTTAACGGATATTACGTTATGGGCTATAACCAGCTCGAGAAAGTATATGAAGGTCAAACTAAGGAGTTGTCTATGTTGCTCGGTCCTGGCGATATAACAGATACACCAGCTGATTTCACAACAGAAATTGTCCTTCTTTATTCCGATATTGATGATCGTAATCTTGGAAGCTTTACTTTCGTAACTGATGACTATGGTTATGAAGAACCAGATAAGACAACAGAAGCTCCTATTGTAGAGACTGAAGAAGCAGCTGTATATTTAATCCCAGAAATTAGTTTTTCTGATGATGGTGAGAAATTCTTTTTGAACCTCTTCTGCTTGAAGTATATTGAGTATGGCGATGATCATGATTTTATAAATATCAGAGTAACTAATTATTCACTTAATGGTTCTCCATATAAAAATGAAAGCGCAAATCGTGCAATGGAAATCGGTGGTTCAAGATGTATCTTTAATCCAACAGGAACATCAGATATGAATAAGCCAGCTAACTACAACCTTGATGCAACTACTGTTCCACAGACACTTGAATTTGATCTTGAACTTGGCAGTAGTTGGCACACTGAAACTTATGCTAATGTTCATGTAGTTCTTAGTATTGAAGGTAACACAGTATCAGTTGTTAGTGTAACTGATATCGCAGCTGAATAAGCAGGAGGTCATTATGGGATTTTTCTCTAATATTTTCGGAAAGAAGACTTGCTGCCTTTGTGGCGCTGAATGTGGCGTAATGGGCAGAACAGGAATTAAGAACAAAGAGTACGTTTGTAGCAATTGCGAGACAAAGTGTAGTGCAAACTGCAGAATTTCTGAACTTGATAAGGCTGGTGTAGAAGATCATATCAAGCTCATGGAAAAGCAGGAAGCAATGTACCAGAAGTATTTCGAATCTTCTAAGAAAAAGATGTACCCATCTGGTCTTGATGTAGAGCAGATTATCTTTATGGATGAGATTGGTATGTTTACAATCCGCAGTAAGCATGATGTTAAGAGAAAAGTTAATCACGAGATGTTCCGTTATGATACAGTAGATACTTATGATTATTACCTCAAGACAAAGAAGGACGATAAGGGTAAAGATATCTTCGTTGAGGATGGAATTAAGCTTAGATTTGTTCAGCCAAATAACAGCGGTGTAGCAAATACAAATGCAAACGGAAAAATGGCACATCCTTATGCAAAGCGCGAAGTTATCGTTGTATTCCGTAAGAAAGAAAAGGATATAAGCTACGCAGAAAACTGTATCCAGTACTTAGATAATATTTTTGGTGTTCACAGAAACAGTACTGCTTTGTTTGGTGGCGCTTCTGCTCAGAAAAAGGCTGAGCTTAAGGCTGGCGCAGATATGCTTAGTGCTATGGCTTCTATTGCAAAAACAGCAGCTAAGAATGGTCTTGAGGATGCTGCTAATCAGGCTGATTTGAAGGCAAAGATGGAGCAGGCTATGGATTCTGCTAACGACGCTCAGACAATGGGTCTTTCCAAGTATACAAAGGCTGCAGATGC
>JAZUDM010000040.1:0-9002 GCA_045639635.1 Saccharofermentans sp. | reverse complement strand
TACGATCACGTTACAACTTACGACTGGGGTAACGCAGGTGTTATCGATGTTGGTACAGATACAATTACTACAGCAAATGTTTTCCACGAGGCTGGAACTTTAAGAGCAGTTGGTACTGATACAACAAGACTTAACCAGAATGTTCATATTGAAATTCGCGACGCTTCAATGCAGAACGTAATTTATGAGCAGGATGCTTTCTTTGAGGTTAACGGATATCACACAGTAATCCTCGATGAGCCAGTTGAGGTTACAAACTACGCAATCGTTATTACTTACGATGTATCCGCTCCTGTTGAGGGAGAGTCAGAAGACTATGGTCTTGCGCAGTTCGAGGCACACTGTAACCCAGGTGAGTCTTTTGTACTTATTGATGGCGAGTGGGTTGATATGTCATCTGAAAACATCTCAGATATCCTTGGCATCGACTTTATTCCAAACAACTGCTGCATCAAGGCGATTTACTAATAAGATAATTAAAGGTTTATACCAAGCAAAAATGCCGACTGATTAATTTCAGCCGGCATTACTTTTTTGAATAGAAAACTAATTAATTTTCTTCACCCATCTTCTTTGGAAGAATGAGATTAAGAACGATTGATACTACGAATACTACTGCAACGCAGTTCTCAGCAAAAACTGTCTTAACGATATCTGGAAAAATATTAAAAAGGTCAGGTGCTGAAGTGAATCCAAGACCAATACTTAATGACAAAGCAGCGATTGTTACATTACGCTGATTGAATCCACACTTACCGATCATCTGAAGACCACTTACAACGATAGTACCAAACATCATGATTGTGCAGCCTCCAAGAACAGCGTCAGGAAGTGTTGCAAGGAATGCTCCGATTGGTGGGAAGAAACCTGCAAGAATCATGATTGCTGCGCCTGTAGCGATAGCATAACGGTTAACAACCTTAGTCATGGCAACGAGTCCAACGTTCTGGCTGAAAGATGTAATTGGCATACATCCAAATACAGATGAAAGTGAACTTACAAAACCATCGCAGGCGATAGATCCTGATGTCTCCTTTGTTGTAACTTCTCTTCCAAGACCAGAAGATGCAAGTGCTGAAGTATCTCCGATTGTCTCTGTAGCTGATACAAGGAAGATAAGAATGAAAGCGATAATTGCACTTGGATGGAACTCAGGCTTAACTGGCATAATGTGTGGAAGTGAAATAATAGAAACTCCATCGAATGCAGAGAAATCTACAACCTTCAGACAGAGAGCCAGGATATAACCAACAACAAGTCCAAAGAGTACTGAAAGCTGCTTTAAATATCCCTTGGCAAAGATATTAAAGAGGATGCAGCAAAGAAGTGTTACTGTACCGAGAATCCAGTTTGTCGCTGAACCAAATGTAGGAGAACCTACACCACCACCGAATGAATTAGCACCAACTCCAAGAAGTGAGAAACCAATTGCTGTAACTACAGTAGCGGCACAGATTGGAGCAACAATCTTAATCCAGTATTTTGCAAACAGTCCTAAGATTCCCTCTACAAGACCACCTATCAGAACGGCACCTATTACTGCACCATAGCCAAACTGGCCACCAATAACACATGCAATAGAAACGAAAGTAAAACTGATACCCATAACGATTGGAAGTCTTGATCCAATTCTCCAAAGTGGGAAGAGCTGAATAAGTGTACCAATACCTGCGATGATCATGGCACTTTGAATAATCAAAGCTGTCATTGTCGCCTCTAAGTTACAGGCACCTGCGACAATAATGATTGGTGTGATGTTAGATACAAACATCGCCAGGATATGCTGGAGGCCAAAAGGTACAGCCTTCAAAAGATTGATTTTGGCGTCCAAACTATAGATAGCTTCTGAATCAGAAACTACAGCTGTCTTTATATTTTTACCCATATTAATCACCTGTTACTGCTTACGGAAATTAATCTCGCCAGTCTTAGCGTCCATGCCATCAACGATAGCAAGTGACTCGAGCTGATAACCCAGGTTACGGATCATCTGGCCACCCATCTGGAAGCCCTTCTCGATTGCGATACCGATACCCTCAACAGTGCCACCAGCCTGACCTACGATTGAAATCAATCCCTGGAGAGCACATCCGTTAGCCAAGAAATCATCGATGATAAGAACGCGGTCATCTGGTCCCAAGAAATTCTTGGATACGATAACCTGATTCTTGTTCTTGTGAGTAAATGATTCTACCTCAGCAACATATACATCACCATCGATGTTTATGCTCTTTGCCTTCTTGGCAAAAACTACAGGTACATTAAAGTGTCTTGCAACAACACATGCGATACCAATACCTGAAGCCTCGATTGTGAGAATCTTATTAATGTTTTTACTAGCAAATCTACGCTTGAATTCTTCACCCATCTGATCGAATAAATTAATATCCATCTGGTGATTTAAGAAACTATCTACCTTAAGTACGTTACCCTCTTTTACAACGCCGTCTCTGGCAATTCTTTCTTCAAGACAATTCATAAGCGCCTCCCAAAATAGAAAAATCCTTTCTATTATACTCCCTTATTGAGTCCGTGACTTTAAAATAGCGCTAATATTCCCAAAGAAATTTCAAATATCAGAATAAATCCAATGTATTATCGAGATACAGACTTTCTCTAACGTGAATTTGGTATTCAGGGCGAGTCATGTAATACAAAATAAACTCTAATAAAAGAGCGCTGCCAAGACTTCTTCCCTCGATTTTAAAATTAGAAAATCCCATTGGAAGATACTTATTCTTAATCAGATCGAGACTAATAAATCCAGGATTTTCCATCGCCTTTGAAAACTTATAGCCGTCACCTGATCCTGGTGCCTTACACATGTGATTAGTTTCAAGACCTAAAGATTTACGACTCACACTCTCATAACATTCCCTGCGGTCTTTACAACCAAAGTAGCAGCATTCGTTACATAAAAACTCAACTTTGTCCTTTTGTTCCTGAGAAAGTTCTGCCAATAAATCAAGTCTGTTATTAAGTCTAAAATCAGGAACTACATACTTAAAATCATCCCTGTTTAATTCATCAACAAGGTTACTAAAGCTAGTCAAAACCTTAGTTGTAGATGAAATAAAATATAGATGAGGATTAATGTTTTTAAGATAAGATAAAAGCAAATCCGAATGAACGATTACACCCAGGGGAGAACTACTTTTATCAGCAAAAGTCTTAACGAGCTTATTACATTTTGAATCCTCAAGGTGCTCTTCGTTTATTAAAGAATTACTGAATGTAAGTCTTGGAGAAACAGAGTATTCATTCATGAGATTTAGTACGTCCATGGAATCGCTATTACTAATTTCAATTCGTCCCCCACCCCATAAATAATCACTTGGAGCACCATAAACAGAACCGATATCACACCAGTCATAAAAGTATTCTCTATGGTCACACCAGACTTTCAAAAACTCCTTATAGAAATCGTAGAATTCAAATAATCCAGGTAAGTGATAAATTGCCTTTCGCATATTCTCCATTTGCTTCTCCAAATAAATAAACGCCAGAATATTCTTCTGACGTTTATTGTAACCATTCATATTGTTTTTGTCACATCAGGCATGCCACTTGCACTTGCCCTTGTATGTACCCAAAATCTTTGCCTCGAGTTCTTCCTTTGGCATTGGCTTATCGTAGTAGTAACCCTGAATTACCTTACAGCCGAAGTCCACAACAATCTTCTTCTGCTCTTCAGTCTCAACACCCTCAAGGACAGTAACCATACCAATCTTATTGACCATAGCAATAATGTTCTCAAGCATTGCTGTTGACTTATCCTTCTTTGGATTCTTCTCGTCAGGAACATAAGACTTATCAATCTTAATTACATCCCAATCAATATCCTTGATAAGATTCATAGAAGAGAATCCTGTTCCAAAGTCATCTACAGAAACTAATACACCCTGATTCTTGAACTCAGTAACAACTCTCTTAAATTCTTCGAAATCCTCTTCAAGAGTAGTCTCTGTAAGCTCGATTGAAATAGCGCTACGTGGAATATCGTACTCATCAATAGTACTAATTACCTTGGAAACGAAGTTCTTATCAGCAATGTTATTACGTGAGAAGTTGATTGAAGCTCGAACAGGAGTATGTCCAGCATCAATCCACGCCTTAATGTCTTCACAAACCTTACGGAGCATATACAAATCAAGAGTACAAATCTGGTTGTTACGCTCAAGAACAGAAATAAATACAGCAGGCGAAATAATTTCGCCATCCTTAATCCAGCGACAAAGAGCCTCAACACCAACAATAGTATTTGTCTCAGGATCAACCTTAGGCTGATAATAAGGAATGACATTTCCCTCATTCATAGCGTCAATAAATTCGCTCTCGATTACGCTACGCTCATTCTCGATTTTTTCCTCTTCAATATCAAAATACTTAATCTTGTTCTTAGGTGTTGCTTTAGTGAATGTGCTGTTAGCTCTACCAAGAATCATATCGTAATTATCTTCGTTGCTGCTGATTGAATAAAATCCAGCTCTGGACTGAATATCAAAAGAAGCACCATCCTGATAATTTACGTATGTATAACCCTCAAAGAACTTATGAACGGCAGGTACCATCTCATTAGGTACGAGTCCTAAGAAGTTATCGCCACCAAGGCGGTAAACTCCACCAAACTGTCCACTGAAACTCAAAAGTTTCCTAATATATTCCTCCATGATTTTATCGCCAACATCACGGCCGAGGATACGATTGATTCTGGAGAATCTATAGATATTAAGTCTATAAATAGTATGAGTATGAAGAAGGCCCATAGCCTTAAGTCTTGCGATATTACGCATGAGAGCTGCAAGATTACCTACAAATGGCATTCTCTGGTCCTGGAAGATACGACTCTCGAACATACGAAGTACTCTGATACGCGCAATACAGTTGAAGTAAATAGAAATATAATTTCTAACGAGTTCCTTTTGCTCATCATCCCATTCTGGACGATCAATAAAAGGATGTGCATAAAGACGAATTGTAACCATATCGGAAACCTTAGGTTTGATATCAACTGTTACATCGCGATTAGGAACACCAAGTTCCACTGTAGGAGGCAAAGGAAATTCTTCAATTTTAAGACCAGACTCCCTCGCCTGCTCCTGATATTCATATGAAAGATAGGCAACGCCGAGCAAATTAAGCGTAGGAATTGTTGCATTATGCAATTTAGCCAGGACATCTGGATCACCCAGTTCATCCATTAAGGCCATTAAAGCGCCCACGTACTTGTTGTACTGAACAAAATCAAACTCATTCGTCATATGATAACCTCTCAATTAACCCCACTTATGCATATTATAGCGCAGCACATATATGAGCATTGAGAACAAATCGTAAACAAATTTGATAATGCTTAAGAGTTTTTGTGAATTTAAACAAAGCAAAGAAAGTGCTTTTAAGCAATTTCACCACATAAAAATTAATAAGCTGAATTCAATTAGATATTGTAGTCTGTCTCAATATCCTTGATTTTATACATATCCTTGAACTGCTGGAGATCCACGTCATTTCTGATTACTGCTACTTCGTAGAACTCACCTGTCTTAATATTCTTAAAACCTGCTGTTTTTTCTCCGTTACAAACACTGGCCCTTATTACAGGCTTCTCGATTTCCGGATTATAGATATGCTTTACTTCAATTTCTTGATTTTCTTTTTTACGGATACCTAATAACTCAAGAATAAAAAGTATCAGGCTGTAGTCCAAAAAGCACAAGAGAGAGAGCCACTTAATAGGAGAGAAAACGAACGCAAGAAAGATACATATTCCGCCAATAAATGGTACGCCGGAAATATGCTTTCCATTTTTCTTACTGGCAATCAAGGCGCCATAATTTATGCACAAAAAGAATAATCCAATCACGCCAAGAACAACAGTAACTGTCCAACCCATAAATGTTTCCCCACAGATTATTAGAAGTCATTCGTGTAAAAGTATAAGCGTTTTCCTAATTATCATCAACACATACAATTAATCTTAATTCTCTAAACCATAACCCCATGGACACTCAGCACAAAGTTATTTTCTCTAACTTCTAAGTATCAAAAATTTTACCAATAATAGCAAAGTATTAGATTATTATCATTTACTTGTTAACGTTGTAACGCGCCTGTGAATATAGTGTAAACACTGTTTTTTTAAATAATTTTTCAATGATAAGCAAAGTTAAAATTGAATTATCAGACAATGTTAAGGATGGGGAAAATTATGAGATCGAGATATTCAAGACTAACTGCATTTTTATTGGCATTCATCATGATATTCACAGTATTCTGTATGCCACAAAGACCTGTTATGGCAGCAAGTCGAGCTGCTGATTTGAGAAGTTACATTCTTGCAAACGGAAGAACAGACACTTCTAGTGGCGATAAATACATCGAATATGCTGTTTCAACCGCAAAACTATTTCGAATACAAGCTAACTCTTCTTCAAATGAAATTGAATTATTTTCATCTCTGGTTGCTAATGAATTGACCGAAGCAACATCAATTAAAATCAACACCTCATCCGGTGTTGCAACAAATAACACTTGTTTCGTAAGAATTTTTTCAAGGGATAATATATATAACTCTTTATTGATGGCAGCTGTAAAAAAAGACTACAATCCAAATTCATCTAGGCTATCCTTTAGTGTAATCAGTTATGCTCCTGGAACATACAACACTGCTGATCTTTTTAAGCTTATGGCTCAAGAGGCATTTAAAGCATCTTTTACAAACTGGCAAACAATGTTATCCAAAATTGGCTTTTCTTTAGGCGATTTAGGTTTCACATATTACGCATCAACTTCATCTACTACACCTACACCTACACCCACGCCTTCAGGTTCTTCCGCTATAGAACTTAGAAATTATATTTTAAATAATGGCATTCAATCCAACACTGCAGGTCAAAAGTACATACAGTATGTTGATTCGACCGGAGGAGTTTATAAATTAGAAGCTTCTAGTTCAGACTATATTATTTACTTTATGAGTTCACAGACTGATAATGAATTTACATCTCAAGTTGCATTCGCTTATAACGCATCTACTGGCAATATCGAAAACAATCGATGCGTTGCCGTAATTTTGAACGCTTCTGGAGTTCTAAATGTCAGTTTATACTCTTCACTATATAAATCCTATAATCCTTCCTCTACTAATCTTGTTTTCAGCGTATTAAGTAGCAGTGGTGCTACTTCAAGTATGCTTGATTCATGCAAAAGCATAGCAAACTCACAATTTAGAATCGCTTTCATTTATTGGGATTCTTGTCTTAAAACAATTGGTTTTTCCATGCGTGGTTTAGGCTTTACTGCTATGTCTACTCCTACAGCAACTAACACACCTCCTCCTACAGTTACACTTCCACCATTTAATCCAAACAATAGTGGAACTGGAGTTGGCGGATTTGTCGACCGAATTTATCAAGTAGTTCTCAACCGTGAGGTTCCTGATAGTCCAAACGGAGGAAAGACATATTGGGTAAATGAACTTACTTCACAAAGAAGAACAGGTGGCGCAGTAGCCAAAGTATTCCTTACTAGCGAAGAATTCACTTCTAAGGGTTATACAGATGAGCAATTTGTCGAAATACTTTATCGTCTTTTTTTCAATAGATCTATCGGTGCAAATATCAGCAACAACTATTGGGTTCAACAATTAAGAGCTGGTAAGTCTCGCAACTTTGTAATCGACAATTTTATAAATTCAACTGAATGGGCTAACATTTGCTTTACTTATGGAATCGCTTCGGGCGGTACTGGTGTGCCTAATATCACCCCAACAAGTACACCAACCCCAACAAATACACCCAGGCCAAGAACTTCTACAACACCTGGTGCAATTACATCCACTCCAGCTCCTTCAACAAGCTCTGGAGTAGAAGATTTTGTTGAGCGAATTTACCTTGTAGTTCTTAAGAGAGAGGTTCCAAGTTCTCCAACTGGCGGAAAAGCTTATTGGATAAACGAACTCACCTCCCAAAGAAGAACTGGTGGTGCTGTCGCAAAAACCTTCCTTACAAGCCAAGAGTTTACAAGCATGGGATATAGCGATGAAGAATTCGTTGAAATCCTTTATTCGCTTTTCTTTAATAGATCAATTGGTTCAAATATCAGCAACAACTACTGGGTACAGCAGCTCAAAGCTGGCAAGTCACGTAACTTTGTAATAGATAACTTTATTAACTCAAAAGAGTGGGCAACACTCTGTTATCACTACGGAATTGCTTCCGGCGGTACTGGTGTGCCTGATTTAACACCAACACCTGTACCAGGTGAAGTAGTGAACACTAATTATGGAATTACATATAGATACTATGATACAAACAATGATGGCACTCTGGATCAAATGACTGTATCTGGTAATGTTGATTGGCCAATGTTATCAAGATATCCACACTATGAGACAGTAGAAACCGTCATAGTTGAAGAAGGAATACGCAAAGTTATTCTTTCTAACAATAACTATATTCGTACCATTTACATTCCAAGTTCTGTTATAAATGGCATCCATCTCCAAAACTGCCAATCACTTGAAACAGTTCATCTAGCAGATGGTATTGTTACAATTAATTCTGAATCATTTAGTGGTTGTTCGTCACTTACGAATATAAATATTCCAAATACTGTTACTACAATAGGAAGAAAGGCTTTTGAGGATTGCACATCATTAACAAGCATTGTTATTCCTAATTCTGTAACGCGCATGGATTTTTATGTTTTCGATGGTTGCACTTCACTAACTAATGTCACATTGTCCAATTCTCTTTCTAGCATCGCAGAATACACATTTTACAATTGCAAGTCTTTGACAAATATAGATATTCCATACTCTGTAACACTCATAAAAGAAGGTGCTTTCTATGGTTGTACTTCATTAACATGCCTAGAAATCCCTGACAATGTAGTAACAATTGGAAAGTACGCTTTTGGTGGCACTTCAAATCTAACAGATTTGTATATACTAGGCGCTAGCACAGCATATTCTGATAGTATATTTAATTCTAATTCTTCAA
>JAZUDM010000039.1:0-6667 GCA_045639635.1 Saccharofermentans sp. | reverse complement strand
TCAAAAATCTCATAGTAAGATTTCTTATTAAAGTATCTGATAGTACCGCTAATAAAAGCTAGAACGATTATTGTAATTACAATTACCCAGAAAACTAACCATAAGCGGAAGTTCTTTGAATTAGTAGCCCACTGTTCGAGGTTATAGTATTCATTATAGTGATGTGCTTCTTCGCCAGCGTATCTATAAGTTCCGTGAGATCCATGTGTAAACCAGGAATCACTATATTTATCAGGTAATACATATTCTGATGGTGTACCAATACTCATAAAACAAAAGTCTTTGGCATCGATTACGATATGTGTTGTACCTGAAGTAATGGAAGAATCTGGAGTAAGATCAATTGTATCAACAGTCTTCATATAGTCGTCAGGGTTATTGTGGAGTAATTCATCAAATACCGTCAGGTAATTGATGTCAACTACGCCTGGATAAATTACACCTGTTTCCTCGTTAAAATAAAAGTCACGTGGATTAATTAAATAAGCGCTAATCTCACTATTCTGGGAGACATATTCGTATATTCTCATGTAGCTGTCGTTAAGACTTGAATCCCATTTGCCGTAGTATCTGTATCTTATATTATCTTTGGAAAAATAGCTGATACTATATGAGCTGGTTGTATCGACCAAAACCTCACCATCGAGCTCATAGTAAAGAGTAATACCATTATTTAGAAGCTGAACATAAGATGTTTCAATAGCTTCGTTAAAGATAATTTCATCGCCAGTACTGATATAAATACTGTACTCATGTATATTTTCGTGAATGAGTTCAAGAGCATCGTCTTCTGGCTTTTCAATAAAGTTAAATAGTGGTATCTGAAAAATAGTAAATAAAACCAAACTTAATGCAGAAAGGAACAAAAAGCATTTAGTTACTTCTAAAGGGAAAGAAGGCTTATTTATAGTCTTCTTTTTGCGTGGAAATCTTTTAAATAACATAAGTTCTACCTCAATTAATCTTGTAACCACGCCCAAAAACAGTCACGATAGATTTGCCTGCAGGGCCAAGGTTTTTACGAAGTTTCTTAATCTGATTGTCGACAACTCGGTCTCCGCCTTCAAAGCCAGTCTCCCAGATGCGGTCAATAAGAGCATCTCTTGAGAAAACCATAGAAGGGTTTTCCATTAAAAGTTTCAGGATGAAGTACTCTTTTGGAGTGAGATTAACTTCAATTCCATCAACGAAGACTTCCATGGAGAAGGTATTAAGTTCAATTGAGTTTCGCTTTAAAATCCTGACGTCTTTCTTGCCACAGTAGCGCTTCACCATAGCATCGCACTTTGCATAAAGCTCTTTCACGTTAAAAGGCTTTACCACATAGTCGTCGCCGCCAAGTTCGTAACCCTTAAGAATGTTTTCTTCGTTACCAAGAGCAGTTACGAAAATAATAGGGCAGTCACTTTTGCTTCGAACTTTCTTACAGATATCAAAACCAGAAACACCTGGAAGCATGATATCGAGAATAATTAGATCGTAGGAATTGGTAACTAAAAGCTTTAATGCTTCGTCTCCAGTTCCTGCCTGGTCAATAGTAATTGCGCCTTCGCTCTTGATCTCGAAGAATTCAACAATACCCTCACGGATTATTTTGGTGTCTTCTACAACCAAATATCTCATATAGGTGCACCTCCTAATGACCATATGTTAAAGGTCGGATGTAACCATTTTATATCCAACGCGTTTATTTTTTTAAAGCATCCATTTAATACAGGAATAAATAGCGTAAATAACCATTAAAATAAAGGATATTCTTGTTACAAAAGGCTTAATAGTAATATCAATTGTTTTTAAATTAGAAGCCGTAATTTCTTCTCTATTAATTGGATTATTAATTTTAATTCCGCCTTCTTCGTCGGGCTTACCATATTTACGTAAAAGAATAATTGCAGCGATAATTGCACCAAAAACAAAAAACCACATTGTACCTTCTGCTGCTAATCCACGAAGAGATTGTGGTACAAACATTACTCTGAATTTTGCTTCAATAACAACAGATGAATTATTGAAGATATGAACGATCATTGTAGTTATTATTGATCCGGATTTTTCAAGAATATAGGCAAAACAAAGGCCTGCAAAAAAAGAGTTTACGCCCTGGATAATATTTCCGTGAGTAAAAGCAAAGAGAAGGGAAGACATAATAATTGCAAAACGTCGGCTTACAATGGAACTACAATTAAGAATAATTCCACGGAAAAGAAGTTCTTCCAATACTGGCCCAAGAATCATTATGTAGAGCATTGTAACGACAGATACAGTGGAATTAGATGACATTACATTATTATTAAAAAAAGAACCCAACTTATTAAATGTACTTGCAATTATCTCTTCAAAAATAGATGAATAAGTTGTAATTAATGATCCAAGTCCCTTAACAACAAAGCAGGCAAGAATAGTATCGAAGACTGTGAACTTAGGCTTTAAGAATAAGTCTTTTAACTCAAATATTTTAGTTGCTTTTAGCACAACTACGAAGGCAGCTATTGCAGCAATAATATTACTAATCGCACTTCCTATGCCAGATAATGAAGGAAGCTCATTATTTGGAGCAGCGTTTATGATGAGCTTAATTATTTGAATAATAATGCTGGCAATGACAATTTGAAGAACAGCGCCCATTGACGCCCAGAAATACATTCTATTGATTTTCTTCATCTCTAAGGCTGGCATAACCCCTCCAACTCTATCCTCTTAATATAAGCATTATAGAGTAGTTCTGTTATTTCAAAAAGCAAAAAAAAACACCCCAGGGGGACTGGAGTGTTTTCGAGGAAGGGTTATATGAGAAAATCATACATTACTGCATGATAGTCAGCAAAGATAAGAGTACGAAGAATGCTACTACTCCCCAGAAAGCTGGTGTTGTGAAGTAAAGCTTTGTTGTAAGCTCGCCCTTCTTAGGATTAATCTTAGCGATATCTTCTTTTGAAACGATTTCGTTAACTTCCATACCGTCGTTATCAGTAATCTTGCCATGTCTCTTAATAAGGAGAATAACAGAAATAATACCGAGAACGCCCATGATAATAACGATCATTATGTTTGCCTTATCAACACTTTCAGCAGGAATCCAGTTAGCAAAGGCATATGACATGATTACTGAGAAAGTATTGTTAAAGATATGGAGAATGCAAGGAGCAATAAGTGAACCTGACTTCTCTGCTACATAAGCAAGGAGGATTCCCATAATGCCTGCGTTGATACCCTGAATGATATTACCATGCATAAATCCGAAGATCATACCAGACACAACACATGCAAATCTTCTGTTTACAATAGATGAACAGTTAAGAACTGCACCACGGCAGAGAAGTTCCTCTGTAATAGGTCCGATAACAGCCATATAAGCGATAGTAATAATTGTGATAATAATGTTATCTGAGAAAAGACCAGAACCGAATGTATCAGTAAGGTTTTCAGATGTAGATGTAAAAGCTGATCCACACAAATCAAGAATTGAAACAACGATATTTGCGATACCTACAATTGCAAAGCATCCTAATACTATATCGAATGCTGAGAACTTAGACTTGCGGAACCACTTCTTGATTGAACCAATCTTTGTCTGTTTAACTGCCCAAACTGAAGCAACAATATTAGCTACGATATATGAGACAGCAGTAATAGGCATTAAAAGTGAGTTATTAATCTCCTGAGTACGCTCCATAAGTTCTTGTGATGATAAAATATCACGATATTTCATACTTACAAAGAATGAAATAGCCATATTTGGAAGGCTGGCAATAGTCATTGCAATTGCGAACTGGATAACAATACAAAGACAAGCCCAGTTATAAGTGGACTTAATTTTCTTCTTTGTATTGAGTTTGAGCTTATTAAAGTCAATCTCCGGTGTAGTAACTGTGTTCTCCATAAAAGTACCTCTGTTTCGTTATGACACATGGAGTATAGAAACATGTATTTACGATAACGAAAAATAAATCTTAAGAAAAAGTAAAGATTCAAGCAAATAATAGACGAAATGAATGCAAATGTTGTTGCGCTTTACAAATATTGCTATTTTGTGAGCAACAATTCAAATAAAATGAGGAAAAACCTTAAAAATTGTAGCAAGATAGGGCAAAAGTCTATTTATTTTCATCCCCCTCCTATTTATAATTTTGGCTATAGTAGAATAAGCCCAAGTAATCTATTAGGAGGAATATATGGGAAAGAGATTCAAAACAGCAGTTTCTTCTTTGCTTACTATGTCAATTGTTGTAAGCACTTGGTCTTCAATGGCATTCGCAGATATGCTGAATAACGAAGAAGATCATTTCGACATGAACGACTGGTACGATGAGGAAATCGTGTATGCTCCAGATGTAAAGGGTACACCAACACCTCTTACAATGGACACTGATGCTGAACAGCTCACTATTGCTGATATTCAGGCAATGAATAACAACGAGGCACTTATTGTTTATGGTGACGAAGGTTATGTTACTACTATTTATGGAAAACTTTATGAGTCACCTGTTCATTCTTACGATGAGCTCAAGGTAGTAATTAATCAGTATGTTGATCTTCTTGGTCTTAGTGATTCAAACCAGCTCGATCCACTCGTTATGAACTACTATGGTCCTACTGAGGAGGATTCATATATTGAGTTCTCATTCCGTCAGCTTGACGATGGTTTTGAAGTAGCTAACGCATCTTTTAAGATTCTTATCGATGCTGATAATTATCCAATTATGCTTCAGTCATCACTTGTTCCAAATCTTCAGACTTCTTATACAGGAAATGAGATTTCATCTGATGAGGCTGAGATGATTGTAAGCTCACTTGCAATGAATAGCGGAATTTCACTTACAGTATTCTCTGACTATACTTCACAGTGCGTACTTAACGATGCACAGATTGTATCTACACGTTGCTATCGTATCTATACAGATAACCCATTTGCATCACAGGGTGCAGATATGCCATACCTCGTTCATTATGTAGACTTCGATGGTAACTATCTTAAGAACTATCCTACAAATAACCTTGTTGAAGAGTCTTTGGCAGAGCACGATAACGATGCTTATTTTGAGAATTTGACAGCAACTAATCACACATTCACAGTTGAGAGAAACGGTGAGGATTTCACATTTACTGTACCTGTTTCATATAACAGCAGAGACAATAAGTATTACCTCGCTGATCCTTCACGTAAGATTATCCTTGGTGATTTCTATTCTTTCATTTACGAAGGTTATCTCGATTTTGAGACATCAAATGATCCAGAGGACTGGTCAGATAATCATCTTATTACTTACTATAACTACATTAAGTCATACGATTACTACAAGACAAACTTTAACTGTGCTTCTACTGATGGATTCGGAATGCCAATTCTTATCCTCACAAACTGGGTTGATTACGAGCATAATCCAGTAGATAACCAGTGCAGCATGGGTGTTATTAACGGATGGTCAACATTTGGTGCTTCAGACGCTAATACATATGCTTATAGCATGGACGTAACAGCTCACGAATTTACACATGCAGTTTCTTCTAATTCTCGTCAGGGTAATATTTACTATAACGAGTATGGTGCAATCAACGAAGGTTTCTCAGACATTATGGGTAACCTTGCTGAGATGAAGATGAATGAGACAGACGATATTACATGGGCACTTGGTGAGACAAGTGGTAACACAATGCGTTCTATGAGTGATCCACATGCATATGGTCAGCCACTTGTTGTAGGTGACGAGTACTATTCAAATACAATCGCACTTCCAAACTCTGGTGCTTCAGGTATCTCAGATAACGGTGGTGTTCATTCAAATGACTCACTCTTCTCACACCTTTGCTATGTACTCTACGAAGAGGGTATGTCAGTAAAGCAGCTTGGTAATTTGTTCTATGAGGCAATTATTCTCCATACTCCTACAGCAGATTACGATGATCTTTACGCAGTACTTTGTGCTGCTGCTGAGATTTGTGGTTACGAAGAGTACACACCAGTAATTACTGAGTACTGGGAAGAAGCAGGTATGACAGGCGACAGATTTGAGACAGTAAGAAATGCTTCAAATGATGGTTATGCAAGATTTAACCTTACAATCAGCCCAATCGAGTATGCTATTTGCTCAATCCTCATGATGTACGATGTAAATACAGGCGAGACATACTACACAGCTGCTATGGAAGACGGTACTTTCTCACTCTGTGTACCTTCTGATGGTAACTACCAGATTGCACTTCGAGTATTTACTGATCCATCCTTCACTGAGGTCGCTGGAGATATTTACTACGCAGCAGACCAGAGTGGCTGGACTTCAAATCAGAGCGAAATTGGTACATTCTCAGTTGAATCAGGACTTGTTGCAGATCTTGCAGATATCGTGATTGACTAAGTGGTAGAGATATATAAATGAATTAAGGCACCTGGTAACAGGTGCCTTATTTATGTTTGAAAATATTTTAGTTCTTCTTCGGAGGGCAGGTCCTCATCCGTTCAACTGATCAAGATATGTAAGAGCTGCCTTTGCCTTTGACGCTGCGTCCTCAATTTTTAAGATACTTTCCATTTTTGCATGTGGTTCGTCTGGTAAAGAAGCAGCACAGATCTCATTGCAGGTATCCTCGCCGAATTTTGCTGCGATAGTATCCTCGAGATTTAAAATATCAGTGCGCTCATCACACATAATGGCTGTGAGTACAGCAAGTG
>JAZUDM010000038.1:0-69989 GCA_045639635.1 Saccharofermentans sp. | reverse complement strand
AAGGCACTTGATACGAATAAGATTTCTATAGACGAAAACGAAGATGACGATAAGAATATCGGAGAAGTAATTCTCGAGGTAGAAGGACTTTCACATTCATACGATAAGGACAGCGGGCTTGCGATTGATAATATTTCAATGAACGTAAGAGACGGTGAGATTCTCGCTGTTGTAGGTAAGAGTGGATGTGGTAAGACAACACTTATTACTCATCTTAACGGCATTATGCGTCCGCAGACAGGCGACGTAAGACTTAAACTTCAGGATGGAAGTACACTTTCAACTACCAAGAAGGGCGACATTCTTAAAATCAGACAGAATGTTGGTCTTGTGTTCCAGTACCCTGAATACCAGTTGTTCGAAGAGACAGTCTATAGAGATATCGCTTACGGAATTCGTAAGTTAAAGCTCACATCAGAAGAAGAAAAGGCACGCGTTCTGGAAGCAATCAAGAGCGTTAACTTAAGCGAGGAAAAGCTTGAGGCAAGCCCATTTGATTTGTCTGGCGGACAGAAGAGAAGAGCAGCTATTGCTGGCGTAATCGTAATGAAGCCAAGAATTCTCGTTCTTGATGAGCCTGCGTCAGGACTTGATCCACGTGGCCGTAAAGAAATGTTCAGAATGATTAACGAGCTTCGTAAGAACGGAACTACAATCATTCTCGTATCTCATAACATGGATGAGGCAGCTCGTTACGCAGACAGAATCCTTGCAATTAAGGAAGGTAAAGTTGTTGGCTTCATGGAGCCAGGCGAAATGTTCTCAGACAGCAAAAAGGCAGAGAGCATGGGACTTAAGCTTCCTAGACTTTTCGAGTTCTCTAATAAGCTTAGAGAAGAACTTAAGAAAGAGTATCCGGAGATTGTTTTCGAGAACATGAAGCCAGATGCTTCTCTTGAGGCGAAATCAATTTTAAAGAGCGTAAAGCGCTATAAGGAGGCCCACAATGTTTAAAGACATCAGCCTCGGACGCTATTACGACACTAATTCAATAATCCATAGCACAGACCCTAGAGTAAAGATCATTATGTACATCGTGTACCTTATTGCAATCTTTATGGTTAAGTCTCCATGGGCTTTAATTTGCGTTGCCCTTGTAACATTAGTTCAGCTTATTGCAGCAAAAATCCCTGCAAGAGTTACTGTTTCAACTATTGTTCCAATGGTTCCAATCGCGCTATTTATCCTTGTTTTGAACCTTTTTACAATTAAGGAAGGTAACGTAATCTTTGAATGGTGGAAACTTACTGTAACTGACGTGGGACTTATAAAAGCAATAGTAATGAGTTTAAGACTTATTTTCCTTATTGTTTCTACAAGCGTTCTTCTTACGCTTTCTACAACTCCACTTAAGATTTCTGACGCTCTCGAAAAGCTTTTTACGCCACTTAAGTACATTAAGGTTCCTGTTCACGAGCTTTCAATGATGATGTCAATCGCACTTCGTTTTATCCCAACTCTTATTGAAGAGACAGATAAGATTATGAAGGCGCAGGTTTCACGTGGTGCCGATTACGATACTGGTTCGGTAATCAACAGAATTAAGGGTTATATTACTGTTCTTGTTCCACTTTTGATCTCAAGCTTTAAGCGTGCAGAAGAACTTGCAATCGCAATGGATGCCAGATGCTACAGAGGTGGCGACGGAAGAACAAAGCTTAACCCACTTAAAATTACTTCCAGGGATATCACTGTTGGAATTTTCCTTTTCCTTGGTGCAGTATTAATCGTTGTAGTAGATTTTTTGCTTAAATAATCTGCTTCTTACCCCTTTATAAACTGACAAAAGTTTTCGTATATGTTAGAATATATTGCGCTTTAATGCGCAAGAAATGACAATTATTAATTATGGAAGGTAGGAAATTTCCTATGGCATATTACGTAGGTATTGATCTTGGCGGTACAAACATCAAGGCTGGAATCGTAACTGAGGAAGGTAAGATGCTCAACAAGAACAGCATTAAGACAAATGCTGACCGTCCAATGGAGGATATTATCCATGATATGGGTAAGCTCGCTCTCCAGGTAATCGAAGAGGCTAATCTTAAGGTTTCTGATATCGAGGCAATCGGTATTGGTTCACCTGGAACACCTGATAACAAGGCTGGAGTACTTGTTTTCGCAAACAATCTCCCATTTGTTATGGCTCCAATGAGAAAGCTCATTAGAGAAGTAGTAGACCTTCCTGTATATATCGATAACGATGCTAACTGCGCAGGTATGGCTGAGGCCGTAGCTGGTGCTGCTAAGGGTGCTAAGGATTCTGTAACAATTACACTTGGTACAGGTATTGGTGCTGGTGTTATCGCTAACGGCAGAATTTATTCAGGATTTAACCAGGCTGGTTCAGAGTTTGGTCATACAGTACTCGTATCTGGTGGTCTCCAGTGCTCATGCGGACGTAAGGGATGCTTTGAGAAGTACGGTGCTGCTACAGCTCTTACAAGAATGACAGAGGAAGCTGCTAATGCTCATCCAGAGTCATGCCTTAAGGATGTAATCGCTGAAGAAGGTCATCCAAATGCCAAGGCTGCATTCATCGCTATGAGACGTGGTGATGAGGTTGCCAAGCAGGTAATCGAAGAGTACACAGACTATCTTGCAGATGGTCTTGCAAACGCTATCAACACATTCATGCCAGAGATTCTCGTAATCGGTGGTGGTGTATGTAACGAGGGCGATCCACTTCTTATCCCACTTCAGGAGAAGACAATGTCACGTCCTTACTTTGGACCTGGCGTTAAGAAGACAGAGATTCGTCTTGCTCAGATGGGTAACGACGCTGGTATCGTTGGTGCAGCTATGATGGGTATGGCTTGC
The DNA here is from genome assembly GCA_045639635.1 of Saccharofermentans sp. Lineage (GTDB taxonomy): Bacteria > Bacillota > Clostridia > Saccharofermentanales > Saccharofermentanaceae > Saccharofermentans. Next base: position 67,169 of record JAZUDM010000038.1, on the reverse strand, counting down.
GCTGAGGATAAGATTGACGGTATCAATAGCGCTATCTGATTATGAAGATTGCGTTGATTTGCGAGTACGACGGAACTGATTTCGTAGGATATCAGATTCAGGACAATGGACGCTCTGTTCAGGGCGAACTTAACAAGGCAGTATCAGCGCTTTATAAGAAAGATTTAAAAGTAACGGGATCTTCCAGAACTGACTCGGGCGTTCACGCGCTCGGTCATGTCAGTTCTCTGGAGGTCCCTTTTTATATTCCACAGGATAAGATTCCTTTTGCGCTCAATAGTTTTCTTCCACCTGATTTATCAGTAAAGAAGGCAGTATATGTAGTTGATGATTTTAATGCGAGATTCGATTCTCTTGGTAAAAGATACGTCTATAGACTCTATTCTGCGCCAATAAGAAGCCCAATGAATTCAAGATATGCGTACTACATTAACTATAAGCCTGACGTAAAGAGAATGGCGGAAGCAGCAAAGTATTTTGCCGGAGAGCATGATTTCAAGGCTTTCTGTGCAGCAGGAGGAACTCAGACAACAACTATCCGCAAATTATTTTCGGTAAATGTTTTTGAGAAATCTAATGGTATTATAGAAATTGAGGTTCAGGGAGAAGCCTTCCTTTATAACATGGTTAGAATTATTGCAGGAACTCTTCTTTATGTTGGTATAGGAAAGCTTGAACCAGAAGACATGAATATGCTTTTTGAGACTGGTGACAGGGCGAAAGCAGGAAAGACATTACCTCCGGAAGGACTGACTTTAGAGGAAGTTTATTACAATTGGGGCGAGAAAACGGCTCAATAATAAACGGAAGATTTGCCAAAGTTAAAGAATTGTATAAGTTGGTTCTCCAAAGATTGAAACCCGATAATTTGTAGAGATATAATTTCTACAAACAAAAGAAGGAGGAGGTAATTCTTATGTTTGGTTTAGATATGTGGATCATTTGGGCTATCTTAATGGTAATCTTTTTGGTAGTTGAAGCATTCACACTTGGCCTTACAACTGTATGGTGTGCAGTAGGATGTATCGTTGCAGGAATTATGGATTTGTGTGGCGCATCTTTAACAGCACAGATCATTGCAATGATTACCGTATCAGTTATTAGTTTCATCCTTTGCATGGTTTTGATCAGACCTATCATTGATACTAAATCAAAGAGTAAAGAGCCAACAAATGCCGACAGAGTAATTGGACAGGAAGCTTTTGTTATTAAGGCAATTGATCCAATCGAAGGCAAAGGACAGGTTAAGGTAATGGGTCAGGTTTGGAGCGCTAAGGCTTCAAAGGATATCCCAGAGAAGACACGAGTTAAGATCGTAGCATTAGAAGGTGTTAAGCTCGTAGTCGAGGAAGTAAAAGAGTAATATTAAAAAATTTTATTAGGAGGAACAGTTATATGCCATTCGTAATTGGATTAGTGGTAGTACTTATCGTAATTGCAGTTTCATGCATCAAGGTTGTACCACAGGCAACAACATTCATCATTGAGCGCTTCGGTGCTTATCAGACAACATGGGAGACAGGTATCCACTTTAAGTGGCCTGTAATCGACAAGGTTGCTAAGAAGATTTCTTTGAAGGAGAAGGTTGCAGACTTTGCTCCACAGGCTGTTATCACAAAGGATAACGTAACAATGCAGATTGATACAGTTTTGTTCTATCAGATCGTAGATCCAAAGCTCTATACATACGGCATTGAGCGTCCTATCACAGCTATTGAGAATCTTTCAGCTACAACACTTCGTAACATCATTGGTGAGCTCGAGCTCGACCAGACACTCACATCAAGAGATATCATTAACTCAAAGATGAGAGAGATCCTCGATGAGGCAACAGACCCATGGGGCATCAAGGTTAACAGAGTAGAGCTTAAGAACATCATCCCACCACGTGAGATTCAGGTAGCCATGGAGAAGCAGATGAAGGCTGAGCGTGAGAAGAGAGAGTCAATCCTCATCGCTGAAGGTCAGAAGGAAGCTGCTATCCGTGTTGCAGAAGGTGAGAAGGAGTCAGCAATCCTTAGAGCTGAGGCTAAGAAGCAGGCAGCTATCCGTGAGGCTGAAGGTCAGGCTCAGGCTATCCTCGCAGTACAGGAAGCTACAGCTAAGGGTCTCCAGATGATCAAGGATGTAGGAGCTGATGAGAGCCTTATCAAGATCAGAAGCCTCGAGGCATTCGAGAAGGCTGCTGATGGCAAGGCAACAAAGATCATCATCCCATCAGAGATTCAGGGACTTGCTGGTCTTGCAGCTGGCCTTAAGGAAACAATCAAGGACAATTGATTCGTAACTTCTTAAAAAATAAGATATAATGAAGGTCCGTAGGCTTCTGCGGACCTTTAATTTGTTATTAATTAATAAGGAGATATATTTATGGCAAATCCAATCGTAACAATGAAGATTAAGGATATGGGTGATATCAAGTGTGAGCTTTATCCAGAGTACGCTCCAATCACTGTTGAGAACTTCATTAAGCTTGCAAGCTCAGGTTTCTATAACGGACTTACATTCCACCGTGTAATCGAGGGATTCATGATTCAGGGTGGTTGCCCAGATGGTACAGGTATGGGTGGCCCAGGATGGCAGATCAAGGGTGAGTTCAGATCAAATGGTGTTGCTAATGATTTGAAGCACGAGCGTGGAGTTCTTTCAATGGCTCGTTCAATGCTCCCTAACTCAGCTGGATCACAGTTCTTCATCATGCATGAGAATGCTCCACACCTTGATGGTGAGTATGCTGCTTTCGGTAAGGTTATCGAGGGTATCGAGGTAGTAGATAAGATTGCTTCTGTTAAGACAAATTACTCAGATAAGCCACTTGAGCCAGTAGTAATTGAGATCATGGAAGTTCAGCTTTAATAAATACCCCCGTATTAGTTAGATTATTAAAATACAACTATACTGTAAGAGTCCTGTTAATCAGGGCTCTTATTTATTTGAAATCGGAGGGATTTGATATGAAGTATCCAGTTCTTTTGGTTCACGGAATGTGGTTTAGTGACGACGGTATTTTTAAATACTGGGGAAGAGTTCCTCAGGAATTAGATGAGATGGGCCTTAAGGTTTACTTAAGTGGCCAGGATGTTGATGCGTCAATTGAAAGTAATGGTAAGTTTGTAGCTAATAGGATAGATGAAATTTTAAAAGAAACTGGTGCGTCTAAAGTAAACATAATCGCTCATAGTAAAGGCGGCCTTGAAGCTCGTTATATTGCATCCACTATGGGTTATGGGGATAAGATTGCATCAATTACAACGATGCAGACACCACATAACGGTTCTAAGACAGTAGATTTCCTTTTAAAACTTCCAAAGTTTGTTATTAAGATTTTCTGTAAGCTTGTAGATGGCTGGTTTAAGATGCGAGGCGATAAGTACCCTGATACTTATACTGCTATTTATAGTTTTAAAACTGAAAATGCCCAGAAGTTTAACGAAGAAAATCCTGATGTGGATGGAATTTACTACCAAAGTTATGCTTTCGTCATGAAGAGATTTACTTCAGATATGTTTTTGTGGTTTACAAACCTTGTAGTAAATATTTTCGATGGACAAAACGATGGCCTTCTTGCTCCAAGTTCAGTTATGTGGGGCGACTATAAAGGTGTAGTTAAGTCCAACAGTAATCGCGGAATTTCCCATTGCGATGAAGTTGATTTTAGAAGAAAGCCTTTTACAAGTAAGAAAGGTGAAGGCGTATCTGATATTTTGGAAGTATACGAGAAGGTTGTAGTTGACCTGGAAAATATGGGATTTTAAGCAAACAAAACCTCCACGAATGTGATGTGGAGGTTTTATTATGGCTTATGTTTATATTTATTTTTAATTATTAAAGGTTATCGAATGCCTGCTTTAAGTCAGCGAGGATGTCATCAATATGCTCAACACCAATTGAGAGACGGATTGTTGACTGTGTGATTCCCTGGAGAGCGAGCTCCTCATCGTTATCCTCTGAGTGTGTTGTAGAAGCTGGATGGATAGCAAGTGACTTAACGTCAGCTACGTTAGCAAGGAGTGAGAAGAGGTTCAAATTATCAATGAACTTCTTAGCCTCTGCTGCGCCACCATTGATCTCAAATGTAAAGATTGATCCACCACCGTTAGGGAAGTACTTCTTATAAAGTGCCTGCTGTGCAGGGTCTGTTGTCAAAGATGGGTGACTTACGCTCTTAACCTGTGGCTGCTCTGAAAGGAACTTTGCAACCTTAAGTGCATTCTCAACGTGACGCTCTACACGAAGTGAAAGAGTCTCCAATCCCTGAAGGAAAATGAATGCATGAACAGGAGAAAGTGTAGCACCTGTATCTCTCAAAAGAATAGCTCTGATATAAGTTACGAAAGCAGCAGCTCCAACGTCCTTGGCAAAGCTTACACCGTGGTAGCTTGGGTTTGGATCAACGAGCCATGGATACTTATTAGCACCAATCCAGTCAAAGTTACCAGAATCAATGATAACACCACCGATTGATGTACCGTGACCACCGATAAACTTAGTAGCTGAGTGAACTACGATATCAGCACCGTACTCGATAGGTCTTACAAGATATGGAGTAGCGAATGTGTTATCTACGATAAGTGGTACGTTGTGCTTGTGAGCAATCTCAGCAATTTTCGCAATATCAACTACTTCAGAATTAGGATTTCCGAGTGTCTCAATCTCGATTGCCTTTGTATTCTCCTTAAAAGCTGCCTCGAGAGCATCGTAATCGAATGGGTCTACGAATGTTGTCTCAATGCCGAACTCCTTCAAAGTGTGCTTAAGAAGGTTAAATGTACCACCGTAAATGTTAGATGCTGCGATTACGTGATCGCCTGCGTGTGCTGCAGCCTGGATAGCATATGTGATTGCTGCTGCACCAGAACTTACTGCAAGTGCTGCTACACCACCCTCGAGAGCTGCGATTCTCTCTTCGAAAACGCTCTGTGTTGGGTTTGTAAGTCTTCCGTAGATGTTACCAGCATCTCTAAGACCAAATCTGTCAGCTGCATGCTCGGAATTGTGGAAGACGAAAGAAGAAGTAAGGTAAATAGGTACTGCTCTTGCGTCTGTTGTTGGATCTGGATTTTCCTGACCTGCGTGAAGCTGGATTGTTTCGAACTTATAATTGTTTGCGTATGAATATGACATAATGTGCACCTCGTTTTTCTATTATTTAAATTGATTTATTTTTGTTGTTAAAAGTTTTATGTAGGATCAACAACAAGTACACATTCGTCCGTTTCTGTAGTTTTCTCTAATAATCTTTTGTAATAACTGTTTCATAAATAAACACCTCTGTTTTCAATTCCCTTAATTCCTATTGTTGTTGTAGGAATTGCTTGTGACAGTATATTACGTCCTAATTCCTAGTTTGTCAATAGGTTTAGTGGAAATTATTTTTCGCAAAACTATTGACATTAGAAATTGTGGTGTTAGAATAAACCTACAAAGCCGATAGGCATTAGGTACAAAGTGTACCGAATCGGCAATATCAATTAGTAAATATAAAAATAAAAACATAAAAGGAGTAACTATTATGGCATTAGTAAACAAGGTAACAGACTTAATCGGAGGCACACCACTTCTTAAGGTTGATAACTACAGTAAGGCAAATGGTGCTGAGGCAAATATTTACGCAAAGCTTGAGTACTTTAACCCAGCTGGAAGCGTTAAGGACAGAGTTGCAAAGGCAATGATCGACGATGCTGAGGCAACAGGAAAGCTTCTTCCAGGTGGAACAATCATTGAGCCTACATCAGGTAACACAGGTATCGGTCTTGCTTCTGTAGCAGCTGCAAGAGGATATAAGATCATTATCACAATGCCAGAGACAATGTCAGTTGAAAGAAGAAATCTTCTTAAGGCATACGGCGCTGAGCTCGTTCTTACAGATGGTTCAAAGGGAATGAAGGGTGCAATCGCCAAGGCAGAAGAAATCCAGAAGGAAACACCAAACAGCATTATCCCTGGCCAGTTCGTAAACCCAGCTAACCCAGCAATCCATGAGGCAACAACAGGTCCTGAAATCTGGACAGACCTCGAGGGTAAGGTAGATGTATTTGTAGCTGGTGTTGGTACAGGTGGTACAGTTTCAGGTGTTGGTGCATATCTTAAGAAGCAGAATCCTGATGTTAAGGTAATTGCAGTTGAGCCAGCTGGTTCACCAGTTCTTTCAGAGGGCGTTGCAGGCCCACATAAGATTCAGGGTATCGGTGCTGGATTTGTTCCAGATACGCTTAATACTTCAATCTACGACGAAGTATTCAAGGTTGAGAACGATGATGCATTTAAGACAGGAAGAGCTTTTGCAAGAAGTGAGGGTGTACTTGTAGGTATTTCTTCTGGTGCAGCACTTTACGCAGCAACAGAACTTTCAAAGCGTGATGAGTTCAAGGGAAAGAATATTGTAGTTCTCCTTCCAGATACAGGTGACAGATATCTTTCAACTCCACTTTTCCAGGATTAATAAAATCTGACATAAACACCTTTTTTGAAGAGGCTCCGTTTTACTGTTAGCGGGGCCTTTTCGTATGCGTAAAAAACAAAAAAGAGGCTATTTCCTAAGGAGTAAACTTAGGAAATAGCCTTATATAGAAAAAACAAAAACAAAGAAATACTTAGATAATGTAGTCGTCTGCGCCAACTGCGTTAGTCTGATCAACGACATCCTGAATAGTAATACTATCAAGATAGTTATTAACTACTTCGTTAAGTCCCTTCCAGATTGGGAGTGTAGGGCATGTTGAACTTCTGTCGCAGTTGATAGAACCGCTAGAAGACATGCATGCAACAGGTGCAAGGCTGCCCTCAGTAAGTCTTAATACTTCGCCAATAGTGATGCTGGAAGCATCGCGGCCGAGAGCATAGCCTCCCTGGAAACCACGGTTAGTAATAAGAATATCTGTACGATTAAGAATTGGAACAATCTGCTCCAAGTATTTTTTTGAAATATCCTGGCGCTCAGCAATAGTCTTAAGTGCAACATAACCCTCAGACTTATGTGATGCCAAATCGATTAACATACGGAGCGCATAGCGTCCCTTAGTAGAAATTTTCATGGTAAAAACTCCTGGAAAATAAGATAATACCATAATACTATCAAAATAGTAGGTTTTCAATATTAATGACAGAAATATGCTAAATTTTGTAAATGTTTTGACTTAAGGCTTAACATTTCGAATTAAACCCTTTAGTATAAGAACATGCGAAAAAATGACGTTAACAATAAGAAATCAGGCAAAGTTTCCATCTCACATCGTGTTTTCTTTTTGATATCGGTGATATATCTTATTGCCCCAATTCTTGTGTTTTTCTTCGCCTGGCTCAGGCTTTATATCGCTCTTCCTGCAAGCCTTTTGCTTGGATTTGCTATTTGTTATGCTTTTAAGGATGCTAACAAGGATAATAGTAACGTCCTTTCTAAAGACAGCCATTTTGATGTAAGCATCGTTTATCTTATTGTAATTTCTATACTTTCAGTTCTTTTGGCATATGCTTTAGGTATTGGTGAATATATCTGGTCTGTAGATGACCATGCCTTCAGAAGAGCTATCTTTAGAGATCTGGTTTCACATAAGTGGCCAGTATTTTTGGATCTTACCAAGATGGAAAATCCTGAAATCAACGCGATGTTCCCTGATACACAGGCAGCTTTCTCTTACTATTTCTCATTCTGGATGATTCCAGCCTTAGTTGGTAAAGTCTTTGGCTTTGGTGCAGGTAATGTGGCACTTTTGCTTTGGTCAGCACTTGGTTTGTTTTTAATTATTCTTGGAATCAGCATGATTTGTAAGAGAGAAACATACCTTTCAGTATTTGCTTTGGTGTTTTTCTCTGGACTTGATATTATTCCTTATATTTATTTTGAGTTCTTTGCAGGGAAAGAGTCATGGATGTGGCTCGAAGGTTATACTCAGCACATTGTTTATATAAGTAATATCAATAACCTTTTGAATGTATTTAATCAGGTTATTCCATGCTATTTGATTGTTGTTTTACTTGGACTTCAGAAGAACACAAGATCTGAAGGATTAATTGCAGGAACATGTTTTGCGTACTCTCCATGGGCTACATTCGGTATGCTCCCAATTGCTGTTTACTATCTTTTCGCAAAGAAGATGCGCCTTTCAAACGACAAGGTTTCTATAAAGAATATTCTTTCTATCGGAAACATTATTCCTGCGGCAGTACTTTTCCTCTGCTTTGCTCCAATGTATATGGCAAACTCCGGTGCAACTTCAATAAGCGGCAATACAATTTCCTTCTATGGAGGTTTTGGAAAGTTCCTTCTTGGCTACTTATTTGTATTCGTAATTGAGATTCTTCCTTCTTTCCTTTTATTTGGAAAGAGACACTTTAAGGATGGCCTTTTCTGGACAGTTATAATTGCGCTGATGCTTATGCCTTTTTATAAGATTACGTATCAGAATGACTTCACTATGAGAGGCGCAATGCCATTATTCTTTGTGCTTACTATTATGTTTGCTGACTTCCTTTCAGGATTTGCCGCAAAGTACAAAGGCGAGAACGCAAAGAATCTTCATCTGTCTTTAAGACTTTTGGGAAAGAGTTTTTTGATTTTAGTTATGGCATGCGTGGCACTTCAGATGTTCCTTGTAATCTTTACATCAACGCTTGAAGGCCAAAAGGGAGCTGATGACGTTTGTTCTCTTGAAAATATAGGAACAAAGCAACGCGCTTATATATGTAGCCAAAACTTCTACGTATACGATTACGAAGACACGTTCTTTTATAGTCACATGGCAAAGCCAAATCCAAACTAACGCAAATAAAAAGACCATCACACCATGAAGTGATGGTCTTTGTGCTTTGTCTGAAAATAATATTAGTCGTTCTTATCTTCTTCGCCCTTGATATAAACAGGTCTCTTCTTAACTTCAATGAAGATTCTTCCGATATACTCACCGAGAAGTCCGAGTGACATAAGAATAAGTCCACCGATAAAGAGGATGAAGCAGAGAAGTGAAGGATATCCAGGATTTGTTGTGTAAATCTGCATTACAAGAGCTCTGATAATATGGAAAAGCATATAAGCGAAAGCTCCGAAAGAAATCGCAAATCCAGAAATAGTAGCAAATCTAAGAGGTGCTACCGTAAATGAAACGATACCGTCAATAGCATAGAGGAACAACTTCCAGAAGCTCCACTTAGTCTCACCAGCGACACGCTCTACATTCAAGTGCTCAACCCACTTTGTTCTGAAACCAACCCAGGCAAAAATTCCCTTTGAGAAACGCTGTCTCTCAGAAAGTGTAAGGATAGCATCAACAACAGGACGCTTCATAAGGCGGAAGTCACGAGCGCCATCGGCAATCTCAACTTCACTCATCTTGTTGATAAGCTTATAGAAACAGCGTGCAAAGAAACTACGAATCTTAGGCTCACCCTCACGTGTAACACGTCTTGCAGCAACGATATCTGCCTCATCCTTGTCGAGAGACTCAATCATTGAAGGGATGAGTGAAGGTGGATCCTGCATATCTGCATCAAGAATTGCTACGTAATCGCCCTTTGCCTTCTCAAGACCTGCGAACATAGCAGATTCCTTACCAAAATTACGTGAAAAGAATACGTACTTAACGTCCTTGTCCTTAGAAGCAAAATCACGGACAATCTCTGAAGTTTTGTCCTTACTTCCATCATTTACGAAAATGAATTCAAAAGATTTATCTTTAACTTCTTCTCTTACATTACAAAGTGCTTCATAAAGAAAAGGCAATGAAGCTTCCTCGTTATAGCAAGGAACAATAAGACTTACTAACATAGTGCTCTCCATTTCAAAAATGAAATTATAACTGAATTGTATTATAATCTAAAAGCAGATTTTGCAACATATAGAATTGGAGTCTTTTATGAAAGTAGTAAGTTCAGCTGACAACAAGCCATCTAAGGCTATTAAGTTAAATGGGGCCAGCAATTACATAAAGAATCCAGTTATTGGAGCTTTAGTTGCTCTTTTATGTTTTATCGGATTATGTGTTATGGGTCAGGTGTACCCATTTGGTGGCGAGATTGTTCTTGTGAGTGATCTTGAAGCACAGTACGCGCCATTTCTTTATTTACTTAAGAATTTAATTAAAAATGCTCATTCCTTAAGAGATATTTTCTATTCTTTCTCCTTGGGTGGAGGTAAGAATATGATGGCGACATTAGGTTATTACTTAATGAGCCCATTTAATCTTTTGGGTCTTTTCTTTAAGACTTATGAAGTAAGTAAGTTTATCCTTTTAATTATGGGCATAAAGATTGTTGCAGCTTCTGCGAACATGTCTTTATTTATTACTGAAAGACAGGAAGATAAGACTTCTTATGCTGGTGCATTATTTGGAGTTTTGTACGCATTTTCTTCTTATGCGCTCTGCTATATGTTCCAGATTATGTGGCTCGATGGCTTTGCAACACTGCCACTTCTTTTGTTTTTCGTTGAAAGATATCTTAGAAATGGCAAAAAGGCCGGAATTATTGTCACACTCTTTTATCTTTTCTTAAGCAACTACTATATCGCTTATATGGTTGGCGTTTATTCCTTTTTCTACCTTCTTTCAAGAATGTACATGAATGGAAGTTTTAAGGATATAAAGGCATCTTTAAAAAAGATTGGACGCTTTGTACTTATGGCAGTTCTTTGTGCCATGAGTATCGCAGTTTTCCTTCTTCCTGTTGCTTTGGATACTTTAAGAAACAGTGATCCGATTATTTCTTCTTCAGACAAAAGAATCGTGCAGTTTTCAATTATTGGATTTATCAATCAGATGTTCGGAGGCACAACAGGTGAGTTCAGCGACATTATGAATGGTAATCCACCATTTATCTTTATCAGTACTTTTGTAACTCTCGCAGTTATTATTTTCTTTGTAAGTAAGGTTTTTGATAAGAGAACCAAGATTTTTTATGGATGTGTTATTGCACTTTTCTATTTAAGTCTTTGCGTTTCTTTCCTTGATACTGCATGGCAGGCTTTCGATGAGCCTAACTGGTTTTATCACAGAGAGAGCTTTGTATTCTTCCCATTCTTCTTAACTATGGCTTTAAAGGTTTATGAGAATAAGAAGAAACTCCTTATTTCTGAGATTCTTAAGTCGTCTGGAATAATGCTTGTTCTTTTGTTTATTGCAAGATTCTTAAGTTTAATGAAGAATCACGATAAGGTTTTCGCATTTAATCTTGCCATGCTTGTTGGCGTTACTGGAATTCTTCTTCTCTTTAGAATCAACAACTGGCACGAGCAGCTTAGAAATATGCCTAAGCTTATCCCGTTCCTTCTTGCTTTGATTCTTGTTGTGGAAGCAGCATTCTTTGAGCCTATTAAGAGTTCTGGTATCGCTTCTTTGTCTGTTCATTACGGTACAAATAAGGAATATACAACTACAATCATGGCTATTTCCCAGATGAGCCAGAATGTTGAATCTACACCTGAGGCTTTTCGTACTGAGCACGAGTATATCGCAAGCGAAGATACAACAGGCCAGAATAAAGACTCCTACTACCTTGGTTTAAATGGAATTTCTCTTTTTAATTCCAATTCCAATAAGCTTTACCACAGATTCTTAAAGCAGTTAGGATACACATGTAACTATAACTATTTCTGGCTTACATATTCATTTGCTGCAGAAGATACAGATGCATTCCTTTCAATCGGTTCAGTGATGGCAGGAAGAGATTATTCTAATGCTACTTATGTTGATACAGATGTATTTGGTGAGAATATCAGTTTTTATAGAAACGAAGAAGTTTTGCCAATCGCATTTACTATTGCAAAGAGTGCTCTTGATTTCGATTTCTATGCGCTTGAGGCTGATTCTGCTGATAAGAACTATTTCGAGTTCCGAAATAACTGGTATCGCTCAATGTTCCCGGATGCATTTACAGAGGACTTTTACTACGCTTCCAATAATGTATCAGAGCCTGCAATTAGTAACGGTACTATAAATAACGATACTTCAAATTATGTTCCTTCTGATTTTGACAGGGATCCAATCGCATTGGAGCCAAATGGCAATGTTCCTTACCAGAATGAAATCATTAGAAGTAATAAGGAAGAGCCAATCGTCATTAGTTACGACATATTAATTGAGAGCAGCGATGAGCTTTATATCAATATTTCAGCTCCTGCCTGCACTTCCGGCTACAGGCTTTATGTAAATGACGTTGTTGTAAGCGATATGCTTGATGATACATTCTTCTCATCAGTTGCACGTCTTGGTTCATTTGATGAAGGTGAGACTATTAATGTAAGAATTGAATCTGATAAAAATGTATTTATTTACCAGGCAATTAATTTTGCTTACTTAAATCACGATGTATTTGCATCAGAGTTCTCAGATATTGATTATACGGTTGAGGTGAATGAAGTTTCTAATGGTCATGTAACAATGACTGCCAGCGTAAAGGATGACACAATGATTCTTACTACAATCCCTTACGAAGAAGGATGGAGACTTACAATTGACGGCGTTCCTGCTGATATTACTGTATATCAGGAAGCATTAATTGGAATTGAGGCAAAGCCTGGTTCACATAAAATTGAACTTACTTTTACTCCACCAGGACTTAAAGAAGGTGGAATCGTTTCATGTATTGGTGTAATTGGTCTTATTGCATTTTGCTTTATGGATAAAAAGTCTTTTAAAAAGACAAAAGCAATGTGATTTATGATATAGTTACTTTAGGTTATCAAATCAAAATCTATTAATTATCTTTATGGAGGTAGATTATGGGCTATAAGGAGACATTTGAAATTTGGAGTCAGGATCCATATTTCGATGAGACAACAAGGGCAGAACTTCTCGCAATCAATGACGAGAAGGAGATTGAAGACAGATTCTATAAGGATCTTGAGTTCGGTACAGGTGGACTTAGAGGAATCCTCGGCGCTGGTACAAACAGAATGAACGTTTATACAGTTGCTAAGGCTTCAGCAGGTCTTGCTAACTATATTATCGAGAATGGCGAAGAGGCAATGAAGAGAGGTGTTGTAATCTCTTACGACTCAAGACATTTCTCACCTGAGTTCGCTCAGATTGCTGCTACAACAATGGCAGCTTATGGCGTTAAGGCTTATCTTTCAGACGAGCTTCGCCCAGTTCCAATGTGTTCTTACTCAGTAAGATACTTTAATGCTTTCTGTGGTGTAATGGTTACAGCTTCACACAACCCACCTAAGTACAATGGTTACAAGGTATACGGTGAGGATGGTGGCCAGGTTACAAACGAGGCTGCAGATGCAATCCTTGCAAACATGGATAAGTACGCTGATGTTAGAAACATCAAGACAATGGATTTCGACGAGGCTTTGGCTGCTGGTCTTATCCAGAGATTTGGACCAGAGGTAGACATCGCTTACACAGCAATGCTTACAGAGCTCGTTATCGATAAGGATGCTATCGACAGACAGAAGGATATGTCTATCGTTTATACTCCACTTCACGGTTCAGGTAATAAGCCAGTTAGAAGAATCCTTAAGTCAGTAGGATTTAATAACGTTTATATCGTTCCACAGCAGGAAGTACCTGATGGTGCTTTCCCAACAGTAAAGACACCAAACCCAGAAGATCCTGCAGCTCTTACAATGGGTATCGAGCTTGCTAAGAAGGTTAATGCTTCACTCGTATTTGGTACAGACCCAGACTCAGACCGTCTTGGTATTGCTGCAAGAACAGCTGATGGTGAGTATAAGACATTTACTGGTAACCAGGTTGGACTTATGCTTTTGGACTACATCCTCGATTCAAAGAAGCAGGCTGGAACACTTGAGGACAAGGCTTTTGCTTGTACAACAATCGTTTCTACAAAGCTTTGTAAGTCAGTTTGTAAGGAGTACGGTGTAGAGCTTCAGGAGACACTCACAGGATTTAAGTACATCGGTGAGAGAATCAAGATCGACGATGAGTTCGGTGATAAGGCATTCCAGTTTGGTTTCGAGGAGTCTTATGGTTACCTTTCAGGTACAAACGTAAGAGATAAGGATGCTGTAGTAGCTGCAATGCTCGTTTGTGGTATGGCTGCACAGTCATTCGATCGTGGTGAGACACTCTTCGACAGAATTGAGAAGATTTATAAGAAGCACGGTTATGGCTTCGAGCAGGCTGTAAGCTTTACTCTCGAGGGTAAGGCTGGAATCCAGAAGATTCAGGATTCAATGGCTGTTATGAGATCAGAGCTTGAGGCTGTTAAGAACGCAGCTGATGCAGCAAACCTCATCGGTGGTCCAGTTGTTAAGGCTGTTTGCGACTACCAGAAGTCAGTAAGATATGAGTTCACAGCTGATGGTGTTACAACAACAGAGCTTACACTCCCTAAGTCAAACGTTCTCCTTTATGAGCTCGGTGGCGATAAGGGTCTTGACTGGGCTTGTGCTAGACCATCAGGTACTGAGCCAAAGCTTAAGATTTACTTCGGTTCTTATGCTTCTACAAGAGAAGGTTCTGAGGCTAGACTTGAGGAAGTTAAGTCACAGATGTCAGCTTTCGTTGAGGCTAAGCTTAAGTAAGCTTCTTAAATGTACCAGGTAGAATTATCAGGTAAGATTATTGAGATTGATACAGACGTCTCCTTGTTCAGCCCGGAAGGGCCGGACAAGGGGACGCTTTCTATGCTCGAGCATGCAAATTTCACGGCAGAGGACAAGGTTTTGGATCTTGGCTGCGGTGCCGGTATTGTTGGCCTTGCAGCATGTTCTGCAGGTGTAAATCCCATTAATGTTACAATGACTGACGTTGACTTTAAGGCAACAGAGTATGCACGAAAGAATATGGCGAGAGCTGGTTTTCCTGATGCAACCATCGTTTGTGGCGATGCTTTATCAGCTGTTACCGATGGTGACTACACAGTAATTTTAAGTAATCCGCCATATCATACAGATTTTAAGGTTGCCAAAACCTTTATAGAGAAAGGCTTTAACAGACTTAAAATAGGTGGGCGAATGCTTATGGTCACAAAGCGTCGTGACTGGTATAAGAATAAGATGATTTCTGTATTTGGTGGCGTAAAAATTTACGAGCACGATAACGGATATCTTGTTTTTGAGAGCATGAAGCGTAGCGATAAATATGCAGGCAAGACTGCAATTAAGTCTAAGGGAAAGGGACGTAAATGATTGGATTTAATGTTCAGCCACTGGCTTCAGAGAATCTGACAGGAATCGGTAACTATGCTGCCGATGTTTTAAAGTGCCTTATTCCTAATACAAAAGACTACGAACTGCACGTATTTAATTTCCTTGGCCGCAACAAAACAGGTGACTTTTGTAAGACTCATTTAGGCGATTTTTTTGATGAATCAAAGCTTTCAATGGTTAAGCTTATGCCTTTGTCTTTATATATCCGCCTTGGAAAACTTGGAAGAATTCTTCCATACGAGAAACTTACTTCATCTAAGGCAGATGTAACAGTTTTCTTTAATTATCTTGCACCACAGGGCTTTAAGGGCAAGTCAGTAATTACTATTTACGACATGGTCTGCGAGAGATTTCCTGAGACTATGGACGACAGAAACCGTAATCTTCTCAAAAGATTCCTTAGAAAATCTGCAGAAAATGCATCATCTATCGTTACTATTTCAGAGTTTTCCAAGAATGAAATAGTTGAGACACTTGGTATTCCTAAGGAAAAGATTTTTGTAGCGCCATGTGGAATCGACACTGATTTTTATAAACCTACTTCTGATTCCATAGAGATTTCAAAGGAAAAGGAAGAACTTAAAAAGAAGTGGGATTTAAATAAATACATCTTATATGTAGGCACATTGGAGCCACGTAAGAATGTTATTACTCTTATAAAGGCCTTTAACAGAATTGCGGAAACTAATTCTGATATTAAGCTTGTTTTAACAGGTGGAATTGGCTGGCATTCAGAAGAAACACTTGGCGCAATTGAAAACAGCCCATTTAAGGACAGAATAATTAAGACAGGCTATGTTTCAAATGAAGAAAAGAGAATGCTTTATAGAAACGCAGAAGTATTCGTTTTCCCAAGTATGTACGAGGGATTCGGAATGCCTGTAACAGAGGCTATGGCCTGCGGAACACCTTGTGTTCTGGCAAATACTTCAAGTCTTCCAGAGATTTCAAACGGACTTGCGCCTCTTGTTGATGTGTATGACGATCAGGCTTTCGCGAATGAGATTCTTACTACTATTAACGAGGGTATTTCAGAAGAGAAGAAAGAAAAGCTCATTTTAAATAGTGGAAGATACTCCTGGGCTAATGCTGCTAAGGTTTACGAGGAAGCTGTACGCTTTGCAAAAAGTACGTGAATTTAGTAAAGTATGTTATAATTTCGGTTAACGTATATAACGATTACTTTTATAGAGATTAATTTATATGGGGGCTTAGTTATGAAGAAAGCACTTATTACAGGTATTACAGGACAGGACGGATCTTACCTTGCAGAGTTCCTTCTTGAGAAGGGTTACGAGGTACATGGTATCGTTCGTAGAGCGTCTGTTTCAACAACAGCACGTATTGATCATATTATTGATAAGCTTATCATCCACGAGGGTGATCTTTCAGACTCATCAAGCATCATCAGAATCGTTCTTAAGGTTCAGCCAGATGAGATTTATAACCTTGCTGCACAGTCACACGTACAGGTTTCTTTCGACGCTGCAGAGTACACAGGCGATGTAGACGCTATCGGTGTTCTCCGTATCCTCGAGGCTGTACATACAGCTGGTCTTGATAAGACTTGCCGCGTATATCAGGCTTCTACTTCAGAGCTTTATGGTAAGGTTGAGGAAGTTCCACAGAATGAGAACACACCATTCCACCCATATAGCCCATATGCTGTTGCTAAGCAGTATGGTTTCTGGATGATCAAGGAGTACCGTGAGGCTTATGGTATCTTTGCTTGTAACGGTATCCTCTTCAATCACGAGTCAGAGCGTCGTGGCGATAACTTCGTAACACGTAAGATTACACTTGCTGCAGGCCGTATCGCTTGTGGTCTCCAGGATCACTTGGAGCTTGGTAACCTCGATTCACTCCGTGACTGGGGTTATGCAAAGGATTATGTTGAGTGCATGTGGCTTATTCTCCAGCAGGACGAGCCAGATGATTATGTAATCGCTACTGGTGTTCAGCACACAGTTCGTGAGTTCACTGAGCTCGCATTCAAGAACGATGGTATCGAGCTTGAGTGGAGAGGCGAGGGCATCGATGAGAAGGGTTACGATAAGGCTACAGGTAAGATGCTCGTTTGCGTAAACGAGAAGTGGTATCGTCCAACTGACGTAGTTAACCTTTGGGGTGATCCTACTAAGGCTAGAACAAAGCTTGGCTGGAACCCACTTAAGACAAGCTACGAGGAGCTTTGCCGTATCATGGCTGAGCACGACTTGAATCTCGCTAAGAAAGAAGCAGGAATGCTTTGATTTAAGGCAGAATTATTTATGTTGATTATTGCTAAGCAGTCTGATTTTAAGACTGACGTTAATCTATAATTTATGAGTACTACGGCCACACGGATAGCCTTTTTCCTATCCGTGTGCCGTCTTTTATTTTTTTTGGAGTGTTTGTATGGCAAAAAGAGCTTTAATTATTGGCTGTAACGGTTTTGCAGGTAATTATTTATATAATGAGCTTTTGAATAATGGCTACGAAGTTTATGGCGCAGATGTGTGTGAAGATCCATCAAAGGCCAATACTTTTGTAGTTGATATGCTTAACTTTGATGAGTGTAACAAGCTTTTCGAGAACGTTAAGCCTGACTATGTTTTTAATCTCGCAGGACAGGCTGCTCCTAGCATTTCCTGGGAAAAGATTAATCTTACAATGCACTTAAATGTTGATATTTCAGTAAATATTGCACTTGCAGTTGCTAATCACTGTCCTAAGGCAAGAATTCTTTTCATCGGTTCTGCAAATCAGTACGATGTTAGTAGTTCTAAAGATGGTCTTATCGATGAGTCTTTCCCTGTAAACGGCACATCTCCTTACGATGTTTCAAAGAATACACAGGAAGTTCTCGTAAGATTAATTGCTGAAAGATTTAATCTTGAATATATTTTCACACGTTCCTTTAACCATATTGGAGCAGGTCAGAAGACTGGTTTTGTTATCACTGACTACTCTAAGAGAATCGTTGATTTGGAGCGTGGATTGATTGATACATTCTCTTTCGGAAATCTTAATTCCTGGAGAGATTTCTCTGATGCACGTGATGTTGTAAGAGCTTATAGACTCCTCGCAGAAAAGGGTGTAAGCGGCAAGATTTATAACGTAGGTTCTGGTAAGAGCACATATATCAGAGATATGATTGAAATTCTCGTTAACGACAGCCCTAAGGCAAGCGCAGCTGTAACTTTACCTGAGCGCATTCCTGACGATGCTCTCGTTCATGTACGTGCAGATATTTCTGAGCTTTCAAAAGATACTGGTTTTAGCCCAGAGTATGATATTAATAACACACTTCTCGAAGTGCTTTCTTACTACAGAAGTTTGAATTAAGAGGTTTTTCGAATGTTTAAAGAGATTTATGAATATAGACAGATGATTGCAAGTCTTGTTCGTAAGGATTTGCGTGGACGTTATAAGGGTTCTGTACTTGGTTTCATGTGGACTTTTATTAACCCACTTTTGCAGCTCCTTGTTTACACACTTGTGTTCTCAGTAATTATGAGACAGGGTATTGAGGATTATTACCTCTACCTTTTCGTAGCACTTATTCCTTGGATTTTCTTCTCAGCAGGAATTACAGGCGGTGCTGTTTCTATTATTCAGCAGAATGATCTTATTAAAAAGATTTACTTCCCACGTGAAGTAATCCCTATTTCTTATGTAGTTTCAGGCTTTGTAAACATGCTTTTGTCTTTCGTTGTCGTAATTGCAGTTGTTTACATTTCAGGCAGAAGACCACCAATTCTGGCGCTTTTATGCCTTCCTGTAATCATGATTGTAGAGTTCCTTCTTACTATGGGAATTGCTATGATTACATCAGCTGTTACAGTTTACTTTAGAGATTTGGAGTACATCTTGGGTATCATTTCCATGGCATGGTTCTACTTAACACCAGTAGTTTATGGTGTAGACCTTGTACCAGAGAAGTACTTGCAGCTTTTCCATTTAAATCCAATGACATCAGTAGTAATCGCTTATAGAGATATTCTTTATAGTGAGCAGGTTCCTGATTTGTCTACACTTCTTGAGGCATTTGTTTTGGGAGTATTGTTCCTTGTAATTGGTACTTTCGTATTCTCAAAGCTCAAGAGACATTTTGCAGAAGAACTTTAATCGAGGTTTACTATGGCATTTGAAGAAAGATATAAAAAGGGAACAACAGAATTTAACCCTAAGGATGCTGAAGACGTAATTATCATAAAGAACGTAACAAAGCAGTTCAAGGTTTTCTACGATAAGGGAACAAGCCTTAAGGAAAAGGTTTTATTCCAGAAGCGTAACCGTTATGAGAACCGTGTAGTATTAAGAGACATCTCACTTAACATTAAGCGTGGTGAGGCCGTTGGACTTATTGGTCACAATGGTTGTGGTAAGAGTACTCTTTTGAAGCTCATGACAAGAATTCTCTACCCAGAAAGCGGTGACGTAATCGTTAAGGGAAGAGTAAGTTCTCTTATCGAGCTTGGTGCTGGTTTCCACCCAGACATGAGTGGACGTGAGAATATCTATACTAATGCTTCTATCTTTGGTCTTTCCAAGAAGGAAATCGACAAGAGAATGGAGAAGATTATCAGATTCTCAGAGCTTGAGGAGTTTATCGATAACCCTGTAAGAACATATTCTTCAGGTATGTACATGAGACTTGCGTTCTCTGTTGCTATCAACGTAGACGCTGACGTTCTTCTTATCGATGAGATTCTTGCTGTAGGTGACGCAAACTTCCAGGCAAAGTGTTTTGCCAAGCTTCAGGAGATTAAG
The DNA here is from genome assembly GCA_045639635.1 of Saccharofermentans sp. GTDB lineage: Bacteria > Bacillota > Clostridia > Saccharofermentanales > Saccharofermentanaceae > Saccharofermentans. The sequence goes on along the minus strand of JAZUDM010000038.1, from coordinate 47,302 downwards.
GCTCAGGGTACAACAATCGTAATCGTATCTCACTCACTTTCACAGATTGAGGAGTTCTGCGACAGATCAATCTGGATTCACGAAGGTAAGTTTAAGGCTGATGGTAAGCCAAGACGTATCCACCCAATTTACCTTGATTACATGGCAAAGAAGCGTAACGAGCAGAAGATTAAGGAACTTCAGATTGCCCGTGGCGAGATTGATACATCAGCAGAGGAATTCTCTATCCCTGATGAGATTCTTAATACTATTGAGCAGGTTCAGCAGGAAAAGGCTGAGGCTGAGGCGAAGGCTGCTGAGGAAGCAAAGGCAGCAGAGGAAGCAGCTAATAGCGAAGAAAACCCTGAGGCTCCAGCTGAGGTAGTTGAGGAAGTAGTAGAAGAAGTAAAAGAAGAAGAGAAGAAGCGCTGGGGTAACTATAAGGTAGAAATCGTTGATGCACGTGCATACGATGCTGAAGGCAATGAGAACTACGTTTACCACGTTGCTGATCCATTCTCTATTAAGATTAAGTTTAAGGTTAACGAGCCAATTGAGGATGCAACTTTTGGATTTGCATTCTATCGTGCTGACCAGCTTTTGGTTTATGGAAGTAACACACTTCTTGAGCAGTATGACAGATTCGATCTTCTCGAGGATGGTACAGTTGAAATTAAGATTTCTTCATTTAACCTTCTTCCTGGTAAGTACACAGTTGACCTTGCTATCGAGTATGACAGAAGTGTAGCTGTTGACTACCATCGTGAGATTTTCTCAATCGAGACTTATGCAACAACAGGTGATGTTGGTGTAGTAAGACTTGACCATAAGTTTATTTTGGGTGACACAATTAAGGTTCACGAAGAAGATTAATTAATATGAAAAAGTTAGGATTCGTTGTTCCATGGTATGGTGAAGAGATTCCAGGAGGCGCGGAAAGTCTTGTCCGCGAACTCACAGGACATCTTTTTGCTACAGGAATTCAGCTTGAAATCCTTACTACATGCATTGAAAAATTCGCTTCAGACTGGGGAAAGAACTTCTATAAAGAAGGTGTTTCCAAGGATTCCCGCGGCATAACTATCAGAAGATTTAAGGCTGATAAAAGAGACGCTAGAAGTTTTGACGAAGTAAACTTAAAACTTATGGCAGGTAAGAAAATTACTGCCGCAGAAGAAGAAATCTTCATTAGAAATTCAGCTACAAGTAAGAATCTTTTGGCCTTTATGGAAGAACATGAGAATGAGTATTCTTATTTTCTATATGCTCCATATATGTTTGGAACATGTATTGAGGGATGTCAGAAGTTTCCATCTAAATCAGTAGTAATTCCATGTTTTCACGATGAATCTTATTTCTATATGGAAGCATTTAAGAATACATTCGAAAATGTTAAGGGACTTATCTATAACGCTCACCCAGAGATGAAGCTTGCCAATTCCTATTACGATTTAAGCAAAGTAAAGCAGAAAGTATTAGGTACTGGTGTCGACGTTACTATTAAGGGTGATGTAGAGGCGTTCCGCAGAGAAACAGGTATCGAAGGAGACTATGTAATCTATGCAGGTCGTAAGGACGCTGGAAAGAATGTAGATACATTAATTAAGTACCATAACGAGTATATAAACCGCGCCAGGAACGAGGGAAGAAACTATCCTAAACTCGTTCTTATCGGAGGCGGCGAGATTGAGATCCCTGCTGAAAACAAAGATAACATCATTGATTTGGGATTCGTTTCGAAGGAAATGAAATATAACGCAATGGCAGGTGCACTCTGCCTTTGTCAGCCATCTACTCACGAGAGTTTCTCCCTTGTAATTATGGAGAGCTGGCTTTGCAAAAGGCCTGTAATTGTAAGCGAAGAGTGTGAGGTTACATTAGATTTTGCCAAGAGAACTAATGGCGGACTTTATTTTAAGGACTATTTCGATTACGAAGGTGCTATTAAGTTCTTTGAAGAAAACAAAGAAATTTCAAAGGTAATGGCAGAAAATGGAAGAAAATATGTAATAGATAATTTTTCTTGGGATAGAATAGTAACTAGAACAGTTGAATTTCTTGAATCACTTGAAAACTAAGGTGTATATATGAGCGAGATTAACGTAGAGAAAATCATGGAAGATATCAGAAAAGATATTAAGGATAGCGGAAGAGACAAGATTCCGCTTTCTTTTGACGACAGCAAAGCAACAGCTCCAGTTGAGGGCAGCGTTGAGGCCTCACTTCAGTATCTTTCTACTCACTATGAGATTGAACCATACGAGTACTTAACAGGTAATAAGATTAAGGTATTTGTTAAGAAGGTTATTCGTAAGGTTAATGGTATGTTCTACCTCCCAGTTGTCGCTAAGCAGAATACACTTAACTACTATTTCTACAAGGTAATTCAGTCAGTTAACGATACAAACAAGGAAAATGAGAGATTAGCTGTTAAGCTCGATGAGCTTGAAAAGCGCGTTAATGAATTAGAAGGTAAGGCTAAGAAGTAATGGAATTTAATCCAACACAGATAATTAATAATAGATTTGAAGAATATAAGAAGAGTAATTCTTTATCTATTAACGTACCTTCTTTTGAGGAGACACCTATCTTTGGTGAGGACGTAAATTCTTACCTTAAGTATTTCGAGTCTAATTCTATTGCTGACGTAGCAGCAACTAATGCTGTTGGTAAGTTCATGAAGAAAATTAATGCTTTCTGGTTCAGACCAATTACTGCAAAGCAGGATTCAGTTAACACTTCAATTATTAATGCCCTCATTGAACTTAATAAGGCTAATAAGACAAAGCGCGAGCTCAATAACAGGATTGCTGAACTTAATAAGCGCCTGGATAAAATCAGAACTAATGCCGAGGTGTAATTTATGAGAGTAATTCAGCTTCTTACAACTCTGGCTTTTGGTGATGCAGTTAGTAACGACTGTCTTGCGATAGACGGGCTTTTAAAAAAGAATGGTTACGCCAGCGAGATTTTTGCTGAGTATATCGATGACAGGCTTCCAAAGAATGTTGCCCGTGAAGCAAGATTTCTTACAGATATTAAGCCAGAGGATGTGATTTTGTATCACCTTTCTACTGGTACAAAACTTAATGAATGGATAAAGACAGTTAACTGCCGTAAGTTCTGCCTTTACCACAATATCACTCCTGGACATTATTTTTCAGACTATAACGGCAAGCTTGCCTGCCTTTGTTCTGACGGCAGAGATCAGGTTAAGTCTTTAAACAGCACTTTCGATGCTGTTCTTGGCGTATCTTCTTATAACTGTCAGGATTTAAAGGACTTTGGCTACACATGCCCAATGTTTGTTAAGGCTATTCTTATTCCTTTCGAAGACTATAAGAAGGAGCCAAACGAGGAAGTAATCAAGAAGTATAGTGACGGCTACAAGAATATTGTTTTTGTAGGAAGAATTGTTCCTAATAAGTGCCAGCACGATGTTGTAACACTTCTTGCTTACTATAAAAAGATGTTCCCTGATGAGAAAATCAGAGTTATTTTCGTAGGTTCAGATAATGGTGCCGGAAGATATTCTGAGCGCATCAGAAACTATGCTAATAACCTTGGTGTAAGTGACGATTTGATCCTTACAGGCCAGGTTCCATTTAAGGATATCCTTGCTTACTATAAGCTTGCTGACTGCTTTGTATCCATGAGTGAGCACGAAGGTTTCTGCGTTCCACTTGTTGAGGCAATGTATTTCGATAGCCCTATCGTTGCATTCGATTCTTCTGCAATCGGTGAGACTTTGGGTGGAAGTGGCGTCCTTCTTGAAACAAAGGATATGGAAAAGGCTGCTTTTGCTGTACATGAAGTTGTAAACGATAAGGAATTAAGGGAGAAAATCATTGAAGGACAGAGAAAGCGTCTTAATGATTTTTCTTATGAAAATATCTCCAAGCTCTTTATGTCTCATTTCGAGAACGTTCTTAAATTAACAGAAGGTAAGAAGTAATGAAGATTTGTTTTGTAATTCAAAGATATGGATTAGAAGTTAACGGCGGAGCTGAACTCCATTGCCGTCAGCTTGCTGAGCATATGCTTCCTTTCTGTGAGAAAATCGATATTCTTACTACAAAAGCAATCGATTATATGACATGGAAGAACGAATACGAAGCAGACGAAGAGGTAATTAACGGCGTTAATGTAAAGCGTTTTCCTGTAAAAAAAGAGCGTAACCAGAAGCAGTTCGATGAGGTTAATTCCCGCTTTATGCGTGGCATTTTAAAGGAAAAGGAAGAGCAGGAGTGGATCGATAAGCAGGGACCATTTGTACCAGCACTTATCGATTATCTTAAGGCGCATCAGTACGATTACGACTGTGTACTATTCTACGCATACCTTTATTATCCAAGCGTTATGGGAATTGAGGTTGTGGATAATAAGGTAATTATGCTTCCTCTTGCTCACGACGAGCCTTTCCTTAAGATGCATATTTTTGACAGAATCTTTAGTAAGCCTGATGCATTTATGTTTAATACTGAAGAGGAAAGAGACCTTGTTTTAAGTAAGTATGGTCCTGACTTAAAGTACGCTTTGGGTGGAGTTGGCATTGATTTGCCAGAGAAAATCGATGGCGAAGCTTTTAAGAAGAAGTATGGCCTTAATGATTATATTGTTTACGTAGGAAGAATCGACGAAGGCAAGAACTGCCCTCAGCTATTTGATTACTTTAAAGAGTATAAAAAGCGTAATCCTGAAAGCAAATTGAAGCTTGTTCTTATGGGTAAGGCTGTAATTAATGTTCCAGATGATGAGGACATCGTAAGCCTCGGCTTCGTTTCCGATGAAGATAAGTTTAATGGAATTAAGGGAGCACGTGCCCTTGTACTTCCATCTGAATATGAGAGTCTCTCTCTTGTTGTTTTGGAGGCAATGAGCATCAGAACTCCTGTTATCGTAAATGGCAAGTGCCCTGTTTTAAGAGCGCACTGTACTAAGAGTAACGGCGCATTCTATTACAACAATTTCTATGAGTTTGAAGGTGAACTTAATTATCTTTATTCACACGAAGATATCGTTTCCCAGATGATGGATAACGCAGTTAAGTACGTGGAAAAGAATTATACATGGGAGATTATTACTAATAATCTTTGCAATTTAATTAAGGAAATTACTTCTGCTGATTCAAAACAGTAGGAATTACATATTCAAGAAGTGCTTTTGCAAAACCATCGTTCTCGCAGCTGTCAGTAATGTAGGCTGCGTTTTCTTTTATAAGGCTATTTGCATTTCCCATGGCAATTCCATATTTTGCGGAAGTAAGCATGGATAAGTCGTTGTCGCTGTCGCCTAGAGCAAATGTCATGTCGTGAGAAATTCCAAGAATATCAGCAACACGTAAAAGACCACTTCCCTTAGTTGAACCCTTATACATAATGTCGTAGAAACCTGGGCCAGAACTAACTAATTCAAGCTCGTCGAAAGTACAGGCAAAATCCCAAGACTCTTTATCTGGATCGATAAAAAGAAACTTATTAAGTTTAGGTGTGTTACCTGTAATCATGTCAGGTGTAAGAGCCTTTAGTGGAGCTTTAAAATCTTCAGGAAGTGTTGCGTTATAGTTCTCGATGAAGTCCTTTCGAGTGCTACCAGGAGTAAAGTAAATAGCATCAGCACTATAGCAAACGGCATTTACTTTGTTCTTAAAAATGATTTCAATAAACTTTCGAACGATTTCTTCTGGGATAAGAGAAGAATATAGTTCTTTTCTGGAAGTTGGGTCGTAGATAGCTGCACCATTACTAGAAATAAGTGGAACATCAAGATTTAAGTCAAGGATATAAGCTCCTGTAAGTAATGAAGTTCTACCGGTTGCAAGTGTAAAGGCACCACCTAATTCGCGAACTTTATTAATAGCCGCTTTGTTAGCGTCTGAAACAGGCTGTCCTGGTACTAATAATGTGGAATCAACGTCCGTTGCAACTAGAAATGAATAGCTCATATGGATAATTCTACAGTATTTAGGGTATAATTCAACAAGATTAGATAAAAATTAATGAGGTGAAATATATGGAACGAGTTGCAGTTATTATGGCTGGCGGTGGCGGAACTAGATTCTGGCCAGTATCAAGAATGGAATCACCAAAGCAGCTTTCAAAGCTTACAGGTGATGATGTAATGATTAACGAGACAATCAAGCATTACGATGGTGTTATCCCTCGTGCTAATACTTTCATCGTGACTAACGAGAGACAGGCAAAGCTTACAGATAAGGTTTTGTTTGATGAAGTAGACAGAAGTCACATCCTCGTTGAGCCAGCAATGAGAAATACAGCACCATGTATTATCTACGCAGCAATGACAATGAAGAAGCTTTATGGTGATGCTCTTATGGCAGTTCTTCCTGCTGACCACCATATCGCTAACGTTAAGGAATACGAGAGAATCATTGAGCTTGCTATGGATACAGCAGAGAAGACAGACCGTATCGTAACTATCGGTATCAAGCCTTCTTTCCCATCAACTGGTTATGGTTATATTAACTTCTCCTCATCAGCTTCAGAGGTTAACCCTGAGGTTTATGATCTTTTGAAGTTCGTAGAAAAGCCTGCTTTAGAGATTGCAAAGCAGTATGTAGCTGAGGGCACATACCTTTGGAATTCAGGTATGTTTATCTGGAAGGCATCTGTTATCCTTGAGTACTTTAAGAAGCTCCTTCCTAAGATGTACGAGGATATGGAGGCTATCTTCGATGACCTCAGAACTCCATCTGAGGCTGAGGCTATCGCTCGTGTATATCCAACACTTGAGAAGGTTTCTGTTGACTACGGAATCATGGAGAAGGCAGAGGGTGTTTATGTAATCCCTGCTGACTTTGGATGGAATGACGTAGGTTCATGGGATGCTCTCGATAATGTTTTTGAAAGAGACGAGAACGGCAACGTTACTATTGGCGCGAGCGAGCTCATCGACTGTAAGGACAGCGTTTTCTTTGACAGCTGTGGCGACAAGCTTATTACAGCAATCGGTGTAGAGAATATCGTTGTAGTTTCTACAAACGGAGCTCTTCTTGTATGCGATAAGTCCAAGGTTCAGGACGTAAAGCTTATGGTAGAGAGACTCAAGGAAAAGGGAAGAGAAGACCTCCTTTAATCCCGGGTTAGTTATTAATGAGAATCGTTATTGATCTTACAGCAACACCGAAAAGTAAGACCGGCATTGGAAGATACATGCTCGGTCTTCTTAATGGGCTTCAAAATATCGATAAGGAAAATGAGTATTTCCTTTTCGCCCAGGACGATGATTTTATGGGCTTTGATATTAGTAACCCTAATTTTCATATGGTGCCTGTAAAATCAAAACTTCTTCGTAAGCAGTATATTAGAATTTTGTGGGAACAGATTGTTTTCCCTTGGAAGATTCGTTCATTGAAGGCTGATATTCTTCATTGTCCTAATTACACTATGCCTTATGCTTTGAATCTTATTTCAAAGAAAACAAAGGTAGTAGGCGTTTTCCACGATATGTCTTACTTTATCCATCCTGAGTATCTTGTTGGATGGAAGTGCAGAATGTTCCAGGGGTATATAAAGGAAACTGCCAAGAAGGCAGACAAGATTATCACTATTTCTAATAGTTCTAAGGTGGATATTCCACGTTTCTGTAAGCCAAAGAACAGCGATATCGAAGTAACTTATATGGGTGTAAATAATAAGTTCTTTGATTCTGTTCCTGCAGATAAAGCGCTTTTGGAAAAGTATGGTATCGACAGTAAGTACATTATCTATGTTGGTACATTGGAGCCACGTAAGAATGTTCCTAATCTTATCCGTGCTTTTAAGGAAATAAGAAGTACAATTGGTGACTTTAAACTTGTAATTGTAGGTAAGAAGGGATGGCTTTACGACGAAATCTTTAAGGTGGTTTCTGAGGACATGAGCCTTAAGGATAATGTTATCTTTACAGGATTTGTTGAAGATAACGAGATGCTAAGTCTTATGAAGGCATCTTCTGCAGTAGCTTATATTTCACGCTACGAGGGCTTTGGTATTCCTGTAATTGAGGGTATGGCAAGTGGTGTTCCTACAGTTACTACTAATGTTTCTTCCTTAAAGGAAGTTGCAGGAGACTGCTGTTTCCTCTGTAGTCCTGATGAGATTTCAGAAATTGGAAACGCTCTGGTAGATGCAGTTAAGTGCTCTGAGGATCTTAAAAATGGCGATCCTTTGGCACAGGAAAAGATTAATAAAGCACTTGATAGAGCTAAGTATTTCTCCTGGGATAACTGCGCTAAGGCAACACTTAATGCATATAAGAATGCAGTTAATCAGTGAAGAATCTTATAAATTGCCTTTCGCATAAATGAAGGCATAACACAGACAATATAGTGTGGAACGGCACCTGTAAGAAAATCGAGGGTGCTGCTCCATTTTTTATTTCTAATCCATTTATGGAAACGAATCATGTCGGAGGCGTACTTTCTGCCACCACGTCTTAAGTAAGTATTGGAATCCACACGCATGAATACGCATGTTTCCTCAAGGTTTGCAGCCTTTGCTCCGTTCATGAGCATCTTTATCCAAAGGTGATAATCCTCGAAAAGGTGATACTCCTCACTATAGTTTGAGGCAGCAACTACGGCTGACTTCTTAAACATAATTGCAGGGTGGTTAAAAGGATTACGCTTTTTGGAGAACTTTAATATCTCTTCGTGAGTTAATGGAAGAGTTCTCTTTCCAGTGATATTTGTAGTTGAGTCTGAAAACTCTTCGATAGTGCCGCTTATTACGTCTGAATTAGTCTTAGATAAGAGTAAAAGCTGCTTCTCGCTTCTTTCTGGTACTGAAATATCGTCACTGTCCTGTCTTAAAATAATCTCGTGACGACAGGAAAGAACACCGTCTCTTAAAGCTAATCCGAGACCGCGGTTCTCCTTAAAGGCAACAATATTAAAAATTGAAGGATAATTGGAAGTGAATTCTTCAATAACCTTATTAAGTTCTGGTGTTAAGGGACCATCAAGAACGATAACAAAATCATCTGTCTTTATAGTCTGCTCTAAGATGCTGTTAATGCTCTCCTTTAAATAATCAGGATTTTCCTTAGCATAAACAGACATGAGAACTGAATACTCAGTATTATTCATTCTCTTCACCCTTGCTGTTAGTAGAAACGAAAGTAGACTTATTGTCTTCAAAGCTTCTGTTATAAAGGTTAGGTGTAAATACAGCCTTTACTGTTAAGAACATAATCTTCAAATCCTGAAGGATTGAATAGTTCTTGATGTAAAGGAGGTCATAACGGAGCTTGTCCTGAGGAGTTGTGTCGTAGTTACCAGCAACCTGAGCAAGACCTGTAATACCAGCCTTTACTGCAAAACGCTGTGAGTAACCAGGAATTTCCTTCTCGAAATTAGATACGAATTCAGGTCTTTCTGATCTAGGACCAACGACACTCATTTCGCCTTTTAATACGTTAATAAACTGAGGAACCTCGTCGAGCTTGGACTTACGGAGGAATCTTCCGAATGGTGTAACACGTGGGTCATCCTTACCAGAAATAACAGCACCAGTTGTAACCTCGGCGTCCTGTCTCATTGTTCTAAGCTTATAAATCTTATATGGCTTGTTATTAATTGTGAGACGCTCCTGAGTATAGAAAACAGGACCACCGTCACTAAGCTTAATAACGATTGCGCAGATAAGAATGATTGGTGAAGAAATAATTAAAGCGAGAAGGGAGATAATAAGATCCATAGTTCTCTTAATAATCTTCTGCTCAAAAGTAAGTCCCATACGGTCGATTAGCATTACCATAAGGTCGTTAAAGTTAATAACTCTGGACTTATAAAGGCTGATCTCATAGAACTGAGGAACAACATATACAACAGTATTATTCTTAGCACAAAGAAGGATAATTTCAGACTTAACATCCTCTGGTACGTCAGGACAGAGGAAAATCTCAGCATTACGTCTGATAGCAGAACGGATAGCAGCTTTGTCTGAATATCTTACTGATTTACCAAAATCGAGGTCCATACCGTGAAGTGTAGGGTAAATCTTATCGCGAACGAGATCCATAGTAGCCTTGTTAGAACCGATAATTACAAGCTCTGCGTTATCGTACATTCTGTGGCTGATGAAACTACAAATCATTTCCCAGGTGAAAACGTAAATAATAAGAAGCACAAAGCTAATAAGAATAACGCTTCGAGGGAAGGCTCTCTGCTCAGTAAGGTCCTTGGCAGAAAGTGTGATAAGTGTAAGGATAAAGCTGAATTTCAATGTCTGAGCGACAATATCGATATTCTTCTTACGGAAGAATCGAGGCATCTGAAGAAAGTCTGCAAGGAAAATGGAAGCAATAGTAATAACTGGAACGAGCGCTTTATACGCATCGAAGTTATTAATAAGCGGATCCTCCATTGCGCTACCAAACCATGCATAGAAACTTGTAAGGTAAGCTGCATGCACCACAATGATTATTCCAATAAGAAAAATCAATTTAAAGAAATGTGGAACTGTTAGTTTAAATTTCATTCTTGCCCTCTAAGAAAATAATCATCACCATTATAACTTATTATTCTTATGTAAGTACATAAGAAAAAAGTGTCTAAATACTAAAATAAAATTTAAAAAAATGGGTGCATTTGGCGTTTTGTAACTTGAATGTAATGAAGCTTTTGATTATATTTAAGTGTGTGTTTTTATGCATAGGTGTAGATTATAAATTTAAAAAAATATAGAGGCGTTATTTATATGAAGAAAACAGGTGCAAACAATTCTAAGAGTGTTAGACCGGGTAATTCAGTAAGAAGCAGTTCCAGAACTGCTTCATCAACTCCATCTAGAGTTCCAGCTAAGAGTTCATCTTCCAGAAAGTCTAAGAAGAGTAAGAAGTCTCCTTGGATTCCAGTTGCTATCGTGGCAGCTGTTCTTGCAGTAGTAGGTATTGCAGGCGTAGTAGTTTGGAAGATGGGATTGTTCGAGACAAAATATGATCTTACAAATGCTGATGGTACAGTAGTTCAGATGACAGAGACTGAGCTTAGAAATTCTCTTAATACAGAGGGATTCGTTGAGGGTGTCGTTATCGATTCAACTAACGTTTCTGGTATGTCTCTTGATGCAGGTCTTGCAGCAGTTATTGCAAACCAGCCAGCTGCACCACTTGATATTGATATTCAGCTTAACCTTGACGATGAGCTTATCCCACTTGATTTGAGCTCACTTCCAATCACAAACAATGCTGAGGAAGTTGCAAACGAAGCTTTTAATTACTTGAAGCCAACAGGTAACGAGGATGTTAATGCTTTGATTGAACTTTATAATCAGCGTGAGGCACTTAAGAAGAGCCCAGTAATCTTTAATACAGCATACACACTCCACTCAGATGAGATTGCAACACTTGTTCACGGAGTTCTCGACAGCTACGTACACGAGGCAGTTGAGGCTGAGATTACAGGTTTCAACGTAGAATCATGCAGATTCGAGTACACACCTTCTGAAGAGGGTTACACAATCGATATTGATCAGACAATCGCTGATGTTAAGGCACTTCTTGATAGCAGCACATACGTAGGTATCGTTGATGTAACTGCAGAAGTTGAGGAGCCAACACTTACATCTGAGCTTATTGAGGCTGAGTTTGGTAAGGTTTCATCATCTTCTTCGACAACAGCAGCTGTTGCTAACAGAAACCACAACATTAATATCACATGTGAGAGAATCAATGGTCTTGTAATCGAGGCTGGTGATTACTTCTCATTCAATGAGTTTATCGGTCAGCGTACAGCTGCTAACGGTTATCGTGAGGCTGGTGTTATCGTTGATGGTAGATCAGAGACAGACTTTGGTGGTGGTATCTGCCAGGTTTCAACAATGATTTATCAGTCAGCTGTTAAGGCAAACCTTGAGATCAACCAGAGACAGCCTCATATGTGGCCATCTTCTTATGCTGATGATGGTACAGATGCTGCAGTAGACTGGCCAGCTCAGGACCTTAAGTTTACAAATACAAGTGGATATCCAATTATCCTTATTGCTAACTGGAACTCAAGCAACAGTGTAGTAACTGTAGAAATCTACGGACACTTGCTCCCAGATGGACAGTACATCACAATCGAGGGCCAGAGAACTGGTACAACACCTGCTGGTACAACTTATGTTCAGAACACTTCAATGCCAGTTGGTTCAACAAATACAGTCAGAGGTTCACATCCAGGTGTTACAGCTCGTGCATGGGCTGTATGGCACGACGCTAACGGTAACGAGATTAATCGTGTTGAGATGATGTCATCTGTATATCCTGTTATCCCAGCAATTGTTGAGGTAGGTACATTGCAGGCAGATGGTACACAGGCACAGTTCGATGCTTCAACAGGAACTGTTACACCAACATATACAGCACCTAGTGAGACTTCATCTGAGACTTCTGCAACAGAGCCAGCAGCTACAGAGGCACCACAGACAGAGCCAACAGCTCCGCCTGAAACGGAACCACAGCAGCCTGCACCAGAAGAAAATCCGGGCGGTTAATTAGGAGAATATATGTCTATTAATAAAGACAACTCAGAATTATTAATATCAGATACACTTGTTCCAGATATTTTTCTTACACAATATATACAGGAACTTTCTAAGAATGCCATATGTTTATACATGTGGCTTCTTATGATTTTAGGAAACGATAAGTTCACTGAAAACGATCTTAAGGAGTATCAGGTTATTACAAAAGCGGAGCGCAGTGAGGCTTTCGCTGAGTTAATAAGCCAGGATTTGGTTATTAAGGATAAGAATAACAAGTATCAGCTCGTAGATCTTAAGAAGCGTGAAGTAGAAGAGTATTGTAAGACAATGAACGCCAGAGGAGACTCTCTTGATGGAGTTTCTCTGTCTTCTGATAATTCACGTGATGTTCTTGCAAGCAGCATTAATAAGACATTCTACCTTGGTAAAATGGCAGCTCTTAACTATCGTCTCATCGATAAGTGCCTTTACGAGTATGGATTTGATTCTGCTGTAATTTATACTCTTTTCGAAGAGGCAAGACGTGAAAAGCAGCTTTATAGAATTAATTTCTTACAAAAAGTCGCAGAAGACTGGTACAAGAAGGGTTACACTACACCTGATAAGTTAACTACAATGATTGCTAACAAGAATAAGGCAGAAGAGATTGTAAAGAGTCTTGGAAAGCTTATGAGAAAGCGTCTTGACGGTCTCGATATTGAGAAGATTGAGACATGGGTTTCTGAATATGACGTTAGCGTAGAGTTAGTAGAGTACGCTTACCGTTGTAACGACTTTAGAAGCACAATTACACTTCGTAACGTAGGCGACAAGCTTAAGGAGTGGTATCTTTCAGATATTACTACTATCGATAAGGCTGCTGTTTACGAGAATAAGAAGCACGAAGAGAATAAGAGTAAAGCCAGCCGTAAGAAGGCTTCAGGTAATCCTTGGAAGCTTGGCGGTGAGATGGGAGTAGGTTCTTCTGAAACTAAAACAGAATCTCCAAAGAAGGCTGAAGAAGCAGTTACATCAGATCCTGACGTTGAAGAAGACGAGATTTTGAACCTGTTTGGAGGCAGCGATGCAGACAATTAAATCACTTATTGGAGAAAAGCGTGGTTCACTTAGTGCTACAAGAGCAATTCAGTTGGAAGACAGAATGAATCTTGTATATGCAAAGTTCCCTGAACTTAAGAAAATCGATGTTGAAATCGTTAATATTCGTAAGGAAAAAATCGTTGCCATGATCGATAGCAACGATGCCCCAATTCCTGCTCTTGATAAGCGTTTGGAGGAACTTTACGAGGATCGCGTTAACTTCATTAAGAAGAATAAGATTGACCCTGACTTCGATGAGGAGCAGCCTGTCTGCATGTCATGTAAGGACACAGGCTTTGTTACTACAAAGGGTGGAATCGAGATTGTTTGTAATGACTGTATGTCAGATGAGCTTATAAAGTGTTATAACTACTGCGGTCTTGCTGACTACAGTATGTATACACTTAAGAATTATAAGAGTGATTACTTTGGCGATAAGGCTCGTCGTAAGAAGGTATTCGACAGCGTAAAGAAGGTTTTTGAGAATTCCCGTAAGGAGAATCAGGGACTTTATTTATATACTGATAAGGTTCAGTCTGGAAAGACATTCCTTTCAGTAATTCTCGTTAAGTATGCAATTATTGAGGGCATCGGTGCAGCTTATGTAAAGGCTGAGGAGATGGCTGATCTGGATAACGATACAATGGAATTCATTAAGAATTGTGATTTCCTTGTAATCGATGAATATGCTGCAGAAATTACTAGAAGCTGGATTAAGGCATCTTCCATTAATGCTGTAATTGAGGCTCGTAATGCAGCAGGACTTCCAACATTACTTGTATCTATCTATTCCAAGCCTGAGCTTGTTCAGAATAGTGAAGTAAGACTCAGCGGAAAGATTGATAAGGCAGTTGTTGTATGAAAATAAGAAACGGCGTTGATATTGTAAATATCGATAGAATTTTAAAGCATGTCGAGAACAATAATACCAGTTTCTTTAAGAAGTGCTTTTTAGGCAGTGAATATGAGTACGCTATGGCTCATAAGATTGATATCAGACGTGCAGAGAGCTTAGCAGCAAGATTTGCTGCCAAGGAAGCTGCAGCCAAGGCCCTTGGAACAGGAATCTGTACAGAAAATATTGGCTTTCTTGATTTTGAAATCGTAAGAGGAGCTAATGGTGCACCAGAACTTGTGTTCCATGGTGAAGCTTTGAAGAGAGCAGAAGAATTAAAGGTAACATCAGTAAGTGTGAGTCTTTCTCACGATGGTGGTGTAGCATGCGCTTTTGTTACACTTCTTACTGACGAAGAGTGATAAAGATTAATGAAGAAGAATAAAAGTGATTCAAAATCCAGCTCAAAGAAGAACTGGTTTAAGAAAAACGATGACTCGCTACTATTTGAGAGCAGGGAAAAGAACGTAAGACACGTTGAGAATAATCTTTCGTTCCTTAATGACTCAAATAAGCTGGAGGGTGATTTCGGCCAGGTTGAGAATATGCAGGATATCTGGGGTCTCGGCCGTGGTGATGATTCCGTTCGTCATCGTAAGCGTAATGTCATTTTGCGATTCGTTATCGCTTCGCTGGCTTTTATTTTCGTGCTTTCTCTTGTTTTCTATATTCTACCTAATGTACTTCCTAGTTTCTTTAAGGGATCGAATATCGAGCTCTTCGTGGAAAAGCCTGTAAATCTTGTTTACGATGACTCCTATTACGTTGTCAATACGACTGTAGCAGTTTTGAGGGAAAGTCCTGATAATTCTTCCTATAGAGTTACAGAGGTTCTTTATAACGAGCCTGTCAGGGTGCTGCAGCTCGATGGTGGTAATGGCTACTCACTTATTGAGACTACTGACGGTATTCAGGGTTATATCCTTACAAATAACATGATTGCTGACAGAGATTCAATTGAGCCTGACCTTCACGAATATAAGCTTATCGTTTCTGAGAACTGTAAGAACGTAATGACTCACGCAAGTAACGGTACACTTATTACAAAGGTAATGATGAATACTGTTTTATATGCTGATGTTAAGCGAGACGGTGTATATCAGGTTTATCTCCCGGGCGGTGAGATTGGCTGGATTGGATCTTCAGGAGTAATCGAGATTGGTCCTAGAGAAGAGATTGAGGCCGTATCCTGCAGATACTTTGTAAGTTCAGCGTTGAGCTTTGTTAATTCCATGTATATCACTAATGGAATCTCGATGAACGGATTATCTGTAAATGGTCTTGTATACGTCTGCTCCTGCGTTAACGGCATTCCAATGCCACGTACGATAGAAGAGCAGATGAGAATGGGTACAGAGGTTGTACCGGGCTACGATGTAGTTACAAGCGAACTTATAATCGAAGACATTATTCCAGGTGATATAGTGTTCCTCGCGGCCCCGCATGAGAATGCGACGGAGAATAGCCAGGTATACGAGATGGCAGTCTGTACGGACACAGGCACGCTTCTAATGGTATCTAAGGCAGGTACAACGATCAGACTTATAAACTTCAATTCTGACAGTGATATTTGCCAAAGAATAATAACTGTAAGACGTGTTTTTGATTAATAAGTAACATGAATTAACTGCTCGATAAATATTTTTAAATAATAGTTGCAACTTTGGAGCAACTGTGATATTATTTTCTAGCGCTTTAAAAGATTGATAGGAGGTGTTCCCCATGGCTAAGTGTGAAGTTTGTCAGAAGGATACATTTTTTGGCAGAAAGATAAGCATTACACGTTCGCAGATTTCACGTCGTGCACTTACAACTCAGCAGCCTAACGTTCATAGCGTTAAGGTAGTAGTTGATGGCACCCCTAAGACTATGAAAGTTTGCACAAGATGCTTGCGTTCTGGTCTCGTTAAGAGAGCTTAATGTAAGATAATTAATTGCTTATTATTCCCGGCTTTATAAGCCGGGTTTTTTATTGCCTGTATTTAGGGCAAACAAAAAGCCTGGAAATTAATCCAGGCTTTATTTGTTATCAAATCTAAGTTTATTACTTCTCAGGTACTTCGATAATGCTCTTGCCACCCATGTACATTCTAAGTGGGAGTGGGATTCTGATAGAACCATCCTCGTTCAAGTTATTCTCGAGGAATGCGATGAGCATTCTTGGTGGAGCTACTACTGTGTTATTGAGTGTGTGTGCAAGGTAGTTACCCTGGCTCTTATCCTTTGAACGGATACGGATACCAAGACGACGAGCCTGTGCATCACCAAGGTTAGAACATGAACCAACCTCGAAATACTTCTTCTGACGTGGTGACCATGCCTCTACGTCACAAGACTTAACCTTAAGATCAGCAAGATCTCCTGAGCAGCACTCGAGTGTACGTACAGGGATATCAAGGCTTCTGAAGAAGTCTACTGAGTTCTGCCAGAGCTTGTTGTACCAGTCCATACTCTCTTCTGGCTTACATACAACGATCATTTCCTGCTTCTCGAACTGGTGGATACGATATACACCACGCTCCTCGATACCGTGAGCACCAACTTCCTTACGGAAACATGGTGAGTAACTTGTAAGTGTCTGAGGGAGCTTCTCCTCATCTGTAAGTGTGTTGATGAACTTACCGATCATTGAGTGCTCAGATGTACCGATAAGGTAGAGATCCTCGCCCTCAATCTTATACATCATGTTCTCCATCTCAGCAAAGCTCATAACTCCTGTAACTACAGAAGAACGAATCATGAAAGGTGGGATGTAGTATGTGAATCCACGATCAATCATGAAGTCTCTGGCGTATGAAAGGATAGCTGAATGAAGTCTTGCGATATCACCTGAGAGGTAGTAGAAACCGTTACCTGAAGTATCTCTTGCAGGATCAAGCTCAATACCATTCAAGTTCTCCATAATATCTACGTGATATGGAATCTCGAACTCTGGAACGAATGGCTCACCAAACTTCTCGATTTCAACATTCTCTGAATCATCCTTACCGATAGGTACTGATGGATCAATGATGTTAGGGATAACACGCATGATCTTGTCAATCTTCTCAGAAAGTTCTGTCTCCTTAACAGTAAGAGCCTCGAGCTCAGATGCCATAGAAGTAACCTCAGCCTTAACAACCTCAGCCTCATCCTTCTTACCCTGACCCATAAGCATACCAATCTGCTTTGACTTAGAGTTTCTCTGGCTTCTCAAATACTCAGCGCGAGTCTTTGACTCACGATATTCCTTATCAAGCTCGATAACCTCATCTACCAATGGGAGCTTGTCGTCCTGAAACTTCTTTTTAATGTTCTCCTTAACTGCATCTGGATTAGCACGGAGAAATTTAATGTCGATCATAAATAGACCTCCTATAAATTAAATACCAAATAATTAACTAACTGATTATATCACAATTCATGCGTCTCGCCGTCATAATTTCCTTCTGGATAGAGACAAAGTGCATTCCAGAGAATCCACTCATTAAGACCGGCACGCTGAAGCGCATAAATCTGAATATCAACTGTCTCGTAACTATGCTCAAGATAGTGACCTTCACCAAGGTAATAAGCTGTAAAGCACTGGATATAAGGTCTTACTTCCGCATAGCCTGGTCTTAAGTAGTAGTCACTGCCAAGAAGCAATGCGTTAAGCATAATATCGTATGGATATCTGTCAGGGCAGTCGTACTCTACGCTGTTCAAAACAGTACCAAGAGCATAGTGAGAAGGGTAAATCATAGGACATACGGAATCTACTCCTGTAAATCCAACTGTACCCCAGTCCTGACCAAGAATCTGACCATCAAGGGAACTTGTAACAGCGATACCGAAGATATCACCTGAAACTGGGATGCCCAAAGTATCCTGAATTCTGATACGCGCTGTCTGAAGGAATCTGTTAACGGCATCAGCCTTTGTAGGAACAGTGCCCTCAGCACCATAGTAAGGATCAGCACCAGAAGTTGTACTTCCTGTAGGGAATCGAACGTAGTCGAACTGGATTTCATCTACGCCCATGTCAATTGCTTCAAGAGCAAGATCAATAAGGTAATCCCAGTTTCTTGAATCGTATGGATTAGCAAATGCCTTGCTACCCTCAGTAGTAAAGAAGAGTGGGTTGCCGTTAGCATCTGCGATAGCTCTGTCAGGATATCTTTCTGCAAGTGTAGGATCTTTAAAGCAAACAATACGGCCGATTACACGAATGTTGTTCTCGTGGCATCTTTCGCAGACTTCTTCAAGATTGTAAGCGTTATAGACATAGCCCAAAGAATGCGCGAACTCATTAGTAGAGTTAAAGTAAACGCCCTCGGCCTCCTTAAGATCAATAACGAAAGCATCTACAAGGGAGTTATTTGCAAGTTCAATGTTCTCATCGAGACGTACTGCGGCATTTAGATAAAGGCCATGTACAGGTACATGCTCGTATTCAACTGGATTTTCGCACTCAACAAGTTCGCCCCAGTATGCATCAGCAAGTTCATTTTCTGGGAGAAGCTCACGTGGAGTTGGTGTTGGTGCAGGAGTTGGAGTAGGAACGCTGTCGATAGTCTGAGCTACAGCCTCTGTAGTCTCTTTTCCAAGTTCGAATAAAGGTCTGTCTTTCTGAGTTACAGACTTACCGATAATGCTTACTGTAAGTACTAATCCCAAAGTACAAGCTGAGAAAAGAAGCGCAATAAATATTCTCTGCAAAAGCAAAAGTGTTTTCTGCTTTCTGTAGGGTCCGTACTTCTGATTCTTACTATAATCTGAAAACTTGTAATTGCGATTATTGTTAATCATGTGTGCATTATATAAGTAATAAGTAATAAAAGCAAAGAAAGAGTATTTTTTACAAGTTTGCGCGAAAAATAAAGCGCCCTTGTGCTATATTATCTTTAAGAAAAATGTGAAACCTTAGTGGGGGTTAACTATGATAGTTCGTAATTATACTGGTGGCATTTGTTTTTATGAGGATACTGTTCTTATGCTTCTTAACGACAAGCAGGAATGGGGTTTTCCTAAGGGAATCGTTAACGGTGACGTAAAACTTACAGATGTTGCAGTTTCTAATCTTAAGAATGACGCAGGACTTGATGCTTCTATTGTTGCTCCATGCGGAAAAACTAACTATGAATTCTATTCAGTAAAGATTGGTAAGCCGGTACATAATAACGTTTCATGGTTTGTAATGAAGTGTACAGGTGATCTTGTTGTTCCTAACAAGGAATCAGGATACGAAGAGGGTAAGTTCTTCACTATTGAAGAGGCACTTGAAATGGTTACATATAGCCAGGATAAGTCACTTTTGATGGTTGCATACCAGCGCTATAAGGAGATTATCTAATTGGCTCTTGATTCTTTTGTAACACTCGAAGGGTATGGTAAATCCGAAATAGAGATTAAGAACTCTGTTTTTATCGGTCAGTCCAAGCGTATTTATTCCCCGGAAGAAGCGGAGGCTTTTGTTGCTGAAGTCAGGGGAACATATCCAGATGCGAGACACAGCTGCTATGCGTGGATTTTGGATAACAACATACATATGCAAAAGTATAGTGACGACGGCGAGCCATCAGGCACAGCAGGTCTTCCTATTTTGTCTGTTCTTGAGAAGGGTGGAATCACTAATTCCGTTATTGTTGTTACAAGATATTTCGGAGGCGTTTTACTTGGCAAGGGTGGTCTTGTAAGAGCCTATACTGATGCAGCGATTGAAGCTGTTAAGAATAGCGGCGTTATTAACGTAAGTAAGGGCATCGCATTTGAGGTCCAGCTTAAATACGATATGTCAGATAAAATGCTTTTCGCGATTAAAAATCAGGGATGGAATGTTGAGGATATTGCCTATACAGAGAATGTAACTTTAACCTGCGTTTGTGACCATAAGGATGAAGAAGCATTCAAGGCGTTTATTATTGATAAGTCCCAGGGACGTGCCATGGCAGTTAAGTGCGGTGAGCGCGAACTTAAGACAAAGATTGAGAGGTAAGAATAATGAGTGAAGAGTCTAATTTAAATGTAGATGAAGAACTCAATGATTCTGTTGATACTACTGAAACTGAAGATACTCCTGTAGTAGAAGAAACTCCTGTAGCAGAAGAGGTTTCTGAAGAGACTTCCAGCGAGGATAAAAAAGAGAGCGAAATCACTCATATTGCAGTAGATAACCGTAAGGTAAAGAATCCTAACTGGTATAACATCTTACTTGTTGCTCTTGCAGTATGTTTTCTCTTTTCCTGTATGCAGTCAGTTTATATCTTTGCTCTTTCACGAGGCAGAGTAGGAACTATGGCTTATGCTTCAAAGACTGACGGTAAGCTTGATACTGGAGATACTACGGAAGAAACTAATACAACATACGAGTTTGTAAATGATCCGCACTTTACTTTGGAACAGGCAGCAAGTGTTTATGATCCAAACAAGGAAACACTTACTACAATGGAGATTGTTGATCTTGTAAGTCCTGCTACAGTTTCTGTATTTATTACTGAAGTATCAAGTGGCGCACCACTTACAGTTTCTTCAGGTTCTGGTTTTATTATCAGCGAAGAAGGATATATCGTTACTAATGCTCACGTAGTTGATTCAGTTCTCGAGAGAGAGAATCAGGCAATCTACGTTAAGATTCCAGGTTTTGGTGACATGATTGAAGCTTCAATTATGGGAACTGACGATCAGACAGATATCGCTGTGATTAAGCTTAACGAGGAGGGTCAATACCCATGTGTAACACTGGGGGATTCTGATTTACTTCGTGTAGGTGAGATGGTAGTTGCTATCGGAAATTCCCTTGGAACACTTGATGGTACAGTTACAACTGGTATCGTTTCAGCGCTTGACCGTGAGATTACTAACAACGGTTATATGATGAGACTTATTCAGACAGATGCCTCAATCAATACAGGTAACAGTGGCGGACCACTTATTAATTCATTTGGGGAAGTAATCGGTATTACAAATGCCAAGATGAGTTCAGCTGAAGGATTGGGATTTGCTATTCCAATTTCAAGTGTAAGAGATATTATCGAGTCACTTATCACTAACGGACATGTAGTTGGAAGACCATATCTTGGAATTCAGGTTCAGGAAGTTGCTTCTGAAAGTTACTACGGTTCAATCGAAGGTGTTTATATCGTTGTAATTGACGAGGGTGGCCCAGCAGATAACGGATTGTTTAAGATTGGTGATATCATTAGAGAGATTGACGGGGTTGTAATAACTCAATCATCTGATATCATAGATGTGCGTAATGCTCATAGCGTCGGCGATGAATTAACATTTGTTGTTGAGCGTGATGGAGAATTAATAGAGATAAATCTTACAATAGGAGATAGTAGTCAGTAATATGAATCCAACTAGAAGAAAACTCTGGGTAAAAGTTCTTTCATTATTTCTCGCACTTACAATGCTTTTGACTTTTATCTCAATAATTGTACTTATCATCAGAGGAATCTGATTAATAACCAAATAAACTAATAAAGGCTGTCTAGATTTTTCTAAGACAGCCTTTTTGTTATTTAGCCAAGTATTTAAAGAAGAAAGTTTCTTCATAGTTTTCAGCAAAGAATTGTAAGTCAACCATATCAGTTTCGCTTTCGTCATTAATATTTCCGAAGGAACCAATTAGTTCACGCATCTGCTGCTTGTTTTCCTTGTCTCTGAAAGTGAAGTCCACAGAAACAGTGAATAATTTGAATTGAGTGATAGCGCACATCAACGCTACAAACACTATTAAGATTTCTTTTATGTGGAGGTCTGCAGGTTTTGTATTCTTAATGAAAGTAATATTCTTTTCGAGAGTATTAATTGCCATGAGCATAAGAATAATCATCGGAGCCATGCTGCCTCTCATGAGCAAGTCATTGAGACTAGAGATGTTATAAATTGGGAATATTAATAATTCTGCGAAAAGAACCCAAAGGAGAGGCTCTTTCTTATAATCCTTGTAAACTATGAGCACCCAGATACCAAATTCAATAATTACATAAAGTAAATAGTCTACAAGTATTCTAAGTGGACCGCCGTCAATAAAGTTCCAAATAAATCCTCTAACACTAGTTGCTTCTGGATTTGCAGTGAAGAAAGGAACAAAGATTAAAAGGATAAGTAATGGAACACAAAGATTATTGAAGTTGAAAATGTTAGTAAGATTAGTTTTGATATCCTTTGAGAGCATATCCTTGCGGAATAATTGACAGAACGCAATAGGGAGCAATCCGATAGTAGCCCAAGGAGAATAGCAAAACATAAGTGAACCAATAAATCCGATTGATCGATTGTTCTTGTTTGAAATTACTAATAAAGTGATGAGCCATCCAGGAATACTCTGATGAAAAACATTCATCATCTGTGAATAACTTCCGTGGATATACATTTGCTCATTCCAGCCTTCCCAAGTGCCACCTAAACCGAGAAGCGTTTTTACTGTATATGGGAAAACATCAAGACCTCCAAAGAAAAGAAGTCCTACAAGTGCAACATATCCTAATTTTTTCTCCCAAAGGCCAACACCGATAAGCATTAAATAAAGCCCAATTGATGTCCAAATTACCAATGTGATACGTGCTGCCATTAAGCCGAATACTTTTCCAACGCAGGCAGGAACCATCCAAATTGTATAGTAATAAGTAAAGGCAGCAGAACCCTCACCTAAAATCTCACGTACAGCAGGGTTTGACTGAGTTGAGAAATCATAAATTACAGGCCACTTGTAGTCGATTAAGTCTAAAAGTATTGACCAACGCACTCTGTGATCAATAGTTGTCCAAGTAAATTCACCTACACCAGAAACAATTGTATAAATAACGATTGCAACGAAAGAGATTAGAAGATACGTAGTACTAACTGAAATTTTGTCATCGGAAATTAGATTCTTGTCCTTATCCTTGTTGAAGTCTTTGTAATAAAGGTAAAGTGAAGCTACAAAAATAAGTGAAAATGGAATTGCAAGATATATTTTTAAGAAACCAATTATAAAAACAATAATAGGTACTATTAGATATATAGCAGTAACAAGGGAGAACTTGCTTTTGCTAATTGTGATTTCTTTTGGCATTATTTTGGCCTTTCTTCTTTTTTCTTCGTATTATACTAGCATTCTTTAGCAATCAAAAGTGCCTAAAAGAAGCGTGTATTTTGATGGTTCGTCTTCAATTCTTATACCATAAAGAGTAGTACCTGGGATTGGATCACGAGATCTTAAGTACGATACATCATGTTCAATTGCTACTGATAATATGGCCTGAACAAGAATCATGTGAGAAACAAGAAGTATGGAATAATCTGGAGTTTTTCCAATATGTTCTGTGCGAAGTCTGTTTAATAACTTTTCTGCTCTTTTATAAACATCGTGGAATGTCTCGCCGCCATCAACAGGTACGAACAGGTGTGGTTTTGTTCTGAAGTTAATAAACTCTTCAGGGAATAATACCTTTGTATCGTCGCGACGCATGCCTTCCCATGAGCCAAGATCCATCTCTCTTAAAAGCTCTTCCACATCGATTGTGTAGTTAATTCCAGAGGACTTCCTGATTAACTGAGCTGTGTGAAGTGTTCTTGGCATTGGACTACAAAGACATCTTTTAATCGGAGGATTTATTTCTGAAATTGTAGTTCCAAGATTCAAAGCGCCATTAATTCCGGCAGAAGTTAAGGGCGAATTACTTCGCCCTTGCATTCTAAACTCCGTGTTCCACTTAGTCTGCCCATGACGAGTAAAGTAAATATCTATCATGGTACGTCCTGAATTGCATCGAGACCAATCTGATTGAATGTATAAGTATATTCTGACTGCATCTCTGCCATAAATGCCTGATAGTTCTGCATTCTGATAAAGCTGTTAACTCTGTCATACCACTCTGGCTGCTCTGAAATATCAACCATATAAATGATATAGAAACCATCGTTAGTCTCGAGGAAAGCCTTATCGCCAGGAGCTCTTGAAGGATCAAAAATCCAGCTTGCAAGAATTCCATCGAACTTGCTTGGGTATGTGTCTGCGCTATGTGTAATCTCGATATCGCCGTTAAGAACAGGGTCTGTATAAAGGTTCTCTACACTCTGAATATCTGTCTCAGAATTAACCATATCGTAGATTGACTGTGCATAGAACTGAGCCTCTGACATAGGGAATCCAGGACCCTCTTCGCTTGTAGAAGCAAGAATATGTACGAAACGAACATTTCTAAGAGGTACTGTCTGTCTGTCACGACTTACGAAACAAAGGATAATAGGGAATCCGTTTGTATCGTTGAAGATAACAGCATCACCTGAAGTTCTGCTCATATCGTAAAGCCAGTCTCTGAACTCAAGATGAGTAAAGTCATCGTATCTTGCATCAGTAACGAGAGTTGAATCAGTTGCAGCAAGTGTGTTTGCAGCTTCGCCTGAGAAGAATTCTGAGGCAACGCTCTCGAAAAGGGAAGCGTCGTGATTGATTCCTTCAACAATCTGATTAGCGTGGAGCATGGCAGTATCGATGAATGCCTGATCACGCTGCTCGTATGTGATTCTCAAAATCTTGTAGTTAACTGTATCGTATGCATTGCGGTTAGCGTTATAAGCTTCTTCAGCCTGCTCAGGTGTAGCCTGAAGTTCTTCGAGCTTTGCGCCGGAAGCGTAATCTTCTGTGAAGTACTGCTTGGCAAGTGCGTTAAGAACAACCTGCTCATCTACCTGGCTTCCGAATACACCACGGATGTAAGTATCAAGTGGGATACCGAGTTCAAAA
Source organism: Saccharofermentans sp. (assembly GCA_045639635.1). GTDB lineage: Bacteria > Bacillota > Clostridia > Saccharofermentanales > Saccharofermentanaceae > Saccharofermentans. Next base: position 22,182 of record JAZUDM010000038.1, on the reverse strand, counting down.
GCCTTACCGCTGAGCCAGTCGATATAAGTACGTGCAAGAGTCTCGTGCTCAGGACCAATCTTATATCCGTGAAGGATAGCATCGTCGTAAAGAATCTGAGTTGTCTGCATCTGCTGTGCAGTAAGGTTAAGGAAATAGTCACGCTGTGTTGCGAAGTTTGGATCTTCTGAAGGTGACTTAAGCATCTCTGGTGTATCTGAAGCAAATACATCAACACCGTTATCGATAAGAATGTAGTGATACATGAAACTAAATTCAGCACTATCAACCATCTGTCCATTGATATACAAAGGACTCTGGAGCTTTTCCTTAATACCACCGCTATAAAAGAGTGTAAGTCCAATTATAAGAAGTACTACAACAGCAGCACCAATTACGAAAGGAATACTCTTTGAATTTGCTTTCTTTGGTTTGCCTTCGATTGAACCCTTGGAACGATTGAGGGAACCAGACTTATTTCCATCAAGCTCGAGCTTGATTGGAGCAACCTCATTCTTATGCTTTTCCTTTGCCTCGAACGCCTGCTTCTTTTTCTTCTTAGGAACTTCAGGAAGAGTATCGGCATCGTCAAAATCCTCAGTAATAGTTACTGGGGCCTCGTCCTTGGCATTAAGAATAGCATCCTCTAAAGACTCAGAAGTACTAACTGTTGGCTTAATATCTTCTGGCTTAGTCTCGTCTATCTTAGGTGTTCTTATTTTTCCATCTCTTTTTTTCACAAGTCTTCCTCCTCTGAAGGAATGATTAATGTAATGGCCTCATGTATGCATGAAACTTTGCATGGAAGCTGAGGTCCTTCTTCTCCGTCTATATCAAGAATAATTGGATTCTCGTCATTAGTTGACAATTCAAAGTTATCTGCCTGGAAGTAAATAACGTTATCATTATATATGTGATCGCCGAGAATTAATTTACCAAGAAGTGGCATTATTTCGGTAGGATCCATCTTTTTGATTACAAGTACGTCCAAAACTCCATCAGTTAAGTCAGCCATTGTCATAAGTTTTCTAAAACCGCCAACGCTCTTTGTATTGGAGATAAGAAACATTATTGCATCAGCATCGTATTCCTTATCTTCTGTCTTAATATGAAGCTTGATTGTGTTATTGATTGTTGGAATATCTTTCATCGCAGATACCCAGTAAGCAGCAGGTCCAAAGGCTGTCTTTAAATCAGAAGGAACCTTATAAGCAACGTCTGTCATAAGACCACCAGCAAGAACGTTAAGGAAATACTTGTCATTAACCTTACCGCAGTCAACTTTCTTGAAAGTTGGATTCATAAGCATTCTTGCAAAATCTGAAGGAAGACTTGGAAGCTTATTAATTGTTGCGAAGTCATTTACAGTACCTGAAGTATAGATAGCAAGTGGGATATCAACATTGCCTTCAAGAAGACCTGTTACAACTTCGTTTACAGTTCCGTCTCCGCCTACAGCAATAACATAATCGTACTCGCTTGGATCAGTATTTTTTGCAAAACGAACTGCATCGAAACGTCCGGATGTATAGTGAATATCAGCTCTTTCAAGCATGTTTAAAGAAGTGAGGTATGCGAGCATATCCTCAATATTAACTCGTGCTGTTTCACGTCCAGATGACGGATTCATAATGATTTTAAGCCTGAGTGCCATTTTTTCACCTACACATAGAAATACTTGAGTATACTTTACCACAAAAGTAATTACGCATTTGTTACCACAATGCTACAAATCGTGATAATATCTATGAGTTATGAAAAAGAAACTAATGGTGGCATTTAACAAGTTTTTGGATTTTTTAGGCGACGCGCGTTTGCTGTCGTTCCTTTTTCCATTCCTTGTAATAATTGTTGTATTTTCTTTTCTTGATGTATATCCGGTAGGTGACAGAACTGTTCTTACAGTTGATCTTTATCACCAGTACATGCCGTTTATTTATGAGTTCCGTGCCAAGCTTTTAGAAGGACGATCATTCTTTTATTCCTTTAATTCAGGTCTTGGAACTGAGTACTTTGGAGCGTATGCAAATTACGCTGCAAGCCCACTTAATTTCCTTTGTGTTTTCTTCCCATACAAGACTTTGCCTGTATTTGTTGCTTTTGTAGTAGCTTTAAGAGCTGGTCTTGCGTCACTTTTTATGGGAATGCTTTTATCTTCTTCTGATAACAGGCGTTATGATTTTGTTACTGTTTTATTTGGAGCATCCTATGCTCTTAGCGGATGGTTTTTAACAGATTTTTGGAACATCATGTGGTGCGATGCCTACGTGCTTTTACCACTTATTATTCTAGGCCTTCGTAAGCTTATGTTAGAAGGTAAGTTCAAGCTTTATATTATCGCTCTTGCCCTATGCATAACTTCTAATTTCTACGCAGGTTATTTTATCTGTCTGTTCCTCGTTCCATTTTCTATTGTTTACTATTTTGCAATTCACGATTCATCTAACCTTGGATTTAAGACATTCTTTAAGTGCGCTGGTAAGTTTACAGTAGCAAGTCTTGTTGCAGGTATGATGTCCGCATTTATGGTGCTTCCTGTTTATATGATTCTTCAGCACTCATCTGCAACAAACAGTGAACTTGAAGTTGACTATAACCTTACAGGGAACCTTTTTGATTTCCTTGGAAGACTTATGGTTAGTGCCAATCCAAACATTCGTGATGGTATGGCAAATGTTGCCTGCGGTGTAGTTATAGTTCTTATGATTCCGCTTTTCTTTGCAGCTAAAAAGAATAGTGGCATCAGCCTTAGACATAAGATTGGTTTCGGTTTTATCCTTTTATTACTATATATAAGTTTTACAAACAGAACTTTGGACTATATCTGGCATGGATTTCATTTCCCAAACCAGATTCCATACAGACAGTCATTCCTTATGAGTTTTGTGCTTGTTTATATGGCACATATGACTATCCGTGTCTTAAAGCAGTTTACACCTCAGGCTATTACTGCAGTTTCAGTTGGCGCCGGTATTTTTGTAGTTTTATTCGAGAAGTTCGGTGAAGGTAATGAAGGTTACCAGCAGATTGGATTAACACTTTTATTCATTATCATTCAGGGTGCTGTAATTAAGGCAATTCGTGAAGGCAAGCGAAAATCTTCTTTCTACGAGGTTTTGATTGCAATCACTATGGCAGTTGAGATCTTTACTTCATCCATGTTTACTGTAGGAAGAGTATGCGAGCACGAAGGCTTCACTGGATACGATTTCTATGGAAAGAACAGAGATATCATCCATACACATACTCTCGAAATCGAAGGCTCCGAAGGACATCTTCCTTTCGAAAGAACAGAGCTTTATCCTAACTTTATCTGTTGTATTCAGTCTGTTTACGATGTAAAGGGAACTTCTATTTTCTCTTCTACAGCAAGAGAGAGTTTTATTAAGTACATGCGTAACTTTGGTTTCCACAACAACGGAATCAATGGTCTTAGAAACTTTGGTTTAACAAGAGTTACTGCAGATCTTTTGAATATCCGTAATCTTGCAGTAATTGAGAATACTTCTACTCTCCCTCCAATGTTTGAGGAAGATTATAGGGAAGATGAAGTTGTTTTCTACGGTAACCCCGATGCACTTTCTGTTGGTTACATGGTTTCAACTGATATTTTAAGATACGTTCCTGATGCAACTTACGTTGACTGTTTCTATAAGACAAATGACTGGGTTCGTTCAATGGGCGTACCTTACGATGTATATTCACCACTTTATGTTGAGCCTTTGTTCTCATCTAATATCTCATCCGAAGGTGAATCAGGAAACGGCCGTCTTTATACAGTTCAGGATCCAAATAAGGAGACTGTAATTGAGACTTCAATCGAGGGAAGGACAATCGGCAGCGATATTTACTGTTATGTCGATTCTTCAAAGAATGCGAACGTTACTGTTACATGTGGCGACAGCACAAGAACATTCGATACAAGAAGTTACCAGATCCTTTATCTTGGTAAGTACGAGGGTGAACCTTTGGATGTAACAATTTCATATTCACCATCACCATCTGGAACACTTCATTACTATGCTTATGAACTTAATCAGGAAGGCTACGAGCAGATGCTTAATATTCTTTCTGACGAACAGCTTAATGTAACTTCTTACGATGATACATCAATCAGAGGCGAAATTGACGTTAAGGAAGATGGTCTTTTGTTCCTTACAATTCCTTATGCTGAGGGATTCGTTGTTACTGTAGATGGCGTGGAAACAGAACTTTTAAGCGTTCAGGATGCACTTTGTGGTGTTAAGCTTACTTCCGGCCACCACGAAATTGAACTTAAATATGTTCCAGCAGGATTTAAGGAGGGTCTTGTTATTTCTTTGGCAGGACTTACTCTTCTTGTAATAATTTCTGTCCTTGAAGTACTTTCACGCAAGAAGGTTTTAAAGGCAGCATCAAAAGAAGTTTCAGAAGTAGTAGAAGAAATTCCACTTACTTCAGAAGAGGTTTCTTTGGAAACTTCAGAAAATGAAGATAGTGCTTTAATTGAAGTTGATAATAAAGATGAAAACGATGGAAACGCTAAAACTTAAAGGACAGCAATTCTTTTCCAAAGGTGCTTCCAAAGATATTCTCATGGCACTTCTTGCAGCTCTTTTATCAGTGCTGATTTTTGCCTGCGGACTTTCTTACGCTACGTCTGAATTTGATCCTGAGAATACAAGAAATTCTCTCTCCATGCGTCACTCAGAATTTGACATGAGTATCTTCGAGGGCATCGAAAGAGATTGCCGCGACATCGATACTTTAAAAGCACATATTGAGAACGGATCTTCTATTAACGATCCTGACTTTGCAAGAGATGTTCTATTCTTCCATATAGATATCTTGTTTTTTATAGGACTTCTTACAGGAGCTAAGAACATTCTGCCTTTGCTTCTTGCAGCATACTATATTAAGTATGGACTTCTGGCAGCATTTACATATCTTCTTTTAAGAATCCGTATTAATCTTTCAAAATCAGGCTCGCTTTTACTTTCAGTAGCATTTGCAGTTTCCTTTGTAGCATTAAGAACTTCTCTTAATACAAGCATGTTTAATGCCCTTGTATTAATGCCACTTGTTCTTCTTTTGCTTTTAACATATGCATGGAATGGTGGACGTAAGTTATTTATTTTCTCCACAGTAGCCTGCTTTTGCTTCTGTCTTACTGGTATTTACGCAACTATTTTGCTGTTGCCACTTCTTTTGATTTCAGCAGTAATTCTTACAGTTGGCACATTACATAAGAATATTAAGACATACGTAAGACTTGTTTCTTCATGCATTCTCGCATTTGGAATGGCAGCTTTTATTTTTATCCCTGCTGTTTTGGGTAACAGATTTAGCGAGAATTTTATTGAATCCTTTAAAACTGGTGTTGTTAACTTTAAGTTATTCGATTCTATCTATAGTTTCATGGATGGAAATATCGAAGGCGCTTCAATTATGACTCATCTGCCATCCTTGGGTCTTTCCGTATTTGTCCTTGTCCTTTTAGTTTTGTTCTTCGTAAACAGAGTAATTCCGTTTAGATTTAAGCTCTGTTCAGGACTTTTCTTATTAATTACTTATATAAGTATTGCGTATACAGGTCTTGGAAACATTTTCCTTTTTGAAGGTGCCCAGGAATCTTTTTACTACGCAAGACTTATTAGCATGGCGATGTATATTATCTTTATCGCAGGCATTTCCCTTAGAAATATTAACACTATTAGAAGCGGTGAGATTTATATTCCTGCCTTTGGAATTATTGCTTATCTTATCCTTTCCAACAGTTCAAGTTCAGAAATAACTCACGGCACAGTTTCACTCTATTTTTCTGCTTTCGCGGTTATTATCTGCTGCTCTCTTATATATACACTTATAAATAATATAAAGAGCACTTCCATTTTCCTTGTGCTCTTGGTTCTTTCAGGAATTACTTTTAACAATGCATTCTGCTTTGCTCCATCAAGTTTTCCTGCACACGAAATTATTCCAAAGACTTATTTCGATAACGTAAGTTCAGATGAAGATGACTATATTTTTGAAGCAGGGAAGACACAGTATATTGTTGCTGCTTCTGATATCAGCGAAATCTATTTAACAGGAGCTCCTCACCAGAACGTAAATACTGTAGCTGCTCTTGCCATGCTAAATCCTGTGTACGTAAATGTAAGTAATTCATTAATTTACTATTCAGGAGCAACTGATCTTGGATTTAATGCTTTTGAAATTACTCCTGGAATACCAATGGTGACAGTAAATTATCGTATTTATAAAGAGCATGCGGATGATCCATGCTTTATCAGTTCTTCCTATGAAGGCAGGTGTCATCTCAGAGTTTTGTACGATGAAGAGGAATATGACTACGAATTCGACGGCCCATTCCTCTGGCAGGTAGAACTTGAAAAGGATAGTTTCGTTGTTGCCATGGATTTTGAAGGCTCTATGTATGGAACTTTCCAGGTAATGCCTCTGACTATCGACACGGAAGCCCAGGAAGAATTTAATAACGCTTTGGGCGAAGTAAGACGAAATGAGATTAATCTCTCATTAAGTTCTTATATGAAGTACGATGGGGTAAAGTCAGTAATTACTTCTTTAAGATATAGTTCTGATTATGAAGTTATTTATACTAAGGATAATTTAATAGAGGAAGCTGAGTGTTTTGATTTTAACGGATACCTTGCATTCAAGGTTGAATCTGGAGGTCTTGAGCATCAGCAGGCAAAGATTTTAAACAGCAAAGAAGATTTCATTATTGGAACTATAATTTCAGTAATTATGATTATTTCTTTTATATTATTATCTTTTATGTATAATAAGAAACGCTTGGTAAAACAGAAAGAAGCAAAAACACTAGATAAAAATCTGGGAGAAAACGAAGTTGATAAACGAGAAGATTAAGAATGGTACAGAATTTGTCATCTTTGACATGGAGTGGAATCAGCCATTTCCAGGTCGTGAGTACAAGTTCGACGTATCAACACTTACAGGTGAGATTATTGAAATCGGAGCTGTAAAGTTTATTTATAGAGACGGCAAGTTTGAAGATGCCGGCATCTTTTCGTGCGACATTAAACCTCAGAGATACACAAAGCTTCATTATCACGTAAAGAAAGTAACTCATAAGACAGATGCAGATCTTCTTAATGGTATTAGTTTTAAGAAGGCTTATGAGAAGTTTATGGAATTCTGCGGACCAGATGCAATTCTTGTAGGCTGGGGTAATTCAGATCCAGATATGCTTAAGATGAATCTTAAGTTCTTTGATATGGACTATATGCTTAAGAGATATTTCCTTGATGTTCAGCCAGTATTCTCATATTTTGCCGGAGAGAGAGGAAAGCAGAGAAGTGTTGAGTTTGCTGTAGATTATTATTCAATTCCAAAGAGTGATATGTTCCATAGTGCTACAGCAGATGCCAAGTATACTGCTGAAATCTTTAAGTGCGTACTCGACTGTAACCAGAAGAGTGAAGTAATCAGAGTAATTGAGAACTCTTCAATTGATCCTGATGTGAAGCGTGAATACGTAAATGTTGGTTCAGAAGCACCAAACGCAATGGATTCTTTGAAGTTTGTTGCAGGTTTTACAGATAACTGCCCGGTTTGTGGTGAGAGATTAACTTCAGAAATCGATTCTTTCAGAATTCGTAAGTCTATTTATGCTCTTTATTCATGTAAGTCTCATGGAGATTTCTTTGCACGCACAAAGATTAAGAAGAATAAGGGTGGTAAATACTACGCTGCTACTGTTTTAAGATTTGCTACACAGAATGATTATTTCCTTGTATCAAGCAAAAGAGAAGAGTTTGTGAAATTCGGCGAGGATGGAGCACCAATTGTGACAAAAACAGCCGAAAATGACACAAATGTGGAGAATGTAGCAGAATAAACAAGGAATAATGGCAAATGATGTGACGAATTTGTGAACTAAATTGTCAAAAAATCAAAATCTTTTATTGAAATTCCCCCGAACCTGTCTTATAATAACCGTGATAATTATTGTTAGGCGTATTATGTAATCTTATATAAGGAAGGAAAAGTTATGTTGACAAGTGTTAAGAACAACAAAAAGCAGCAGAACAAAAACGGTGTTGTACTTGTAACAGTATTGTTCGTTTTCATCATCGCTGCAATTTTCATTACTTGTGCTATCATGATGACTTCAGGTACTCGTGAGAGAATCTATGACAAGGCTGAGCAGAGTCAGGCTAGACTTACAGTTACATCTGCTGCCGAGGCTTTCTATCAGGCCGTTGTAAATCAGCGTATTCCTGATGCAGATCTCGAGAGTATGTGTGGTTCTCCAGTTGAGAGAAAAATCGTTGCTCCTGGTATCCCAGGTCTTTCAAACGACGATGACAACTGTACTACTTATAAGTGTTATAAGGGTGCTGGTAACCTCATCATTGTTGAGTTCACAACTAAGATTGGTACAGCTACAGACTCTGTTAAGATTACACTTCAGAGAACTCCACCTACACCTGGACAGCCAGCTTTCACACAGATGGTAGAGACATCATCTGACATGAACCCAGCTGAGATGGTTATCGGTGCTGGTGGTGCTGGTAGATCAGACAATACAGTACTTATTCGTGGTAATGCTGAGATTAAGGGCGGTGAGTCTAGTACAAACCCTATTTCTAACTACATCATCCTTGGTACATTCACACCACGTGCTGGTTTTACATTCCAGGGTGACCTCGTATTCTGGGGAGAGAATGCTACACTTGATATGACAAACGCTTCTGGTGGTGGTCTCCGCGCTAACAACGTTTTCTTTATCAACCCAACAAATACATTCCGTCCTGGTACATCAGCTATCATTCCTGCTGGTAATGAGCCATGTTATGTAAATAACTGGGGCTTCATTAACACAGGTGCTGCATTTAACGATAAGACTCGTTCTGACGTTCTTAACAATGCATCTGTTGCTCCTACATCAATTACATTTGCTAATGCATCTTTCGATGCTGATCACTATGCTACAACTGGTATTTCAAACCCAGTTCCAACAGGTGAGAATGCAGCTCAGACATGGCTTACAGGTAATACAAACTATCTTAATACTCAGGATGCAACAACTATCACAAACCTTGCTCAGATTATTGAGGATTCAGTAGTTGACAGCTTCGGTGATGCTGGTATGACACTCCAGGGTGGTTCTATCGGTGATAGAATGGATAACTACATTTCTAACAGCCTTGTTGAGCAGATTAATAAGGATTACCCAACAGCTTCAGAGGCTGAGGGTTCAATCTTTGGTCTTGGTACATACACACTCGGTTCAGCTACACCATTGTCAGTAGCTACACTTCAGGCTTGTCTTGCTGGTACAGCTCCTACAGGTCACGTACTTCCAAACATCAATGGTGCTTATGTAATCAATGCTGGTTCTATGTTGACTATCTCAACAAACAACGGTACTACAGATTACATCGAGATTGATTTGACTGATCCAGGTGCACAGCAGTGCGTAATCTTCATTAATGGTTCTGTAGAGTTCCGTTTCGTAAGATTCCTCGTTAGAACAGATAACCCACAGGACTGGTTCAAGATTGTTCTTACATCAGGTTCTAACTGTACATTCATCGGTAACGGTGGTCAGGGCCGTGCAGGTATCTACTCTGCTACAGGTCGTGATTATGCAGACGTTGATAACAACGGTGGTGTAATCGGTGCAAGTGCAGCTTCAAACCCTAAGCCACACGCTTACATCTTCGGTTATGGTAGCAACACAGTAACACTTGGTGGTTACTCAGTAGTTGAGGCTTATATCGGACTTTACGGTGGTGAGAATGATGACTCTAAGGTAACAACTGATGACTTCACAGCATCTAACGCTTACTACCTCGGAAGAATCATGGCAAGTACAGTAACACACCACAATGGTTCACCACTCAACATTCCATATTGTGTTGATCCTAATACAAACGATGGTGAGGATGGTCTCGTAATTATCAACTCACAGTACAGAGTAATCGGTTTCGAGTACTTCACACCTGCACCATAATTGGTGAATAACTTCAAAACTATTAGAGGGATGCTTGATTGCATCCCTCTTTTGTTGCACAAAATAAAAGCCAGTCGAATGACTGGCTTATTTGATGTTAAATTGAATTTTGTAAATCAGGAAACTACTAATGGGTGAAATTCAATAAGAACCTGAATGAACTCGCTATCTGATGTGAGCTGCAAAGATATATTCTCTGGAATATCAACTTTGTATTCTTCAATAGCGGATTCAGCTACATAGATAGGATGACTTTCAGAAAGGATAATGAAATCATTCAAAAGCTCTTCGTCAGAAAGAAGCTTTGTAGCCTTATCGGATAAAAGAATTACAGCGCCCATCTCAATATTAAGAGCAAGTGAATGGATGTAATTTTTAATTACCTTTCTGCCATATTCTGAATCAGTAGAAACATAATCATGTGTAAACTCAATAGCTGCAAATGAGTTACCACTGTTCAAAGTCATCTGCGGCATTAACTCAAGCTGTTCATCAAATGAATAATTATTTCTTCGACTGTCGTTCATCGAAATCACCTCTGTTTCCAGACAGGAATCGCATAGAACGCTGGATAGCATTCTTGCTGTTACCCCATGGCTTATCGTTATTACGATAGTCGAATTTAAGAGTAAACCATTCTACATCATCTTCAAGTGTCTTAAATGCAGTTGTATTAGTTCTTGAAACAGAAACAATAAAATCAGCTGCATCGTTCTGTGAAAGCTTACTAGCTGCGCTTCTTAAGAGCAAAGATGTATGTGGAAGACAATGAGTCTTGCTATCGAACTTTGTTCTGAAATCAGGATCGTGAGAATAAAGATACATAATAACTTCTACATATCTTCCTGCTGTGTAATCAATCTTCTCACAGATAGGGCAGAGCTTAATTCTCTTATCAATCTTATCCGCGATAGCGTTAAGCTTTGACTTATACTCTGTATTACGTCCCTTAAAGAATGAACCCTTGTTAGGAGCTGCTGCTCTAAGTTCCTCAGTGATATCTTCGTCGAAATCCTTGAGGTGAGTATGAAGCATTAATCCAAGTCCCAAACGATTCTTCTCGCTTGTATTAAGCTTACCCATATGCTCAGGGCAAAAACCTGTCTTATTAGTCTGAACTCTTGTATCAGGCTCCATAAGTGAAGGTCCAAGATAGTAATCAAGATAATCAGCTTCAGCTTTGGCCTTAAGTGTACAAAGAGGACACTCGCAATCAGACTCATAAGCCTCATTTACTGGAATTGTGTAAATTTTCTCAATCATATTGCCTCCTTAGAGTGAACGAGACGCGCTGCACGCACATTAACAGCGACGATAGTGATGGCAGTAAATTCCTCGATTGTTTTACCAACCTTCTGCTGCACATCGAATAAAACCTGCTGTGCGTCATAACCATAGTAAAGTGCAAGACCGAAATTAATAACAACTCCGATAGTACGCTTCTCAGTTTTGAAATCCATTACCTTGGCAACTCCAGGAATATCCTTAAGAGCAATCTTAATTAAATCGAGAAGTGCATCATCGGAAATAGAATAAGAACCAAGGGAAGAGAAGGTAGGACGTACCATTGTACGTTCCTGCTCACCATTCTCAATCGAAAGGCTGCTTGAATGCTCAAGCTCGAGTCTCTGTCTGATTCTGTTAATAGGATCAGCAAAGTAACCAGAGAACTCATGCTTAATCTCCATGCTAGGAACAGGAATTGTATGCATACCTTCTGTCATACGTGTATTTCTCGCATGACGGCGCTCCTGCTCAGTTGTAACGTCCTCAATACGGATAAGCATTGAAGGAGCATTAAGCCAGAGGTTTGTAGTGATTTTCTGGAGCATGGAATCACTTGTACCAAGAATCATCAGGGCAGTAGGAGCAGACTCAACAAGCGCTCTTCTCATTACAGCAGAACGTGTTGGGTCAACAAACAAAGCCTGACGAACAGATTCCATCTTTGTTGGCGCCTTCTTTGCAGAAGTACCTGCAACAATTCGGCTACCATTAACGAGAAGTCCATCGTCAATAAGGAAATGGATATCGTTAGAACGTGCTACAGAAATAGCACGGGTACTCTTACCAGTACCAGAAGGTCCTACAAACGCACAAACAGCGATCTTTGACAACGCATCACGTGTCAAAGCCTCGCTGCTCATAATATCGTCTATGGATAATTCAGGTGAGTTACGATGTGAACGGCTTTCAGAAGAACGCTCAAATCGACGCAAAGTGGCACGCAATTCAGGAATCAAAACACCACGACGTGGCTGAGAGTGATTATTTGCACTCTCCTGAACTTCAGATGAATTATTAAGTTCATCCTGTGCCATAAAACTTACCTCAATTAATTAGTTATCCCAAGTATAGTAATAATCCTGAACGTCTTCGTTCTCCTCGAGCATATCAAGCATCTTCTCGAGTGAAGTAATAATGTCAGCATCTGTAACTACTGTTGGTGTGATTGCAACAGGACCACAGCTTGAGTCGATGAACTCATAGCCCTTAGCCTCAAGAGCATCCTTTACAGCATAGTAATCTGAAGGATCTGTATCTACCTCGTAGTACTCATCCTCTGCAAGGAAATCAGCTGCGCCACAATCAAGAGCATCCATTGTAACTGTATCCTCATCCTCGTAATCTTCCTTAGAAATAAGGATTACACCCTTTTCCTCGAAAAGGAAAGATACACTGCCATCAACGCCCAAAGATCCGCCGTACTTTGTAAAGATGTGTCTAACATCAGCAGCAGTTCTGTTACGGTTATTTGTAAGAGTCTTTACCATGAAAGCAACTCCGCCTGGGCCGTAACCCTCGTATGTGATCTCCTCGTAATCGTCGCCTTCACCTGCGCCAGCAGCCTTTGCGATAGCACGCTTAATGTTGTCATTAGGCATGTTTGCTGCCTTAGCCTTAGAAATTACGTCCTTAAGTCTAGAGTTACCATCAGGATCAGGACCGCCAGCCTTAACAGCTACTGCGATTTCCTTAGCAATCTTTGTGAATACTGCACCCTTTGCAGCATCAGAAGCTTCCTTCTTTCTCTTGATATTGTTCCATTTGGAATGACCGGACATATATACCTCCAAAAATAATAATATACTTATTAAAAACTTAAATAATATAACTCAAAATAAGGTAAATAACAACCACAGAGGCACCAATGATGCCAACATAGCGCTCAGGCTTTTTGCCGGCTGAAAGGCTTCTTAAGAGTGCCAAAGCCAAAGCAAATGCTGGAGCAATAATCCATGGTGTTGTAAACATAAGATAATCAGTAAATAGGAATATACCACCGAAAGTAAGATCCATAGTTAATTCGTTTTTTGTATACTTTCTGCGAGTAATAAGGTAAACGATGAAGCCAACTGCTGGAACAAGCAAAAGGCGAAGAACCTTAAGTCCAAAGTTAAGAGCAAAAACACCAACAGTATGCTCGAAAACAATAGCAACAAAAATCTCTGTTGAAAGCGCAAGGGAAATAGTGATAACAGGGAGACGCCAGAAGCACTTGTTAATTGTGTCGTACCAGATCATCATGGCAGAAATAACCATACAGCATGAAATAAGGAATGCAAGATGGTAAACAAGACGCGCTACAGCCTGAATACTGAATAAATTTGAATTAAGATAAATATCAAAAACAATAAGGCAGGATTTATGTAATAAAGTAACAACAAGAAATACAATTCCTGTTAATGTCTCAATTTTGAAATATCTTGAAGGAACTGGTGCCTTACAATAACGGCACTTTCCTCTGAGCAAAAGCCAGCTGAATACAGGAACCAGGTCCTTGGCAGCAAGTTCGTGACCACAGCTCATACACATTGAATGTCCTTTGACAATTGTACGTGCCTGAGGTGTTCTATAAATAACAACATTAAGAAAACTTCCAATAACTACGCCAAGAATAGCGAAAAATACATAAAAATAACCGTGAACGAGTGCAAAAAAGTCCATTTACCGTACCTACCTTCGAATAAAATATAGCATAAAGATAGTTACTTTTAAATTACACGCCTTTTATAAATGATAAAAAAACTTGTTTTTTACCCCATCCTGTTGTATTCTTTAACCTGTATATTTAGGGAAACTGCGCACAAAATTAGGGTGCGCGAGAGGTTTTCTTATAGAGATTTACAGGGAGGCTATTTATGAAGAGATTAGGTGACATTCTCATCGAGAGTGGATTTCTTACTGCAGCCGAACTAGCTGAAGCTTTGAGCGTTCAGAAAGAGAGTGGAAAGCGTTTAGGAGAAGTTATCACAGAGATGGGACTCATGACTGAGTTCGACATCCTCCGTGCGGTATCAAGCCAGTATGACTATCCTATCATTGACCTCACAAGTATCGAGGTTGATCCTAAGGCGACTGCACTTCTTGATGAGAAGTATTGCACAGAGAACACAGTAGTTCCAATCGGTTTTGATGATGATCAGCTTGTAGTTGCTATCGACGATCCGCTTAACATTCTTGTACAGGACGACTTGCAGTTCCGTACTGGTTATCAGATTATCCTCATGCTTGCTACAAGATCAGGAATTATCGACACTATCAAGGTAAACTATGGTAGAGAGAGCGCAGCAAAGGCTGCTCAGGAGCTCGATGCTGATTTCGATTCAGATGATTTGGAGGGAATCAGTGAGGAAATCTCCGAGGCAGTTAACAGTGCCCCTGTAGTAAAGCTCGTAAACTCAATGATTGAATATGCTATCAGAGCAGGTTCTTCTGATATTCATATTGAGCCAATGGAGGATCGAGTTAGAGTTAGAATTCGTATCGACGGTGTTATGCAGGAGATCATGAGTAACCCTCTTAACGCCAGAGACGCTATTATCACAAGAATTAAGATCCTCGGTGGTATGAACATCGCCGAGAAGCGTATCCCTCAGGACGGTCGTATCCAGACAGAGATTAACGGCACTCCTGTAGACATGCGTGTATCTATTCTTCCTTGTATCACAGGTGAGAAGACCGTTATTCGTATTCTTGCCAAGAACGATGGTAACCTCAATAGAAGATATCTTGGTATCAGTGATCACAATAATGCTCTTATTGATAAGATCATTAAGGTTCCACAGGGTATCTGTCTTATTTCTGGTCCTACTGGTTCTGGTAAGACAACAACACTTTATACACTTCTCGCTGAGAAGAATGATCCAGAGACAAACATTATCACAGTAGAGGACCCTGTCGAGATTCGTATCCCAGGCCTTAACCAGGTACAGGTTAACGCTAAGGCTGGTATGACATTCGCAAGTGGTCTTCGTTCTATCCTCCGTCAGGACCCTGATATCATCCTCGTCGGAGAGATTCGAGATGGTGAGACAGCCGAGATTGCTATGAGAGCTGCTATTACAGGTCACCTTGTATTTAGTACTATCCATACTAACGATGCCGTTTCATCTATTAACCGTCTTATCGATATGGGTCTTGAGCCATACATGGTATCTTCTGCTCTCGTAGGCGTTGTATCTCAGCGTCTCGTTAGAAGAATCTGTACTGGTTGTCGTAAGACTTATGATCCAGATGAGAGCGATATTGAAAAGTTCCACCTTGAGCCTGGCCAGAAGCTCTATAAGGGTGAAGGCTGTACAGACTGCAACGGCAGTGGTTACAAGGGCCGAATTGCTATTCATGAGATTGTCGTTATGACAAAGGGCATGAAGTCACTTCTTGAGAAGAGAGCAAGTGAAGAAGATATGAGACAGCTTGCTGTTAAGGAAGGTACACAGATGCTTGCTGATTCTGCAGCTGCTTTGTGTCTTGAAGGTATTACAACAGTTGACGAGCTCAACCGTGTTGCATATTCAATTGATTCATAATTAAGGAGGAAATAGTAGGTGGAGGAATTTTCATTAACAATGGAAGCCATTCTTTCTGAGGCAGTTAGAAGAGGCGCTTCCGATACTCACATCACAGTAGGTTTGCCACCAATGATTCGTGTAAGTGGTGAGCTTATGCCACTTAGCAATCAGGTATTGACATCAGCTGACACAGAGTTTTTGTGTAAGTCAATGATCGACCGTTCACGTCAGCAGTATCTCGCTGAGCGTGGTGAGATCGACTTCTCATACGTTGTAGCTGATTTCAGCCGTTTCAGATGTAATATCTACAAGCAGCGTGGATCTTATTCTCTTGCTGCAAGAACTATTACAAATGAAATCCCAACTTGCGAGAAGCTTGGACTTCCAGCTATCTTCAAGGAGATTGCTATGAGACCACGTGGACTTATTCTTGTAACAGGTCCTACAGGTTCTGGTAAGTCAACAACACTTGCCGCAATGGTTGGTCACGTAAACAGCGTTAAGAAGTGTCACATCCTTACACTCGAGGAGCCTATCGAGTATCTTCACGAGCATGGTGAGGCAATGATTAACCAGAGAGAGATTCACGAGGATACATTGTCATTCGCAAACGCTCTTAGAGCTGCTCTTCGTGAGGATCCAGATGTAATTCTCGTAGGTGAGATGAGAGACCTTGATACAATCAGTACTGCTATTACAGCAGCCGAGACAGGTCACCTTGTTATGTCTACACTTCATACATCAAGTGCATCAGATACAGTTAACCGTATCATTGACGTATTCCCTCCTCATCAGCAGGATCAGATCAGAGTACAGCTTGGTTCAATCCTTATCGCTGTAATCTGTCAGACTCTCGTTCCTAAGATGACAGGCGGACGTTGTGCAGCATTCGAAATCATGCTTGCTAATGACGCTATCCGTAACAATATCCGTGAGGGTAAAACTTATCAGATTGATAGTACAATTGCCACAAGCCTTCAGACAGGTATGTGCCCATTGGATTTCTATCTTGCTGAGCTCGTTAAGCGAAAGATCATTTCTAGAGAGACTGCTCTTAGCAGATGCCGTTTCCCAGAGGATCTTAAGAGATATATCAACAATGTTGGTGGTCCAGCAAACAGCCCATTGTTCGGCGATCTCGATTTCGTTTAATAAATTTTCTTTACGATAAAAAATAGGAGGAGAATGATATATGGCAAATTTCAGATATCAAGTTCTTGATGCTTCTGGAAAGCAGTCAACTGGTGTATTGACAGCGAACAGTATCGCTGATGCATCAAGACAGCTTAAAGCAGACAACAAGTTTGTTGTTAAGATTGAACTTGATAATGGTCCTGGCGTTTTGAACATGGAAATCACTCGTAAGAAGCTTAATACGAAAGAACTTGTTCTTATCTCCAGACAGTTGGCATCACTTTTGTCTGCCGGCATTACAATTATCAGAGCTCTCGATATGCTCTATCAGCAGGTTGATTCTAAGCCTGCAAGAAAGGTTGTAGGTGAGATTTACGAGGACATCCAGTCTGGTAAAACTCTCTCAGAAGCATTTAAGGATCAGCGTGACGCACTTCCACAGATTATGGTAAGTATGGTTGCTGCCGGTGAGGAGTCAGGTAGACTTGACGAAATCATGGAGCGACTCGCAGCACACTTCCAGAAGGAAGCAAAGCTTAAGAATAAGATTTCTTCTGCAATGGTATATCCTAAGATTCTCTTCTTCCTTACAATCGGTATTACAGTAGGTCTTTTGACATTCCTTGTTCCTGGTATCGCTGATACAATTAAGGACTTGGGTGGTGACTTGCCAGCTCTTACTAAGGCTGTTATGAAGGTTTCAGATTCTCTTGTACACTTCTGGTGGGTTTACCTTCTCGTTGGTCTTGGTCTCTGGTATGGTTTCACAACATGGAAAAAGAGCGATACTGGTTCAATGCAGTGGTCAAAGCTTATGCTTACAGTTCCTATTGTAGGTAAGGCTACAAAGCTTACAGCTGCATCTAGATTTACAAGAACTGTATCTACACTTCTTAAGTCTGGTCTTTCTGTATTGCAGTCAGTTGAGATTACAGCAGCTTCACTTGATAACAGAATTCTTGAGAAGAAGCTTGCCGATGCAAGACTTGAGATCCGTAAGGGTACTTCACTCTCAAAGTCAATCAAGAATATTACTGAGTTCCCACCAATGATTTATGCAATGGTTGCTATCGGTGAGGAGTCAGGTACTCTTGATACAATTCTCGATAAGGCTGCTGACTATTTTGAGGATGAGGCTGATGCCGCTACTCAGAAGATGGTATCTGCCCTCGAGCCTATCATGATTATCCTCATGGCTATCCTCGTAGGTACAACAGTAGGTGCTATCGCAATGCCTATCTTCACAATGGCTAAGTTCATCATGTGATATAAGAAAGGAGTAGATTTAAATGGGTTTTTTAGATTTTTCAAGTACAACAAACTTGGTTATTGATACATCAAGTTCAAATGTAAAGATCGCCGTAGGCGAATTTAATCCAAAGACAAAGAATCTTGTTTTGGAAAAGGTTGGTATTGTTCCACTCGAGGCTGATGCTATCGCAGATGGTGCAATTGCTGATTCATTTAGCGTAATCATGGCTTTGAAGCATGCTTTCGCTAAGCTCGACATCAAGAATAAGAACTGTATCATCACAACTGATGGTGCTTTCGTTCACTCACGTGACCTTGAGCTCCCTAAGGTAAAGGCTGAGCAGCTCGCAGACATGGTTCGTTACGAGGTAATGGGTCAGGGTACTAATAAGGATATGAACATTGAGTATATCGTTACTGGTACAACAAAGGATGTTGATACAAATGCTGATAAGCTCAAGATCAGAGCTATCGCAGTTCCAGTAGAGACAATCAGTGAGTACAGAGATTTCATTAAGAATCTTGATCTTACAGCTGTAGCTATGGACTGTAACTCTAACGCTGTTAGAAAGCTTTTCTCATCAGGTATCATCAACAGCAATATCAATATTACACAGTCAACACTTCTTCTTATTGAGCTTTCAAGCACAGTAACAACAATTACTATCCTTGACAAGGGATTCCCAGTTCTTTCAAGAAGACTTCAGTTTGGTCATGCTAATGTTCGTCAGGTTGCTGAGTCTATTAAGAAGATGCAGGGCGGTGCTCAGACACAGTCTTCACTTGCTAAGAGACTTAACATCACTAAGTCAGATTCAGACCTCTCTGTTGCAATCGAAGAGATTGATGTATGGCACGAGTCACTTGCAGAGATTCCTTCTCTCCAGAGTGCTGTAAATGCTTACTTTAAGAGCCTTGTTGATGCAGTATCAAGAACAGCTCAGTTTGCAATTTCTAAGTTCCACATCGACAGTATCGGTACATGTCTCCTTTATGGTTCAGGTGCTGAGTACAAGAAGATTGATAAGGAACTTTCAAGACAGCTCGGCACACAGGTTGAAGTACTTAATGCTATTAGCACAGTACGCGGACCTAAGGATTTCACATTGCCACAGTTCGTAAACTGCTGCGGTGCGTTAATTCGTAATGACTAAGGAGGGGAATTAAATGGCTTTCGGTTCAAACAAAGGCGTAGTTAAGAACGATATTAACTTTTTCGCCGCTTTTACAGCCAGTGCACGTAAGCAGGCTCAGGCACTTGCCATTGTAGCTATTGTTGCTCTTGTTGCAGTTGGTATTACACTCGTAGTCCTTGGTTATCAGGGATACAGATGGTTTAACTTAAACAACTCTGTTAATGATTTGAAGAAGGAGCTTGCTAAGCCAGAGTACGCTGAGCTTGATGCACAGGCTCGTGATCTCCAGGCAGAGATTGTTTCTAAGGCTCAGTACTTCTATACACTTTCACAGATGCGTATGGCAGTTGATGAGGTTCAGCCAGCTCCTGTAGCACTTTGTGATGTTCTTGGTGATAATGTTCCAAACGACACATTCATCCAGACATACATCTTCACAGGTGAAGAGGCTCAGATCGTTGGTTACACATACAACTACTATAGTGCTCTTGAGATGATGAACAGAATTCAGTCAAGAGACGTATTCGTAGCTCCTGACATCGAGATCGTTAGAACAGAGCTCGTTCCTGGTAATCAGGATTTCGTAGAGGGTGTTCAGTACTTTGATGCATGCTACATGTTCACAATTACAGGTAACCTCACATCTGATGTATACGTTTCATTCTCATCTTACTTGGATGATGGTGTAACAGTTTCTGCTCTTACTGGTGTACAGACTCAGGCATTGAAGCCAGGTTCTGACTATAGATTTGAGTACATTGCTACATATGATAATTATGTACTTACAAAGGTTAAGATTGATGGCGTTGAAGTTTCACCTGAGACATTGCAGGCATTCATTGATGCAGATGCAGTATCTGGTACAGCACAGCGTAATATCGTAATCGAATGTTACTACTCACCAGTAGTTGAAGAAACAGAAGAGGGAGGTGAAGCATAATGAGTAATTTAGGTCCACGTGAAAAATATCTCATTATCCTTTTGGGTATCGGCTTGTTGATCTTGGCTATTTACCTTCTCGGTATCAAGCCACTTAGTGACAAGAACTATAATCTCGAAGTAGAGCAGGCACAGCTTCAGGCAAAGCTTGACTACTATAAGGCATTGCAGGCTAGCAATGAGCAGATTTCTAGCGAAATCGAAGAACTTAACAATCAGATTCAGACAATTGAGAAGACATTCATTCCTGTAATCAACACAGAGTCTTTGGAGAACTACGTAATGTCAATTTTCGAAGATAATGGTTGTCCTTATCTCGTAGGTATTGGAACAGAGGATGTTCAGTCTCCTTCATTCCTTCTCCCTGATGGTACAGTAGCTGATGAGACACTCGCCATTAAGAGAGTAACAGTTACATATGCTACAACAGATGCTTTCTGTATCCCTGACTACAACCGTGCAGTTTCATTGATCGATCCTGCAACAGGTGCTTTGACAGAGGATCAGGCAGTTATCGATGCATTCCTCGAGCAGTTGCAGTGGCAGGGCTCAGAGGCTATCACAGGTTACAATGAGTTCCTTGCTGCTCTTAGCGTACTCAAGGATGAGAACACAAACTGCATTAAGATCACAGGTATCCAGGTTGATAACATGGATGGTTATTTGCAGATGACAGCTACAATCGATTTCTTCTCAGCTAACCTTACACAGAGAGTTTCAGAGGCTACAAGCTCAGCTCCATACGTTGTATGGTCACGTGATGGTTCCCTTGCAACTCCTACAGGTGCTGGTATGATCGGTATGCCACTCTACTGTGACAATGCTGACAACGCATGGTATGGTTACTATGTACAGACAGTAACACCAGTTAGACCATTTGCTAACACATACTCTGCTTACTACTTCAGTGCACTCGCAGGTACAGTAACAACTCCAGGTGCTCTCAACATCGAGGGTGAGGAGACTCCTGTAGAGACACCAGACGATGGTAACGGTGATGAAGTTCCAGCATAATTAAGGAATTTCAGTTAATTAGCTAAACTAAAAGGCGGTGAAGAAATTCACCGCCTTTTATAGTTCTAGAAAAAAATTCGAAAAATGTGAAAATAATGTGAACAAACTATTGCAAAATCATAAATTGCTGATATAATGTAATTACAAACTCAAAACATTCCAAGGAGGAAATTAATTATGAAGAAGATTCAGAAGTCAAAGAATGGTTTTACACTCGTAGAGATGGTACTCGTTATCGCTATCATCGTTATCCTTGCTGCAGTACTTATCATTGGTGTATCTGACTACATCGCTAGAGCAAAGAACGCAGCTGCTTCAGTTGAGGCACACAACGACGAGATCGATATCGTTGTAAACGAGATTTCTTAATTGAAACTATCTTGATAACTTATAAGGCGGTGAAGAAATTCACCGCCTTTTGTTTTGCAAAAAACTGGAAGAAGCGGAAATAGTAATTTACTATATATACACTTATATAAGAATATAAATAGAGCCTCGTACTGGAATTATTGGAATAACGCAATTGTGTCATAAAATATCTGAATATAAATGGGATATGTGAAGTATAAGACACTCTAATCGTGAAAATAGCCTGCCAGACAGGTGAATTCATACACATTCAACAAATTGTGTACACAAATCGGTGCTATTTGACAAAAAAGTTGAGGAATTGTGAAATAAGTGTTGCCAATTTAGAATGAGGTGCTATAATAAACATACAAACTCAATATTCCAAGGAGGAAATTAATTATGAAGAAGATTCAGAAGTCAAAGAATGGTTTTACACTCGTTGAGATGGTACTCGTTATCGCTATCATCGTTATCCTTGCTGCAGTACTTATCATTGGTGTATCAGATTACATCGCTAGAGCAAAGAACGCAGCTGCTTCAGTAGAGGCACACAACGACGAGATCGATATCGTTGTAGGCGAGATTTCTTAATTGAAACTAT
>JAZUDM010000037.1:0-5810 GCA_045639635.1 Saccharofermentans sp. | reverse complement strand
TGTTTGTTGTATTTTACTACACTATAGAGGGTTTAAGAATTGCATTTTAGGGACAAAAAAAGACACATCCGATTGGATGTGTCTCATAAAGTCAAATGTAATTAGAAATTACTGAGCCTTAGCAGCAGCCTTAGCCATACGTGACTTTGATCTTGAAGCTGCGTTCTTGCTGATGTAGCCCTTAGCAGCAGCCTTATCAAGAGTCTTCTGAGCAGACTTCAAAGCCTCAGCTGTATTCTCGTTAGCAGCGATAGAAGCCTTAGCCTTCTTAATCTCTGTACGCATCTCACTCTTCTTCATCTTGTTAGCAGCTGTCTTCTTCTCTGTAACTGCAACACGCTTGATAGCTGACTTAATATTTGGCATGACGTTCACCTCCATCGCCTAATTTACTATTAATGCACCGTGAGATTTTATCACGATTGATTTTATTAAGCAATAGAAAATTAGACTTCTTTTGAAAAGTTTTTGGATGTGGCCTGATATAGGCCAATACTGGCTGCTATAGGCAGGTTCAAACTATCGATATTGCTTGTATGTTCGATTCTAACAGGCTGTCCTACACCCTGAAAACTAGCAGGTAATCCTGTTGCTTCGTTACCAAATATGAGGCTAAATGGGCCATTAATCTCTGTATCCTGCAAAATCGTACTGCCATCGAGCATAAATGGATACATATTGTTATCAGGAAATCTCTCCTTATATTCTTCGAATGTCTTAAAGACTTCGATATCTACCTTGGAGATTGCTCCCATGGAAGCTCTAATAGTCTTAGGATCAAAATGATCCACTGCCGGTGGCACGATTGCGATACTTGGTACACCAAATCCAGCGCAGCTTCTGATAATTGTACCCATATTACCTGCATTAGATGGATTTACTAATACTACGTGGTTTCCTTCCTTTAATTTACATGTCCACTTTTTAAGAACTGCAATAACAAAGCAGTTCTCTTTCTGAGATAAGATATTAAAAGGCTTTTCTTCTGTAGTTACAGGAATTCTGTTTTCCTTACAGATTTTATTAATCTTCTCTATAGTCTCCTCGGATCTAAATCCAGGGTGAATTATCACTGCCTCAACGATTTCTACCTTATTTAGTAGAAATTCCATAACTAAAGTAGCCCCTAGGGCATATGTATTTTGGTCATCCTTACGATATCTATTTACCTTCATATATATAGTCCTTATTACAAATATATGCTATTATATAGCAAGTTTCGTATTTTTATAACATTTAGGAGGAAGATAAAAATGGAAAACGAGTTCGACACAAACACAGTTGACATCACACCAGTTGGTAACGATAAGCTCTACGCTATTCTTTCTTACATTAGCATTTTGTGGCTTCTTGGTCTCCTTATTGAGCCAGAGAAGAATCACGCTTTCGTAAAGAATCATGTAAATAACGGTATTTGGCTTACAATTCTCTCAATTGCTTGCTCAATCATCCCAATCGTTGGTTGGATCGCTTCAATCGCTGTATTGGTATTCTGGGTAATGGGTCTTGTTAATGCTTGCACAGGTAAGACATTCACAATTCCAGTAATCGGTGAGAAGCTCCCAGCATTCGCTAAGTAATATAAATTATTAATTTAACGATTATTTGGCTTACGGCTATCCTTCGTGGATGGCCGTATTTTATTGCTATTTTTGCCGATATTTTGCTAATATTGCGCTTTTCCCACGATTTTACGGAATTTTTGGTAATATTTCATTGATACACATAAAATTGTTATGTTATTATTAACGAAGTTTTTAAAGAAATTTGGAGGTATTAATCATGGAGAATGAAAATTCAATTCCAGTTGCAGAGCCTGTTGTTGCTCCTGTAGAAGCTGCTCCTGTAAAGACTGCTACTCCTGCATTCGACGATAACAGCAAGCTTTTTGCTATCTTAAGCTATTTTGGTTTCTGGATCTTCGCTTTGCTTATTAAGCCAGAGAACGAGAATCCTTATGTTAGAAATCATATCAAGAACGGTATCATCTGTTCTGTACTCGCACTTGTTAACGTTATTCCTTTCGTAGGTCAGGTTGCTTACATCGCAGTACTCGTATTCGCAATCATGGGTATTGTTAAGGCAGCTAAGAACGAGGAGTTCGAGATGCCTATCTTCGGTAAGATGTTCCCTACACTTAACGAGGTTAAGGTTCTTTCAGTTTGCTGCTACACATCATCTTGCCTTTTCCCCCTTCTTTCAGATAAGAAGGACGATGTTGTTCTTAAGAGCCACATCAACAACGGTCTCTGGTTCTTGATTCTCTCACTTGTTAACTGCGTACCATTCGTTGGTCAGATTTGCTACATCGTAGTAATCGTATTCGCAATCATTGGTATCGTTAAGGCTTGCAAGGGTGAGTCTTATGAGTTCCCAGTTGTTGGAAACATCAAGATCGTTAAGTAATATTTTTTGTATTAGTTTGACATCCGTTAAGGTCATCTCGTATGAGATGGCCTTTTCTTTTGGCAAATTTGACGATTTGCATAGCCTTTATGTAGGGATTAAATCGTGCTAAAATCTACAGCGTTATTGTTATTTAAATAAGAAGGGGTGTAATTTTTATGGATCTTAAGGAACATAACTTTGGTGATGAGTCACTTTATAGCGATGAGGTAAAGGGTAGCCACGCTGTTATTTATTCCGTACTTGCTTATTTCGGAATTCTCTGGCTTGTAGGTTTCCTCATTGCACCAGAAAAGGAGTTCGAGTTCACAAAGCATCACGTAAACAATGGTCTTCTTTGCTTTATCGTAGATATCGCAATCGGAATTATCTTTATCATTCCAATTCTCGGCAAGATTATCTATGCTCTCGTAGCTCTCGTACTTCTCGCAATAAGAGTTTGCGGAATCATCCAGGCTTGCTATGGTAAGACATTTAATATTCCTTACGTAGAGAAGATTAAGCTTGTTAAGTGATTTGTTTGAATTAGTTTTTGGTTGAACTTTAAATGGACTTCGTAATGAAGTCCATTTTTGTGCTTGTATTTATTCTGTTTTTTGATTTAAATCTTTACTTCGCCACTTAGGATTTTCTTATAGTCCTCAAGGTTCTTTCTGAGTAAGACTGGGATGTTGAGCTCGTATGGGCATCTTGTTTTACAGATGCCGCAATCGATGCAGTTTTCAATCTTCATGAGTTCTCCCTGCCAGAATTCTCCAAGGAATCCTGAGGATGGAGATCTTCTAATCATCTGGGACATTCTGGCGCACTGGTTAATCTGAATATCAACGGCACATGGGAGGCAGTATCCGCAGCCTCTGCAGAAATCTCCAAGAAGCTCCGCTCTATCTTTCTTAATTACTTCCTCAAGTTCTGGTGTCATTACTGGCTCGTGGTCAAAGAATCTAAGCCACTCATCAAGTTCTTCATCCTTCTGAACGCCCCAGATTGGGAGAGCGTTAAACTTAGTCATATAAGCCATGCAGGCATCTGAATTTGTAAGAAGTCCTCCTGATAATCCCTTCATGGCGATAAATCCGATGTTCTTCTCTTCGCATCTTCTAACCAAAGCCTCGTCTCTATCTGTAGCGAGGTAGCAAAGTGGGAACTGGAGTGTCTCGTATAGGCCGCTTTCGACGATTTCTTCTGCGATTCCAATCTTATGGGCAGTGATTCCAATGTGTCTGATTTTGCCCTGTTCCTTAGCCTTCTGCATTGCCTCGTACATACCTGTACCGTCTCCTGGGCAATAGCACTGATTTACACAGTGGAACTGGTAGATATCAAGGTAATCTGTTTTAAGATTTGTAAGTGTGGTGTCTAAGTCCTTCCAGAAGTCTTCAGGAGTTTTTGCTGTAGTCTTGGAAGCGATATAGATTTTGTCACGCATTCCTTCGAACGCTACACCCATCTTAATCTCACTATCTGAGTAGGCTCTCGCTGTATCGAAGAAAGTCATGCCACCTTCGTATGCTTTACGAAGTAAATGCACTGCCATCTCGAGAGATACGCGCTGGATTGGAAGTGCGCCGAAAGCATTCTGTGGTGTTTCTATTCCTGTTGTACCGAGTTTAATTGTTTTCATGCTATTACCTGTCCGTTTCTATATATCCTCATTTTACTCCATTTCTTCCACGCTAACACCTAAAGCATTGGCTAATGATATTGCTGTCTTCAGAGACAGATTCTCTACTTTGCGTTCACCGTATTCAATGCGTTGTAATTGCGCGACTGTCATATTAGCTTTTTGGGCCAATTCTTTTTGTGTTAATCCACGAATGAGACGAAGACTTTTGATTGGTTCTTTTTTAGGTGTCTTTATCATCTCTGCTATGATTTCTACAGACTTAGAAACATCAACTTCGTGGTATATGCCATACATTTTTTGAAGCATACGAATACTTACTGAATTCCAAATATCAGTAAAAGATCTGTTTTTATGCCACTGAAAATATGCCATTACCCATCCACTCCAGTAAAGATCACTTCTATCTTCTCTCCATGTGGGTTCAGGGAAATCATTTCTATGATCAACTTCCTGTAAAACAAGATATGTTAGTTCTGGGCCAGATTTACCAGCTATTACGGAAACGTCACCAACTTCAAATCTTCTCGCAACACCACTTTGAATAAACATTTTAAAAAATGAATCTGGATCGTAATCACAATCGAGACAAGCATATTCCAGCATATCTCCGAGGCGTGTCATTGCACCTTCTATATACATTTCATCGTAAGCGCATGTCATCAGGTTTCACCTCCTGCCTCATAATGTCCAACATATATAATTCATCAATGCCATATCCATTTTTTCTATTACTATTTAGGTATTCGGCTCGTGCTGCTTTATCTCGTTTTGCTTTAAGCACATAATATTTAGAACGTTCTGCAGACTCTGTTCCTAAAAAATGAATACTTTCAAACGCCTTTGGCGAAACGAGTACAATCTGTTCTCCCAGATTGCCAAGTTTCATTGCTTTACTTAATTTCTGAACAGAAATAGCATTATTCAAGAAATCTTCAGCAAAAGAAAAATACGAGTCATCCGCTCTATTTCCTATAATCACATCATAATCAGCTGTATCTACAGAAAAATTATTTATCAAATACTCTCTTGCATCCTTGGCAATTGGATTAGTTAATCGAAAACTTCGATTCTTAAGTAATACTGTCAACCAATGGAGGATAGTATATTCAGGTGAATTCAGGTTCAACACCTTAAGCCCATCAACATCCAGATTATATGCATTAGCAAACCCATCATGACTCTCGCCACAACTCCATTCTTTTGCCAATTCTATTTCTTCTGTGCAATAAAAACCAAGTCCATAATCGTTATATGGTTTTCCTTTTCCATATTCTGGTTTTTCAATGCAGAATTCTGAACCATGATAGATTTTCATAGAAAACACCTCCACAAGCCAAATATACCCCCAACTGGGGGTATAAGTCAATTTATATGAATGATTACTCTATATCATGAATCAGGTTAATAACCGTATTTACTATGTCATCGTATGACTTCTCCCTGCTCATTAGAATGTCTAGTGGGAGGTTTCTATCTTCTTCGGGGTGGATGTTAATAATTTCCTTTATGCCCTGGTCGTGAAGAGGATCGAGGTTACCGTCTTTGCATCCGCAAAGTGCGATTACAGGGATGTTTTTGTTCTTCGATATGTGAGACACCCCAGCGATAACCTTACCGTGAATAGCCTGCTCGTCTATTCTGCCTTCGCCTGTTATAAGGAGGTCTGCGTTATTGAGTTTATCTTCCAGATTAATCGCCTCAATTATTACCTCGATTCCTGGTCTTAGTTTGCCATTAAGAAATGTCATGAGAGCAAATCCCATACCACCAGCAGCAC
>JAZUDM010000036.1:0-3567 GCA_045639635.1 Saccharofermentans sp. | reverse complement strand
CATTACTATGTCCCCCTGAATGAATATTTCTCATTTGTTTTGGGCCATTCCTCCGTGGCCGACAATATCATTATACGCAGGGTTTGTAAACGTAAATGAGGGGGGGATAAAAGTGTATTATTCGGTGATTTTTGCGTATGTATGAGGGCGTCTGTCTCTGAATAAACCCCAGCTAAGTCTTGCTTCATTAATAGAATCAAGCTCGAAATCAGCGTAGAGGATTTCTTCCTTATCACGTGAGCCATCAGCGATAATTGCGCCAGTATGGTCAGTAATAAAAGAAGATCCAAAGAACTTAAGAGCTGATTTCTGGCCACCATTTTCAACCGTTGGAGTAACTTCCTCAAGTCCGATTCTGTTTGCTGCAACTACAGGTACTACATTAGAGCCTGAGTGGCCTCTCATACAGATTCTCCAGTGCTCCATACTGTCTACATCAAGGATAGGCTCTGAGCCAATTGCTGTAGGATAAAGAAGAATCTCAGCACCCATAAGTGCCATTGATCTTGCAGTTTCTGGGAACCACTGATCCCAGCAGATTCCAACGCCAATTTTGCCGTATGCTGTATCCCAAACCTTAAATCCTGTGTTACCTGGAGTGAAGTAGAATTTCTCCTGATAGTAGTGATCGTCAGGGATATGAGTCTTACGATAAATACCCATTATAGAACCATCAGCATCGATCATTGCGATTGTGTTATAAAGAACATTGCCATCCTTCTCGTAAAAGGAAATTGGCATTACAACTTTAAGTTCTGCACATACTTTCTGGAAGTGAAGTACAGCAGGATTTTCATCAACAGGAGTTGCGTAAGAATAGTAATCGTAAACGCGCTCCTGGCAGAAATACTGTCTCTCAAAAAGCTCAGACAAAAGAATTACATTAGCGCCATTTGCTGCTGCTTCTCTTGTAAGTCTGTCAGCGTGAGCGATATTCTCATCTACGTTTCTTGTCATAGCCATCTGAACGGCTGCTACTTTAACATTTCTCATAAATACCAGTCTCCTTTAAGTGGTACCTGCTGTGTTATGCAGTGAATATTTCCGCCTCCAACAATAATGTCTCTGGCTTCAATTGGAATAATCTCATGTCTAGGGAAGAGCTCTCCCAAAATCTGGCATGCCACGCTGTCGTTAGGGTCTCTGAACTGTGGTACGAGAACCTTTTTATTAGCGATATAAAAGTTTGCGTAGGAAGCTGCAAGTTTCTCGCCTTCTTCTCTTACGTCTTCGCCTTCTTCGAATACGAATCCATCGAGATCCTTCTTTGTAATTACTACAGGATTTTTAGGAAGTGGGAGTTTATGAACCTTAATGGTTCTGTTTCGTGCATCCTTTGTATTAGTTAAAATCTCGTAGTTTTTAACGCATACTTCGTGCTGTGGATCAGCTTCGTCATCTGTCCATGCCATAACGACTTCGCCAGGCTTTGTAAAGCAGCAGAAGTTATCTACATGCTCGTTAGTCTCATCCCCAAGGATACCGTGAGGAAGCCAGATTACTTTCTTAACACCAAGAGTATTACAAAGTCTTTCCTCAATCTGTTCGCGAGTCATATCAGGGTTTCTTCCAGGGCTTAAAAGGCATGCCTCAGTAGTAATCAAAGTGCCTTCACCATCAACGTGGATTGAGCCGCCTTCCAAAACAAAATCGTGCTCATCGATTACTGGAAAATTGAATGTTTTACAAAAGCTGCCTGCGAACTTGTCGTCGTCTTCGTAGTCCTTATAAAGACCATCGAAGTCGCCGCCCCAGGCGTTGAATTTCCAGTTAATTCCATGGATGGAATAATCGTCAGTTTCTTCTACAAAAGTAGGGCCAATATCTCTTGCCCATGCATCGTTAGTTGGAAGAACAACAGGGAGAATATTTACGTGATTTGAAAAGGTACTGCAGATATCCATATAGTGGTCATCGTCGCAAATCAAATATACCTTCTCGTTAGCGCTTATTTCTCTTGCAATTTCTTTAAAAGCCTGCTGGGCATTCTTACCACCATAAGTCCAGGACCCGGGTCTTACTGGCCAGATAAGAATTGTTCCGGCGTGCTGTTCAAATTCTCCAGGCATTCTTTTCATGAGAGTCTCTCCTTAAAGTCCTTATATCCAAACTTCTTAATATGATTAGTAGTTCCGTCTTCCTTCAAAAGATAGATTGAAGGGAGAGGGATACCATTAAATGTATTGTTTTTTACCATAGAATAAATGGCCATATCTTCAAAAATAAGACGGTCACCAATTCTAATTTCGTGGTCAAATGAGTAGTCTCCGATGACATCTCCTGCAAGGCATGTCATGGAAGACAAGCGATACTTAAAAGGCTTATCCTGATCTTCCCATGTGCCGGAATCTTTAAGAGGAGGTCTATATGGCATCTCCAAAACATCAGGCATATGGCATGCTGCAGATGCGTCGAGAATCAAGATCTTAATATCGTTATCCACGATATCCATAACCTCAGTTACAAGGTATCCTGCATTTAAAGCAATTGCTTCTCCAGGCTCAAGATAAACGTCTACGTTTAAGTTATTCTTAACCATGCTTATAACGTCGTAAAGTAAATTAAGATCGTAGTCATCTCTTGTGATATGGTGTCCGCCACCCATATTAAGCCACCTGATATTAGGGTACTTATAAAATAAGTCTCCAAAATCAGTTAAAAACTGCATAACAGTAATCGATAAATCAGTGGAATTCTGCTCGCACAAAGTATGGAAGTGAAGACCTTCAACATAGTCCATAAAGGAAGGATCTTCAGAAAGAGCCTTATCCAGATTAGCCTTAGTTACACCAAGTCTGGATCCTGGAGCGCAAGGGTCATAGATAGCGTGATCTTCCTGTGTAGAGCACTCAGGATTAATTCTAAGACCGATGCTGCAATTGCTGTTAATTGATTTAACAACAGGTGCGTGCTTTCTAAGCTGAGCGACAGAATTAAAAATAATGTGGTCGCAGATAGAGGAAAGCTCCTTAATATCTTCGTCCTTATAAGCAGGCGCGAAAACATGGTTTTCTTTCTTCATTTCTTCGTATCCCAAGCGTGCTTCAAAAATACCAGAAGCAGTAGTTCCTGAAATATATTTGCCGATTAATGGATATACAGCAAAATTCGAGAAAGCCTTTTGCGCGAGAAGAATATGAGCCCCTGTTCTTTCTTCAACTTCGTGAAGAATCTGAAGGTTTCTAATAAGTTTTGCTTCATCAATTACATAAGATGGAGTAGATACATTATTTAAATTCATTTCGCGCGCGGGCCCCCGTTAATTTAATTTCAAATTACTCAACAAGAGTTGGGTTCTCTTCAACCTGCCATGGAAGTCCCCACTTGTTAAGAGCCTCCATGTATGGATCTGGATCGAACTCATCTGTTGTAAATACACCTGGCTTAAGCCATTGGCCTGTAACAACAAGCATTGAACCAATCATAGCTGGAACACCTGTTGTATAAGAGATGGCCTGAGATTCAACTTCTTTATAGCACTCCTGGTGATCACAAATATTGTAAATATAGATGCTTCGTTCTTTACCATCCTTGATACCAGTGAAAATACATCCAATGTTTGTTTTA
>JAZUDM010000035.1:0-11321 GCA_045639635.1 Saccharofermentans sp. | reverse complement strand
AAAGATAGTAGCTGAATACGATATAGATTGTGATGTTGCTGCAGCTGATCTTGATGAAGTAATAGAGCTTCTTAAAGGTTACGATATTCTGGAGTGATTACTTCATTCCGTTGTATGAAATTGTGGCTGCTTCAACTTGTGTATTGCAGTTTAAAGAATAAAACTTAGTATTCAAAGCAATAGTGTTGAGTGTAGTGAGAATATCACTTTCGCGCTGTGCATTATCTGACTGATAGCTCTGCTTAAGAAGATTAGGCAGAGCTTCTTTGATTGTTATTTCCTTGATAGTATTCTCAGTTCCTCTGTTAAGGCAGCATATTGCTTTAAGAGGAACACTGATATTTGTACTCAATTTGTGTTTGCCATCCCATGGGCTTCCGTATACGAGGCATTCACCATTTGGGTTAACTTTGATATAAGGCTTATCGTCATTAATCATAACTACGCGGTCACCAAACAACTCACGCCATAGAGCTGTGTGAGTACTCTTACCAGTGCCGCTTGGTGCTATGAAGATATAAGCTTCTCCATCCATAGAAATTGCTGATCCATGAATTAACATAATTCCACGTGAAGCCAGTTTCTCTGTGATGAGATAGTGAAGTTCCAAAAACTCAGTCTCAAATCTGCGGGTTTCGCCAATAGTGATGCTAATTTCTGGCTTGGAATCGCATAGATATTTGGAGCAAATTCTTTTTGTTGATTCCTTAAAGCAATTGACTTCTATGACTATTTCACAAACCTTAATACAAAAACTAACCATAGCCTAATCCAATTATATTTTTGATTAATTTTAATCTTATTTTATTGGAAAAGTAAATTCAAATTTTGAATAGTGATGATGATTTTTCTCCTACAAAACAGTCCCATTATTCGGACATACCCTCGTAGTAAAATGACATCATCAGAAGTGTAACAGATAAGTATTTTCAGGGTGGCGTTTAGATTATTTAGAGAGGATTATATGAACTACGTATTTGTTGATTTTGAGATGGAGATTGTTACAAGAGAGCATAAGGCTGAGCGTAAGATCTGCCGCCAGGAGATTATTGAGATTGGCGCTGTTCTTCTTAATGAGAAGTACGAGGAGATTGCTTCTTTTAAGCGCTATGTTAAGCCTATGTTTTCAGAGTCTGTTTCACCTATAATCAGAGACTTAACTGGAATTACAACTGAGATGCTTGCTGACAAGAGACACATCGATCTGGAGCTTCCAGAGTTTGCTGACTGGTGTGCTTCATTCGGTTCTGAGTTTAAGGTTTTTGCATGGAGTGAGAATGATCTTAATCAGGTTATTAATGAGATGAGACAGAAGAATATTCCTGTTACTAATAATCTTCAGCTTATGATTGATTCCTGGAGTGATCTCCAGCTTGAGTTTGATACATCTCTTTGCTCAGATAAGCACACTTCACTTAGTAACGCACTTGATTCTCTTGGACTTAGATTTGAAGGACAAATGCATGACGCTTTGGACGATGCTCGTAACACAGGACGTCTCTATGTTGAGATGTCTACATCCGAAGAATATAAGAAGGATGTTGAATTCATTAAGAACTGCTTCCACGACGAGAGTAAGGGTACAGGTATTACACTTGGCGATCTTATTGATTTCTCGAAGTTCAATTTTGACTTCGCTTCCTGATTAGTTATAGTAGTCACATGCCAAGCAGTCTCATATTGAGGCTGCTTTTCTGCCCCCATAAATTAATCTTTATAATTATTGCTATAATTAATTCATATATTTATTTGTGAGGGATATTTTATGAGAAAGGTAAAAACATTATCTATTGTTATTACAGTTTATAACGGCATTATCGGCTTGTTACTTTTGGCCGTTGGCGCATTTATTGGTTTTATAGGTGGTTCAGTTATGAACGACGCTAAGGCAATGAGTGGCGAAGTATTTGCAGGAGCTTTTGCTCTTATACTTGCAATAGTTGCAATTGTCGTTGCTGCTGCAAATATAGTTCCATTCGTTACTGGAATTGTTGCAAATGTTAAAGCAAAAAAGCTTAAGGCGGATGAGCAGGCTTTCATTAAGAAGTATTCTGGAGATTCTACTGCAAAAGTAATTGTAAATGGATTATTTGCTACTTCTTCTATTTATGGGCTTATTAATAACATTGCTTCTGGAGATATTGAATTTGCATTTACAAGTCTCGTTCCTATAGTAATGGGAGCACTTAGCCTCTGGTATTGCATTGAAGTATCAAGGAACTCTAAGAAGGCTGCCTGATATTTATGAATATATATAGAACACCCCTGGTACCTTGAGGTATCAGGGGTGTTTCATGTGATCTAATTAGTTTTCAATTAAAGCATCCAGCTTGGTGTTGCTCCGTTAGGTGCTGGAGCTTCCTCTTCGTCCGCCTTCTCCCAGATAGGTCTTGTTGGAGCAGGAGCAGCAGGCTTTGTACTAAATGCTACTGGCTTAACTGGCTCTTCCTCTTCCTGCTTTGACTCAGAAATACCAGGAGCTGGCTTTGCCCATGAAGGAGCTTCTGTAGCTGTCTCGCCAGCCTTCAAAGGTGAAGATGAAGGTGCAAGTGCAGCGTTAGATTCCATAAGCTTTGATCCGCCTGTAGGTCCAAAAGAACCATCTGGCTTTGTAGCTGCAGCCCAGATTGGATTTACATCCTCTGCTGGCTCTTCTTCTTTCTTAGCAGCAGCTGCCTCTTCGTTTGGCTTTGCAGCGCCAGCCTTTCTGCTCTTAATGAGACAACGTGGACATGGTGTTGCGTTTACCATGTTACCGCAGTCCTTACATCTATAAAGAGCGCCCTTCTTAACAGTAACTGTCTCTGGCTTACTCTCTTCAGCTGCCTTTGGAGCAGAGAATGGAGAAGTTGGCTCGTTCTTGAACTCTTCCTTCTTCTCAATAGGTGTCTCAGGGATATCGTCTACTGTTAATTCTTCCTTCTTCTTAAATGCTGATGCATTGTTTGCAAGTTCGCTTGCTGTAGCAGGCTTTGTTGCTGCAGCCCAGATGCTGCTCTTCTCTTCCTTAGCCTCTGTCTCGGCCTCAACTGGAGCCTCCTCTGCCTTAGCAGCATTCTTGTTCTTTGCTGCGCAGCGTGGGCAAGGTGTTACGTTTACCATGTTACCGCAAACATCACATCTATAGAGGGAACCCTTCTTAGCAGGAGCGCTTGAAGATGATTCTTCCTTGTTAGCACGAGCGAAAGGAGAAGCAGTCTCTTCCTTAGGCTCTTCTTTCTTATCTACAACTGGAGCTGGGGCACTGGCGAAAGGTGATTTCTTTTCTTCCTGTACCTTAGGAGCAGGAATTGGAGTGAATGTCTTCTTAGGAGCTTCTAACTGAGCCTCTTCCTCTTCATCGAAACGCTCGATGTCTTCTTTGCTCAAGTCGCTAACCTTAACAGTCTTAAGCTTTCTGTGCTCAGGCTCCTTAGGCTCTTCCTCAACAGGAGCAGCTGACTTAAAAGCAGTTCTAGCTTCAACTGGCTTTTCCTCAACCTGCTTCTTAATAGCTGGCTCAGCCTTCTTCTCAACTGGAGCTTCCTTTACTTCAACCTTTTCCTTCTTAGTTTCAACAGGAGCTGCTGTTACCTTGATGTTCTTAATTTCATCCTTGAGGTTCTTACTGATTTCAGAAGTTGTTTCCTCAAGCTTCTCATCAAGAGCATTTACCTTATTTGTAGTAACAGCGATGTTGTCATCTACATCGCCAATAGCGCTAAATAACTTTGCGATATTGCTTGAAATTGTAATGAACGCAAAAGCAAGAGCAGCACCAACAAGAAAACCTGCAAATGCACCAAGCAAAGCATGAGTCATAGCACCAGCAAGAGCTGAGGCTACTACAATAACAATTGCTACAATCTTTGATGTTTTCTCGATAGAAGCTGCGTAATCCTTAAGTTCGCTGCCGTTACCACTAACATTGTGAGCCATAAGATGTCCCCTCCATCAAATGTATTAAATACAAAATATTCACCAAATAAAATCATAACATACTTATTAAAAATTTTTTAAAACTATTTTATTTTTCTTATTAAAATTATTTGTTTTTAAATTCTTATTATAGGCAAAGGGAAAACGTCCCAATAATTGGACATGGTTTCTAGTAAAATTCAAAGCATCAAATTAGATGGCAGAAGGAGGAGTTATGTTTAGAGATTACGATTTTATTTATTTCGATGATTCGGTAATCAGAAGTACAACAGACCTGAGTAGCCTTCTTGATAAGTTGGACAGTAAACTTATCGAGTGTAATAAGATGGCTACAATTCTTGGCTCGGTTATCGATGAATCATGGGACTTCTGCATGGGAGATTCTAAGGCATATGAGAATATGCTGGAACTGGAGAAGAGGGAGGATGTTACTATCAGGTTCGATTACTCTGGTAAATACAATTTCCTTGAGACAGCAATCACAGATCGCATTGGCAAGAAATCGCAGATACTTATCACGAGAGATGCGACATATGCGATGAGACTTTTGGAACTTAATGAGATTGTCGACAGCAATTACCTGGCGGTTGCTCTTGTTAACAGAGATAACGAGATTAACATTATTAAGGTAATGAGCGACGAGGAGGTTTCAGAGTTAGAATCTGGCAGTAATGAGAAGGCTGCAACCATCACTGATATCAATGGATGTGATGATTCAGACGAGGAATCATTAGAGACACTTGAGGAAGTGCAGGATGCCATCCGCGAGCTTAAAAAGCAGCTTCGCTATTTGCAGAAGATTGAGCGTCGCATGCGTGGCAGAGGCAGGGACAAGGGACTTTCTGCCTGATATTTTTATTTCTTACAGTAATGTAAGGTTCGTGTAAGGCTAATCGATGTTACCACTTTCTTTCGGCTGATAAGATTGAATCATCAAAAACAAACACGGCTTAGAAGCCAAAGAAAGAGGTAATTATTATGAAGAACAACAAGACAAAGGTAATCCTTACAATCGAACTCATTGCAGCAGCATTATTCACAGTAGCATCAGTTGTTACAACAATTAAGACAGGTGCTCGTTTCCCATATGGAGCAATGACAATTGTATTTGCAGCTCTTGCAGTTGCATTCGACTCTTATAAGAAGGATGCTAAGAAAGAAAAAGAGGATCTTTCAGAAGAGAATAATTAATTTTGGTTCCCATAATCTTCTTATACATAAATTTCCGTCCTTGCTGTTTGGCAGGGACGGATTTTTTTGTACCCCCCCATTTTGGGGAATCTATTAGCAATGTTTATAATGAATGCCGTATATGGGGTTAGAAAATAGTGAAAAGTAATATCACAAAAAGAAAACTATTTTTTAATCAACAGGCATATACTTATAAAGAAATCTTTAATTATTTATGGAGGATTGAAGGATGAAAAAGTTTAAGACAGTAGCAACTTCAGTTGTTGCTATGGCTGTTCTTGCATCAAGCTTTGCTGGTTGTTCATTAGTAAAGAAGCTTGATACAGATGCAGTTATCGATGCTACAGAGGATCTTTGCGGATATATCACATCTGCTAATTACAAGAAGCTTTCTGGTATGGTATCTGATGATGTTGATGAGGATGATCTCGCTAACATCGAGGATTACTGCAATATGACAAGCGGCGACAACGGTGCGTTCGTTAACGCTTTCTTGGATTCAGCTTCTTTCGAGGTTGATGAGGAGTCAATCGAGCAGGATAAGAAGGGTGAGATCAACGTAACAGTTACTTTCACAGTTGCTGATGTTGATGCAGTTAAGGATAATGCTCCTTATGCTAGTTTGGACGATGCTACAGCAGCTATTGCTGATGCTGATACAACTGAGGTAGAGGTTGATTTTGCTTTGGTTGAGGATGATGGTGAGTATCTCCTTACAGAGGTAGATGCAGTTGAGGATTTCTATGCTTCTTTCTGCAATGATGTTAATTCAATTGAGATTGCTGCTCCTGCAGCATCAGTAGATGATCTCGTATATGATTCTTTCTGGTGGTTCACAAATTCTGATGGAGTATATGAAGATACAGATGAAATCGATCTTGAGATTTATGTAAATGATGAGGCTTACATGTTTGAGATCACTTGGGAGTGCTACTACAACGGTTCACAGCTTATTGCTACAGGTGAAGATATAGATGCATGGATTGATTATTCAGACGTTGAAGGTCTTGAGCTTGAGGATGGTTACTACTTCCCAGCTGGTGAGTACACAATTACATTCTACGCTGATGGTGAGGAAATCTTCTCTGATACATGTACAGTAGTTTACACAGGTGAGGCTGGTGATCCATCAGGCGATCCTTCATCTATTGAGGTTGAGTACAACTTCAATTCTGCTGCTTTGCAGGCAGCTGCTGATACATACGTAGCTGCTGGATGCCTTGTATTGCCAATCGATGATCAGGATGATCTTGATGAGATTAGTGCAAATGAGGGCTTCATGGCACTTGATGAGAACCTTGAGCCAATGGCAATCTGCTTCTCTTCAGATGATGCAGCAGCTTCACTCCAGGCACTTATTGACACAGCTGGTGCTACAAACGTTTCTGAGTCAAATGGTGTAACAACATTTGAGGCTGAGGGTATTTCATACGCAGCAATCGTTTCTGCTGATGTAGTTGTTATCACAATTGTTGGTTAATAACTAACAACTTTAAAAATTAATGTAACTGCTCTGAAGAATTTGCTTCAGGGCAGTTATTTTTTACAAAAATTGCTATCTTTTGGATATTTGTATTGAATTAATGGCTGGAAATGTATAATGGTTCCTGTTTGAAATATATAAGAAGGAAGAAATGTATTATGAAAAAGATTATTTCAGCTATCATGGTTGCCCTCATGATGGTAGTAACAATGGGAATGTTTACAGCCTGCAGCATGGGTCAGCCTCTTGATGTTGCTGTTACAATTGACGGCTATGATTTAACAATCGGATCTTCTGTTGCTGATTTGCTCGATGCAGGTTTTGATATTGCTGAGACAGCTCACCCAGATTCAATCATCTTCGATTCAAGCTACGAAGAGATTCCAGCAAAGTCAGTTCAGGCTGTTGGCAGCTACTATATCATTAAGGATGGTAAGGCTTCTAATGTCGCAATCAAGCTTGTAAACAAGAGTACTGAAGCTAAGTTAGTTAGTGACTGCACAATCTACTCAATCAAGGTAGACGCTGAGTTCTTTGATGCTCTTGAGTATCTCGATGTTGAGATCACCGGTGTTGATGTTAAGACAGCAAGTCTTGAGGATGTAATTAATACACTTACTGACAGTGGTTGTAAGTTTGATTCAGATGAAGTAGACGGTATGCTTAGCACAGATGCATATGCTACTTCAGTTACAAGCTATAAAACAGGTAATTACATCTATATGGTAACTCGTGATTTTAGTCTGGCTACAAACGAAGTTAGCTTCGGTGAGTTTGAGATGTATGAGTCAATCGATACTGAATATTAATTCTTAAGATTTAGATCTGATTAGAAAAGCAAAACCCTTTCTGCCATGGCAGGAAGGGTTTTATATTGAAATCAAACTATGTTTTTGTAGTAGAAACATGCCAGCTGCGTTCTGTCTCTAAGGTCCAGTTTACTTAATACTGAACTCATGAGATTACGAACTGTACCATCGCTTAGGTACATCTTCTCAGCGATTTCCTTATTAGAGAGGCCATCTGCAACAAGCTTAATAAGTTCCTGCTCCTTTTCAGTAATATCGAACTCGGAATAATCAAATCTTTCCTTACGGTTAAGAAGGTCAGGGAGCTTTTCTACAATCTTACTTCCGAATACTGACTGGCCTCCGTATACGGCACGTACAGCAGATGCCAGAGTAGCACATTCCTGCTTAAGAATATAACCAGAAGCACCAAGTTTAAGTGCCTTATTAATGTACTCGTCATCGAGGAAAGTAGTGAGGAACAAAATCTTGATGTCAGGGTGCTTCTCGAGGATTTTCTCGCCTGCTTCAAGACCGTTTACTCCATCCATTCGAATGTCCATTACAAGTACATCAGGATTATTCTCATCTACAAGAGTAATAGCCTCAGCGCCACTGCTGCCTGTAGCAATTACTTCCATATCAGCTTCGTTATTTAAAATAATCTGCAATGAAGCAGATACTAATGGATCATCATCAACAATAATTATTCTCATGGTTAATTCTTCTCCTTCTTAGGTATTGTAGCAAGAACCTCAAATCCAGAGCTGCTGCTTCTGATTGATGCTCTTCCTCCAGCGGATGTTGCACGGTCAGCGATATTACCAAGACCGATTCCGTGACCGTCTGAAGTGCTTGCAGTTAGGTCGTATTCCTTTGTAGGGCAGTTTCCGTTATCCTGTACGAATATTCTCCAGAAAGA
This sequence comes from Saccharofermentans sp., assembly GCA_045639635.1. Classification (GTDB taxonomy): domain Bacteria; phylum Bacillota; class Clostridia; order Saccharofermentanales; family Saccharofermentanaceae; genus Saccharofermentans. The sequence continues at coordinate 3,019 of JAZUDM010000035.1, read as the reverse complement.
GATATTCTCAACAACTTCAATTTTAACTTTGTCGCCGCTGCTATGCTTTGCGATATTTGTTACTGCCTCCTTGATGATGCCAAGGATAGTAGTCTTTGTATCGTTATCAGCAGGGGATTCAATCGAAGTTGAGACATCTACCACAAACTTTGAAGGGAGTGTCTTTGCAATATCGTTAATACCGATAGCAAGGTCAATCGAATCGTCATGGAGCTCGTGTACTGAGCGTCTGATACCAGTCATTGCAAGGTCCAATGTCTCGCTCACAGAATCGAGCTGGGCACCAACATTTGGATCTTTATTAATAATTTTAATTGCCTGCATCTGTACGATTACTCGTGTAATCTGATGACCTACGTTATCGTGGATTTCGCGGGCAATACGGTTACGTTCCTTAAGGCGGGCAGTGTAGATTTCTGAGTCAGTCTTTTCGCGAAGTTCGCGTCTTTTACGTGCGCTGTCAGAAGCCTCCTTACGCGCTTCATCAAAAGCTACAGTCGAGCGGGAAATGATGTCGTGGTAGTAATTATTAAAGAACGAGATATAAGCCGATGTTGCACTTAACATAAAAAGCAAAGTGCCTTCAAGGTAGCTTTTGGAAGCTATAAGTCCAACTATAAAAGCCACGATGGCCATTATGAATTCGTAGGATTTATTCTTGGATACGAGAACATAAATTGCCATAGGAAGCATGAAGACAGCATATGGCGTAAAGCAAACTGCGATTAAGGATAGTGCCGCAAATATAAAAGGCAGCGCGCGGTTTTTGAAAAGCACATCGAGGGCAGCAATTATTATCGCTCCTAGAACAACACAAACGTGAATAGCCGTCACGTTCTCTGCTATAAGAACGATGGCGGCTATTGTTAGTACTATTATTAAAAGCTTGTCTTTAATACCCTGAATCATGTTTTAATTATACGCTTTGATGTACCGATAATTGCAATAGCAGAAATAGCAACTGCAAATAGAAGTTCAACGCCAAAGCAAATCCAAACCTGATGCATATCGAAAGCATACTTTGAAAGTACTTCTGAAGTCATGTTGTTAACATAAACTGTCCAGTAGTATGGAAGGAACTTTGCGAAAGCAAGTACCTTCTCACCAACAAATCTCATTGGAACAAATACTCCACAGAAGAATGCCATTGAAAGTGACACAATATTTGTAACCATTCCAAGTGTGTTGCTTGTCTTAATAAGATTTGTAAGAAGTGCTGCAATTGCACAGCATGTGATTGTACAAAGAAGTGAGTTAACAGCGATGATCCATCCGTAGTTAGTGATAATCTCAGTGCCTGCTCCATAGATGAAGTTAAATGCCATCAAAATTCCCCAGAAGCAAAGGCCTGATACGATAAGTCCCAATGTATTAACGAGCTTTGTCATATATGTAGGAACTGGAGAAACGCTGTTTCTATCAAGAAGTTCCTTCTTATTTGTGATAAGAATTGTGTGGCCAACACCAAGAGTAAGAAGGCCCAAGATGAGATATGGGAAATACTGGTTGATGTTGAAAATAACGATTTCCTTCTCACTTGCTGTTATTGCCTCATCTTCCTCGGCAACTACTGAAGCTGGAGCAACATTCAAAAGAACTTCCTTTGCCTTAGAGATTGCTTCGTCTTCACTTAAGCCGAGAGCTCTATAATTACGATATGTATTAAGATAGTTGTTGATCTTGCTATCGATATCGAATGAAGCATAACCGTTATTACCATTAGCTGTCTCGAAAGTAATTCCATTACAATCGTCACCATCCTCGATACTATCCATAAAACCTTCTGGAATTGTGAAGTGATATGAAGTGATTCCGAAGAAAACGATATTACTGATTTCTGTCTCATCCTTGTCACCGTAATCACTTACATTGTTGTTCTCTGACAAGTACTCGATAAGACCTTCTGACAACTTTGAATTATCGTTATCAACATAACTTATGTCATATGACTTAGCTTCAACTGTAACGCCAGTAGTTGCATTCTTCTGAGAAGAAGCAGTAAAAATAAGAAGAGCAGCCATGACAATAGTTATGATTCCGTAAATAATAAGTCCTGTTCTGTTTCTGGAAAGTAACTTGAAGAAATGCTTAAACAGATGCATACTTTTCCCTCCTTAAAATAATTACACTAACTACAAGGCAGATAATTGCCATAACAACGATCTTGATCATATTGATATAGAAATCAAAATCGCTAGTTGAATATGCGAGTCTGAAGAGCGCCATATTCATTACTGTTGCTGGATTGATGTCATTAATAATTGGACACACTGTCTCTAACATTCCTGGAAGCTGAGCTATCATCTCACCTGATAAGAAAACAGATGCCATAATGATTGATGTTGTCTTATTCGCTCTTGAATCCTTGGAGCCTTTGAAAAGGCAAGCGCATACAATACCAAATGCGATTGCAAATACGTTTGTTGCTACAATGAAGCATCCAAGCTTTAAGATGTTGTTTCCAAGAGGTACTTCAAACGCATATTTCATAATGAGAAGCTGAATAATGTTAATTACAACAGCTACTGTAAGACATGAAAGATAAGAGGCAGCGATAAGCTTAAATTTCTGCTTTGGGCTGATACTTACTCTAAGTCCCTCTGTAGATGCATCTGCCTTAATTTCAGAAATGATTTCTGTACCGTTATTAGCGTTAAAGAAAATTCCCATTACAAGTGAACTATAGAAATACCAGATATATGGATTTGGTGATTCATCAACGAAGTCGCTCTCTTTAGGAGATACAAAATCAAGATCCTCGCCAATGTTATTTAGAAGTTCCTGAGCCTTCATAGGATCTGTCTCGAATGCAGTCGAAATCATCTCGAAGTTATTCATGTAACTATCAGCAACTGCCTTACCCACTGCACAGGCTGTATCTGTGTATGCCTTTGGAAGCAAAAGTTCAACTTCATCGTCATAAACTTTAAATGCCAAATCGAGATTGCCTCCGATAAGAGCATCACGCACAGCCTCTTCTGAATCAAATTCATTTACATGGAAAAGTGCTTCGTCACCG
>JAZUDM010000034.1:0-6998 GCA_045639635.1 Saccharofermentans sp. | reverse complement strand
GGTAGATATCTGGCACAGCCTTATTACATGCTATCCATTGGACTTCATGTACGGCCTTTTTATCATGAATCTTGGCCTTTATGAGTTCCATACATATCTTGAGAACATCGATAAGAAGTCAAAGCGTAATATCATCAGACTCATCGTAAGCCTTGTGCTTTTCTACGAGTCAATGCAGGTTTACGAGGCATTTATCGCTTCTTCATTACTGTACGCAATCGTGACTCTCTACTATGTCTGCGGTAATGCAAAGGGCTTCAAGAACAAGCTCGTTCTTTTTGTTAAGAAGATTCTCCCACACTTTATCGTGGCATTGGTTTATATCGGAATTCTTGCTTACCTCAGAGCAAATCCGGTAGTCGATGTTCCTGTATCTGAGTTCGGAAACGAGTTCAACTTTAAAAGATTCATCATTACATACGTAGTATTAAGCTTTGGTATGTTCCCACTCTTTGATTTAAGAATCGTTCATGGCATTTTGAGCGTAATTTCAAAGCGTGGCGTTATCCTTGCTTTCTTTGGAGCAATCGGTTTTATCGGAGCATTTACTTTCGCAGGTTACCATTATTCTTCTCTTGAGAAGGAATCTCGAAAGAGAATTAACAGAGTTCTTGGCATTATGGCAGCAATGGGTGTTGTATTCGCACTCACATTTGCAATTCCACACTCACTTCTTCCTGTTTACGAGAACTGGGTTGTAGATAATGCAACTGGCGGTTATGTTCCAACAACAATCTGCTACTTTGGATGGAGCGTTGCAGTATTTAGTGGCGTAATGCTTCTTGGTCATTATTTCTCAAGAATTGAGAACAAGAAGAGAATTGCAGCAACACTTCTTTTGGCGTTCGTATTCGCAGGATCTGTTTATGCAACAAGCGTAATCAATGCTGCATTCAGAGGCACAATCGCATCTACTGGTACATGGATGTCAAATAAGGCTCAGGGTATCTGGATGATGCTCAATAGTTCTGAATTCAGAACAACTGCTCCTGATTTGATTTATGCTACAAACATGAATGGTATCCACGATTCAATCGAAGTAAACGATGGTTTATTCGATCACGAACTCGGATATAACACATATCTTACTAACGATTACGATGACTTTATGGCAGCATATGATCAGGCAAGTAACGGAGTTGCTTTCGGCTACGATGACGATGCCGGAGTCTGCTTTGTAAACGATATCGATAATGTTAGCGAAGATTTTGCCGAGGCAACATCTTCTACTACTTTCTATGCTCTTACAACAGAGTCTGGAACATTCGAAGTAGTTTTCTATAGAGTTACTGATGTAGGCGTTGTAAGAGATTACGAGACAATCGAAATCAAGGCTAATACAGTAACAGCAATTGAATTTGAGTCCCCAGTAAGAATTGGAAGCATCGACTTTACGAGGGAATAAGATGGACAGCGTTTTGAATAAACGTAATAAGTGGCTTTACCTTATGTGGGCCTGCGCTTTAATATCCTGCGTTATGACTTTAATCCCACTTCGTAACACTCTTTTTTCCTGCGACGATTCTATTTCGAACTTCGTTTATGGACGTCTTACTGATTCCAGTTTTTCTTTTAACTCTGCATTTAAGTTCAGTCTTATGAGAGGTAAGTTAGGATTTATTTTTCCTTTCCTTATTACAATCAGAGACTATCTTTATCGTCATGGAAACTATGTGCTTTTCTGGCTTATGCAGTATGTTCCTGTTTACGTGAATGTATTTCTTTCAGCATATTTTGTTTCACGTAAATTAAGTAAGGAGTTAGCACCGGTATTTGTTACTTTGTTCTCAGGCCTTCTTCAGGTAAACGGCTGGCACAGCTTAATTACATGCTACCCAATCGAGTTCATGTACGGTCTTACAATGGCACTTTTGGGAGTGATTTTGTTTGACCGATATATCACATCAGAAAAGCCTAAGGCTGTCTTAATGGGTTTAAGTGTCATCTGTTACTACGAGTCTATGCAGACTTACGAAGCATTTTTGCTTTTCGCAGTATTCTACGCATTTCTGGCGCTTTACGAGAAGGATTCCTGGAAACTCAGATTTAAGTCTTTGATTCCACATATTATTACTGGTGTTATTTATGTAGGTATCTTTATTTATCTTAATATTCACCCTGTGGTTGAATCTAACGGATATAACGTAACTACACCAGGCACATTAAAGGGATTAGTAATTACAGACGTAATCTTTTCTATGGGAATGTTTCCTCTTGCAGATATTTTATTCCCAAGCGTACGTCATGGAATTAACTTGTCAGCAGTTACTCTGACAACAGTTATTGGCGCAATAAGTGCTACAGCCGGAATTATTATCTTCCTTCTTAAGTCTTCTTTTGAGGTAGTAAACCGTAAAAAGTATATCCACGCAGGAATCGTTGGAACTACTATGGCTCTTATTTTTCCATTGATGCATTCAATGACATCCAAGTATCAGGAGTGGGCTGTTGTAGAACACCAGTTCGGATATGTTCCAACTACTATTTCTTACTTTGGCTGGGTTCTTGCAGTTGTTTCTTTTGCTGTAGTTTTGTTTGATATTGCTTCTAAAAAGAAGCCAGAATTACGTAAGGCATTAGTTTCAGTTGTAGCAGTAATTGTATTTATCGCGACATTACTTACAGGTGTAATTAATACTGTAATTCGTGTAAAGGGAATTGGACCTACATCTCCAAAGCTTTCCTATAAGGCGCAGTCAGTTTATGCCCTTGCTACAAGCGATGAGTTCTCCAGGTTAAACTGCGACCTTTTGTATGTACCAGACTTTAGTGGTGTACATGAGTTGTTCTTAGAGCACGAATTCCTTATTCAGCACGAGACAAAGAACGATGTAATTATTGATGTAATTAATGACTTAGAGACATTTGAAGAGAATTTTGATTCTTCTGACAATCCAATGATCTATAGATATTTCTACGATCAGGATGTGGGAGTACTAATTACTCCTGAATCTACTAATACTGGAACATCAGTATATGTAATCAGCAGTCACGGATTTAATGGAACGATTAGTTTTACTACAGGAAGTGGAACAGTATCTTATGACGTAAATCTTAATCGAAATGAGACTTTCTTTATTGAAAATAGTGATTCCTTCAATATTGATACACTTAAAGTAACGACTTCCTAAGTATTGTGTTATAATTCAAAAATGCGACTAGAAACGGTTATGGAGTATATAAATATGAAAAATTTAAAGAAGATTATTGCAGGTGTAATTGCTGCTTCATTTATGTTCAGCTTTGCAGCTTGTAAGACTGAGACAGGTGAGACAGTACCAACAGGTCCTGATGGATTGCCAAATCCAACAACTATTGATCTTTCAAGTTATACTTTCGATACAGTATATGGTAGCCAGCTTAATAACTACCTTAATCGTCAGTACTATTTTGATGGAGAGCCAATTCCAGTAGCAGAGTCAAATTTCTACTACATCGATGCTTTCCTCGTACTTAACGATTATGCAATGTATGGTTACTATGCAACTACACCAGAGGGCTTTATTGACCTTAGTGCTGCAGCTTCAAGTGCAGATGGTTCTAATGCTTACTCAACAATGGGTGAATTCTTTATCGAGTATTCAGAGAGAACTCTCGAGAGCACATACGTAATCCTTGCTAAGTGTAGAGAAGAGGGTATCACTCTTTCTGCTGAGACAGAGGCAGAGATCGATGCAACTATCGATAACCTTCGTGTTACTAATGCAGAGCCTGCAGGTATCACAATGGAGGAGTACCTTCAGAAGTTTTACGGTGAGGCTTGTACAGTAGAGGCTTTCCGCCAGATTATTTGTAACTATAAACTTGCTGATCTTTATACAGAGCACTTCATGGAGAACTACGAGTACGAGCAGGTTCCAAACGTAAGATACGTACTCTTTAGTGCCCCAGAAGGTTCAGATGAAGCAACTTTGGCTAATGCAGAGCAGATGGCTAATGACCTCCTTGAGGCAAGTACAGATCTCGAGCAGCTTGAGCTCCAGGGCGCACTTGCTTATACAAATGGAGACTCATTGCAGAGCAGCATTCTCCCAGTTGAGAGAGGCCACATGGTTCCAGCTTTTGAGGAGTGGGCTTACGATGAGTCACGTGAAGAGGGCGATATCGAAGTTATCTACGCACCTGAGTATGGTTACTTTGTAGTAGGTTATGCTGGATTAACTGATATTCCAGAGGATTCAAAGGAAGATATCGCAGTTGAGGCTCTCGGCGATGCAGTAACTGAGGAAATCGAGGCTGGTTTACATACTTTCTATACAAACGATCCTTATACACCAGCTGAGCCAATCGCAGTTGTAACTGATCCGGCAACAGGAATGATTATTACTCCAACAGCAGCTCCAAGCGGTTTTGCAGGACAGTCTACAGTAGTAAGAGTTCTTACAATCGTTGGTGGTGCAGCAGCACTCGGACTTATCGCATATGCTGTAAACAGACTTCTTAAGAAGGATAAGGACGATGAGGGAGAAGTATTAGAAGCAAAGTCTGATGACTTAGAAGACTAATCCTTAAATAACTTAAAGCACAAAATAAGCACTGTCGTTATGGCAGTGCTTTTTGTTTGCTTTAATTAATATCAATTGTAATAAAGGTATATCCTGTATTGTCGTAACCACAGATGATGTTGTTATCTTCGTAAGAGGAAGGGATTAAGAGATTATCTGAATCCTGCCTACAAATAAGATAGTGATCGTACTGGTACCATGTGCCTGGAACAAATGAATCGATATATTCTTCCAGAGTAATCTCGTTATTAGTAATAATCTGTGCGTGAGGGAAGCCCACGTAACGGATGTGCCATGGCTCGTATTCGAATCCTGTAATATCGGAGGCTCCTTCCGGGTATCTTATGATGAAGCCGTAGTCCTGGCAGGATTCGTTTACATACTGACCTACAGGGGACTGAGTGAAAGCACTTCCTGCAAAGTACATAACGTAAACATCAAGGGCAAGGCCTGTCTGGTGTTCGCTTTCGCCTGGTAAAGCTGCTATCTCCGGGCCTTCTTCCTCGTAGACGCGCTGCTGGTCTTCGTAACTTCTATATGTACTTGACACATAGAGGTGATTATCCATATTCTCGCGAATGTAGTCTGACAGGCGTCCGTAGTCATAAAGGATAGCCTCGTTCATTAAAACATCCGTTTCGCGGTAGTAAGTAATATTCGAAACGAAGTCCTCGCTTAAAGTATGAGTGCTATTTACAAGAAGGAGATTCTGGGAATAGTACTCTGGCGTATAGGGAACTAATTCGCTGCTACTAAACTCAATTACATCAAGTTTTGCTTCCTTATGGGAATGTAGTCTGATAATTCCACCTTCGTACAAAGAAAGCACGACAAGGCAGGCAATTATCGCTATAAAAGGCACGAAAGGTGCGTGTTTTGTAAAAATTTTGAATTTCATATGTGAAGTATAACACTTTTAACGTTCATGATGTATAATGCAGAATTATGGACATATTTTTAAGTATATTAGTTGTAGTTTTCTTTATTTTGGTTAACGCCTTTTTCTCTGGTACAGAAATGGCAGTTATCACACTTAATGACGCCAAGATGCATAAACTCGCAGAAGATGGCGATAAGAATGCAAAAAAGGTTATTAAATTCCTCGACAATCCAGGAAGCTTTCTCGCAACAATTCAGGTAGGTGTTACACTTGCAGGATTCTTGTCATCTGCTTTCGCTGCTAATAATTTCTCAAGCATGCTCGCTGCTGTTTTCGATCCAAACGGAACTCATAAGTGGGTTGAGACTTTGTGTACAGTATTAATTACAATCGTTCTTTCTTATTTTTCGCTTGTTTTCGGTGAGCTTGTTCCTAAGCGTATCGCTCAGAAGTATCCTGAGAAGTGGTCTTTTGCTGCCAGCGGTGTTGTAAAGTTCTTTGGCGCTGTTGCTAAGCCTTTTGTATTTTTCCTTACTGCTTCAGTTAACGGAATTCTTAAGCTTTTGAGAATTAATCCTGAAGATACAGATAAGGAAGTTACAGAAGAAGAGATTCGTATGCTCGTTGATGTAGGTTCTGAGAATGGTACTATCGAAGATTCTGAAAAGACAATGATTGAGAATATCTTTGAGTTCAACGACAAGGAAGTTTCAGAGGTTATGACTCATCGTAAGAAACTCGTCGCTCTTCCGCTTGATGCAACTTTCGAGGAGACAATGGAAGTAGCGCGTAAGGAGCGTTTCTCCAGAATTCTTATTTACGAAGAGAATATCGACGATATTGTAGGAGTACTTCATATTAAGGAACTCCTTGGACTTACAAAAGAGAATTTCTCTTTGAAGTCGCTTATGCGTAAGCCTCTGGTAGTTCACGAGACACGTAAGATTTCTGCTTTGTTTGGCGAAATGAAGACTTCCGGTAACCAGCTTGCTGTAATCGTGGATGAGTACGGTGGAACAATGGGTATTGTTACTATCGAGGATATGCTCGAGGAAATCGTAGGAAGCATCGTCGATGAGTTCGATGCTGAAGAGAAGCAGGATATTATTAATCTTTCAAACGGTGATTTGATTGTTGTAGGTGATACAACACTTTATGATCTTGAGCAGCTTCTTGATATGGAGCTCGAGGCAGATGAGTACGATACTATCGCAGGACTTGTACTCCAGCTTTTGGACAGAATCCCTGACGAGAGAGAGAAGCCTGTAGTTACTTATAAGAACTTAAGCATTAAAGTTCTTCATGTTCAGGACAGATGGATTTCAAAGGTATTGATTCACGTAATGCCGGTTGAGACTCCTTCTGACGAAGAGGAAGATTCATCAAATGAGTAATTTTAAGTATGATGCAATACTTTATGATTTGGACGGAACCTTAATTGATTCCGTCCCTATTATTGTGGAGAGTTTTATTGGCGCTTACGTAAAGGTCTTTGGCAGGTGCGACAGAACCGAAGAAGATTTTAAAAGTTATATTGGAAAGCCTCTTGTCAGTACTTTCGCGATGCATGAGGAAAAAGAGGCAAAGGCTTTGCTTGAAGCTTATCTTGAAAT
>JAZUDM010000033.1:0-8644 GCA_045639635.1 Saccharofermentans sp. | reverse complement strand
GTTCTGCTTCTATTCAATTTTCAAGATCCGCGCCTTCGTTTGACTCGTTGTCTTCCGAAGTGCTCAGATAGAATACTCTTGTTTCTATCGTTTGTCAAGAACTTTTTTTCAAAAGTTTTTGGCCTCTTTGCTTTGGCTTATTGCCCTCGCTCAAGGCTCAGTTAGTATATCTTCACCTCAACCATTTTGCAACCCCTTTTTTCAAATTTTTTAAAAAAATTTTTTGACACTAAAAAACCGCCTTTGAAAGACGGTTTAATACTCAATAGTATTTGTTAATTCATCTCCGTGATATATAAGCTTTAGATTAAAGAAACTACTGCTTTCGAAAAGCTTTTTGAAGATTACCTTGTCCCCTTCCCATATAGGTAAGTCATATATATTTTCTAATGGGATCCACTTAAGTTCGCCCTCATCGCACTTATAGGAACTAATGTCTTCTATTCCCTGGTAGGTGCCTTCGAACACATGCATATACTCGTTATCGCACATATCGTTTACGAAGGTTACGATTCCTCTTTGCTTTAATCCGTCTACCTTATCTATAGTGATTCCTGTTTCTTCTTTAAGTTCTCGGATCATGCAGTCGTATGGAGACTCGCCGTCTTCGAAGTGCCCTCCGATACCTAAATACTTTCCGTTATTAAGACCATTACTTTTCTTTACTATAAATAATACGTCTCTGCCGCCACAGGAAATTCTCTTAAGGTAAAGAAGCGTTGTCATGTTCTCTATTCTCATGATTCCACCCCCTTATTTCTGGAAGATAATGTAAAGTGGCCTCTCGATAATCCATAGTAAAGATTAATTCTTCCCATAATCTTTGTAGAAACATCGATCTTAAATGTCTCGCACAAGGCGCATCTTTTATCTGCAAAGCATACGATGCCGCTCTCGATAAATCTTGGCGGATATAAATTTAATGGGAACATGTGCTTACGGATAATGTCTCTCTCCTTGTCATTAAGGTGAAAGTCTCTGTCTGCGTTCTCAAGAGCAGTCATAGGATGAGTAAATCCGTGAAGTTTATGGTACACGTTATGCTCATGCCAGTCATAAAGAAAGTAATCATGCAAAAGCGCGCCACGAATTAAACTTCTATAGTCAATTACAAATCCAAACTTCTTTTGAAGCCAGAGCGCAGTAATAACACTAAATTTGGCAACAGAAACTACATGCTCGAAAACAGTAGTGTCTCCGTGCTGAATGAAATTCTTCATGTTCTGTGCTTCATCTGTAAGGATGATGTCTTTACCGCAAAGAAAGATTTCCTTTGCAATCTTATACTCAGTGATTTTACCTTCCAAAACTACTCTCCACTAACGCTTCGTATTAATGAATATATATTAATTCTTTTTAATAATAAATATAAAAGTACACTACGTATCTAATATTTATGCAAAAAATCTGATATGTAATATAGAAAAAGAGAGTACAATACTTCCCTATGAGTACTAATACTATTAATAAAAACAAAGCTTCGGTTACAGATTTAACGCAGGGTAATATTCTTAAGGGAATACTTCTTTTTGCTCTGCCTATTTTTCTAAGTAACCTTCTGCAGCAGACTTATAACCTTACAGATATTTCAATCATCGGTCACGCTTTGGGCGATGACGCTTTGTCTGCGATTGGATCCGTATCTACAATCTATGGAATGTTCATGTCACTTTTATTTGGTATGGGCAGCGGTATTTCGGTTGTAGTTGCAAGATATTTTGGCGCCAACGATGCCAAGGGATTACGTAAGGCTGTTGCTAACACAACTATTCTTGCAGCAGCATGGATTTTTGGAATTACAGTAATTGCTGTAACTACATTAAAGACAGTAATGCGTCTTTTAAATATCCCGGAAGAATTATTCGCTGCAGCTTATAGTTACGCGATCATTATGCTTTCGCTTCTTGTATTTTCCTTTACATATAATGTATTAACGGGACTTTTAAGAGCTATTGGAAATTCGGTTTCAGGAATCTTTTTCCTTTTGATTTCTGTATCAAGCAATATTCTTCTTGATCTAGTCTTTATTTATACACTAGGTTTTGGAATCAAGGGCGCTGCTATCGCAACTATTATCGCTCAGTTTATTTCAGCTTCTGTAAGTTTTATCTATAGCTGGAAGAAAATCCCTGAACTTCATTTTGGAAAGGAAGATTTTGTAGTCGATAAAGAAATCTTACTCGACCTCTTTTCTTCCGGACTTGCGTTCGCACTCATGTTTTCAATCGTAAATATCGGTACAGTTATTCTTCAAAGTGCGATCAATTCATTTGGTCCAGCTACAATTGCAGCTCACGTTACAGCACGTAAGATTTCTGAGCTTTGCATGATGATGCTAAGTACCCTTGCAAACGCCATGTCTACTTTCGCAGGCCAGAACCACGGCGCGAAGAAATACGACCGCATCATGGAAGGATTAAAGAAAACTGTCCTCTTTGGATTTGGTGTAGCTGCTGTTTTAAACCTCATGATCTACACTATCGGAGATTTTATGGTTCGCCAGATTTCAGGCTCAACTAATCCAGAAGTAATCAGCACAGCAATCTTTTACCTTAAGCTCGACTTACCTTTCTACTTCGTTCTTGCAATTCTTCTTATTACAAGAATGACACTTCAGGGAATGGGCGCGAAAGTAATCCCTCTTGCAGGAAGTGTTATGGAACTTTTGCTTAAAGCATTTACTGCCTTTTACCTCGCAAAGAAACTGGGATACTTAGGAATTGCAATATGCGAGCCGGCAACCTGGGTTATCTGCGCTATCTACATCATGATTGCATTTGCGGTAACTATCAAAAACTACATAGGACCAAAAGATAGACGCTCATCTATAAATGAATAGTAGACAGATAAAAATCAAGCCGATTCTTAAATAAGAACCGGCTTTTAATTTGTTTTATAAAACTTATACTCTTGAGAGAACCAGAGTGCCCTTGCCACTTAACTTAATTGAATGGCTTGTAGCAGGTACGAAGCAGGACTCACCTGCCTTAATCTCAACACTAGAGGAACCTACTACAACCTTAAGGCTTCCTTCAGTACAGATAAGTGACTCGAACTTACTGTCGTCTCCTGGAATAATTAGTGGCTCGCTGCATGTAGCATCAACTTCGTAAACCAGAGTCTCGAAGTACTTACATCTGCAGACAACATTATCTTCACCTGCGAAAGACTGTGGCTCGTATTTACTACAGTCTAATACGTCCAATGCCTTTTTAATATGAAGCTCTCTTTTATTTCCATACTTATCAGTACGATCGTAATCGTAAAGTCTATATGTACATGTACTGCTCTGCTGAATCTCGCAGATTAAGTTGCCCTTACCAATTGCGTGTACCGTTCCTGATGGAATAAAGAACACGTCTCCCTTCTTTGTTGGGAAGAAGTTCAAAAGTTCAAGGATAGTTCCATCCATAACTGCTTTTTCAACTTCTTCTGGAGTAACGTCCCTGTTAAATCCAACGTAAAGACCTGCGCCTGGAGCAGCATCCATTACGTACCACATTTCGTTCTTTCCGTACTGGTTCTCGTTAACCATAGCGTAGTCATCGTCTGGATGAACCTGAATAGAGAGGTCGTCTCTCGCGTCAATGAGCTTACTTAAAAGTGGGAACGAAGATAATGGTGAGCACTTCCATCCGAGGATCTGCTTTCCTACAGTATTAATATACTTACCAAAATACATTCCTCTGTGGCGTCCGTTAGAAACTACAGACTGACCTTCCGGATGCGCTGACATAAGCCATGCCTCAGCAACCTTATCGTAGTCGCACTTAAGACCATACTCAGTCTTAAGTCTGTCACCACCCCAAAGATAATCCTTAAATGAAGGACGAAGCTTTAAAACTCTGTCTCCCTGAACACCAAGATCTGATTCCTTAATATCAGCAACAAGTCTTGGAAGATTCTCATCAGCAGTAACATTCTGACCGAAAGTAGTATCAATAAACTCAAGAACATCGTCACCGATATTTGAAATCTGATGCCAAACACCAGTTCCGATTTCGATATTAGTCTGGCTCTCGATAACCTGGTTCTCGTCATTTAATGTAACGAGAGCCTTACCCTTTAAAATAGTCCAGTTCTCTGTACGAGCCTCGTGCTTATGCTTATAGATAGTCTTACCTGGCATTACAAAAACGCGGCGGATGTAGTAATCCGTATCCTTATCGAGCTCGTTAAAGTAACCCCACTGACGGTAATTGATTGTGCCCCTCTTTGCGAAAGGCTTAATATCCTCGTTATCTCTTAAGATTGTCTTCATGGAAGAAGACTCGCCCTTACGTCCAACGTAAACTGCGTCTTCAGTATTTACTACAACGACGTCATCCAAATCATTAATTACGAGGGCTCTGTCAGGCGTGTTATTAATTGCAACAGCGCCGTTAGAGTTATGAATTACAGATACGCCTGAAGTCTTAAATCCCATTAAGGCTAAGTCTTCAATATCTGTAAGTTCGTTCCAGTTAAAAGTAGAAACTACAGCCTTAAGAACAGAAGTCTTCTCCAAAACAGAGCGCTCTACTGAAAGAGGCTCAAGTTTTTCGAAAAGATCGCTGCCGTAAACCACGTCACCGTTTTCAAATTTCTTTTTAGAAAAAACCTCCGAATACATCTTGTACTCGTCAGGAAGAATCTTACGAATCTGCTGGATAAAATCTCCAACTCTAAAAACAATCATGCCAAGATTACGGTAAAAAGAATCTCCAAGCATAGAAACGTCAGTTGGCTTCTCGATAAAGTTATCAACGCTTCCGTCTTCCTTGATACCTGAAATATAACCGTATCTTGAATTAAAGGTCTTCTCCTCTTTTCCAAAGACTGCGATATTTCCTAATGAAGCATACTCACGTGCCTTCAAAATAGCGTCGCGGTATGAATCATCTGCCTCGATAAAAATATCGGAGGAAGTAACGAAAACATATTCAGAAGGCTGAAGTCCAAGACATGACAAAACAATTGGAGCCATAGTTCTTCTTGGAATCTCTTCGTAAATACAGTAGTAAGAAATTCCCTGGAACGCTTTCATCTGATTCTCAATAATGAATCTGTACTCATATGAAGTTACGATAATAAACTCATCGCAAAAAGGCATATTACGAGCAACAGTATCCTGGAATACTGAGTGATTATTCTCAACCTGAATAAACTGCTTTGGATAATTTTTACGAGAAAGCGGCCAGAGACGCTCGCCTCTACCACCTGCAAGTATCAAACACTTCATAATATAAGCCTCAATTAATAACTCTTTTTAATTCTAAGACGCCACCAGATGCCGATAGTGTCAGTAAACATTTTCCAGATGTCCTTAAATCTGATTCTACCAAAAGACTCACCACGCTGGAAAACAATCTTAACAGGCATCTCGATAATAGACGCCTTCATGCTGTTTGCAAGAGCTAATATTTCAATATCAAAGGCATAGCCATAAACAGTAAGCTTATCTACAATCTCCTTGATAAACTTAGCCTTATAAAGCTTGATGCCTGTCTGGGTATCCTTCACCTTAAGGCCAAACAAAACCTTAAGAAGGACATAGTATCCGAAAGAAAAAACTTTACGCATTGGTGGATAATTAAGCTCAGAATCCTTATGCATCTTGCTGCCGATTACAACGTCAGCATTCTTCTCATTCATTGCAGCTACAAAAGAAGCGATATGGCTTGGCGCAATATCTAAGTCTGCATCAAGGAAACCGATAACGTCACCTTTCGCTGCCTTAATGCCTTCTACAATGGCAGCGCCCTTACCTTTGTTCTTCTCATAAATTACAGGATTAATCTTAGAATTCTCTGCTGCTATGCGCTTAATTTCATCCTTAGTGTTATCCTTGCTTCCATCATTAACTGGAACCAACTCAAAATCATCAGTAAACTTACTGATTTCTTCTAGAATGATCCCGAGATTTTTATAAATTCTCTCGCCTTCGTTATATGCTGGAATTACAATGCTTAACACTAGTTAACCTGAACCTTAAATTAAAGATTAGCCTCAATTGCAAGAGCGAGCTGATCTGCACAGGATGTTCCCTTGAAACCACACTCGTTACCCTTAAGGATACGAATTACGTCTTCGCCCTTCATGCCGTCAACGAGCTTTGAGATCGCCTTAAGGTTACCATTACAGCCACCAACAAACTCTGTGTTCTTAATAACACCATCCTCTAAATCGAAATCAATCTTAACGGCACAAACGCCCTTAGGTGAATATGAAACGTGCATATATTTAACTCCCTCAAATAGTTTTATTAATCAACAGTATAAGGTATTATATTGTACATCCAGAAAATAATCCATTAAAGCGTTAGTTTTGTTTAAACATACAAGGAGATACCATATGGCCCACGACGCACTTTCAAAAGACCAGACTTTACAATTAAGGGCAATTCTTTGCCTTATTGTAGTATTTGGTCACAGTAGTGAATCTATGCTATATGAGTTTGGACCTGCCGCTGTATCCGTTTTCTTTTTCCTTAGTGGATTTGCACTTGCTACAACAACATGGAATAAGAAATTAACACCAAAGTACATACTTACAAAATTCCTAAATCTTCTTATACCAGCATTTATGGTAGAAATACTTTATAGAATTCTTTATTGTTTCTACGATACTGTAAATCACTATAACACCCTGAAGGGCACAATAAATGGACTTTTGCATTTTGAACCAGCAGTTTTCGCTGGATGGTATATTGAAGTTCTTGTTATTCTTTTTGCTTTCTATTTTATTTCGCTTAAGATTTCTAAAAGCAGTGAAAAACGCTTCTTTATTTCCTATCTCGTAATTTATTCTATATACCTTCTCTTTGATATTTTCTATGGAAAGGCAATGGTTGCAGCAACAGTTCCACACTTCTTTCTGTTAGGAATTATTTTCAAGATTTATAGAGACAAAATTAGTAGTTACTATGCCAAAAATAAGTGGCTTAATTACCTTATGTTATTACTGCCAATGCTCACTTTGCTTTTCCTTTGGTATGCCTATCCAATGGAGAATCTAACAACTAATATCGCTATTGGATTATTCCAGAATTTCTTTCCACTAATTCTCTTTTATCTCTCACTTAATGTCAGATTCAACAGCAGAATTCTTAAATTTATCGCAAAATATAGTCTTTGGATTTATTTAACTCATGTTGGCATCCAGTACATAATAATGAACGTACTTCCTTCCAATGGAATTGAGATTAAATGGATGGTACTTACTTTCTTTATTGCATCACTTTTATCATCCCTGCTTCTTTCAATTCCTTTGGAATTCATTTATCAGAAGTTGCGTAAGGCTATTTACAAAAAACTTGAAATCCTTTAAGGGCGCGTTTATAATTTCCCGTATGAGCAGACGATTTTTTACAAGCTTTAGATTCTTTACAGGTTTTGCATTCTTTTTTACGAATACAATTCTTCGTTTCACTGCTTGAAATCGCTGGTAATAAATTAGAATTTTACAAGGCTTCGCAGTGGAACGGCTGCGAGGCCTTTTTGATTACTACTGAATTTAATTAGGAGGACATATATATGGTATCCGATGAGAAGCAATTGGAGATTGCTGAACTCGATAGGAAGATGAAGGAACTTTTCGAGAAGCGCGTAAAGCTTGCTACAGAAAAGGATTCTTCAATGACAAAGAGCGAAGCTGCACTTCAGGGCAGAAAGTACGAGCGCGAGCTCATGAGTGGACTTGATATTGGTGAGGATTTGGATATGGAGTCCTGCGAGAGAGTTCTTATGCAGACTATCTTTAACCTCTCCCACTCTTATTCAGCAGCATCTCTTGGTAAGAAGTCAGAACTTGCAAATCGCATTAAGCTCTCTTTGGACTTCACTCCAAAGGAGTTCCCAACAAGTGCTCTTGTTGCATGTCAGGGTGTTGAAGGCGCTTATTCACAGAAAGCTACAGATAAGTTGTTCAGAACTCCAAACATTATGTATTTTAGAACATTCGATGGAGTTTTCCAGGCAGTTGAAGATGGCACATGTAAGTATGGCGTACTCCCTATCGAGAATTCTTCTTACGGATCTGTAACTCAGGTTTATGACCTCATGAAGTCTCATAGATTCCATATTGTTCGCTCAATGAAGCTTCAGATTAGTCATAAGCTTCTTGCAAAGAACGGTACAAAGTTCGAAGACATCAAGGAAGTTTATTCTCACGAGCAGGCTATCGGTCAGTGCTCACACTTTTTGAAGGACAACAAGCAGATCAAGGTTACTATCGTAGCAAACACTGCAATCGCAGCTCAGATGGTTGCCGATTCCGAAAGAAACGACGTAGCTGCTATTTCTTCCCAGGACTGCTGCGAACTTTACGGCCTCCAGATGATCAAGGATGATATCGTTAACTCAGATCACAACTACACAAGATTCATCTGTATCAGTAAAGACCTGGAAATCTACCCAGGCGCTAACAAAGCATCTATCATGATGGCTTTGGGCCACACACCTGGTGCACTTTCTAACACTTTGGCAAGATTTTCAGCTCTTGGCTTGAATCTCACAAAGATTGAGTCACGACCAATCATCGGAAGAGACTTCGAGTTCATGTTCTACCTGGATATCGAGGCTTCAGTTTATAACGACACATTCTTAACTTTGATGTGTCAGTTAGACCAGGATCCAGCAGCCTTCACTTTCCTTGGAAGTTACAG
>JAZUDM010000032.1:0-41448 GCA_045639635.1 Saccharofermentans sp. | reverse complement strand
CTTCTGAATCACGCTTTCATATATCTCGATTCCGAGATAGTTAATGTCCGGATTCATTCTCGCAAGTGTACGCAAAAACCTTCCCTTGCCCATACCTATCTCTATATGAAGAGGATGCGGCCACTTTCCGAGATAATCCTCGGGATTATTGATTGTACTTGCACTGTTTGCTACAAACTCTTCGCTTCCCTTGATATGTCTGAGCCTCATTATTTTCTCCTCCACACTTCAGGTGTGAGCATAAGAAGCATAGGATAGAGTTCAAGTCTTCCTGCAAGCATATCGAACATAAGAATGTACTTAGATGCGCTGCTTAAGAAACCGTAGTTACATGTAGGACCTACAAGAGCAAGTCCAGGGCCGATGTTATTAAGACATGCAAGGACTGCAGTAAAGCTTGTAATAAGGTCATATCCATCCAAAGTTACGATAAATACTGAAACCATTAAGATAGCAAGGAATGACATGAGGTATACGTTGATAGAGCGGATGATTTCGTGCTCTACAGGGTGACCGTCCATATTAACCTTACGTACAATCTTAGGATGCACGTAGGAGCTCATTTCCTTTGCGATTGTCTTAAAGAGTACGATTACACGTGATACCTTGATACCACCACCAGTAGATCCTGCGCAGGCACCAATTACCATAAGAAGTACAAGGATGTACTTGGATGTTGATGGCCAGAGGTCAAAGTCTGCAGAAGCAAATCCTGTTGAGGACATGATTGATGTTACCTGGAAGAATGCGTGTGTTAATGCCTGGAAAGCATTCTCGTACATATTAACGATATTGATAGCGATTGCTGTTGTAGCAACAATGATGATAGCTACAAAAGATCTTACTTCTTCCATAAGGGCAGCCTTTTTGAACTGTGCCATGAGGAGGAAGTAGTAGAAGTTGAAGTTAACACCAAAGAGGAGCATGAATATACCTGCAACCCACTGAACGTATGGTGTGTAGCTTGCAAAGCTGTCGCCCTTAACACCAAATCCACCAGTACCAGCAGTACCGAAAGAGAGTGTAAGTGAATCAAAGAGTGACATGTCTCCAAAAAGAAGGAGCACGACCTCGATTAATGTCATTACAAGGTAGATGACATAGAGGATTCTTGCAGTGTGACGCATCTTAGGAACGAGCTTTCCTACAGATGGTCCAGGAGACTCAGCACGCATGAGGTTGATGTTGGAACCACCACTCATAGGAACGATAGCGAGGATAAATACAAGTACGCCCATTCCACCGAGCCAGTGAGTAAAGCTTCTCCAGAAAAGTGCAGTATGGGAAAGCGCCTCAACGTCGCTTAGGATACTCGCACCAGTTGTAGTAAAACCAGAGATAGTCTCAAAGAATGCATCTGTAAATGAAGGAATCTCCTTTGTCACAACAAAAGGAAGACAGCCAAAGAAACTCATTACAAGCCAGCTTAATGCTGTTGTAACGCAGCCTTCCTTGAGGTAGATCTTCATGTTCTTTGGCTTAAAGATGGAGCCAAGGGAACCGATTCCTATAAGACACATGGCGATGATTAAATAAACCAAACCAACGCTGTCGTGATATAAAGCGGATACGATACATGGAAGGAGCATAAATACTCCTTCGATTCTCATAACCTGAAATAATACGTAACGAATCATGGATGTGTTCATTAAAAGTACCTCTTACTTAAGAATATCCATGATGTCTTTAAGACCAGGGTTTGTTGTAACGATCATTACGCCGTCACCTGGCTCAATTACGTCAGCACCGGTAGGGATAATGATTTTACCCTTGCGGCTTATAAATGCGATAAGAAGATTAGCCTTGAGTTTTAATTCCTTCAAAGGCTTATTTGTAAGCTTTGATTCTTCCTCAACCTTGAACTCAATTGCCTCAGCTCTTGAATCGAAGAGGTGATACAAAGTCTCGATGTTACTTCCAATAGAAGCATTACGGGCACGAACGTACGCGATAATTGCCTCTGAAGTGATGTACTTAGGATAAATTACTGAACCCAAGTCCATTGAATTAATGATGTCGTTAAAGCCCATACGGCTGATTTTTGTAATAACCTTGCAGTCAGACAAATGCTTAGCGTGTAAAGTAAGCATTACGTTCTGCTCGTCGATACCTGTAAGAGGTACGAAAGACTCAACTTCCTGGATACCCTCTTCCTTAAGAACGTCAGGATTTGTACCGTCACCATTGATAATGATTGCCTTAGGAAGGAGAACTGAAAGTTCCTCGCATCTTTTACGGTCAATCTCAATGATCTTTACGCTGATGTTGTTCTTAATAAGCTCTGTTGCAAGATAGTAGGCAGCACGTCCACCACCAATGATCATGGTGTCACGAACTGACTTTGTTACGAATCCAATCTTGGATAAGAAGTTTGTACAAACCTTATGAGTTGATGCAAATGAAATAACATCGCCTGACTGGAGCATAAAGTTACCACCAGGGATTGTTACCTTGCCATCGCGCTCAACTGCGCAGATAAGGATATCGTTTGTAATTTTTGAACCAAGTTCAGCGATTGTGATTCCGTTAAGGACATTTCCCTGAGGAATCTTAATCTTTACCATCTCGGCCTGGCCGTGAGCAAATGAGTTGATATCAAGTGCTGTAGGGAGGTAGAGAATTCTGGAGATTTCTTTCGCTGCCTCGAGCTCAGGGTTAATGATCATGGCAAGACCTAGTTTTTCACGAAGGTAACCTACCTCGCGGCTATAGTCCGGAGTTCTAACTCTCGCGATAGAGGCGCACTCACTAAACTGCTTTGCGATAGTGCAGCAGAGGAGGTTAAGCTCATCGGAATCAGTAACGGCGATGATTAAGTCTGCCTCCTTGATTCCTGCTTCCTTTTGTGTTGTGTAACTTGCGCCGTTACCAACCATAGTCATGCAGTCGTAAAGCTCTGAAATCTCAGCGATTCTCTCTGGCTTACGATCGATGATTGTAATGTTATGGCCTTCCCCGCTGAGCTGCTCAACGAGAGTTAAGCCAACCTTTCCGGCACCAACGATAATTATGTTAAGACCATGTTTTTTAGGTGTAATAAAAGACATATTATTCAAGCTTTCTTAAGTTATTTTTCTCTGTTACAAGAAGGAGTGTTGAATCCTTTGTAAGTGGCTTATCTGGATTGATGTGTGAATCAAGTCCGCCTTCTTCCTTGATAGCTACAACGTTAACGTTGAACTTCTCACGGAGATTTAATTCCTTTAAGTTCTTGCCAACCCAGCTCTCCTTTGGCTTCATGTTGATGATGCAGAGCTTATCGTCGAGATCAAAGTAATCGATGAAGTCTGTTGAGAGGAGCTTACGTGATTCTCTAACAGCAGCCTCTTCCTCGATGTTGATTACCTTGTCGCATCCAACCTTATAAAGGATGTCTGCCATTCTCTTTGTGCTTGCCTTTGCAAGAACGTATTTTACGCCAAGCTCCTTTGAAACCATGGCTGCCATAAGGCTTGCCTCAACGTGGCGTGCCATGCAGATTACTACAGCGTCTACGTTACTAAGTCCTAATCCTCTTAAAGACTCCTCATCCATAAGGTCAGCAACCTCAGCCATAGTAGCCTTTGTTGAAAAGTGATTAACGATTTCTTCGTCAATATCAGCAACGATTACATCGACGCCATTTTTATAAAGTGTCTCGGCCATCTTCTGACCAAACTTACCAAGTCCCAAAACAGCAACTGATTTATACATATCCAAACTCTCCTTATTTTTGGAATTAACCTACAATAAATTTTCCTTCTGCCTGACGTACCTTCATCTTTTCAGGATGATTTGTTGAGAAGAATACTGCCATTGAGATAGGACCGATTCTTCCAAGGTACATGGCAAGAATAATGATGATGCGTCCAGCGTCGTTAAGATTTGGTGTCAAAGCTCGTGACAATCCAACTGTAGCTGTAGCACTTGTTACCTCGTAAATAGCATCTGTAGTTCCAACATTATTCGTAGCAAGAAGAAGCACGATAAAGATGAATGTGATGAAGAAACTTACAGAAACGATAGCAGAAGCCTTACGGATAAGGTCTTTGCTGACACTTCTCTTATAAAGAACGGATTCTTCTGTGTTATTAATGAATCCGAAAGTGTTCACGATAATCAGGAAAAGAGTAACTGTCTTAACACCACCAGCAGTACCTACAGGAGATCCACCGATGAACATGTAGATGCAGCCTGCGATTGAAGTTGCCTCTGTAAGTCCATCCTGAGGAACTGCAGCAAAACCTGCTGTTCTGAATGTAACTGACTGGAAGATAGAGTTAAGAATCTTATCGCCAACGCTCATGGTACCGATTGTAGCGTCGTTGTTCCACTCAAGGATTCCAACGATAACTGCGCCACTTACGATAAGAACGAGAGTAAGCATAAGTACAAGCTTTGTGTGCTCGTTTAATCTCTGGTAGAAGAAACGAAGACCGCGCTTCGCCTGGAATGTTGATTCAGCCTGGAGCTTTAAATCGAACCATACAACGTAGCCAAGACCTCCAAGAACAATGAGTGCCATTGTAACTACGAGGATATAAGTATTTGACTGGTACTGAATTAAGCTATCAGGACCCAGGAGGTCAATACCAGCATTACAGAATGCAGAAATAGAAGTGAAGAATGCATACCAGATTCCCTTAAGTCCGAATCTAGGGATGAAGTCTACCATGTAAAAGCAGGCGCCGATTCCTTCAACTGCGAAAGTACCCTTAAGAACGGCAACAAGAAATCTGACAAGACCTGAAACACCGTTAAGGTTATATGCATCTCTGATGAGAAGACGTCCACTGAAGGAAATCTGCTTCTTGGCAAGAATCATGATTGAAGAATAAACTGCAATGATTCCAAGTCCACCAAGCTGAATTAAGATCAAAATGATAATCTGTCCAAAAAGTGACCAGTATGCATAAGTGTCAACAACAACAAGACCAGTAACGCATACGCTTGTAGTTGCTGTAAAAAGTGCAGTTAAGAATGGAGCGGACTCACCTGAAGCACTTGAAAAAGGTAACATCAAAAGAAGTGTACCTACAAAAATCATGAGCAGAAAACCAAGTGGAATAATCTGCGCAGATTTAATCTTAAAAGGGGATTTGTCCTTACCCATAAAGCCTCTCCATTAATATAATAAGCAAATTATAATTGTAAACATACAAATATACAAACCGCGAAAAAGAAAAATAACCTATTTGTAACTTCCATTTGTTTAAGGTTTGTTCACATCTTTGTAACCAAAAAAGAGGAATATTGATTTAGTATGGTAGTGGGCAAATGAATGTTGATGTTGAAATGAAATTACACCTAATAGGTTTTATTACTACATTTCTTCCTTAAAGGACGGTTCGCGGGCAATGAACCGTCCTTTGTTAATGTATAATTATTTTCGTTTATTTGCTTTTTAGGGGATTAGGATAATGACCAAGACATTGAATAAAGCTGAAAACGACAGATTTCTTAAGAGTTTATTTAAGATAGTGCTTCCAATTACGCTCCAGAACTTTATGTTTTCGCTGGTGCCTGTTTGCGATGCCATGATGCTCGTTGCCTTGGATCAGGACTCAATGTCTGCGGTATCTCTTGCATCCCAGGTTATGTTTGTCTATAACCTCTTTGTTTCTGCTATTTTGAGCGGACTTTCCATGTTTGCTGCTCAGTACTGGGGTAAGGGTGACAAGAAGAATATCGGTAAACTTACTTCCTATACAATCTCGATTCTGATTCTCCCTTGTCTTGGATTTTTCTGCCTCGCGATGTTTATGCCGGCAGCCACAATGCGCGTTTATACTGACGTTCCAGCCATTATTGAGCACGGTATAAGTTACTTAAGAGTCGTAAGTTTTGCATATATCTTTGACGCTGTTGCCATGATTTACTCTACTGTCCTTAAGAACGTCGAGCGCGTTAAGGAGAGCACAATCATCAGCATTATCGTGGTTTTGATTAACATTTCATGTAACGCAGTATTTATCTTTGGTCTCTTTGGTGCGCCTGCCTTAGGTTCTGCAGGTGCGGCTCTTGGAACTACTGTTTCTTTTGCTTTTGGTATGGTTGCCAACGTAATTGTATTCTACAAAAAGTGCAGTATCCCTGTTACTATTAAGGACTTTTTCCATACTGATATTGGCCTTCGTAAGGGATTTAGCAAATACACAACTCCAATTCTCATGAACTCTTTTATGTGGGGATTTGGATTTAACATGATCACAGTAATTATGGGACATCTTGGAAGTGACGCTGTTGCTGCAAACGCAATCGTCGCAGTTGCCAAGGACTTAATTTCCTGCCTCTGTTTTGCAATTTCTGCTGGTGGCGTAATTATGGTTGGTAACGAACTTGGTGCCAATAGATTAGAGGAAGCTAAGGCCTATGGCGCTAAGCTTGTTCATCTTGCAATTGTAAGCGGAATTATCGCAGGTATTATTCTTGCCGCATCAACTCCAATTGTTACTCATTTTGCGAAGTTAACACCTACTGCAACTCACTACCTTACAGTGATGCTTCTTATGTGCATTTACTATATGGTTGGCCGTTCAATTAACTGCGCAGTTATCTCCGGTGTATTTACTGCTGGAGGAGATACCAAGTTCGGCATGATCTGCGACACTATCACAATGTGGGCATTTATCGTGCCAGTTGGAGCTCTCGCAGCCTTTGTATTTAAACTCCCAGTTCTCGTAGTGTTCTTCCTTTTGAACCTCGATGAAATCATTAAGCTCCCAGCGGTTTACATCTACTACAAGAAGTATAACTGGGTTCGAAATATTGTAAGTGACAGGGATATCGCGGCTGAGTGATTTGCTTTCCTGGTTTGGGGTTTCTGGCCTCCTGAGTGAGATTACTTTCCAAAGCGTGATGCAATGATGTCATCAATGGTCTGAGTTGTCAGAGGTCTTGTTGCCATTTCGTAAGTGAAGATTGTTCTGCCTGATTTTATGTATCCATCCCTTTCGAATGCGTCGATTTTCTTAAGCATGTTTTGTCTGTACAAGTCGTCATCGATAATGCCAAAGTGCTCCCAGTAGATTTCCTTTCCAGTTACTATATCGAGGATGGTGAAGTCAGGTCTTATAGTGCGCCCATCTTTAAATGTCAGTGGCTTCTCGTAGTGGTAAGGAATTTTCTTGGAGAAGAGTGTGTTTGCTATAAGAAGTTCTGACTTTGAGCGAACATATTCCCCTCGCATGGTTAGAAAAGGTGATTTGGCGTCATTGAAACTGCTTTTCTCATATTCTGTTTTGAGCCACTCATTAACGAACTCCTCATTGGATTTATAAACGGGGACTACCAGCTTTTTCTGATTATCGGAGAGATTATTATAGAGATCATCAACAGAGTCGGGATTGTACTTTTTAAGGAAGTTTTCAAGTATACGATGCTGTTTCTCGGCAACCTTAAGTACCCTGGTGTCATAGTCGCGCTGGGCGATTCTTCTTACGAGTTTCTGGTTTGCCGGAGTCTTTGAAATGAGCTTGCCATTGGTATCCTTGGCGGACGTCCTTATGTAGTAATATGGCTTTGAATCTACAGTGATAACTCTCAATTTCTCACTTGGCGAATATGCCAGCTGCTTTTTCTTCTGCGAGATGAGTTTCTTGTAGAAAGTATTGCTGTTTTTTAGTTCCCCGATGATGCCTCTATAGAGTGATTTCCTGTACATTTTCCCATAATCCTCCTGTTTATGTTATGTGGTGCTGTGATTAAGTGCGGTAGTCCACCGCGTAAGGATAGGCTACACGGTTCTGCGGCGGATTTGGCACCAAATCCTCGACAATTTTCGACATCTTGTCGATTGGGGTGGGTTGGATTTGCTTTGCGGTGAGGTGGGAGGTGGGCTTTTTTTCTTGGTTGGCGCGAAAACTTATATAAAACTCATGTTTTCTTCAATTTTATATAAGTCACAGAAAGCTTTTTTCCTGATTTCTTATATAATTTTTCATTTTTCTTCAGTTTTATATAAGTGCCTGGCGTCAAAATCCTTGTTCTGAGGTGATTTTGGCTTTGATATCGCTTCGGCGAGGGTCTGGCGGCGATTAAAACTTATATAAAATGAACGGTTCTTTCAGATTTATATAAGTTTCTTGGATTTTCGCGTGAAATGACTTATATAAAATCGCCGTAACTGCTGAATTTATATAAGTTTTCGTGGATTTTAGGTGCAAAACCCCGGAGGGCAGCCTACAGCATCTTGCTAAATACCCCTAGGGGGTATATTATCACAGTAGCAAAAGAGTCAAATATCCCTATAGGAGGACTATAAGATGTCAGGTAATTCATGCTGCTGTGGTAGTAACGAAGATGTTTCAAAGACAATCAGAGATGACAAGGAAAAAGCCAAGCTTATCAACAGGCTCAGCCGTATTGAGGGGCAGCTTCGTGGGATCAAGAATATGCTCCAGGAAGACCGCTACTGCATTGACATAATTAATCAGACAGCGGCTGTTAATAGTGCGCTTAATAGTTTCAACAAAGAGCTTCTCGCAAGACACATCAGTTCCTGCGTAAAGAATGACGTTGCTGAAGGTAGCGACGAGAAACTTGAGGAGCTCATCTCAACTTTGCAGAAGTTAATGAAGTAAGGCGGCAATCAGAATGGAAAAATTCATCGTAACAGGAATGAGCTGCGCCGCATGTCAGGCCCGCGTCGAAAGGGCAGTGGCAGAAGTTAACGGAGTTAAATCCGTTAGTGTCAGCCTGCTTACAAACAGCATGGGAGTTGAAGGTGACTTTAAAACAGCAGATGTAATTAAGGCTGTTGAGAATGCGGGATATGGCGCTTCGGTAATGGGTGAGGGTGACAGTAATGAAGCCAAAACTACTAACGAAGAGTTGTCCCAGATGCTTGAAGACCACGAGACTCCAAAACTTAAAAAGAGATTAATCTTATCAACTATTGTTCTCCTCATACTGATGTATGTATCAATGGGTCACATGATGTTCCATTTCCCACTTCCTGAATTTATGCATCAAATGGATACAGTTAATCCCATTTACGGAATAACTCAGATGATTCTTTGCGGAATTGTTATGGTCATTAACCGTAAGTTCTTCGTTAGTGGAATTAAGGGTATGCTTCACGGTGCACCTAATATGGATACACTTATCGCACTTGGATCTGGAGTGTCATTTATATATTCAGTTGGCGTATTAATCTATGGTATTGTTACAACAAATATCGAAGACTACTACTTTGAATCAGCTGCCATGATTCTCGTGTTTATTACTATTGGTAAAACATTGGAATCTTACTCCAAGGGCAAAACTACAAATGCTCTTAAAAGTCTTATAAAGCTCGCACCAACGGTTGCGACAATTGTAGTAGATGGGGAAGAAAAAAGAGTAACCGTTAGCGAAGTAAAAGTAGGCGATATCTTTGTTGTAAGACCTGGTGACAAGG
The DNA here is from genome assembly GCA_045639635.1 of Saccharofermentans sp. Taxonomy (GTDB): domain Bacteria; phylum Bacillota; class Clostridia; order Saccharofermentanales; family Saccharofermentanaceae; genus Saccharofermentans. The sequence goes on along the minus strand of JAZUDM010000032.1, from coordinate 32,069 downwards.
TGCCTGTAGATGGCGTTGTACTTGAGGGCGTAAGTGCAATAAACGAGTCATTCTTAACTGGTGAGAGCATGCCTATAGATAAGGCTGAGGGATCAGAAGTCTTTGCTGCGACTATTAATCAGTCAGGTTTTCTTAAGTGTAAGGCGACAAAGGTTGGAGAAGATACGTCGCTTTCAAAGGTAATTAATCTTGTTGCCGATAATGCAGCAACAAAGGCGCCAATCGCAAAACTTGCAGATACAATTTCAGGTGTATTTGTTCCTGTAGTAATTGGTATTTCAGTAGTAACACTTATCGTCTGGCTCATCCTTGGCAAGGGATTTACCTATGGCCTCATGCGTGCAATCAGTGTCCTCGTTGTAAGCTGCCCATGCGCTTTGGGACTTGCAACTCCTGTTGCCATTATGGTTGGTAACGGCGTTGGAGCAAAGCGTGGAATTCTTTTTAAGACAGCGGAAGCTTTGCAGGAATTAGGAAGAGTAGATACAGTTGTCTTAGATAAAACAGGAACTATCACATTAGGTGAGCCATCAGTTACAGATGTTGTTCCGGTTAGTATCAGCGAGGATGAATTAGTAAAATTTGCTGCATCCCTGGAATCAAAATCAGAGCATCCACTTGCTAAGGCTGTAGTAGATTTTGCTACATCGAAGGACATTGATTTATTAGATACAAGTGACTTCGAGGCGCTCCCTGGAATTGGCCTTAGAGCGATTATTAACGGTAAGGAAATTCTTGCTGGAAACGTTAAATACGTAAGTGAAAATTTTGAAGTTCCAGAGACAATAACAAGCAAAGCAATAGAGTTCGCAGACAGTGGAAAGACACCAGTAATCTTTACTTTGGATAAGAAAGTAATTGGCCTTTTTGCTATCTCTGACAGGATTAAGGAAGATAGTAAGGAAGCTATCGGAGGCCTTAAGAAACTTGGTCTTAAGACAATTATGCTTACTGGAGATAACAAGAAAACAGCAAATGCAATCGGCAAAGAAACAGGCGTCGATCAGGTTATTTCAGGCGTTCTTCCAGATGGCAAGGACAAGGTAATTAAGGACTTAAGCAAGTCGTCCAAGGTGACTATGGTTGGTGACGGAATTAACGATGCACCTGCTTTAATCTCGAGCCACGTGGGTGTTGCTGTTGGAGCAGGATCTGACGTTGCAATTGAGTCTGCGTCAGTAGTTCTTACAAAGCAGACACTTATGGATTTATTAGATGGAATTAGACTATCGAAGGCGACTTATAAAGTAATCCTCCAGAACCTCTTCTGGGCACTATTTTATAACGTTATATTAATCCCGGTTGCGGCAGGATGTTATGCTTCTTTTGGAATCACAATGAAGCCTGCATTTGGCGCAGCTGCCATGAGTATCTCCAGCATTTTTGTAGTTACAAATGCCCTAAGACTTAATTTCTTTAAGGGAAGTAAAGCCAAGGAATCTGATGCTTCAGATGACCTTAGCGTAACTATTTATGCAAAGGGATTAATGTGCGAGCATTGCGAGGCTACATGTAACAAGGCGATGCTTGAGTTAAGCGAAGTAGATAGTGCTATTTCAAACTACAAAAAGGGCACTATTACTGTTAAACTTAATAAAAATATTGAGGACAAAATCCTTCGCGAAAGAATAGAGAAGAAGGGTTATAAGGTTAAGAAAATTAAACATGGACAGTAGAATTAACGTTGTTTTATTTGAGCCAGAGATTCCACAGAATACTGGTAACATTATGAGAACCTGTGTTGCTTCAGGTTGTATGCTTCACATCATTAAGCCATTAGGATTTGATATCGATAATCCTAAGTTCAGAAGAGCTACTACAAACCATATTACATGGGCTGAATATACTCTTTACGAGAACTACGAGGACTTCACTTCAAAGAACGAAGGCGAGTATTTCTATATGACAAGATATGGCAAGCAGCCACCTTCAAATATTGACTTTAAGTCAATCCCTGAGGATAAGAAGATTTACCTCATCTTAGGTAAGGAGAGCACAGGAATTCCATACGATATTTTGAAAGCTCATTTAGACAGATGCTTCAGAATTCCAATGATGCCAGAGTGCAGAAGCCTTAACATCAGTAACGCTGCTGCAATTGCAATTTACGAGTGCGCAAGACAGCTCGATTACCCTAATATGTCATGCGTGGAAGTACAAAAGGGCGAGGATTTTCTTGAGTCTTACGATGCGACATTAAGATAACACGAGGTGATACTTATGACTTCAGAAGCATATAGCATTTTGTTTCCAAAGAAAGATGCTGAGTTTAAAACTCTTTCTGATACAGCCTTTCATGACTTAGGCCTTGATAATGTTGTTAAGGATTTAACTTCCCAGGAAAAGGAGCAGATCTATATCAAGACTGTTCTTACAAGAGTTACTTCTGATGTCGAGACATGTAAGTTCAGAAGTGGTGTTTTTGAAGATGTAATCGCAAATAAGGAAATGCGTGAGAAGATGGCGGAGCTTTTGGATCACGTGTCTTTCATTAAGGATTTTGGAAGTTTCAAAAAGGAGATGGACAGAGACGCAGGGGTCTGGGATCTTCTCCACAGAATCGACGATATTAATGACTATATTAAGACGGTTGAAGCTATGCGCGACTGCCTTTCAGGTGCAAATATTAAGTCCGAAGGACTTCTTGGTCTTAAGGACTATATCAATAAGACATACGAGGATGGACTTTTTGAGCAGCTTAAAAAGGACATCAAGGACTGCAGAAGCGATGTCGCAAGCGTTCAGAGTTTAACTATCGGAATTAATCTTAATGAAAGATTTGAGGCTAATGCCTTAGGTCTTATTTCAATCAACAATAAGCCATTTAAAAAGTCCAATTTTGTAAGTAATTTTGCAGATGCTATCTCAACTAAAGAAGGCATCACTAACGGCACTGACTGGAATGGTGATATGCATTTCCATCAGGTAGAGCCAAAGGGTGGACTTCCATTAAAGGGCATCGAGAATCTTGGTAACTTCATGGCCATGCAGACAACTCCTCTTATGGATGCGAAGGTTAGAAGTTCAATGGTTAAGGTAGCGCAGGAAGACTCAAATTCTGAGGTTACTTACTACATGGATAAGGTTGCAGGCAAGATGATCAGCCACCTTGTAAAGAAGCTTCGCGACATGATTTCAAAGTATGTAAGAGTCAGCATCTTTAACATAATTAACCTTATTCCTGAGTTCATGTACTACATCCGTTTTGCTGAGTATATCGAAGTATTAAAGGCAAAGGGATTTAAGTTTAATAAGGCAACTCCTGCTGTTTCTGATAACGGCCTTCTTATGGATGCCAAGGGCGTTTATAACATTAAACTTGTAAAGAGCGTGAAGGACAGTAGTGAAGTAGTTCCAAATGATCTTACATTCGATAGCGAAAATATGGTTTATATTTTGACTGGTGCCAACCGTGGTGGTAAGACTACTATTACTCAGGCAATCGGCCAGCAGTTTGTGCTCGCTCAGGGTGGTATTTATGTACCTGCAGAAAGTTTTACTTTCGCGCCTATAGATAATGTTTTCACACATTTCCCTGCAGATGAGGATAAGACATTGGACCTCGGTCGTCTTGGCGAGGAGTGCATTCGCTTTAAGGAGATGTATGGCGAGTCTACAAAGGACAGCCTTATCCTTTTGAATGAGACTTTTTCTACTACATCTTTCGAAGAGGGCTACTACATTGCAAGAGATTCCGTGAGAGCCATCATGCGTAAGGGTGTTCGCACAATCTATAACACTCACATGCATAAGCTTGGATTTGACGTGGACGAGTTAAATCTTGAGGAAGGCGTTTCTGGAAAGGCAGTGTCTCTCGTAGTAAAAACAAGCGACAGCAAGAGATCTTTTAAGGCAGTTAAAAGTAAGCCAGAAGGCATGTCTTATGCAGGCGATATCGCGTCAAAATATGGCGTTACTTTCGACCTTCTCATTAACGAAAAGTAATATTTATTAACGTTTTTAGTGAACGAACAACGAATCTTCTATTGTTCGTTGACTTTCGTTCGTGACCGGGTTTATCATTGACCTCGTGGGGGAAATAAACTTCGAGGTTATTGCTATGTCAAAAGAATATAAGTCAATCAAGGACGTCGCAAATGAGTGGAAGATTTCCACAAGACGAGTTCAGATTCTTTGTACTAACGGACGTATTCCAGGTGCTATTAAAAATGGCCGTGTCTGGAAGATTCCAGCAGACGCCGAAAAGCCTGACGATAACCGTGTAAAAGAGGGTGAAGAGCATCCTCAGTATTTCTCTGGAATGAGAAGATCCAGCTATAACTTTCTGGATGCTTATATTTCTGAAGTTGGTGTAGATATCAGAAGTGTTCTCGATTATGGATACCTTTTAAAGGAAATTGAATTCGAGAATGAGAAGGTTTCCCAGTATGTTTTTAATATGAGTGTTGCTGCCGCAAGAGTTTTGGAAGCAACTACTGAATTATCCAAGTTAATTGACCTCGATCGTGGTAAGAATGATTCTTCAGTTTCTGTAGTTCCGCTTACTAAGGCTCTCGACAGATTCCTTATTTATGCCAGAAATACATTTAAGGAGAACCATATCCAGTGTGTGACAAATGGTTCTTTAAGTGCAGGATATGCGTTTACTGATATTGAACTGAACCATACTCTCCACAGAAGTGTAATTGTTAATGTCTGCCGTCTTGTTCCTCGTGGAGGAAAGGTATCCATCGATGTTTCTAATACTGAGGACGATGAGTATTACTATGTTAGGTTTTTAATTGAAGGTGACTTTGACTTCAATATTATGACCAAGAAGCAGCGTTATATCAGAGATGCATTCATTATGAATGTTATTTCTAGTATTAATGGTGATAACGAGACACAAAAGCTCGAAGACATTGAGACTCCTAATGGTTATTCTTATGTTCTTCGTTATAAGAAGGCAAGTAGTAGTGAGTATAACGATTCTGTTGAGCGTTACTGGGATGATGAGAAAAATGCTCAGGGTCTTCAGCAGTTAGCAGGAATTAAGGCGCTTCTTGCAGATACTAATACTATTACAAGAGATGCTCATGCAGATATGCTTCGTAATTATGGAATGGAAATCGAGTGCCTCGATAGTGGAATTCAGCTCTTGTCCAAGCTCGAGCAGGCTCCTTCTAATTACTATAATCTCATTATGGTTGACGCCAATATGCCTAACGTTGACGGTCTTGTTGTAACAAAGGCTATAAGACACTTTAAGGATTCCTCTAAGGCAGGTCTTCCTATTATTTCGATTACAAATGCTTACGATGAGAATGATGATGCTATCTATGCGTCTGGCGCAGATATGATTATTAGAAGACCTGCAGATCAGGTTACAATTTTGCGTACAATTTACGATGCAGTCTTCGATAGAAACAAATAATGTGATAGACTTCTGCCATTGATTTTTGTTTTTGGATTGGAATTTTATGACAACTACCAAATTAGGTTCAATTAATAATTGGATTAAGCGTAACAATGATTTATCCATTGTTCTTTTTATTCTGGTGTCTTTTGTTATTTCAAGAATAGTTATGTTTGGCGTATATCTTCACTCATTTGGTGAGGCACCAACATTCATTGACTGGCTTCATAGAATTAATACATTCGATGTTACATGGTATACACAGTACGTATATTCAATTCTTGGAAGAGAGACATTTATCGACTATGGTACAGGCCAGACTATCTGGGCATTTTTCCCTCTGGATCCACTAGTTATCGCGTTCTTCATGAAGATTTCCGCAATGAAAGCTGATATCGCTCTTGTTGCTTTTATTGTAAATTCATCTTTCTTTATGCTTTCAGAATTTGTCGCATATAAGTACATTATGCTTACAAGAAAGAGCTTTTCTTCTGCGGTAATTTATATTCTCCTGATGACCTTTGGTCCTTATTCTTTTTACTTTTCAATCTTTTATACAGAGTCACTTTTTATTCTTCTTTTGACGCTTTGCTACTATCTTTTAAAGAAGAAAAAATACCTTCTTATGGGTATCTGCGGAGCACTTTTGTCTGCGACAAGAAACGTAGGAATTATGTTTGTATTCGTAATTCTTGCAGACTGCATCGCAGAGTATATTTCTGAGAAGAAAATCAAGAAGAATTTCGGGGATTTTGTTAAGACTTATGTTTCAAAAGAGAACCTTATTTTAGGAACAGCGCTTGTTCCTATGGGACTTTTTGCTTATATCCTATTCCTTACATATAAGGTTGGCGATGGCTTTGCTTTTCTCCACGTTCAGACTGCATGGGCACGTGGCGATAACGCATTATTCTGGGCAGCAAAGCACGGAATTATTAGTGTATTCCCAGCAGAGTTCTTAGGCGTGATGCTGGTAATCTCACTTTCGATTATTGCCTACGCAATTTTCCATAACAAAAAAGTAGTTGAGATGGTTTTACCTGTAATTATTCTTTTGCTTTCAGCAACAACAATTTTGCAGTCTGTGCCTCGCTACATGGTAGGGTGCTTTACTGTAATGCTTGCAGTTACAGACATCTATAAGAACATGAGTAAGACTGCCAAGGTGATTTTAACTATCGTGCTTCTTGCTTTCGAAATAATTCTCATCAGAGAATGGGATTCGCATAACGCGATGCTTTGCTAAGGAGGACTAAGATGAAGAAAGTTATTTTCTATATTGTGTCAGCCCTCCTGGTTATAGGTTACGTGCTTGTGCTTTTAAGAGGAATGGATTTAAAAAGTGCTACCCCTGAGTACAGGATGTTTTACGTGGACCAGTCCACGAGATTTCTTATGCCTGACGGGGAGCTTCAGAACTATTCCGAGAACGTTTTATGTACTTACATTCGTGGCGAAAATTTCCGTAACTTAGGTGAAGGCTGGAACGACATCGGAGAGTATGGAATCTGGAGTGAGGGCAATGACGCTTCTTTTTATCTTGATATTAACGACAGTAATTCTGACTATGTTTTGGAACTTACAATCAGCGATTCTCTTGGCTACAATAATGCGCTTTATGTTAATGGTGTTTTTGCAGGAGACATCGTATTTGAAGATGATGTTGCTTCTATTAATGTTTCTTCAGAACTTCTAAATGAAGGCCTTAATACATTTACGATTCATACGGACGATGAGGTTTTACGAATGGTTGATATTCGTCCCGAAAGTGAGAACGAGAACCACTTTAATATCCTGCTTTATAGCCTGATTCTAAGGTCCGCAAGCTAAGATTTTCAAAGGTCGCCTGCCGTGCGACCTTTTAAATTTGCAAAACTTGTAGAATGAAGCCACAATAAAAATGAAAGTTGAGGAAAGTATATGTACGGAGCAGCATTAGGCGATATTATTGGTTCAAGATTTGAGTTTGATCGTGGCGGTAAGACTAAGAAGTTTGATTTATTTTCTTATGGATGTGACTTCACTGACGATACTGTTATGACAGTAGCAGTTGCTGAGGCACTTATGGAAGTTGGATTAGATGCGTCAGATGAAGTTATAAAAGACGCAGTAATCGATGCCATGAAGAAGTGGGGACGAAAGTACCCAGACGCAGGTTATGGTGGCAGATTCTATCACTGGGTTTTGGGTCCAGACAGAAAGCCATACATGAGCTGGGGTAACGGTTCTGCCATGAGAGTATCTCCTGTTGGAATTCTCTATAGCACTTTGGAAAGAACACGCGAAGTAGCAAGACTTACAGCAGAAGTTACACATAACCACCCTGAAGGAATTAAGGGCGCTGAGGCAACAGCAAGTGTAATTTATATGGCTCGTAATGGATTTACCAAGGATGAAATTAAAAGCTACATCGAGACTGAATTTAATTACGATTTATCCAGAACTGTAGATGAAATAAGACCTACATACCATCACGTTGAGTCATGCCAGGAAACAGTACCTGAAGCAATCACATGTTTCCTTGAAGGGCTTGATTTTGAGGACACTATTCGTAACGCGATGTCTATCGGAGGAGATACTGATACATTAGGCGCAATCTGTGGCCCAATGGCAGAAGCAATGTATGGAATTCCAGACAGCATTCTGACAAAAATCGACAAGTATCTTCCAGAAGAGATCAAAGTCGTTTTTACAAAATTATACGAAAAATAATTAAAATTCGACTTTTGCCTCTGTTTGTTAACAAATCGTTCAACAAAAAAATGCAAACGTGTCACATAGCGAAATGATTGAAAAATCGACCTATGCTAAAATAAGTTTGTGAATTTTTCTTGAAAAACAGGGGGCTAGTTATGGTAAATCGCAAGCGCATTTGTGCCTTTATGGGTGAATTATCGCTGGATTTTCAGGGTCAGGTTTGTAACATTATGAACCGCCTTTCAAAAGAGCGTAACATTGATGTTGTTCTCTTTGCATCTTTTGGTTCTTATATTGGACCTTATGGCCGTAACCCGTTCTTTGAGATTGGCGAGAAGAACATTATTCACTTCCCTGATTTTTCTGTTTTCGATGCTATTCTTGTTTTTGCAGATACATTCGATATTTCTGGTATGGACCAGGAGCTCTACGATCGTATTAAGAAGGATGCAAAGTGTCCTGTAATTTCAGTTCGTAATGGTTCTCCTGATTTCCCAATTGTAACTATCGATAACCAGGGCGTATTTAAGGCAATTACAGACCACTTTATCAATGAGCACGGTTTTAAGAATATCTGCTTTATGTCAGGACCTCTTGATTTGAAGGATGGTCTTGCAAGATACGAAGGTTATGTTCAGGCAATGAAGAATGCTGGTCTTGAGATTAAGCGTAATTTCTTCTTTGAGGGTAACTACTGGCGTAATTTTGGTGTTCAGGCTGTTGACCGTTTTACAAACTGTCCTGAAGAGGATTTCCCAGAGGCAATTATCTGCGCTAATGACTACATGGCACTTTCAGTTCTTGAAGAACTTAAGGCACGTGGTATTAAGGTTCCAGAGCAGATTGCTGTATCTGGCTTCGATAACATCGATGAATGTACTCTTGTATCACCTACATTAACAACAGTAGAGATTGTTCCTGAGGCTTTTGTTACTGCTGCTTTCGATGCTCTTGAGGATTACTGGAACGGTATTCCTGTTCCAAAGAGAATCTTCGTTCCTTATGAGATGAGACTTCGTCAGAGCTGCGGATGCCGTCCTGATGTTAATACATGCTTTGATCCGCTTCTTGCAAACAGCAGAATCGTTCATTTCGATAATATTATTCGTGATAACTGCCGAATGGTAGCTGAGTATCAGAACAGCTTTGCTTTCGATAATACGATGGTGGTTGCAACTCACTACTTTGGTGTATTCGGATGTAACAAGGGTTACCTCTGTCTTTGCGATGAGAATGATCCAGAGTATAAGTCAGTTGAGATCAATAAGGTTTATTCCGATGAGATGATTCTTAAGAGAATTATGTATAAGGACAGAAGACCAGCTGAGATTGTTGACTATAAGTTCCCAAGACGTAATGTCGTTCCAATGGCATATTACGACGACAGTGAAGCACATCTTACAATCGTTTATACAATCCACTTCCGAAGTAAGGCATACGGATATATCGCTCTTGTTCCTGAAATTGGAGAGGTTCCAGATCTGTTTACTAACATCTACCTGAACAGCCTTGCATCAGCGCTTGAGAGTGGTTACGTTGAGGCTCAGTTCCTTGAGATGGCTGAGATTCAGAGAATGTATCTTTTGGATCCACTTACTGGCGTATATAACAGACGTGGATTTGAAAAAGAGATGCAGTCAATTGTTAACCGCGTTACTGTTGATGGCAACGAGTACATCAGTATCTGTAGTGTCGATATGGATAACTTAAAGCAGATTAACGATGAGCATGGCCATGCAGAAGGCGACTTCGCAATCCTAGCTCTTGTAAAAGCGATTAATGACTGCCTTGAAGGCAAGGACTTCGTTGCACGTATGGGTGGTGACGAGTTCATGGTAGTTCTTGTAGGCAATGACCTCGATAAGCATATTGAATTCAAGGAGAAGATGGAAAAGACTCTGGTACGTGTATCAGTTGAATCCTTAAAGCCTTATAAGATTCATGCCAGCATCGGAATCAGTGGTCCTGAACGAGTTGCAAAACTTGATCTTTATGAGAGTATGCAGATTGCTGATGAGAAGATGTACGCTAACAAGAAACGTTACAAGAGTACACTTTATAACTGATATAATTACAGCAGAAAATCAATTAGGTTTTCTGCTGTTTTTGATTAAGAAACACGAAAAGAAACGATATTTTTGTAAGACTTATTGAAAGTTAATTCATAAGGTTATTGGGTAACAGTTTTTATAAAAGGAGATACCTATGAAAAAGGCATTGTTTATTGGTGGTACAGGAACAATTTCCATGGCTATTACAAAGTCTCTTGCTACTAATCCAGAGTGGGAGCCTTATCTCATCAACAGAGGTTCACGTACAGCTGAACTTCCAGAAGGTGTAAATGTAATCGTTGCAGATATTAACGACGAAGAAGATGTTAAGGCTAAGCTTTCAGGATTAACATTCGATACAGTTTGTGACTTTATCGGTTTTGTTCCAGAGCAGCTCGAGCGTGATTATAGAATCTTTAAGGACAAGACAAAGCAGTTCATGTATATAAGTTCAGCATCTGCTTATAACAAGCCTTGCCGTGACTATAGAATTACAGAGGGTACAACACTTGCAAACCCATACTGGGAGTATTCAAGAAATAAGATTCTCTGCGAGAGATTCCTCCTCGATAAGTATCAGAACGAGGGATTCCCTATCACTATCGTAAGACCAAGCCATACATACGATTTAAGAAGTATTCCTCTTGGCGTACATGGCCCTAAGGGTAGCTGGCAGGTAGTAAAGAGAATGCTCGAGGGCAAGCCAGTAATTATTCACGGTGATGGAACTTCACTTTGGACAATGACATTTAATGAGGACTTTGCAAAGGGATTTATCGGTCTCATGGCAAATCCACATGCAATTGGTGAGGCATTCCAGATCACAAGTGATGAGACACTCACATGGAATCAGATTTATGCATCAATCGCTGATGTTCTTGGAGTTGAACTTAAGGCTTACTATGTTCCTTCTTCATTCCTTGCAAGCGTATGCGACTTTGACTTTGAGGGAAGCCTCATCGGTGATAAGGCTAATTCAGTTGTATTCGATAACACAAAGATTAAGAACATCGTTCCTGATTTTGTATGTACAACAAGCTTTGCACAGGGTGTACGTAAGGTAATCGAGTACTGCATGGCTCATCCAGAGTACCAGCAGGAAGATCCAGAGTTCGATGAGTTCTGCGATAAGGTAATCGATGCTCTCGAGAACGCCAAGAAGTTGATTTAATAATTTTAAAAATATTCCAAAAAATCATTTTGCTCGTAAAAATGGCTGCTACAGATGGGAAGTCTGTTAGCAGCCACTTTTACTGTGAATAAATATATGAGTTAAAAAATGGGAAACTGGTTAATTACTATTAAGCAACAGTCTTACGGTTATTAGATGCTGTTCTCTTAATAGGTGCGCTCACTGGTCTGATTGTACGCTCAGCCATAGCTACCTCAGGACGACGTACTGTACGGCGAACAGGCTGCTTAATAGGCTCCATTCTGGCTGGCATAGTTGTAAGATGTGCAACTGGCTTAATCACCTTAGGTGATGGACGTGATGGTGCAGGGAGGTGGCGTGGTGCCATATCAGGCTTAGTAACTGTAGCCTGCTCATCAAACTCTCTCCAGAATTCAAATGTATCTGTAATAACCTTAACTACCATTACGATGAAAAATATCATTACTGAAATATCAAAAGGTGACATATGCTATATCCTCCTAAAACGTTCGTTTGTTCGTATGTGTGAATAATAGCACGGTTTATGGGAGAATAAAAGGACAGTTTTGCAATTTTATAAAGTTTTGTTCGTATTTTTCAGAAAGTTTGTTCTGTTTTTGTTTGATTTTTACAAAATTCGCCCTCTGGAGGTACCAAAAAAGGGACCCGGAGGCCCCTTTGGTCACGTTTTATAGTGGTTGTTTGTTCTTTTTTGTTCGTTTTTCTATCAGTCTTTAAGGTTGCTGGCTCCAATTCTGGATGCACCGGCGTCAATCATTTGCTTTGCAAGTTCCTTTGTTCTGATTCCGCCAGCGGCCTTAACCTCAACCATGGCGCCGCATGTATGTCTCATTAATGCTACATCCTCTAAAGTTGCGCCAGATGTACCAAATCCAGTACTTGTCTTAATAAAGTCTGCGCCCTGAACTGTGACGATGTGGCAGAGAGTTTTCTTCTCAGCTGTAGTTAAGTAGCAGTTCTCGATAATTACTTTTAAGATAGCGCCCTTCTTATGAACTGCATCAGCAAGGATACCAATCTCGTTGGCAACGTCGTCTAAGTGACCACTCTTAACGCTTGTAAGATTAATTACCATATCGATTTCAGATGCGCCGTTATCGCATGCATCCATAGCCTCGAACTTCTTAACAGCTGTAGTTGAGTATCCGTTAGGGAAACCAATTACAGTACAGATATTAAGTTTTCCATTAGCATGCTCAGAAGCAAGACGTACGAAACAAGGCTGTACGCAGACACTTGCAGCGCCAGCAGCAATCGCATTATCTACAAGTGTTCTGATGTCATCTTCAGTAGCTGTAACCTTGAGGTTAGTCATATCTACGTAAGACATGATGTTGTCAGGATCAGGCTTATGTGACTTTGTAGCAGGAACAAAATTATGTGGAACTTCCTCTGCTAAGAGGGCGTTATATACGATATTAGCTACATTACCAAAGCCAGCAAGACTTCCAAGATTTCTTGGAGTATCGTGGCCCTGACCATAGATAAGAACAGGAACGTTCTCACGGGAGTGGTCAGTAGATTCTGTAGATGGATCGCAGCCGTGGTCTGCAGTAATAATAAGAAGATCGTCAGGATTAAGTCGGAGGAAGATATCTCCCAAAGCATCGTCAAATTCGTGCATTGCCTTTGTATAGCCTTCGATATCGTTACGATGGCCGTACTTCATGTCAAAGTCTACAAGGTTAACGTAGCAAAGTCCGTTAAATCTATCGTCGAGCTTTTTCAAAAGGACCTTAATTCCTTCAGTATTTCCGGAAGTTGGAATCATTTCTGTAAGTCCGCGCTCAGCAAATAAATCCTTAATCTTACCGATTGAAATTACATCAAGACCCTTGTACTTAAGTACATCAAGCATTGTTGCTGAAGGCGCCTCCAAAGAGTAATCGTGGCGGCCTGCTGTTCTTACAAAACTTCCAGGCTTGCCATTAAATGGGCGTGCGATAACACGTCCTACGCTATGTTTTCCTGACATTAATTCGCGTGCCTTTGCGCAGTAATCGTACAAAGTTTCAAGTGGAACGACGTCCTCGTGAGCTGCAATCTGAAGAACGCTGTCTGCAGAAGTATAGACGATTAAAGCGCCTGTCTTCATGTGCTCTTCGCCGTAGTCCTTAATTACCTCAGTGCCGCTATATGGCTTGTTACAAAGGATCTCGCGGCCTGTGATTTCCTTAAGAGAATTGATGATTTCTTCTGGGAATCCGTCAGGATATGTAGGAAGTGGGGAAGGGGAATAAACACCAGCCATTTCCCAGTGGCCGATAGTTGAATCCTTGCCATTAGAAAGCTCTCTGATTCTGCCGTAACTGCCGATTGGGCGTGTCTTGGATTTTGTCTCAGGAGTCTGCGCCTCAAGGTACGAAATAATTCGGGAATCCCTGTGCCCGTCAATATCGAAAAGGCCCATTTTACTTAGGTTTGGGAAGTATTCGTTACTATATGAACATACTGCAGCAAGAGTGTTGCTGCCGCTATCGCTAAAGCACACTGCGTCAGATGCCTCACCGATACCAAAACTATCAAGAACTACAAGAAAAACACGTTTTGCCATATGAAATAACCTCTTTTTGAAACGTTTTCTACCATTATATCGTATTTATATTAGACACAATGTGCATAATAAGGTATTTCTTGTGACTTGATTCTTTGACATTTAGAACAATTCGCAAAATAATGTTTTCGTAAAGTCCATATATTATAATTCTGTCGTAGTGGTAAACACTATGTAAAGTTGGTTTTTGGTTGATGGCAGATTTGAAATCTGCGAATTGATTAGATATATATATGAGAAAAACTTTTAAGGTACTTCGCGCAGTTTCACTTACTCCGCGCAAGAGCAGATATATTGCAGCAGCAATTCTTACAGCACTTCTTCTTTTGGTGCTGTTTTTGAATTTCCGCGTTTTCCAGGATACTCGTGTTTCAACATGCGTTGGTACAAGAACAGAGCGTACTGGTGTAATTGCTGTTGAGCCACTTGTTCAGCGTTTTGTCCCAAATGGAACAATGATGGAATATATGGAAATCCACTTTGCAGACTGTAATACAGACGAAGGCTGGATTGAGATTTCTATTGAAAATAAAAAGGGTAAGGAGCTTTACCGCGATACTGTTCAGATGTCTGACATAAGCGGTGACACTTACTACAGACTCGACCTTAATCTCCCTGTTAAGAAGAATTCTACATACTTTTTGAAGATTTATGCTTATGGTATGCCTTCATGGGATGCACCTAAGGTATGGCTTTCTAATAACGTTAAGGATGAGATCAGAGACGTAGTATTCTACGGCCAGCCTGTAGACAGAAGACTTCAGACTAATGTCGAAATCGGATACGCACAGTTCCATTATTTCGGCTTCTTTGTTTCACTTTTCTCAATTATCCTTGCAGGTGGAACTATCCTTTTGCAGCTTAATATCGATGAGAAGAAGCGCAAAAGAATATGCCTTGCAATAATGCTTCTGATGCCTCTTGTAATGTTTATACTTACGGAGAGTCTTAATAACGGGTCTGTCTTTAAAAAGACGGTGCAGGTATGGATTGTAAATTACCTTTTGTATCTTGTAATTTATTCATTCTTCTTTGCGCTTACAAACAGACTTCGATTCACAGTTTTATTCTCAAATACACTCATTTACATTATCGCTATCGTAAACTTTTATAAGCTTGAGTTCCGTGGCGAGCCATTTACTTTGAGCGATTTTGCTTCCATGAGCACAGCCATGAACGTTGCTTCAGAGTACGAGATTTCCTTAAGATACATGATCATTACAACAGGATGTATCTTCCTTCTTGTAACAGCTATTGTTTCAAGATTCCGTTATAAGCTTAAGCTCAAGAAAACTCGTCTCATTATTGGTGCAGTAAGTATTGCCATGGCAGTATTGTTTGTTAACGCTCTTTTTAACGCTGACCGTTATTCTGCATCTAACAATACTTTCATGCAGCGTCTTGGTATCGTTAATAACGTATGGAATCAGCCTAAGAACTTTACAGATAACGGCGTACTTGTAGCTCTTACAATGAATGCCAAGTATCTTAAGGTTTCTGTTCCAGGTGTATATAACATTGAGAACTTAAATCACGTAGTAAACGACGTTAACGAGAACTACGGTATTAACATGCTTACTGAGATTCCTCTTACAGAGGCTCAGAGATATGGCACATTAAGTTCGGCTCACCAGATGCCAAATATCATTTGCATTATGGATGAGTCTTATTCAGATTTTTCTCAGTTTGGTGATATTCCTTTGTCACAGGAGTACGCTCCATTTATTAATTCTCTTTACGAGAATGACCACGCTATCAGAGGAGAGCTTTATGTTTCTACTTATGGTGGCGGTACAGCTAACTCTGAGTTTGAGTTCCTTACAGGTAACTCAATGCTTGGTATGCCACAGGGAAGTATTCCTTACCAGCAGTATCTTGGTGGTACAACAGGTTCCATTTCAAGAACACTCCATAATATGGGCTACCATACAATCGCAATTCATCCATATCTTGCAAGCGGCTGGAACAGACCTCTTGTTTACCAGTCAATGCTTTTCGATGAATTCCTTGCTATCGATGATTTCCCAAATCCTGAGTACATCAGATCTTATGTAAGTGACCAGTCTTCTTTCGAGAAGGTTATCGAGATGTACGAGGCTAGCAGAAACAACGATCCTACACAGCCTGTATTTATCTTTAACGTAACAATGCAGAACCACGGTTCTTATTCAAAGACATATTCGAACTTTGAGCCGGATGTATTCTATTCAATGGCTCCTGGTACATACCCAGAGGCAGAGCAGTACCTTTCAGTAGCACACCAGACAGATGCTGCTGTTGAGTTCCTTGTAAATTATTTCGAGAACTGCGATGAGCCTACAGTAATCTGCTTCTTTGGTGACCATTTGCCAAGCCTTAAGGATGGATTCTACGAGATGCTTATGGGCGTTAGCGATACAGCAGATCTTGACCCAGAGCAGATGCAGAAGCTCTATATGACTGACTTCTTTATCTGGGCTAACTACGATGTTGATATGCCTGATATTGAGCACATTTCTTTGAACTATCTTTCAACACTCGTAATGCAGGTTGCAGGTATTCCTCTTACTGAGTACCAGTTGTTCTTAACTAATATTTACGAGCGTTTCCCAGTAGTTACTACTGTTGGTATCGTTGATGGTAACGGTGACTACATTGGTGGTACAGAGGTTGTAACTTCAACTGACGTTTGGAACTACTATAACGTTCTTGAGTACAATAACGTATTCGGTGATGATGAGCGTTATTCTGTTGTATTCGATTACCCTCTTGCTCAGGCAGAGGAGCTTGACTACGATACTGCAACTGGTTTTGGCGGAGCTTCTTCTTACGAGCCAGAGCAGACAGATGCAATTCCACCTGAGACAAACGAGTTTACTGTTACTACAGAAGAGTCAGAGCCGGCATAAGAGGAAATTATGGATAACGAGAACGTAAATGAAGAAATAACCTTTGAGGAACTCGACTTATCTCCAGAGCTTATGAAGTCTCTTACAAAGATGGGAGTTAAGCGTCCTACTACAATTCAGCAGAAGGCGATCCCTCTTCTTATGGATAACATGAGTCTTATTGCAAAGGCTCCAACTGGTACAGGAAAGACATTTGCTTTCTCGATTCCTATTCTTGAATATTTAAATCTCAATTCAGATTTTGTGCAGGCACTTGTTCTTTGTCCTACAAGAGAACTTGCACTTCAGATTACTTCCGAAATGAGAGGCCTTGCCCGCTATATCGAGGGCTTTAATGTATGCGCTATTATCGGAGGCCAGAGCATGAAACTCCAGGGCGAGAAACTTGCCAAAAAACCTCAGGTTATTGTCGCAACTCCAGGTCGTCTTTTGGATCTCGTTGCACGTAAAATGGTAAACATCAGCGACATCTATACTCTCGTTCTTGATGAGGCAGATGAAATGCTTAAGATGGGCTTTATTAAAGACATCCGTCGCATTATGGCATTAACTCCTGGCGACAAGCAGATTGCTTTATTCTCAGCAACAATGCCTCGCGAGATTTTGGACATTACATGGCAGTTTATGCACGACGCTGCTGAGATTGACGTAATGCCAAAGGCAGAGGATCACCCTGATATCGACGAGTACATTATCCATACTCCCGAAAAGGACAAGGTAAGCTTAATTAAGGCAATCCTCGAGAAGGAAAACATGCGAAAGGCAATCGTCTTTTGTAATACAAAAACACAGACTGTTAAGGTTGCTGAAGCAATTAGAAATCAGGGATTCTCATGTAAGCTTCTTCACGGCAGCATTGGTCAGGGAACACGTAACCGTGTAATGGATCAGTACCGTCAGGATAAGTTCGATATCCTTGTTGCAACTGATGTAATTGCACGTGGAATTGACGTTGACGATATTGAGGTTGTATTTAACTACGATATTCCAAACGATAACGAATTCTATCTACATAGAATCGGAAGAACGGCTCGTGCAGGTAAGTCAGGACTTGCATTCTCTCTTGTTTCTTATAAGGAAAGAGCAAGAATGGATGAGATTATAAGGTACACGGCCTGCAGCCCAAAAGAGTACGAAATATCATTAGAAGATTGATTTATATCTGGTCCAGGAAGTGATTTTCCTGGGCCAGTTTTTTTGAATTCTAAAGTATTGTTTACAAGAAATTTATATAAAAACAAAGAATATGGAATTCTTGCTCATATACGCAAGTTATAATTAGTGTGTCAATTTTTGTTAAGTGAGGTGTTTCACGTGAATTATAAAGACCATACTATGATTCTTAACTGGACTGAATATACAAAGACAGCAATCGAGGCTGCAGCTGATGGTGCTGTTCTTATCAAGAATAGTGGTTCACTTCCTGTTGTAAGTGGTACCAGGGTAGCACTCTTTGGCCGTATGCAGGCTAATTACTATAAGAGTGGTACAGGTTCTGGCGGAATGGTAAATGTTGAGCACGTTGTTGATATCCGTGAGGGTCTTAATAACGATCCTGATATTGAGCTCGATCAGGAGCTTATTGATATTTACGATAAGTGGGAAGCAGTAAATCCTGTTGACCCAGGTATTGGCTGGGGTAATGAGAAGTGGTCACAGCCAGAGATGCCTCTTGAGGACTCACTTGTTGAGAAGATGGCAATGAATAACGACGTTGCAATTATGGTAATTGCAAGAACTGCTGGTGAGGACCGTGATAACACAGCTGAGAAGGGTTCTTATTATTTGACTGACGCCGAAGAGGAAATGCTTTCAAAGGTTTGTAAGAACTTTAAACATTCAATCGTTCTTCTTAATGTTGGTAACATCATTGATATGGAGTTTGTTACAAAGTACAACCCATCTGCTGTTATGTACGTATGGCAGGCAGGTATGATTGGTGGTACTGCAGCAGCAAATCTTGTAACTGGTAAGAGTGTTCCATGTGGTGCTCTTACAGATACAATCGCATATAAGCTCACAGATTATCCATCTAACGATAACTTTGGTAACAAGGACCCAATGGAAGATACTTACTGCGAGGATATCTTCGTAGGCTACAGATACTTCTCTACATTTGCTCCTGAGAAGGTAATGTATCCATTCGGATTCGGTCTTTCTTATACAACATTTGAACTTTCTGATATTACTTTCGAGAATAAGGGCACTGACGTTAAGGCTTCTGTTACTGTTAAGAACACTGGTATTTTTAGCGGCAGAAAGATTGTAATGCTCTTTGCAAAGGCTCCAGAAGGCAAGATTACAAAGGCTTCCCGCGTTCTTGTTTCTTATGGCAAGACAAAGAAACTTAAGCCTGGCGAGGAAGAGAAAATCGTACTTACAGCAACAGCAGATGAGTACGCTTCTTACGATGATGACAACAGAGCAGGTCTTGGTACAGGCTGGATTCTTGAGAAGGGTGAGTACGAGTTCTATATCGGTGAGAACGTTCGCGATAACGAGCTTGCAGGTGCATTCGAACTTTCTGAGGATGTTGTTCTTGAGAACTTGAAGTCAGCACTTAAGCCAGTAAAGGCATTCAAGAGAATGAATTCTAATGGCGAAATGGAGGATACTCCACTTCGTGAAGTTCAGAATGTAGATACAAGAATGGAATATGTTCCTGCTGAGATTCCTCAGACAGGTGACAAGGGTATCAGGCTCCCAGATGTAATTTCTGGCAAGAATACAATGGATGAGTTTATCGCTCAGATTCCTGATGAGGATCTTGTTCTTATTATCCGTGGTGAGGGTATGAGCAGCCCTAAGGTAACAACTGGTACAGCTGCTGCCTTTGGTGGTATTACAAAGGAACTCATGGATATGGGTATCCCAGCACTTTGCTGTGATGATGGTCCTTCTGGAATGAGAATCGATAGTGGTAAGAAGGCATTTGCTCTTCCAAACGGAACATGTCTTGCTTCTACTTTCGATGATGAGCTTAATACACGTCTCTTTGACTTTTTTGGTATGGAGATGATTACAAACCAGGTTGATACAATTCTTGGCCCTGGTATGAATATCCACAGACACCCACTTAATGGTAGAAACTTCGAGTATTTCTCAGAGGATCCTTTCCTTACAGGTTCTATCGGCGCAGCTCAGATCAAGGGTCTTGAAAAGCATGGTGTTACAGCTACAATCAAGCACTTCTGCGTAAATAACAGAGAGACAAAAAGAAGATTTATGGATTCTGTTGTATCTGAGAAGGCTCTCCGTGAGATTTATCTTAAGGGCTTTGAGATTGCAGTTAAGAAGGGCGGCGCACGCTCAATAATGACTGTATATAACAAGATTAACGGCGAGTATGGTACAGCCTGCTATGACCTCCATACTGTAATTCTTCGTGAGCAGTGGAAGTATACAGGTATCGTAATGACTGACTGGTGGGCATATATCAACTATGTACCAGATGTACCATTTGCACGTGGTCTTCGTGAGCACTCTCTTATGGCAAGAGCTCAGTGCGATCTTTATATGACATGCTCCAGTGTTTCAAGAAATCATCTCGATGAGGCAGATACTCTTGAGAATCTCCAGTCTGGTAATACAGAGCTTATTACAAGAGCTGAGCTCCAGCGATGCGCTAAGAATATTATCAACTTCGCAATCAATACTCCTGCCATGGCTCGTGTATTGGGTGATGCACCAGTTGTTACTCAGATCGACAGACCATTCCACGATGATTCTATTGATGTTAAGGTTGATAAGTTCCATAAGATAGATGATGGTTGCGTAGTCGAGTGTAACGTTAACACTGAGAACGGTGATGTATTTACATTCGGTTGTGACTGTACAAGAGTCGGTATGTATATTTTTGAACTTACTGGTTCATCTAAGCTTGACCCAATCGCTCAGATTCCTATGACTATTAAGGCTTCTGGTATTCCACTTCAGGTAGTTACATGGAATGGTACAAACGGTGAGGATGTAGTAATTGAAACTCCACTGAGATTTGTTTCAAGATATACAACTCTTCGTATCCACTTTGGTAAGGGTGTAAAGCTTAAGAAGATTAAGATTACTTATAAGTGCACTTTGGAAGAGGCCGGATTCGACTGGTAAGTCGTTCGAATAAGTTTTTCTTGGCCGCGGACATGTCCTCGGAGCAAAGCTCCTGCGGAACTTGCAGAAAAACTTATTCTCGCTCTCAAGATATTTGGGGCAATCGGGGGCTTTTAAAGACAATAAATGCTTTTAATGTTAAAATAAGGGTTAGGCGGTCGTCTGACCCTTATTTTTTGGAAGGAGCTTCAAAGATGCGTAGAGATTATTTCATCTGTATTTTCCTACTTTGCATTGCTACATCTTTGACTTTTACCTGCTTCATTCCAACTTATTTCCAGTATGAGCTTGTTATCCCAAGAGCATTTTCCATTGCTGAGATGATCCTTTCCTGGATTTTTGTAGTAATGGTTTTACTCGTAATTCCTATTTATTCTGCAGTTCATAAGAAGTTCTGGTTTACAGCAGGTCTTGCTGTTTATGGGCTTTTTGCAAATCTTCCTGAGTGGATTCTTCCAGGCTTAAGCGACAAGCTTCAGGGCGATAACGCAAGCCTCATTGCAGTTCTTCAGAATATGGTATGTCGCTTTATTTACGAAGTTGTTAAGTCACCTTTCGCAGGCGTTTCTCCTGCTTTGGGTAATAACATTGCGCTCAAGCTTTCAAGCCTTATTCTTCCATCAAGTCTTATTTTCTACGCTGTAGTTCAGATTTTCAGATTCTATCGCGATGCTTATGTTGCAGATCAGCTCGATCCATCAAGAATTATGGATTCAACTGCTGCTGAGAATAACAGTGCTGCAGTAGCTTCAAGAAGACGTGTTACAAGAGAGGCAGACGTCCTTGGAACAGTTATCTCTGCTCCTGTAAAGAATGACGGAAGAAAGCCAAATGTAAGAAGCGGCGCACCTAAAACATCCGAGAACAATAGTCAGGTCTTCCCGGTAAATCCTGGTAAGCAGGAAATTGCAGGTGAGGCTCCAAAGCCTAAGAGAATTGGACCTGATGGCGGCACACACCGTATGCCTGAAGTTCGTAAGGCTTCAGTTGAGCCTGATACACAGGTAATTCACTTAGGTCCACCAAAGTCAGACAATTAACAGATGCTTTGGGGATGTGTTAGACTATTATTAGAGTTTATATATTAAGTACATAATAAGAGGGGGACAATTATGGCAAAGAACAATAAGCATTGGAAGAACATGATGGCTAACGAAGCTGATCGTGCTGCTTCTGATGAGGGTATTGATCCACTTGAGCAGGGTCTTGAAGGTATTTCCTGGTTTGAGAATCAGAAGAGACTTGTAAAGAAGAGCTGGAGTGCAACAAGAGAGACATTTGGCGAGGAAGTTGGTAACTCAATTTCTTCAGGTGTACTTGCAGTATTCCTTTTGTGCCTTATTCCTTATGCATCAGTACGTTCTTATATTAACGGACCAGTTTTTGCAGGTGAGGTTACAGTTTACTGGGGCAAGATTACAGATGCTTTCTCAGTATCTTTCTTCCTTATTACTGCTTTCCTTGCATCACTTTTTACAACAATTTATCACTGCACTAAGAGTGGTACTCCACAGAAGAGAATTTTCCATAAGCTCGACCATATTATGAGCTACTTCGCAATCATTGGTGTTTATGCTCCAATCTGCCTTTCACTTGTAAACAGTGTAATGGGAATTATCGTATTCTTTGCTGAGTTTGCACTTGCACTCTTTGGTATGTTCTTTATGGTATTTGGTTTCCCACAGAATAAGATCATGACAAAGATTGCTATTGCTACATATATCGTAATGGGCCTTCTTGGAGTAATCCTTCTTGGTCATATTTATTCAGCAGCAACACTTCCTTCTTTCTGGCTTATTATTTCAGGCACAATCCTTTATGGTATTGGTCTTTTCTTCTACTCAGGAAAGAAGTTCAAGTTCGCACACATGGTATGGCACCTTATCGTGCTTTGCGCTACAGTTTGTCATGTACTTGCCTTTGTATTCTTCTTTAGATAAGAGTAAGGCACCTATAAATACTTGATTTTAACGGGAAAGGAGGGTTTTTTACCCCCCTTTCTTTTTGCAATTGGGTAAGTATTATTCTATAATCGAAAATTGTTAAAAAACATTTATTAACACTACGGGAGAAATAGTATGGAAAACTACACAATAATCAGTCAGCAGGAAGTTGCCAAGGCACTCGAGATTGCTAATAAGATTAATTCTTACTACTACCAGAAGATGGTAGGCCAGAAGGATCTTGGTACAGCACTTCTTCTCACAATGATGGTTAACGGACACATCCTTATCGAGTCTGTTCCAGGTCTTGCCAAGACAACAGCTGCAAAGACAATGACAGAGGCTGTTAACGGTAAGTTCTCAAGAGTACAGTGTACTCCTGACCTTTTGCCAAGTGACATCATTGGTACACAGATTCTTAATTATCAGACAAATGCTTTCGAGACAAAGCTTGGTCCAGTTCATGCCAACTTCGTACTTCTCGATGAGATTAACAGATCTTCAGCTAAGACACAGAGTGCCATGCTTGAGGTCATGCAGGAGCATCAGGTTACAATCGGTGGTGAGATCTACCCAATGCCTGAGATTTTCATGGTAATCGCTACACAGAACCCAATCGAGCAGGAGGGTACATACCTTCTTTCAGAGGCACAGCTCGACCGTTTCTTTATCAAGGCAAAGCTTGAGTATCCTTCAGAGGATGAGGAGCTTACAGTTCTTAACAGAATTGAGGCAGACGTATTTGCAAAGGGATATGCTGTAACAGACCTCGAGTCAATCGCTTTCCTTCAGGGCCTTGTTAAGAAGATTTATATCGATGAGTCAATCAAGAGATATATCGTTCGTATCGTTGATGCAACAAGACATCCAGACAAGTACATCAGCAAGGAGCTTGCTGAGTATGTAACAATCGGTTCTTCTATCCGTGGTGCTATCAGCCTTATGGAAGTTTCAAAGGCAGTAGCTCTTCTTTCAGGTAGAGACTATGTAACACCTGACGACGTTAAGTTCCAGGTTAAGAACGTTCTTCGTCACAGAATCAGCCTCAACTTCGCAG
The DNA here is from genome assembly GCA_045639635.1 of Saccharofermentans sp. Classification (GTDB taxonomy): domain Bacteria; phylum Bacillota; class Clostridia; order Saccharofermentanales; family Saccharofermentanaceae; genus Saccharofermentans. Next base: position 8,245 of record JAZUDM010000032.1, on the reverse strand, counting down.
CTGTAGCTGATGGCGTAACAGAAGAGCAGATCATTGATGCAATTATGGGAGCTATACCTACTCCATGAAAAAAGATTACATAACCAGAATTAAGGCCAATGTAAGCATCTATTCAACAAAGAAGACAGGAAATATTCTTGATGGTTCATATATCTCACTCTTTATGGGAAGAAGTATGAACTTCGAGGATTTAAGAGAGTACATTCCAGGAGATAACATTAAGGATATTGACTGGAAGGCATCTTCCCGTAACGGAGGTCTTCTTGTTAAGCGTTTCGTTGCTGAGAAGAAACATAACATTATGCTTGTTATGGATTCTGGCATTAAGATGCTTGGTGATACTCCAGCGGGCAAGGAAAAGAAAGAGGTTGCTCTTTATACTGCCGGTACAATTGGATATCTTGCTTACAAGAATGGCGATACTGTTGGTGCTATCTACAGCAACGACGGTAAGGTGGAATATCACAATTGTAAGAGTGGTCTCGTTAACCTCGAGAAGATTCTTGCATATTATGATGCTGCCGCAGCCAAGGGTGAGTATAACGATTTGAATAAGACATTGAGCTTCATTGTAAATCACATGAAGAACAAGATGATTATCTTCGTTATTACTGACAAGCGCGGAATGAATTCTGTTACTGATGAGACTTTGAAGAGACTTAAGTGCAGACACGACCTCCTTTATGTAAATATCGGAGACGTTGGTATGACAGATGAGGATCTTGTTTCACCAGATGCAGAAAAGCAGAACTTCTTTGCACGTATTTTCCAGAGCGACAAGATTGACAGATCTGGAAGAACTTATGATGTAGACAAGGACAGATATATTCCTGAGTTTATCGCAGAGAACAGAAAGTTCTGGAAGCTCGAGCAGGAGCAGAAGCGCGAAATCATTGAAGAGAACAGAAGAAAGACAGTTAAGCACGGTATTATGAATGTCGACATCGATGATGAGGCAGACATCGTACTTAAGATAATTGAGTTATTGGAAAAACATAAAAATGCAAACATCCGTTGATTTACAAGATCCATTTTCATATTCTTTGCCATTAACTATCGCGTTGGCAGCTTTGGTTCTTATTCCGCTTATCGCGTATCTTATTTACTTGTTCATTAAGAACAAGCCTAAGAAGCGTGCTAAGAAGGTTAAGCCACCTAAGCCAGTTAAGCCAAAGCCAGTTAATGTTGAACTCGAGCGTCGTGACTGCTTAAGACTCATTTCTGAGATTCACGCAAGACACGAGAATGGCAAGATTGATGACAGACAGGCTTACATCGAGCTTAGTGCTGCGGTACGTAACTTCGTACACGTAGTAAGAGGCGTAGATGTACAGAACTTTACTTTGGCTGAGATTAAGGAACTTAATATGCCAAGACTTTCTATCCTCATCGAGCAGTTCTATCGCCCTGAGTTCGCACAGGAAGATACAGTATCAGATATTCAAAAGGCATTTACAGATGCTAGAACGGTGGTGTCACAATGGAGATGACATATCCTTGGGTATTCTATGCTGGAATTATCGTTGCAGCAGTTATCTTTGTATTTACACTTAGAAACAGCCGTAAGTACAAGGGTGGTAAAAGAGCTGCCAACACTAATTTCTCCAAGGAAATACCATATTATAGAAGACTTCTTATTGAGTATGAGTTTTTGAAGATTCTTGCTTCACTTTCTCTTATCGCAAGTGTTATTTTGTCATCCTTTTTGATGGCAAAGCCAGTAGAAGTTCGTTATATCATGACTGAGGAACACCATAGAGATATTTTTATCAGCTTTGATATTTCTACATCTCTTGATGGCGTTAACCTTGAGCTTTGTGAGGAGCTTAAGGACTTCGTAGGAACACTTAAGGGTGAGCGTTTTGGATTCAGTATCTTTAACGCAAGATCAGTTGTAATTGTTCCTTTGACAACAGACTACGACTACGTAATTTCCATGATTGATTACATGGAAGCCTCAATCGAAGAGGGCCAGGGAGCTGAGTATTACTATCAGCTCAACGATGTTGGTCTTTACGGTTGGAGATTCTCAGGTACTCTTTCAGATTACGGAAGCTCATTTATCGGAGACGGTCTTGCTTCAGCTCTTTATAGTTTCCCAGATCTTGATGAAGATCCAGATCGTTCAAGACTTATCGTTTTCGTTACTGATAACGAGCTTAATGACCCAGATGGCTATTCCATCGTTTCTGTAGATGAAGCATGTCAGCTTTGTAAGGAAAGAGGAGTAAAGGTATTTGCTCTTGCTCCAGACTTTGTTACAGACGAGCGTTCATTTAAGGCTTCTATCGAAAGCACTGGTGGCGGATACTATAACACAAGAAGAAGCAACGCAATGCGCCGTATGCTCGCTGATGTTCAAAAGACAGACGTTACAGCTACATACACAATGGAAACACGTGTTGTTGATGTACCAGAGGCAGCAGCAATTGGACTTTGTGTTTCAGTTCTCTGCTACGCATTCTGTATAAGGAGGATGAAGATATGATAAATCCAATTCTTCCAATTCCAGTTTTAATTATCCTTGCGATTGGACTTCTTCTCTTTTCACGTAAGGGTCTTTGGAATTACATCAGACACATTATTATCGTAGTGCTTTTGTTCACTATCTGTATCAGACCATCTATTCCTACAGAGAAGATCATCGTTGTTTCAAGTAACGTAGATATTCTTTTTGTAGTAGATGACACTATCAGTATGATGGCAGAGGACTACACAAATAATAACAAGCCAAGAATGGAAGGTGTTCTTGAGCACGCTCAGGCTATTATGGATGCTTTCCCAGGCGCAAGATACTCTCTTGTAACTTTCGATTCTGAGACAAATACTCTCGTTCCTTATACTTACGAGGAGGACCTTATTACTCAGGCAATCGGAGCTCTTGATGGTGAGGCTGCAGCTTATGCTCAGGGTACTTCCCTTAATACTGCTTATGACAGTATGAGAAGAGCCTTCAGAAGAAGTGACAAGCAGGCTGACGACGAGGCTAATACTGAGTTTACAGATAACCGTATTCAGGTTGTTTTCTTCATCAGTGATGGTGAGATTACAAATGACGAGAGACTTAGAAGCTTCTCTGAACTTGCTGAGTACATCGATTCTGGTGCTGTTTTGGGTTACGGTACAATGCTTGGCGGCTACATGCAGGCAAGAATGAACCCCCTCGACGAAGAGCGCGAATACGTAGAGTATTATGATGATAACTATGTTGCAGTACGTGCTATCTCAAGAATTGATGAAGACAATCTTGAGGACGTGGCAAAGGATCTTAACCTTGAGTACTACCACATGACAAACAAGACATCAGTCAATGCTGTAATCGATGCAGTAAAGGACGATATCGAGGAAGAAGAGTATACACGTAATGCTGCAAGAGGCGAGGGACATACAGAGCTTTATCCATATCTTGCAGTTGCACTTTTCGCTTTCGTTGTATATGACACTATCTACTACAGACATAAATTGAGTAAGGAGGGATGATATGAAGAAAAGAATTATAATGTTCGTTTATATTATTCTTATTTTGCTCGCTGCGAAGCAGTTTGTTAATTATAAGTACAACCAGTATGTTCTTGAGCACTACAATAACGGAGATTATTCCCTTAATGAGAATCTTCTCCTGTCTCTCAATATTTTTGAGACTTATATTGCTCACTACAATAACGGAAATATCCTTTATAAGAACATGCAGTTCGAGGCAGCTCTCGAAGAGTACCAGAAGGCACTTTACTGCTGGGACTTGGATCACAACAACGATAACGAGTGTGCTGTAAGAATTAACATGGCACTTTGTAAAATTGGTCTTCTCGATGAGGAGTTCTCATCTCCAGAGCACATTGAGGAGTCATTGGAGCTTCTCTACGATGCAAGAGACATTCTTCTTGATGAAGACTGCGCTACTGATAATGACGATGGTCATAACAAGAGAGCTCAGAAGCTCAAAAATGAAATCGATGAGATGATTGAGCAGCTTGAGGAACTCCAGGAGCAGCAGAATCAGGAGCCAGATCCATCAGAGCAGTCTGATCCATCTGACCAGTCAGACCCAAGTGACCAGAGTGATCCAAGCGATCAGTCTGACCCATCTGATCAGTCAGATCCAAGTGATCAGAGTGACCCAAGTGATGGTTCTGATCCATCTGACCAGAGCGATCCATCAGATCAGTCTGACCCAAGTGATGGTTCTGATCCATCTGACCAGTCTGATCCTAGCAACGGTTCAGACCCAAGTGATCAGACAGATCCTAACAGCTCAGAGCCTACTGACCAGACAGGTCCTTCAGGTGAGCCAAGTGGTACATCAAGAGTAACAGCTACTCCTACACCTGGTGGTGGCACTAACTCAACAGAGAATGCAACACCTACACCTGGTGGAAATGGTACAGGCACACCTACACCAACACCTGGCGGTAATGCTACAGGTACTGGAACACCTACACCAACACCTCGTGGCGGCGGTGATGGAAATGGTACTGATACAAGACCTTCACCTCGTCAGGACTTCGATAACTTCTCTGACTTCGAGGAGTACATCAGATCTCAGCTTTCTGAGGCAGGCGATAACGCATATCGTCAGAGACAGATGGAGCTTGAGGACTACAATAACTACGACAGCCCATACACAGGCTACGGTAGAATCTGGTAATAAAAATAGTGGGACTACTTTTGGCAGTAGTCCCATTTTTTTGTCTCTTAAAATCTAACCTTACAAAAGTGTAAGTTTAGCGTAAGGCAAAGAAATAGTACCCATTATCTTTTGAGAATAGAATAAGACCATAACAAATGAGAAACGCCTGAGGGCATATGAAGATGAGGTACTAATTATGAAGAAGACAGGAATCGCACTTGCAGTTATTTTATTGGCAGTTATGGTAATCAACGTATTTGATGTAGCAGTAAACAGAGGCACAGGATGCGCACTTGATATTGCAACATATGGAATCATCTACATGTTCCTTTTGGTAAGCACAGTACTTGTAGCAGCACAGAGAAAGTTTATGTCAGAAGAAGGAGTTGATGAAATTTAATACTTACCTCTCTACATAATGAAAGCCACTTAACTTTTGGGTTAAGTGGCTTTTGCTTTACTTGATAATCTCATCGATTGTTTTAACTGTGATAAAGGCTGTGCCTTCGAGACGGTTAATGTTTTCTCTTAATCTTTCAAGTTCGTAGTAACTTACGTAGCAGATTACTGTTTTGTTCTCGCCGGCGATAGCGCCTCTTGAGTTCATGATGGTGCAGGTCTTTTTCATGTCATCTCGAATCCAGGCGATAATTGTATCCGGCTTTTTGGTGATGATTGTAACTTCCTTAATTGCCTCGAATCTATCTGTAAAGTGGTCGATAACTGCTGTTGCCACAACATAAACAAGAAGGCTTAAAAGGGCACTGTTACGATTAATGAGAATGAATACTGCAAGATAAACGCAGGCATTAAAAGTAACGAGAATACTTGTCATGCTCATGTTCTTTCCACTCTTCTCGGACAATTTCTTTACGATAATGTTCGCAAGAATCTCGGAACCATCGATACATCCACCATAGCGAAGAATCAGCGAAAGCCCTGCGCCAAGAATTGCGCCTCCAAAGGCAACTGCCAGGAAGTGCTCAGTATTAAGCACGAAAGGAACCTTTTCAAATACTTCAAGTCCAATGATATAAGTTATGGAACCAACTACAGATCTTAAAAAGAAGTCCTTGCCAAGGAAAATAAAGCCCGCAATAAGGAAAGGCAGGAATACGATTAATACGGCAAGGGAAAGGTTAATAGAAGTAACCTTGTTAAGAATAATACCGATACCTGCAGTACCATAATCTACAGCATCGTTAGGAAGAAGAATGCATGCTACAGAAAAGCTTGCGATAACTGCGCCTATGAAGATGAAAATGTAGGAGCGCAGCTGTTTGAAATTAAAATTCATAAATATCTCCGAAAATTAAGTGTTTTTATCTTTTAATTATAGACTATTGTCGCTTATTCTTGCTTGCATATTTGATTAGTCCCGTGATTAAATAGATAGGATAATTTATAGGGCGGTAGTAGTTTTGGATTTAACAGGTAAGACATTTTTCTTTGGATTTGAACCTCAGTTAATGGAGTGGCTCCAGACACATTTGGGAACAGTAGGTTCTCTTCTTGCGCAGGGATTCACTTTATTAGGTGAAGAACTTCTTATTGTAGGTATCCTTATTTATATCTATTGGTGCTATGACAAGGAGTTTGGTAAGTTCATTGGAACTAATGTGATTGTAGGTCTTGTCTGGAATCCTTTAATTAAAAACATTTTCCTTAGAAGACGTCCTTATTTTGATCATCCTAATGTTAAATGCTTAAAGCCAGTTCATCCTGATGCTGATATTTACGATATTTCAGAGCAGGGTTATTCTTTCCCAAGCGGACATTCAACTAATTCGGCAACTTTGTACGGCAGTATGCCTGTACATAAGCGTAATAAGTTCTTCAATATAATTGCTATTTTATGCCCATTACTTGTTGGTTTTTCACGCGTTATGCTTGGAGTTCATTATCCAACAGATGTTCTTGTTGGCTGGCTTTTGGGATTTGCTGTAATTCTTCTTGTTACTTTTATGCAGCGCAAGATTAAGAATAAGTTTATTCTCTACGGAATTCTTCTTTTAACAGCAATTCCTGGATGTTTTTACTGTAAGACAACAGATTATTTCACAACACTTGGAATTATGATTGGTTTCTTTGCGGGTGATATTTTTGAAGAGAAGTTCGTTAACTTTAAGAATACAAGAGATGTTTTGAAGTCCATTCTTCGTATTGTAATTGGCGTTGGGCTTTATTTCGTTCTCGGTGCTATTTTTAAGCTCGCATTTGGTTTTATGAACCCATATTTTGCAAGAACACTTCGCTATGCTCTTGTAGTGTTCCTTCTTATTGGTGTTTATCCATTATCTTTCGACAGGTTTGGTAAGAAACATGTTCTTTAATCCACGTCCTACCAAAGAAGAATTATCCAAGAGAAACGATCCACCTGTACGTGGACTTTTGGAAGAAATAGGAAATGCAATTACTCACGGAGTAGGTGCAGGTCTTTCGATTGCAGGTTTTATTCTGCTCCTTTTAAAGTCTGATACAGGACTTAAGATTATGGCTTCCTGCTTCTTTGGAATCTGCCTTATTATCCTTTTCCTTATGAGCTGTCTTTATCACGCTTTTAAGACAGGACTTTTTGTAAAGAAGCTCTGGAGAAGATTTGATTATAGTTCTATCTACCTTCTTATCGGAGGTACTTTCGCTCCTATGTGTCTTGTCTACTGGGGTGACGTTAAGGGTATCGTGATGTTTTGCATTCAGTGGGCGCTGATTATTGCCGGTGTTACTTTTATCGGCGTATTTGGTCCTGGAAGATTCAGACCAATTCACTATACTTTGTATTTCCTGATTGGATGGAGTGGACTTTTATTTATTCCAGATATGTTTAGAAACAATCTTCCTTTGTTTTTCACTATCCTTGGAGGAGGCGTTTTATATACTGTTGGCATGATTCCTTTTGTTAAGGATACAAAGGGAGCTCACTTTATCTGGCATATCTTTGTACTTGCAGGAGCTATCGCGCACTGGTTTGGAATTTACCTTTTTGTGTACTGATTTTATGTCTATGCAAACAGGAAATTTATGATATAATAAGTTCTCGACAGCGATATCGCTACATAAATGACTACGGCACGGAGAATTACCCAAGAGGCCGAAGGGGAGGCTTTGCTAAAGCTTTAGGTGGGGCAACTCACGCGAGGGTTCGACTCCCTCATTCTCCGCCATAGCAAAAGAGCATCAGGTTTATCTGGTGCTCTTTTGTTATTGTCTGAAAAATAGAGAGGGAGTCGAACCCTTAAGAAGGGCGAGAGGGTATTCATAGGAACATCGATGATGTTCCGGCCCTCGAGCGCCCGAAGTGAGTGGAACTCACAAGGGAAACTGCAGCGAAGCGGCAGACGACTCCCTCATTCTCCGCCATAATGAGTGCACAGAATAGCTGTCACGCCCGCAAACCCAATGATTCCAAGGGTTTGCGGTTTTTATTTGCCGGGATTTTTATTTACCTGATTATGGCTGTCATTTACCGTTTTTTCAGTTCTTGAGGGATGCGAACCCTCGCACATTAGTAATTTGTTACCGAGATGCTTAACAGTATTAAGTTTGATGATGATATGAATCCAATCGGATTTGATGAAGAATTATGCGAACGCCTGATGCTTGAAAAGAACGAAGCTG
>JAZUDM010000031.1:0-63660 GCA_045639635.1 Saccharofermentans sp. | reverse complement strand
TAAAAAACCTCATATTGCCGGAAACGTTTATACCGAAGAAATTGAGAAAATAAATGTTCACAAGTACGGTGCACATATTTTTCACACGAACAATAAGCGTGTGTGGGACTATGTGAACAACTTTGCAACGTTTAACCGCTTTACCAATTCCCCGGTAGCCAATTACAAAGGTGAACTTTATTCGCTTCCCTTTAATATGTATACCTTCAATAAAATGTGGGGGGTTACAACCGCTAAGGAGGCAATGGCAGAAATAGAAAAGCAGCGTGCGGAGATTAAGGGCGAGCCTCAAAACCTTGAGGAGCAGGCAATTTCTCTTGTGGGACGCGATATTTTCGAAAAGCTTGTAAAGGGCTATACAGAGAAGCAGTGGGGACGTCCATGTACAGAACTTCCATCTTTCATTATTAAGCGTTTGCCAGTAAGACTTACATTCGATAACAATTACTTTAATGCTTTATATCAGGGTATTCCTATGGGTGGTTACACTAAGATGGTTTCTAATATCCTGGAGGGTATCGAAGTAAGACTTGGCGTTGATTTTATTGAAAACAGAGAAGAGTTATCTTCAATTGCAGACAAGATTGTTTATACAGGTCCAATCGATGCATTCTTTGATTATAAGCTCGGATATCTTGAGTATCGTTCTGTAAGGTTTGAGACTGAGACACTTGATATGCCTAATTTCCAGGGTAATGCGGTTGTTAACTATACAGATAACAAGACTCCTTGGACAAGAATCATTGAGCACAAGTTCTTTGAATTTGGAACACAGGATAAGACTATTATCAGCCGTGAGTACAGCTCAGAGTGGAAGTTTGGTGATGAGCCATACTATCCAGTAAATGACGAGAAGAACGGCAGTCTTTACGAGGCATACCGTAAGCTTGCTGATGAAGAAAAGAATGTTGTTTTCGGAGGCCGTCTTGGCGAGTACAAGTACTACGACATGGATGTAGTTGTTGAGAGAGCTTTGAATCTCGTAGCAGAGGAAGGCTAATAAGTCATATTAGTTACAATTTCGCGTGTTTCTTTATAAATGCCTCAATTTGTGCCAAAATAAATAATCATATTGGGGAAGAGGCATTTTTATGAATACACTTTATATTGTTGTACCAGCTTATAACGAATCAGAAAATATCAAGCGCCTTGTAGACGACTGGTATCCTATTATTGAGTCACATAACGAAGAGGGAAAGTCACGTCTCGTTGTTGTTAATGACGGAAGTAAGGATAATACTTATGAGATTCTTACAGATCTTGCAAAGGACCGTCCTCTTTTGATTCCTGTAACAAAGCCAAATGGTGGTCACGGAGCTACAGTTCTCTTTGGCTATAGATATGCAGTAGATGCTGGTGCTGACTATGTATTCCAGACAGATTCTGATGGACAGACAAATCCAGCTGAGTTTGAAGCATTCTGGCAGGACCGTGAGAAGTTCGTTGCCCAGTTCGGTAACAGAACAGTAAGAGGTGATGGACAGCAGCGTGCCATGGTAGAGAAGGTTCTCTGTATGCTTCTTAGAATTTACTTCAAGGTAAGCCTTCAGGATTCTAATGCTCCATTCCGTCTCATGACAGCTGACTATCTTAAGAAGTACATGCCAATGATGCCAGAAGACTATAATCTTCCTAACGTAATGCTTACAACATTTGGTGCTTACTATAACGAGAAGATTGATTTCAAGGTAATCACATTTAAGCCTCGTCAGGGTGGCGTTAATTCCATTAATATTAAGAGAATTTTTGGAATTGGTAAGCAGGCACTTGTCGACTTCAAAAATATTAGAAAGAACCTTAAAGACTAATTGAAAATGAGTATAATCGAGAAAAAATATTCTAAAGCATCCATCTTCTTTTTAATCGCTATGGCGCTATATTTGTATAGCCCACTTACTGCACTTCCAAGTATGTACGGAATGGTAGGCGATACTGCTATTCAGATTAAGCTTGGACTTGATGGTATAGCAGATGGTCATATGATTCTTGACGAGATTTATAGCTGGCATCCAGACCTTACTTTTACTTCTCACGAATCACTTTGGTATATGATTCTTGGCTTTATGTATAAAAGCCTCGGTTTATGGGGTGTTGTTATCGTTGGTACTTTGTTTATCTTCGGTACAGTTGCTCTTATTCTTAAGAACATCGTAAAAGAAAAGGTGCACCCTCTGGTTGCAGCTATCGTATTAGTAGTTACACCATTTCTTACAGGCTTTCCTGATTACAATGTAAGACCATCAGTAACTTCCAGTTTTGCTCTTGTTTTAGTTCTTTATTGCTTTATGTCAGATGCAAAGCGTAAGACAAAGGTTATTACATTTGCTGCTGTTTCATGGGCGCTTGCATGGCTTCACGGTGGAATTCTTCCTGTGTTTACTATGCTTGCTCTCGTATTTGCTGTAATCGAGATTCTTTATAAGAGATTCAGAGAATCTTTGACTTATGTAGTAGCTGCAGTAATCGGATTTGGCGTTGCTATTTTAAATCCTATCGGACTTCGTGCATGGACATTCGGATTTAAGCAGACAGGTGCTACAGATATCTGGGCAGATGTAGGTGAGTGGCAGCCACATTCATTCTCAATTCTTGAAGCAGTAATGCTCCTTTTGTTGTTCATTGGATTTATGGTGGATGCAAAGGTAAGAATGTTTGATAAGAAGACAATCACAAAGATTGCTATCGTATCCATGTTCTTTGTTGCAGCATGTCTTTATACAAGATTTAATTTGCAGCTTACTATCGTATTTCTTATGTTTGCGCCAGAGCAGTTTGAGATTTTAATCAAGTGGATTAACGAGCATATCTTTAAGTTTAAAAAGCCAATTGAGTTCTCAGATTTCTCATATCTTATTTTGTGTTTTGCCTGCCTTATCCTTGTTGGTGTAACTGTATTTACAAGCGTGCCAAAGTACTTTAAGACAAATACAATGAAAGATGTTGAAGTTATGGCTGCTTTCGACAGTGAAATGATTGATTTTATTAAGAGCAGAAATTACCAGCGTCCGTTTAACGGATTTAATTCTGGTTCCTGGCTTGCTTTCTATAACATTCCGGTTCATATCGATAACAGAATCGATCCATATATGGAAGAGTATTCCGGAGTGGATCACATAAGAGGTTATATGAACATTGAATCGATTGCTGATCTCGACAGATTCATGGGTAAATATAATGCAGATGCATTTATCCTTGATATGGGACCAGGTTACTCGGACCTCATTTACGAAGTAGAAACTTATGGTTCTGACAGGTACGTGGTTGTTTACGATAACGTTGTTGTATCTAACATAACCGACAGTATTACAACCAGATGGGTAATTATTGAGCCTGTTAATAATTAAATCTAAAAAACCCTTGATTTGTTGAATATTTCAGGGGTTTTTATTCATTTTATGTTTACAAACAATCCCTTAATCTCACGATATAATTTGAATAGAGAGTTTATGTTTTTACATAAATAATCGTGGAGGAGATTACTATGGGAGAGGGACGTAAGCGAATTGCTGTACTTGGTGCTCAGTTGAGTGAGTGCTATCAGCGTGATTTTGTCGAAGGCTGTATGCAGGTTTTATTTCCTGCCGGCTACGACATTTGTGTATTCGCAAGCCATACTAAGATTGCCAGCACAAGTCTTCGTGAAATTGGCGAGAACAATATTTTTAGTGCATGCAATTTCTCTTTATTTGATGGCGTAATTGTTTTAGCAGATACAATTCTTCTTCCTGGTGCTTTAAGAGCATTAGAGGCCAGACTCCGCAGCGAATATAATGGTCCTGTTATTTTCTTTGAGAAGCAGAGTGACTACTATCCTTCTGTTATTATTGATCACTATGCTCCTATGTATAAGTCCATTGAGCATCTTATTCAGGAGCATAAGTATAAAGATATTGCATTCCTTACTGGTAAGGAATTCCATCCAACATCCAAACTTCGTCTTAAGGCATTTACTCAGTGTATGGCTGATAATGGTCTTGAGGTTAATCCAAACCGAATCTTCTATGGTGATTTCTGGTATTCAGGCGGCGAGGATTGCGTTGATAAGCTTTTGATGAATTCAGATAAGCTTCCTGAGGTTATTGCATGTGCCAATGACTATATGGCTATCGGTGTTGGAATCGCTCTTGAGAGACGTGGTATCCATGTTCCAGCTGATGTTGCTTTGATGGGTTACGATTCAGTTGCTGAGGGTAGAGAGAGTCCATCTCCTATCACTTCAATTAAGCTTCCACTTCGTGAACTTGGATCTTACGTAGCAACTTGTTTGAAGCGCCTTATCGCTGGCGGAACAAAGGAAGATTTCCCTGAGTTTACTTATCAGGGTGAATTCTTCTATGGTAACAGCTGTGGCTGCTATCTCCCACCTAAGCTTAAGTATGGTGAGCGTGATATGTGGAAGACTGAGCGAGCTGAAGGACAGCTTGTAATCAGCCAGAATAATATTCTTTCACAGATGCTTTCAGGTGCTGATCTTAAGAGTGCGATGGATAGTATCCAGACATACACATTCCAGATTAGAGACTTTGACAGTTTTGATATCTGTATTAATTCAAACCTTGCAGATGGCAGCATCACTAACGATGTAAAAGATGGTTACTCAGAGAGAATGCTTAATGTTCTTTCATGCGGCCGTGCTGGTGAAGGTGCTGACCGTTTGAGTTATGACGAATTCTTTGACCTCAAGGTAATGCTTCCTAAGCTTTTCGAAGAGAACAGAGAGCCAAGATGCTTTATCTTTAACCCACTTTTCTTTAACGATGTTGGTTTTGGATATTCTGTTTTGGGTCTTGAGAAGAATCTCGACAGAGTTGATGAGAAGTATACGACATGGCTTAAGAACGTTATGTTCGGTCTCGAGGCTTTGAGAAAAATCGAGATGCTCAAGAGTCAGAATTTTGAGATTAAGGAAGTTAACTATTACGACAGCCTTACAGGCCTTTATAACTATAACGGTCTGATTGCTCACTCAGATGCTATGGTTGATCGTGCATATATTGACCATAAGCTTATTGGATTAACTGCACTTGATATTAACGCTCTTGCTGATATCAATTCAGCTTATGGACGTAAGCGTGGTGACGATGCAATCAGGGAAGTTGCGCAGATTCTTCTTGAAGAAGCAGGAGAAGGTGCAATTTGCTGCCGTCTTGGTAATGACGAGTTTGTTGTAGCACAGATTGTTGACGGTAGCAGCGACGAAGGATGTATTGTTGACTGCGTTAAGTCAAGACTTATTGCAAATGATTCAGGACGCGATTTTGAAGTTCGAGTTTCTGTTGGATTTGTTAAGAGACGTGTTAACGTTATTGCTGATTTGGAAGATCTTGTTAATGAAGCAGTAAGTGCCAAGAACAGAGATAAGATCCAGCAGCTTAAGTCTATTAATGGCGAGACATTGACACCGGAAGAGATTAAGGTTGCAGTTCAGGTTAAGACTCTTCTCGACGAGAATAGATTTAACTATCACTTCCAGCCAATCGTAGATGCAAAGTCTGGTTCCATCTTTGCTTACGAAGCACTTATGCGTCCTGATATTGATCCATATATCGGACCAAATGTGATTCTCGATTATGCTGAGCATTTCGGAAGAATTTCTGATGTTGAGCAGATTACATTTACTAACGTACTTAAGATTTTTGAGGAGAATATCGATAAGTTCAACGGACGTAAGGTATTTATCAACAGCCTTCCTGGTGTAAAGGTTGATGTGGCTTTACGTAAGGAAATCTTCTCTAAGCTCAAGCAGTATAGTGGTCAGTTCGTTATCGAGCTTACTGAGCAGCGTGAGGCTGATGATGAAACAGTAGCTGATATGAAGGAACTCTATCGCAAGTGCGGCGTTAACGTTGCTGTAGATGATTACGGAACAGGTTATTCTAACGTTGTTAATATCATGAGATATGAGCCTAATTTCGTTAAGGTTGACAGACTCCTTGTTTCAGGAATCAATAACAACCAGCAGTCACAGCATTTTGTTCGTGATATCGTTAGCTTCTCACACGATAACAATATTCGTGTTATCGCTGAGGGTGTTGAGACATTAGATGAGCTTAAGGCTTGTATCTCACTCGGTGTTGATTTCATTCAGGGCTACTACACAGCAAAGCCAAATGCAGCAATTATTACTGCAATTGATGAGTCGACAATCAGAGAGATTAACGAAGCAGTATCATATTAATATTGGGTAATTAACGAAGGCCTCTCGTATTTATACGGGAGGCCTGTTTTTATGCTATTTCTTCGAAAAATGAAGCGTAACGGCTATTAGGTTCAATAGTAAGAATATCCCCATATCCTTCGCTTAGCATTACTTCTTCAAGCATAGAATAATTACTTGCTGAATACTGGTGGGATAAGTCCTCGACATAAACATAGGCAAGGAGCCTTCCGTAGTTGTCGTATTGCTCAACATCGTATTCCAGATAAACTTCGCTATTAGAATCTTCAATTAATTCCACCATGCGCTCACGTGCAATAACACCTTCTTCTGTGTTCCTGGATTCGTCGTGAGAAGCGCACTCAGGAGTATCTATTCCGATTAGTCTTACGTGGACTGATTCTCTGTCGATTGTAACGATAATAGTGTCGCCATCTATAACATATTCAACCGGGTAGGGACCCTCCAAAGGCTCGTTAAGATATGACATAGGTGTGGAACTATTACTTGCGTTAGATATCTGAGTCTCATCAATATCAAACTCATCCTCCAATACAAACTGGCATGAACATAAAACCCCAGATATCAGTAGGAGTAGTAGGGTAATTGATAATGAGTCTAAAATTCTTTTTGTGCGTCGTTTCATATTATGTACATTATAACAATTGTAGGCATTTTGAAAGTTAGTCTATAATTATTAATGCCGTCGGTGCCCCATAAAAAGGGATAATAGGGAACACGGTGCAAATCCGTGACAGCCCCCGCTACTGTTACCTGCTTTGCGGCTTCGTTAACCATTGAAATCTTTGATTTCGAGAAGGGAAGTTCGCGTTAAGCTTGAGTCAGGAGACCTGCCGATGAGTTTTATTTGTTTGCATATTGCTGCGGAGGGCGGCGATGGTGCGGAAAGAACTTTTTATGAGTAAGAAGATTTTTGCAATTCTTCTTTCTGCTTCTATGGTTATGGGCCTTGTAGCAGGTTGTTCAAATACTTCTGAGGAGACAACTGTAGCTGAGACAACAGTTGCTGAGACAGAGGCTGCAGAGACAACAGAAGCTACAGAAGCTACTGAGGCAGAAGAGACAGAGGCAGTTGAGGTTGAGGCTTCAGATATTCGTGTAGTAAGCCTTTCGCCAGAGGTAACAGAGATTATCTATGCATTGGGTGCTGAGAATACACTCGTTGGTAGATCAACATACTGCAACTACCCAGACGAAGTTGCTGAGATTCCTGCTGTAGGTGATCTTTATGCAATGGACGTTGAGGCTATTGCTGCAGTTGAGCCAACAGTTGTTGTTGCTTCAGGTTTCATTGATGAGGATTCAGCAAACGCTCTTTCAGAGCTTGGTATCGAAGTTCAGATTTTCGGTGCTGGTTCTTCTTTGGAGAGCATCACAGAGCTTATCGCTAACGTTGGTTCTGTAGTAGATAAGGACGATGAGGCTGAGGCTCTTATCGCTGAGTTTAACGATGCAGTCGCTGCTATCGAAGAGAACGTAGAGGCTACAGATGTTTCTGTTTACTACGTTGTTGGTTTCGGTGAGTACGGCGATTTCACAGCTGGCCCTGACACATTCATCGCTGACATTATTGAGACAGCTGGTGGCGTTAACGCTGGTGAGAGTGCTGTTGACTGGTACATCTCTCTTGAGGATCTTATCGCAGCTGATCCAGACATCATTGTTATTTCACAGTGGATGTACGATGAATTCGTTGGTACAGCTCCATATAGCGATCTTACAGCAGTTCAGAACGATAATGTTATCGTAGTAGATGCAGATATCTTTGAGAGACAGTCTCCACGTGCAGTAGAGGCTCTTCAGATTATCGCAGATGCTGTTGCTGAGTATGCTGAGGCAGCTTCAGATGCAGAGGCAGCTTAATAAGACAACTTTTATTTTTAAACTTTTAGTGGCTGTCATCACAACTATTGTTGTGGTGGCGGCCTCTTGTTGTCTTGGAAGCGTTAAAATACCAGTACACGATTTAATTCTTTTCTTTACAGGAAGGAAAGATGAGCTATCGAAGGTAACTGTAACCATTCTTGGATCCATAAGAGTTCCAAGAGTTTTGATTGCAGCTTTAGTAGGCGGAAGTCTTGCAGTAATAGGAAGCGTAATGCAGGGCCTTTTCCGTAATCCGATGGCTGATCCTTCCATTCTTGGAATATCTTCAGGCAGCGCTCTTGGCGCAACTATTGCCATTATGTTTGGCGTATCAGGAACATTTATTGCAGAAAATATTACTGGTACTTATATCGGTGCAATTATTGGTGCTGTTGTAACTCTTTTTATCGTTCTTGGAATAGCCAGAATGAGCGGTGAGTTCGACAGTGTTTCAACACTTCTTGCAGGCGTTGCCATATCTTCCATGATGAGTGCCTTTATAACTTTACTTATGACATTCCACAGGGAAAATCTTGAGAAAGCATATATGTGGATGCTTGGATCTTTTACAGCATCTACTATGTCACGTTTCTGGATTTTGCTTATCGTCGTTGTAATAATGGTTCCTTTGATTATTGTGTTTGCTCCAAGAATCGACGTGCTTAAACTTGGAGACGATACTGCAAAATCTTTGGGCGTAAATAGTAATTCCTCACTTCGAATTCTTCTTATACTTTGTTCTTTGCTTCTTGCATTCTGCGTAGCAAATTCAGGTATCGTTGGATTCGTAGGACTTATTATTCCTCATGTTGTTTCTTTCTTTAAGGTTTATAAGGCAAGAGAAAAGGCAATCCTTTGCTTCTTCGTTGGTGCTACATTTATGGTTCTTTGCGATACTCTGGCAAAGACAATCGTATCTCCGGGAGAGATTTCAGTAGGTGTAATTACAAGCGCTATTGGTGCTCCTTATTTCCTCTATCTTCTTTTGAAGAACAGAATTATGAGAGGTAAGAAGGAGGTGAAGTTTTGATGAATATTGAACTAGCAAATGCATCTGTTAAGTATGGCAAAAAATATGCTCTTAAGGACTTTACCTTCGAGTTTGAGTCGGGAAAGATTTATTGCATTTTAGGAGAGAATGGTTGTGGTAAAACTACCATGGTAAGAACTCTTGTTAGTAAGTATGCGCCTTCTGGTGTCATCTCTTATGTAGCCCAGGAAATGCCTTCTAACGTGAATTTAACTGTTTTGGATGTAGTTGAACTTGGCAGATATAACAGCAAAAAGTTCTTCTCAGGACTTTCTTCTAATGACAAAAATCTCGTTGAGAATGCACTTAGCGAAATGGAAATAGAAGACTTAAAGGGAAGAGTCGTAGACACATTAAGTGGCGGTGAAAGGCAGCGCGTAATGATCGCAAGAAGTATCGCTCAGGATACTGAATGGACTATTCTTGACGAGCCTTCTTCCAGCCTTGATGTAAGACATACAGAAGATGTCATGAAGAGAATCCGTAATCTTGTTGATAACAAGGGCAAGAGTTTTATTGTAGTGCTTCACGACATTAATCTTGCAAGTCGCTATGCGGATAAAATTATTCTTATGAAAGATTCTGAGATGATTGCTTCCTGTGATGAATTAAATCTAGAACTTTTAAACGAGTGCTATAGTCAGAAGTTTGACGAAGTTAAGCTTCCTTCTGGGAAGATGCTTTTCGTGCCAGCATAAGAAGAATTATTATTCCAATAATTGATACTATAGTTACACCAAGTCCTCCTTCAGGACCAAATGCTCCGCCTGTCAGAAAGGCTTTTGAATTTTCCATATAGGTTGTATTAAATATTGCGATATTTGATGTTGAACCACTGACTTCAAGTCCGTATAAAGTACCCTGACAGAAGTTCCATGCAGTGTGCGCAGCACAATTTACCCACAGCGAATTTGTCCTGTAAAACAGGAGTGAGAAGAATACTGAAACCAGGAATAAATTGATTCCAGCCTGAATAGTAAATCCAATATTTGCTCCGTGAAGAGCAGCGAAAAGAAGGGAAGAGAAGAAGATAGCAAATGCCTTTCCGCACTTACTTTCGACACGCTTAAGCATGTATCCTCTGAACATTACTTCTTCTGCTGCGCCCTGTGTAATCCACATGAATATACTAAAAACAAGAATAAGGATGTTTTCTGCTTTAAATATTACACCGTTGATTCTTGCTGAATTAGTAATAAGAAGGAAAAAGACAACAGACGAAAGCATAATGAATCCAATTATTAATCCAATTGAATAGTTGAGCGCCACTTTCTTTTTGTTTAATCCCATTGAAGCGAATGGCTTAAGTTCATGCTCACCGATACGAATCTTCAATGCATATGTAAGTATTAAAAGAATATAGCTAATTCCCATAGTAGCAAGGAATAGTGGACTGCTTAAAAAGATTGCCAGGATAGTTCCAATTGCATCGAAGATTTCAGACATTGTAGTAACATCTTTAAGACTTAAAATGAAATCGGAATAGTTCTCGTCAGCCATATAGTAGATTGCCGTAGGAACCATTGCTATAAGCTGAAAGATTGACAAAGTAATTAATGGAAACATTAATTGATTAAAAAGGAAATCAACAGGGATTTTTGGAAGAGCAGAAGTCTTTTTGCTTCTTATGATCTGCTTTCTTGTTATTCCTTCAGAAGTAGATGTAAAGCGCTCCATAAATAACAACTTGGTGTTTATGCAAATAACAATAAATGTAATTAACAGCGTTACAAAAATACATGCAATTATCGGCAGAATAATACCAGTTGATTCATTTGAGATTCTACCTTTTGTAACAAGATAACCGATACCATAGAAGTGACCATACACAGGGAAAATATAATCGTAATACGCTGCTTCGCCAACACTTTGCATACACTTTATAGCTAACAAAAGAAATCCCAAAAAGACTGGCAAAAACGCGGTTTGGGCAGAAAGAATTGAATTACTGATTGTGGAAAGTAAAAGAGTTAGTGAAGTGACTAACGCAACAAAACTAAAAAGTAGTAATAGCAAAAGAATGATTGCTATTGGAGTTGATACTATTCCCTGATGCTTTGAAATAGAAGGACAAGTGAATAACAAGATGATTATTCCTGGAATTATGGAAGCTAAAAAGCACCCTAATAAGTTTCCTAAGATAATGTGGCTTCTTTTTATTGGAGTAATCAGAATTCCGAGGAAAGTTCCATTTTCTTTTTCGCCTGCGATGGCATTTGAGCCAGTACACATTGCAACGTATATTGTTGAGATAAAAATGAAAAGTGGAATTATGGTTGCAAGAGTCTTATCCATAAAGGAATATTTCACATTATTAATCGGATTCTCAGTAATTTCATATGGGGCATCTAACGAAATGCTGTCTGTCTGGAAATAATCTTTAAGGAACGCTTCGTATTCTTTGTTGAAAACTTCGTCCATAAAAACATCGAAATCCATTTTGTGTTCGTGAATATCTGTTTGATAATATGTAACAACTTCTGGAACGGCTTTTCCATTAAGGATGTCCTCATCAAAATTATCAGGGAAAACTACTGCAGCAAAAGCGTTTGAATCATCCATCGCCTTATAAATGTTCAAAAAATCATAAGGTGCAAAAACTAATTCATCTTCGTCAGGGATGAAGAATTTATCCTCAGCGAACACTTTGAAAGAGTCTGGCGTGTTAACAAAAAGAATATTTGTATGCTCGTCGTGCTGTTCGTCACCGAAAAAGAAACTATTGAAAAAACTAAACATCAATGCAATGCAGGTAAAAACAAAAAATACGGCAATAATAAATGTAGTCAAGGCCATTTTAGTCTTGAGATTATTGCTCTTTCTGAAAGCTCTACGTGCAAAGCATAGAATAGTTCTCATTTTTACATTCCTTTGTGATTGTCTTTATAAAGGTTGAAGAATGCCTCTTCAAAATTCTTACTCTTTGTTTCTTCGACTATTTCTTCGCTCGTTCCAAGGGATACGATGTTACCGTCAACCATTACGGCGATTCTGTCGCATAGCTGTTCTACGATGCTGAAAATGTGTGTAGAGAGAATAATTGCGTGGCCATTATTCTTCAGTTTTATAAGATAGTCAGTTACTTGTTTTTGAGTAAGAATATCAAGTCCGTTAGTAGGCTCATCGAAGATGATTACAGGTGGATTATGTATAAGACTAATGGCAATAGAAATCTTCTGCTTCATTCCAGTAGAAAGTTCAGCAATTTTCTTATCTCTAAATGGAACGATTCCGAATTCGTTAAATGCGCTTTCTTTACGTTCTTTAATATCATTTTGAGGAATATCGTATAGGAGAGCAAAGAAATCGTATAACTTATCTGGAGTTGATTGTGGATCCAGTTTTATTTCAGTTGTGAGAAAGGCAATCTTTCGATGTATTTCCAGCAAACTTTCATTAGGAAACAAGTCGCATATTTTAATGCTTCCTGATGTAGGTGCAAGTAAAGTTGCAATGATTTGCATTAATGTTGTCTTTCCTGCACCGTTCGGGCCGAGAAGTCCAAAAATTTCACCATCAAAAACCTCGAAGGAAACGCCTTTTAGTACTTCGTCATTTCTGGTGTAGTTTTTTGTTATATCTTTTACTACTACAAGTGGTTGTTTGTTGTTATTTTCCATTTAATATCCTCTTTGTCCAAAGACTTCTATCACATATAAATATAGTGATTGCACTTGAAATAAAATAAGCAATGAAATTTAAAATCGTTACGTTTGCGTGAAGAATATCTCGCATTATTACCATGTTGTTATGGATTGGAATCCAGTATTCAATCGCTACGGGATTATTTGCTCGAATCATTAACAGGAATACCTCTATAAGTATTAACACTAATGGTAATTGGAGATTCAAAGTGACATCTTCCTGCTTTTCGAGAGAAAAGATGATTAATACAGCGAGAAATTCCATGTTGATGGAAGCAATTAACATTACTAGCAAAAGAAGAAGAAATTCATTTGGCATAAGCCATAAGCCAAATGGAATAAGTGACATGGAATCATTTGAAGTGTTAACCCAGGAAGCAAGGAATAAAATAACAAAAGTAACTAAGGCTGTTGCTAGCGAAGTAATAACGACTGCGCTCATCTTGCCATAAATAATCGACTTAATTGAAACTGGTGCCATTCTAAGTTTGGTTAGGAATCCACGCTTGTTATCGCCATAAAAAGAATCCTGAGACAAAGAATAGACGGTGTAATACATTAGGATGATAATAATTTGTGGAATAATCGAAGCGCCTTTGATATTTGCGACAAATCTGTTGTCGAGAATCTTTCGTACCGGATTAAATGAATCTACGTTAAAAATAATGATTTCACTTTTGTGATTATTATATGGCTCCAGAACATCCGTTATGAATTGACCGGCTTTATTATATAAAGAGTTAGTCTCTAAGTATTCGATAGTTATATTATTGTCTCCCTCGAACCAGACAAAAATAGTGTTTTTGTATTTTGGCTTTTCTATATCACTATGTGTTACTTCTGAACTTTTAAGATAAGAAATATTGAATGGAAAATTCTGGAAGTTGCTATCGTAGTAATCAACAAAATCCGCAGGTGCATCTACTATTAGTATTTTTGAGTTTTTTATGGAGCCTGTGTCCAGGTAATTTACAAGTGTAGGGAATAAAATAAGAGCACAAAACATTAGCATTGGTGGCAAAATAAAAACCACGATCGATTTACGCCAATCGGTGAATAATTTGGATAATTCCCATATGCTAATGTAAAATCCCTTCTTCATATTTACATTATAAACACTAAGAAGAGTCAATACTGTTAATAAAGAATAAAGAATAGATGTAATATTTTACTTGACAAATACGCATCATCTCTGCATAATATTTGAGCAACAAAACGGTACCATAGCCAAGTGGTAAGGCCACGGTCTGCAAAACCGTTATTCCCCGGTTCAAATCCGGGTGGTACCTCCAGATTAAGAAATCCCGAAGTTTTCTTCGGGATTTTTTGTTAATCAGAATTATTAGAAATAAAGGAATCAGAATGAATTCTTATAAACTTGTAGCATTCGATATGGATGGAACACTTCTTGATTCATCCAAGAATATTTCACCTAAGACATTAGATGCTGTTAATGAGGCGCTTGATATGGGTAAGCACGTAGTTTTATCTACAGGCAGATGCATTGCCGAGTTAAATGATTTCTTTGCTCTTATGCCTAAGCTTCGATACGTAATCTGTATGAGTGGAGCTCTTGTTTACGATGTATTGGAACATAAGGCAATTTATTCTAATAGTATTCCTGTTGATGAAGTGAAAATAATAATTAAGGAAGCTTTGAAAAGAGATGTAATGGTTCATCTTTTAACAGAAGAGGAATCAATTGTTGAATTGGACAGGGGATCACGAATTAAGGATTATGGCATGGGTTCATATCAGGAGATGTATGACCGTGTTACTACCAAGGTAGAAGATATTAGGAGCTTCTACGATAATTATAGTAAGCCTGTTCATAAGATTAATAATTACCATAGAACAAGAGAAGAGAGCACACTTTTGAAAAACGAGTTAGAAGCAATCGCTAAAGATGGATTACTTCATCTTGAACTTGTTTATTCAGAGAAAACTTCTCTTGAATGCTCAAGAATAGGAACTACAAAGGGCACAGGTCTTATAAAACTTTGCGATTACCTTGGTATTGATATTCTGGAGACAATCGCAGTAGGCGATGCTGATAATGACCTGGATATTTTGAAGAAGGCAGGTCTTGCAGTTGCAATGGGAAATGCTAACGATAACGTAAAAGCTATCTCTGATGTAGTTGTATCTGATAACGATAATGACGGGTGTTTTGAGGTTATAACCAGCTATATTCTCTGATTAATATTTCTTGATTTGTTTTGAACGCCCCTTTTGTTGTAAAATTATAAGAGCGTTTATGCGATTTTGTTCGTGGAGAGTTTTATATGAAAGCTAATGTAATTGAAGTTTTGAAGAAGTACGATCAGATTTGCGGACTTATTCTTGACCAGAAAATAGATGAATTTTCAGACCTTATGGATCAGAAGCCACCAGAGGAGGATGACGTAACTTACGAGCAGTACCTCCAGCGTGTCGCTATGCAGGAAACAGATGAGCAGAGTAAACTCATGGAGGAGGAGCCAAACGAGCTTCTTGATAACAAGTCTATGTATGAATACTTTGCTTCTCTTGATGTTAATGAACTTACAGAGATTCTTGAGTACGCTGCATTGGAGCTTGACCGTGGTGTGCCTGATTCTATTATTGCAGCACTTGCTAATAACAGTGACCGTGATGCTGTTAAGTCTTATGCCAAGACAACAATTAACGATGCAGCATGGGTAGATGAAGAGCTTTCTGATGAGAACTCACTCTTTGAGATGGAGTTCCAGAAGGTTAAGGCCTGCTTTAAGGTTCTTTCAAAGATGAATGATTCAAGTCTTCTTGAGGATGTTCTTGACCGCTTTATGAGCTATGGCAAGACTCCTGACTTTGTTGCAGATTCTATTGCTGAGTATATTCAGGCATTCCCAGATGATTCTGCTCCACTTCTTATTGAGAGACTTGAGGATCACCACGAGGATGGCCTTGAGGGACCATGTGAGGATCTCGTTATTATCCTTACAAGGATTGGTCAGGAAGAGCCAAGTGATGAGATTTACGGCGCTTTGAGAGCTGCTTTCCGTTATATGACTAATAAGATTTATGCTGTTATCTGCCTTGCTGATTATGGTGATGACAGAGCAGTACCAATGCTTAAGACATATATCAATCGTCATCAGACAACAATCGACAGAGATCTTTTCTATGAAATGATGTCTGCTATTCAGAATTTGGGTGGAGATATTTCTGATATTAGCGATCCATTCGGTGATTTTCAGAAGAAGATGAAGTAAGCATTTGTTTGTTGGATTCTTCCCAAGGAGGAATAAATAATGATAAACAATTTTAGAGATCCTAAGACAGAGGAACTTCTGGTACATCTTGAAGATGTCGCTTATTCTGACTATATTCTTTTCGGACATCAGAATGCAGGACATATTGGTGTAAGCCTTGAAAAGCACGATGGTTCTGAATCAGATGTTAAAAAGCTTACTGGTAAGCACCCTGCTGTAGTTGGAATTGATACATTAAGTTTCTTAGGTTACGAAGGAACTATGAACGAACTTATTAAGGTTGTTAAGCAGCTTAATAAGGAAGGTGTAATTATCACACTCTCATCTCATATGCCTAATTTCACTCTTGGTGGTGATGGCTATTTTGATTATTCTCCAGGAGTGCTTGAAGGTAACTGTGGAGAGAAGATTCTTCCTGGTGGAGAACTTAATGCCAAGTACCTTAGATTCCTTGACATGATTGCTGATTTTGCAACACAGTGTATCGATCTTGAAGGATTTGGTATTCCAATGATTTTCCGCCCATTCCATGAGGATACAGGCAGCTGGTTCTGGTGGGGCAAGGATAATCTTTCTGATGAGAAGTATGTAGAACTTTTTAGATACACAGTTGATTATTTAAGAGAGAAGAAGGGAATTACGAATTTCCTTTACGCATACTCTCCTAATGGCTATCTTAAGGATGTCAGCGAGATTGAGGCGCGTTATCCTGGTGACGAGTATATTGATCTTATCGGTATGGATATTTACCACGATCTTCCTATAGAATTTGAGAAATTCATGGAGGATACTGTTAACTCACTTAAGGTTCTTAATGAGTTTACAATGGATCACGGTAAGGTGTTTGCTTTGACTGAGTTTGGTCTTCGTACTTTGGATAGTAGTTCTGAAGGCTATTACGAAGGTTTGTCTCCAGTTAATAACAGATACAAGAACTGGTATACAGATTTCCTTAAGCATATTGCTTCTACTGAAGATGGTATGAGACTTTCTTATATGCTCACATGGGCGAATTTTTCGGATACTCAGTTCTGGGTGCCTTACGAGGATGGGGACTTCCGTCATGAGATGTGTGACGATTTTATTGAGTTTTGTAATAGCGATAAAATCAGACTTGCACCTTAAACAAGAATTAAAAGCATATTAAAACGGCGTCGGTATTTCCGACGCCGTTTGTTGTAGTTTTAAAGTTTTATTATCTGCGGCTTCTTGCGCTGTTTCTGATAAGAACGAGTCTGAAGAGAGTAAGTGCAGAAGAAGCAAGTGCGATAACATAAGTTCTTCCTGCTGCTCTTAAAACCTTCTTTGCAGCTCTGTTGTTTTCTTCTCCTACAAGATCGTACTGCTTAATTATCTTAAGAGCTCTGTTACTTGCGTTGTATTCAACAGGTACAAGCACAAGATAGAAGAGGAAAGAAATAAGATATGCAAAGATTGCGATATTTAATACGAGTACTGAAAGCTCTGCAGAAAAGTACATAAGAGCAAGTCCTGCGATAATAATCCACTGTGAGAACTTGGATGCAAAATTACAAACAGGTACAAGGCACTGACGTACTACATAAAGTGGGTATCCTGTTTCTTTCTGGATTGCGTGGCCACACTCGTGAGCTGCAACTGCGATAGCAGCTACATTGTTCTGACCGTATGTTGTATCAGAAAGGTTGATTGAATCGTTTGTTGGATTGTAGTTATCTGTGAGCTGACCGCTGGTGTGCCTGATAGTAAGACCGTTAACGCCAGCCTCGTTTAAGATGATTTTGCAAACTTCATTTGCGTCAACTCTTGTAGGAACCTTGGAATACTTAGCAACAGTTGATTTAAGTGTTGCCTGGATAATAAGGCTTGCAACCATAATTCCAAGTGAAAGGATATAGAAAATGCCCATTTTCGCCTCCGATTAATAAATAATCAAACTTATAGGAAGCATTATACCTTGATTTTGGGCAATAAAAAACCCGGATTGCTATCCGGGTATTAGTGGAGCGGGATACGAGACTCGAACTCGCGACTTTCACCTTGGCAAGGTGACACTCTACCACTGAGTTAATCCCGCGTTTCTTAACGCTTGATTATTATATGTGGGGATTGATTGTTTGTCAACAACTTTTTTCTAAATTCTTTGGGTTTTCACTAACTCCCTATTTTTACTATGTTAGAATAGCAAAAAGGAGGTAGATGCTATGGCAACTGTAGTAGATGTAAATAACTTTAACGAGGAAGTACTAAATTCAACTTGTCCTGTTCTTGTGGATTTCTGGGCAGTGTGGTGTGGACCATGCAAAATGCTTAGCCCAATCGTAGAAAAGATGGGTGAAGTATTTGAAGGAAGACTTAAGGTTTGCACTGTAAACGTAGATGACAATATGTCGCTTGCAATGAACTACAAAATTGACAGCATCCCTAATCTTAAACTCTTTAAAGATGGCAGACTTTTTGCTGAGACTTTGGGATATATGCCAGAAGAAGAACTTAAGGCATGGATTGAGTCTAACTTAAATTAAACAATAAAAGGAGGAATCATCTCATCTCCCTGAGAAGATGAATCCTGAACAAAAGCATTATCCTGATCTTTTAAGGCAAGATAATCGCAGGCAGAATCATAATGGCCGGCCGGTACAGTTTTGAATAAAAACTCCGGTACGGCTTTTTGTTTCTTAAGAGATTCCAACTGAGGCATTGGAGTGTACTGACTCATAAGACTTATGTAGATGTTATTTCCATATGTGGAAGTAAGGTGGTCCAGTATTTTCTTGGTATCAAAAAGTTTTCCCGGCATCATAAGATGGCGGACGATAATACCTTTCTTCATAAGACCTGTTTCTTCATCAAGAACAATAGCGCCAGTCTGGCGATACATTTCGGTTATTGAAGCTATTGCAACCTCCTTATAGTCAGGAGCGTTAATAACTTCCTTCGAAAGTTTGCTGTCCCAGAATTTAAAATCAGGCATATAAATATCAACGAGGCCTTCAAACATCTTTAAAGTTTCAACGCTCTCGTAGCCGCCAGTATTAATTGCAACAGGAATAGTAAGTCCATTGTCCTTAGAGGTTTTAATAGCGTCAGCAACGGTTGGGGCGTAGTGCATAGGAGTAACAAGATTAATGTTATAAGCGTTGTTCTCCTGGTGCTTTAAAAAGATTTCAGAAAGTTCTTTGCTATCAACTTTCGTACCTTTGCCTGTTGGTGCATTCGAAATACAGTAGTTCTGGCAGAACGGGCATCTGATTGAGCATCCTTCGAAGAAAACTGTACCAGAACCGATGCCGTTATCTGGGTCGCCCGAAATCGGAGGCTCCTCTCCGTGGTGAAGCATAGCGATATTTACTACTGCTGTTGCAGAAGAGTTGCAAAAGCCAGTAGCCTCGTATCTGTTTATGCCGCATTGTCTGGGGCACAAAGTACACTTTTTGTATGCTTCGTAAGTAGTATTCATGACACTAATTATACTGTAAATTGCAAAATAAAACCCCACTCACACGAGCGGGGTTTATGTTGTTTAATCTTAAATTAAATTAGCCGGCATAGAATCCAAAATCATTTGCTGAATCCATGAGGATTGTATAAAGATCGCTGTCACTTACATCAGAGAATGGATGACCAATATAATATTCAGATGTGTAGCTGATATGAATTGAACCAAATCTTGTTCCTGAGAGCATTGTTGAATCAAACAATGTCTCGTAGTCATTTTCTGAGATAGCGTTAAGATTTGCATCGTGGCATTCAACATTGTCATCGCTTGATATATATGTACCCAAACGTGTAGTTGAGATGCCTGACTGACTGAATGCCAAATTAATTTTTACTACTCCAAACTCAGTTGCTGATGCAGACCATATATCAAATACTTCGTAGCAGTAAGTTCCATCTGGCAAAAGTGAATAATTGTAATCGTTATGACACCAGTCAACCTCTAAGATTTCGCTTGTAGATGATTCCCATGAATAATCAGGTTCAAATTCTGCAATGAGAGTAACGCCTGTGCACTCGCCGTTTACTTCATAAATATATGATTGTGTGTATTTTCCAGAACCACCAGTTGTAACACATAAGATTTCGTAACGGCCATCGTTATCGAAATCAGTTATAGCATAGTACTCTGAATCGCTTGGATTAGTGATTGCCCATGTTGAACGGCTGTTAACAATGCAGTTAATCTGATCTTCTAGAGAAGCAACTCCTTCAAGAGTCTGGTTTGGATCATGAGTTTGAGTGTCGGCTGAACCACTTCCATTTGAAGCTGGCTCGTCTACTTCGTCGTTTTCTGTGTTTTCACCTGCTTCTTCAGAAGAGTCGTCTCTTTCAGAATCACGATCATCGTCTCTGTCATCTTCGTCTTCGTCATCTCTGTCCTGAACTTCAGTTGTCTCACCCTTGAGGCTGTCGATGAGATCCTGATCTACATTGATAGTACATCCTGCAAGTGACATTAATGATGTTGTGGCAATAATTAAAGACAAAGTCTTAAGTAATTTCTTATTCATTTTATGTGACCTCCGTATCATTTGCGGCCCATATCCTTTTGGCCGACAATAGTATTTTATACGACGTTTGTAAACACAAATCAGGGGGGGATAAAATTCGAAATTTCCCATATTCTGCGCGTTCAAACGCCATGAATAGAGGACGAATGTGATACGAAAAATGTCGCAAACGCAATTGCCAATCGAGAATAAAGGAGAATAATTGAGAATACTGGCGATTTTTGGAGAATGACTAACTTTTTTGGAAAAAGTTGTTGACTTCATTTGATGCCCCTTGTATTATTATCGAGCGTAAAACGTAATTTGATTAAAGAAACAAGGAGTAAGTCATATGAAGACTTTTGTTGCTACACCAGCTAACATTGAAAGAAAATGGCTTGTTATTGATGCTTCTGGAAAGACTCTTGGTCGTCTCGCTTCTGAGGTTGCTAAGCTTCTCCGCGGTAAGCATAAGCCAACATATACACCATTCGCAGATACAGGTGATTATGTAATCGTAATCAACGCTGCTGAGATGGTTCTCACAGGTAAGAAGCTTGATCAGAAGATGTATCGTCATCACTCTGGTTACGCTGGAGGAATGAAGGAGATTAGCTATAAGAACCTTATGGCTAAGAACCCTGAGAAGGCTCTCGAGCTCGCAGTTAAGGGTATGCTCCCAAAGAACTCACTTGGTCGTCAGATGTTTAAGAAGCTCCACGTATATGCAGGCGCTGAGTATGCTCAGGTAGCTCAGAAGCCAGAAGTTTATACTTTCGAGCAGTAATCAGGAGGAGAGCGTAAAATGGCTACAAAGAAAGCAAATAAGGTTTATTTCGCAGGTACAGGCCGTCGTAAGGACGCTGTTGCAGCAGTTCGCCTCGTTCCTGGTACAGGTAAGATCACAATCAACGACAGAGATATCGACAACTACTTCGGTCTTGATACACTTAAGCTCATCGTTCGTCAGCCACTCGTTGCTACAAGCACAGAGGGTAAGTTCGATGTAGTAGTTAAGGCTATCGGTGGTGGTATCTCAGGTCAGGCTGGTGCTATCCGTCACGGTATCGCAAGAGCACTCGTTGAGGCTGATGCAGATTCATACAAGGCTACTCTTAAGGCAGCTGGTTTCCTCACACGTGATTCACGTATGAAGGAGCGTAAGAAGCCAGGTCTCAAGAAGGCTCGTAAGGCTTCACAGTTCTCAAAGAGATAATCTTTGGTTATTGGAACTTTCAAGAACCCTTGCTTCGGCAAGGGTTCTTTTTTTGTTTCCTTTCTGCTATATTTTGTATGTTTAAAAAGAAGTCAGGTTTGATATATGGAGAACTCCCAAAAGCAGCTCGACTCAGATTTATTTAGATACGCGGAAGTAAAAGTAAATTAATATGAGTAAGAATAGTACTTTGAAAAAAGCATACGCATTCTTTAAAAAGGAATTCGTTTTATGCATTGCGATTTTTTGTGCAGTAATATCTTTATTCTTTGTTGAGTATAATCCAAAGGTATTTGCAAGCTATATCGACTGGAAGTCACTTGCGATGCTTTTGTCTTTGATGCTTGTATCAGAAGGCTTTAAGTCTAACGGCGTATTTGACATGGTTGCCCGTAAACTTACAGGCGGCAGCAACATCAAAGTGCTTGTAGTAAGCCTTACCATGATGCCTTTAATTGCTGCGATGTTTATTACTAACGACGTTGCACTTATTACTTTCGTTCCTCTTGCAATCGCTGCTTTAACTATGGCAAACCGCAAGGATTTAATAATCAGAGTTGTTATTGTCCAGACTCTCGCTGCAAACCTTGGAGCAACAATTACTCCTATTGGAGACCCACATAATCTTTATGTTTTCGTTAAGTATGCGCCATCTATTGTGGACTGGTTTAAGGCGACTTTACCATATCTTCCTATGGCTGCATTAATCGTATTTATTCCTTCTGTCGTTGGCGTTAAGAATACAAAACTTGATATGGACATGACTCCTGATACATCAATAGATGAGATTTCAGGAGGGAATAAAACTACATCCAAAAGAATTAAAATTACAAACGCTGTTTATGCCGTTTTGTTTGTAGTTACTTTCCTTGCTGTATTAGGATTAATCGATTATAGAATCGTTGTAATTCTTGTTATGGCAGTTGTTTCTGCTATTGATTATAAAAACGCGCGTAAGGTCGACTGGTACCTTCTTTTGACTTTCGTTGCATTCTTTATTTTCTCTGGAAATCTTCAAAGCATTCCTTCTATTAAGGAGCTTTTGCAGAACCTCGCGAAAGACCATACTTTCGAGGCTTCTGTTGTAGCAAGTCAGGTTATAAGCAACGTACCTGCTACAATTATTCTCGCGCCTTTTACAGATAACTGGAAGGAACTTACAATCGGCTGCGATGTTGGTGCTTTTGGAACACCAATCGCATCTCTTGCAAACCTTATTGCAATTAAGATTTACCTTAAGTCAGAGGATGCAAAGCCAGGAAAATATATGCTTCAGTTTACAATCGCAGAAGTTATTGTACTTGCTGTTTTGTGCGTATTTGCAAGTTTCGTCACACTTTAAAGAAACTTTTGTTGAGAGTATAATTTTCGCGAAAAGAATATTTTGAGGTTTATATAAATGCAGAAGATTATTAATGCACACTGTCATATTTATCCAGCAAAGATTGCTGCACGTGCCGTTGAGGGAATTAAGAATTTCTATGAGATTGATAACATGACATTAAACGGCATGACTGACGACCTTATTAAGGAAGGAAGTAAGTTAAACTGCGTTCATTATCTCGTGCATTCAGTCGCAACAACACCAGTTCAGGTTAGATCAATTAATAATTTTATTTCTGAGGAAGTTAAACTTCACCCGGATTTATTTACAGGATTTGGAACACTTCATCCAGAAAGTGAAGACTTGGAAGGTGATTTGGAGCACTTAATTTCTTCTGGTCTTAAGGGCGTTAAGCTTCATCCGGATTTCCAAAACTTCGCACTTGATAGTGATGTTGGAATCAGAATTGGAAAGCTAATTGAAAAGAAGGGTCTTCCAACACTTATTCACTGTGGTGATCCAAGATATAATTTCTCAAATCCTGATCAGATGAAGCCTTTCCTTGAAGCCTGTCCTGACCTTCTTGTAATTGGCGCTCATATGGGTGGATGGTCAAGATGGAACGAGGCAGCAGAAAAACTTTCTTCTATCCCTAATTTCTATGTAGACTGTTCTTCAACATTCTCTTATATGTCTCCTGAAGAGGGACTGGCACTTGTGCGTAAGTATGGTGCTGACAGAGTAATCTTTGGAACAGATTACCCAATGTGGGAGGTGAAGAATGAGCTTGATTACTTTAATAAACTCGATTTAACAGAGGAAGAACGTAATCTTATTCTTTATGCTAACGCAGCAAAGATACTTAATCTCTGATACATGTGGTAAAGTAGTTTTATGGAATTTATTTCGCGAAGTGTAGAAGAAACAGAAAATCTTGGAGCCAGGCTCGGTAAACTTTTAAAGCCGGGTGATGTTATTGCGCTTGATGGAGATCTTGGTGCAGGTAAAACTCAGTTTACACGCGGTGTTGCTATGGGCCTTGGCCTTGAATATGGTGACGTCTGTAGCCCAACTTTTACTATCGTAAATGAGTATGTTGAGCCAGAAGACAAGATTCCTCTTTTTCATTTTGATACATATCGTTTGGGAGGCGTGGACGATTTTCTCGATTCAGGTCTCGATGAATATTTCTATCGTGATGGTGTATGCGTAATTGAATGGAGTTCAATTATTGAGGAGCTCCTTCCTGAAAACACAATTCTTATTACAATTACCGGAGTTGGTGATACACGTACCATCACTATCCTGGATCCGGAGGATAGATTATGTTAATTCTTGCTGTAGATACATCTAATTCAACTTGCTGCGCCGGCCTTTACGAGAATGGCAAAGAACTTTCGTACGAGATTTCTTTTGAGAAGAGAACTCATTCTGAGACATTTATGCCTCTCGTTGAAAGAGTAGTTAAGGCATCAGGAAAGACATATCAGGATATTGACGCCATCGCTTCAACTGTTGGCCCTGGTTCATTTACAGGTATCAGAATAGGCCTTTCTGCAGTAAAGGGAATGGCTCTTGCTCTAAACATTCCATGCATTTCATGCTCTTCTACAAAGGCACTTGCAATGTCTGTTACTAACGTATCAACATGTCCTAAGGAGACAGTTTTAATTCCTTCTTTCGATGCCAGAAACAAGCGTGTTTTCGCAGCAGCTTTTGCTAACGATTCTTACGAGACGGTAGTAGAAGAAGGCGCGTATGCAGCGGTAGATTTTGTGGAAATGCTTTCGAAGATAGAGAATATTACTTCAAAGGCAATTATTGTTTTAGGTGACGGCGCACCTGTTATTGAGGAAGCAATTAAGGCGAACGAAGCATTTAATAATATGAATATTCAGTATGCTCCTGGAGCCACTATCACACCTTCAGGTATTTCAAAATCAGCAGACGGTGAAGAGCTCATTAGTGGCGCGAAAATCACTGCATCTTACTGCGCAGTATCCTCTGCAGAAAGACTTCGTAAGGAATAAAAATGGAAGCATTTAATGTACGTAAGGGTGAAGTTTCCGACCTTGATTTAATCCTTGATCTGGAAGCAAAATCTATGCCACATCCATGGGCAAGAGAAGATGTTTTAGCGCTTTTAAATAGCGATAACAAGATGGCATTAATTATCGGAGACTATGGTTACGTTGGTGTTTCCTGGGTGCTTGATGAAGCAGAGATTGGTAATATCTGCGTAAACCCTGAAATGAGACGCATTGGGCTTGCACGCAAGCTTTTGGAGGAACTTATAAGTGAACTTAGAAAGCTTAATATGGCGCAGCTTTTCTTAGAGGTAGATGAGACTAATACAGGAGCGATTAAGCTTTACGAATCAGTCGGATTTGAAATGTATTCAAGACGTAAGGGTTACTATGGCCCTGCGGATGCACTTCTTTATAGATTCATTTTTTGATTAGGAGTTTTTATGAAGCCATTTAAGGATGAAAGCGGTTGGAAGAAGGTTGGATTAAAGCAGAAGGCATATCTTCTTGCTAATTCAGAAGGTAATAGTGAGCTTAGCCGCTCTGCAAAAGATATCCTCGATTTTGTTGAAAAACTTGAAGCAATGTCTTATCCACTTAATGAAATCTGCGTGTTTGCAAGAATGGAATCGAGAGCAAGAGGTGACGCTGCCTGCGATTATAAATTAGAGGCAACAAGTACTGCTTTCTTCGATGTTGAAGATGCGCTCCAGGAGGCAATTGAGTCAACATTTAAGGAATATAATCTTACATTCGATGAGATTACAGATTTCATGTTTGATGACAGTTACTACACTAAATATCACGAGATGATTTCAAAGATTGGAAAAAAGAAGAAATAATATAAGCCAAATCTTTTAAATTAATGCGCGCGTGTATAATTGCGGGCAAAAATGTGTTATAAAAGATTGGTAAATCATAAAAACAGGGGTATGTTTGAAATGAGTAATGACAAGAAAAAACTTCTTATAATAAATCCAGGCTCTACATCAACAAAGGTAAGTCTTTTTGAGGACGAAGTATCTTTGTTTGAGAAGAGCCTTTTTCATGATGCTGATGAACTTTTGAAGTTCTCACATGTTAACGATCAGCTCCCATTCCGTTATAACGTAATTCTCGATATGCTTAAGGAAGAGAATGTTGATCCAGCATCTATTGATGCATTCGTTGGCCGTGGTGGTAGTGCATGCACACAGCCAGGTGGTCTTACAGCAATCTCTGAGAAGATGTATGAGGATACTGTAGCTGCTGTAGGTGGTTCAGAGCACCCTGCAAAGCTTGGTGTAATGATCGCATGGAAGTTCGCATGTGAATACAATAAGCCAGCTTATACACTTAACCCAACTAACGTTGATGAGTACTGCGATTATGCAAGACTTACAGGTATTAAGGGTATCTATCGTGTATCACATTCACACGTTCTTAATCAGAAGGCTGTTGCTGATTACCATGCAACTAACGTTCTTAACAAGAAGTATGAGGAGTGCAATTTTATCGTTGCTCATATCGATGGTGGTATCACAGTTAGTGCTCACGAGAACGGTAAGATGATCGATGGTAACATGGGTGCTGACGGTGAGGGTGCATTTACACCAACACGTATCGGTTCAGTTCCTGTTTTGAATCTTCTCGACTATATTGAGAAGAATGGTATCGATGAAGTAAGACTTAGATGTTCACGTAAGGGTGGATTCGTAGATCTTTTTGGTACAGCTAATTCTGATACAATTCATGCTCTCGTTGACGAGGGTGACAAGAAGGCAACTCTTGTTTGGAACACAATGATCTATCAGGTTTGTAAGATGATTGGTGAGATGAGTGCCGTTCTTTGCGGTAAGGTTGACGGCATCCTTCTTACAGGTGGTCTTTTGAGATTCAAGGACGTTGAAGAGACAATTCAGAAGCGTTGTGGATTTATCGCACCTATTACTTCATATCCAGGTGAGATGGAGCAGGAGGCTTTGGCTCTTCCAGCTCTTAAGGCTCTTCGTGGTGAGATTACACCTCTTACATACACTGGTACGGATGTATGGACTGGATTTGAGGGCTGTGACTTTTAATTAAAAATTCTTGGAGGATAGAATAATGGGCTTAATTGATATGATCAGAAGCAAGGCACGTGCTGATGTTAAGAAAATCGTGCTTCCAGAAGGTGATGAGGTTCGTACAGTAGAGGCAGCTTCCATCATTAAGAATGAGGGAATCGCTGAGCCAGTTCTTATTGGTAACCCTGATAAGATTAATGCTGTAGCTAAGGAAATTGGTGTTGATATCAGCGGTATCGCAATCGAGGATCCTGAGACTTCAGATAAGACAGAGAAGTATGCTGCTGCTCTTTATGAGCTCCGTAAGGCTAAGGGTCTTTCAGAGGAAGATGCAAAGAAGCTTGCTCTCGATGTTATGTACTATGGAATTATGATGATTAAGCTTGGCGATGCTGATGGACTCGTTTCAGGTGCTGTTCACACAACAGGTGATATGCTCCGTCCAGCTCTTCAGATTATCAAGACAAAGCCAGAGATGAAGCTCGTATCTTCAAGTTTCCTTATGGAGTGTCCTAATAAGGAGTTAGGTGAGGATGGACTTCTCGTATACGCTGACTGCGTAGTTAACCCATGTCCAACAGCTGAGGAGCTTGCTTATATTGCTGTAGCATCTGCAGAGACTGCTAAGGCACTTTGTGGTTTTGCTGAGCCACGTGTAGCAATGCTTTCATTCTCTACTAAGGGTTCAGCTAAGCATGACCTCGTATCAAAGGTTCAGCAGGCTGTAGAAAAGGCACATGAGATTGCTCCAGATCTTATGCTCGATGGTGAGATGCAGTTCGACGCAGCATTGGTACCAAAGATTGGTGCAAGCAAGGCTAAGGGTTCACCTGTAGCTGGACGTGCTAACATTCTCGTATTCCCAGATCTTCAGGCTGGTAACATCGGTTATAAGATTACTGAGCGTATCGGTGGAGCTTCATGCTTCGCAGTTCTCCAGGGACTTCAGAAGCCATGTAATGACCTCTCACGTGGATGCTCTGTAGATGACATTGTAAACACAGTTGCAATGACTGCTGTACAGGCTCAGATCTAATTTTTATAAGAGTGAAATAGGAAAGCACATGCCTTTGATGGCATGTGCTTTTTTGTTGCCTCAGGAACGTAAAATTAATTTGTAAAATTATTCTATAGAATAATCATATACAAAATAACCATAACTCAAGAATGGTGAACAATTAAGTTTTGGTTTAAAAGTCAAAAATGCATTAGACATCCCTTTAAATCATTGACTTAGACACGAGCAAAAAATATACTTTCATAGAATAGCAGAGAGGTTCTAAAAATGTACTTTCTTGCTATAGCGATGGATTTATGGGAGGCAAACAATATGGTTAGCAAATCAGTTGTTTTTCAGTGCGAATATGATCTTCAGATGAAGGCAGTTGCAGTTCTTGTTCAGAAGGCATCAGAGCTTCATAGTACAGTTTACCTTTCACGTGATGGACGTCGTGCAAACGCTAAGAGTCTTCTTGGTGTTATGTCACTCGGCATTGAGAATGGTGTTGAGGTTGAGGTAGCAGCCGAGGGTGCTGACGAGAACGAGTCAGTAGATGCTCTTGTAGCATTTCTTCAGAATCCTAAGATTTAATTTGGAATATTGTTTTGTTAAAAAAATTCCCTCTTTATGAGGGAATTTTTTTGTGCCCTTTTTAGTAAAAGGTAACTCTCCAAGCAGAAGAAAGGCTAACATAATATTTGAACTAATTATTCCAGGAATAATCTGATAAAATAAAGAAGTGAAAACTAATTTTGATGCGCGTCTTGATATAGTTCCAATGGAGCCTGGGGTGTACCTGATGAAGGACAATGCAGGTACTGTTATTTATGTTGGAAAAGCAAAGAAACTCCGTAATCGTTTAAGAAATTATTTTGGTGGGGGAACTATATCTCATCCGAAGGTAGCAGCAATGGTATCCCATGTTGCTGACTTTGAATATGTCGTTGTAGGCAGCGAGAGTGAGGCGCTTTTGCTTGAAGCAAATCTTATTAAAAGATACATGCCTCAGTACAACATTCTCCTTCGTGATGATAAGGGATATCCATATGTTTGTATTACACTTAACGAAGAGTATCCACGTGTATTCAAATCTTTCCGTATTGATGAGAATTTAAGAAAGCAGGGCGCACTTTATTTTGGCCCATACATGAATGCTGACTTATTCCATACACTTAATGCCATTACAGAAATCTTTCCTTTAAAGCGATGCCGTAAGGTGCTTCCAAGAGATATTGGAAAGGAAAGACCATGCCTTAATTACCATATCGGTAAGTGCATGGGACCATGCTGTGGTGACGTTAAATCCAGCGACTACCGTAAGATGATTGGTGACATCGTTCTTTTCTTTGAAGGGCGTTTTGATGGCGTTCAGACTGAAATCGAAAAGGCGATGGAAGAGGCATCAGAGAACCTGGATTTTGAGAAGGCTGCAGTATATAGAGACCGCCTTGTAGCGCTTAATAACATCAAGAAAAGTCAGCGTGTATTCATGGATGTTAAACGTGATGTTGATGCCATTGGTGTATATGCTGATGCAGGTGAAACTGCGATTCGTAAACTCGAACTTCGCGATGGCAGAATCGTAGGTTCTTCTACATATTTCGTAGAGGGAGACAAGGCTTCTTTAAGCGAAGTTCTTACTGGTTTTATTACTCAGTATTACGATGCTGGAGGAGACGGTGCCAAGATTAAAATTCCACCTACAATTCTTATTCCAAACATTAAGGATATAAAGAAAATTGATGCTGGTTTTGAGGAGGATTTCGAGCTCGACGACACTATCAAGGCTCTTGAGGAATTCCTTTCAAATCAGACTACACATAAGGTAAAAATCCATGTTCCAGAGCGTGGAGAACTTCACGAACTTCAGAAACTTGCCGACATGAATGCCCGCGAAATGATGGTTCGAAGAGTCCTTAGAGGCGGTGGCGCAAACTCAGATCCTGCTGCTGCTTTGAGATTCCTGGAGGAACTGTTTGGAGTAGAAGAAGGACGAATCAGCAGGGTTGAATCTTACGATATAAGTAACCTTGGTAATGATGATATTTGTGCCGGTATGGTTGTGTTTAAGGACGGAAAACCAGACAAGGCATCCTATAGATTATTTAAGATGAAGACTGTTCTTGAGCAGGACGATTTTGCATCTATGCGAGAAGTTCTTACAAGACGTTTTATGCATAACAAGGACGATGGATTTGAGTATCCTTCTTTGATTCTTGTAGACGGTGGTAAGGGGCAGTTATCTGCTGTTGCTTCCGTTGTGGACGAGCTTGTTCCCGACAGTAACATTCTTCTTGCAGGTATGGTTAAGAACAACAAGCATAAGACTTCTGGAATTGTATTTAGAGACGGAACCGAGATCAGACTTGAGGGTGATTCTTCAACAAATTCTGATCGAAATGTAGTGCTTTTAAGATTCCTGTCTGCAGTGCAGAATGAGGTTCACAGATTCGCGGTTACATACCAGCGTAAACTTGCAAAAAAGCGTAATATAAGATATCGTCTTGAAAATATTAGCGGAATTGGACCATCGAAGCGTAAAGCTCTTCTTAATCATTTTTCTACGATTAAGGCTATCGAGGATGCACCTTTGGATGAACTTTCAAAGTGTCCTGGTATCAATTCAAAAGACGCGCAGAGTATCTACGATTATTTTCATTCGGAGGAATCTTAATGGCAATTTGGGCTATGTCTGACTGGCACCTTGCAATAAGCAACCCAGATAAGAGCATGGAACTTTTTGGTTCTGCATGGTCTGATTATGTTGCCAGAATTAAGGAGGGCGTTCAAAGTAACGTTAAAGATAGCGATACAATCTTAATGCCAGGTGATCTTTCATGGGTCGTTTATATGAAGGACGGCTACGAGGATTTTAAGTTTATAGATGACCTCCCAGGACATAAAATAATCAGCCGTGGAAACCACGATTATTTCTGGACTACAGTTAAGAAAATGGAAGAGCAGTTTGCTTCGTTTGGCATCAGCACAATCGAGATTGCACGTAATAATGTACTCGAAATCGAGGACACACTTGTTACTGGTACAAGAGGCTGGAAACTTCCATTTGATCAGGACTTTAAGGAAGACGATCGTAAGATATATGACCGTGAAGTAATCCGTCTTGGTCTTTGTATGGATGCTTTGAATAAACTTGATCCAGAGCATAAGAAAAAGCACATCTGTATGCTTCATTATCCACCATTATCAAAGGCTCATCAGAATACTCAGTTTACTGAAATCTTAGAGGCGAATGGTGTTGATTTATGCATCTACGGACACCTTCATGGTAAGGCTCAAAGACGCCTTTTTGAAGGGTATAAGGGGAATGTTTTATACCGCTGTGTTGCGGCAGATTATCTTGGGTTTGTACCACTTAATCTGGATGAACCGTACGAAGAAAATGAAAGTGAAGAATAACTAAAAAAGGCAGCCGATGGCTGCCTTTTGAAGTTCGCTTAATTCTTTGAATTAATGTGTGAAACGTTACATACGATGAATGGTCTTCGCTTTGTTTTATCTGAAAGCATTGTTCTTATATGCTCTCTAAATGCTCTTGTTCCAACCTCTGCATCGATGTATTCGTGCTTACGCTTTTCTGGGTTTAGAAGTGCCATTGCACGTGCTCCGATATCGATGTGGATAGACTCCTTTTCGTCATCGAAAACGAATCCTACTGAAGTAACGCTTGGTACGCATGCAAGTTCTCCTGTTGCATCGTCAACAACGATTCCGATACTTACGCAGCCGTCTTCTCCAAGGTGTCTTCTGTCAGCAAGAACGTGATTGTCAGGATTACTAAATCCCGAACCATCGATAAGAACTGGCTGAGCTGGAATCTGCTCTGTAACCTCAGCTGAATCCTCGTCGATTTCGAGAACGTCACCGTTATCGAGGATAAAGATATTGTCCTTTTCCATGCCAAGGCTGTTGGCAAGAACTGCGTGCTTATAAAGCATTCTGTATTCACCGTGGATAGGCACGAAATACTTAGGCTTTAAGAGTGTATGGAGCATCTTAATCTCGTTACGATATGCGTGTCCTGAAACGTGAACGTCAGCAAGGGATTCGTAAATAACCTGTGCTCCACGCTTAAAGAGCTCGTTGATTACACGATAGATTGGCTTCTCGTTACCTGGGATTGGGTGAGCAGAAATAATTACAGTATCGCCCTCCTGAATCTCGATAGCACGGTGGGATGCAAATGCCATACGTGACAAAGCACTCATTGGCTCAGCCTGAGATCCTGTAGTAAGAATAATTACTTCGTTATCCTCGTAGTTATCGATTTCAGAAACATCGATTAATGTGTCAGGATTCATTTCGATATATCCGAGGGAATTAGCAACGTTAAATACGTTTACCATGCTTCTTCCTGAAAGACATACGTGACGTCCAAACATCTCTGCTGCAGTAAAGATCTGCTGCATACGGTGAACGTGGCTACTAAATGTAGCAATAATGATTCTGCCTTCTGCCTGCTTAAAGATTCTCTGGAAAGATTCACCTACCTGCATCTCAGAAGGGGAGAAGCCATCGATTTCGATATTTGTACTCTCGCAAAGGAAAAGAAGAACGCCTTCTCTTCCGTATTCGCCGAATTTCTGAAGGTCGATTGTCTTGCCGTTAATTGGTGTGTAGTCAACCTTAAAGTCACCAGAGTGAACGATATTTCCAACTGGTGTTCTAAGAGCGATTGCGTAGCTGTCGGCAATACTATGGTTTACACGAATAAACTCAGCAACAAAGTTAGTACCAAGCTTAACCTGATCGCCGTTCTTAAATGCCTCGAGAGTGATTCCTTTAAGGCTTACGTTCTCGTCCATAAGCTTATGTCTTACAAGCTCGATAGTAAGCTTGCCGCTATAAACAGGGCACTGGAATTCCTTGAGGAAGAAAGTAAGCGCACCAATATGGTCCTCGTGACCGTGTGTAAGAATTACACCGCGAAGCTTGTCGATGTTCTCTCTGATGTAAGTATAGTCCTGGATAACGCAGTCAACTCCAGGCATATATTCTTCTGCGAAAGCCATTCCTACATCGATTACGATAAGATCGTTATCGTATTCGAAAGCAGTCATGTTTTTACCGATTTCGCATAATCCTCCAAGAGGGATTACTTTAAGTTTTTTCTTTGTCTCGTCCATTAAATTTATCTTCTTTCGTTTTAATTGCATCGAAATTTAACATGACAAAACAAAAGGAAACAGAGCGCTTTTCCTGTAACGGTATCTGCAGAATTGGCGATCACTCGTAAAAGAGGGGCCAACCCGCATTAATCAGTAAATCAGCCTACCGATACGTTACGGGAAGTAGTGTTCCATCCTGATGTAGAGTCTACGTAAATATCAATATGGTATCCCTGTACACCAGGTCCTCTGTCCTCAACCGTATAGTAACCGTCTCCACCGAGAGGATCGTTCTCGATGTAGATTACAGTACCTGCAGGATAAATACTCCAGTCAGCTGCGCAAGTTCTGCCCTGCTGACATGTTGTACCTGTTGCTGTAGTTGTACTGTAAGTTCCGTCACCACGTGGCTGTGGGCCGTAGAAAGTGATAGTACAGTTATTTACAGAGCCAGATGGGGCTCTTGTAGTTGTAGCCTGTGTTGCAGCTGCTGTTGTACCCTGAGTTGCTGGTACCTGTGGGGCAGTTGCGATAGGTGTTGACTGAGTATAAGAAGCAAGAACGTAGTTGCCGTTATAAGTCTTATACCAGCCGTTTGAAGTCTGGGCGATTACGTCAATTGCATCGCCAGGGTTAAGAGTTCTGACTACACTGTAGTCAGTTCCAGGACCAGTTCTTAAGTTGATTGACTGAGTGGCATATACAGTCATGTAAACTGGTGTCTCGCTGATTCCTGCAGTTGTAGTTGCTGTAGTTGTCTCCTGAGTTGTTGTCACTTCAATATACTCTTCTGTTGAAGAATTTTCTTCCTCATCTGTAGTTTCTGACGATTCATCAGACTCAGTTGTTTCTTCTGAAGTCTCGTCTGTAGGTTCTGCTACTGCAACAGCATCGAGTTCTCTGCTGATTAAAGGATCTGTTTCGGAAGTCTGACTTGCGCCGACAAGAAGACCAGCCGCCTCGTCCAGGCGTCTTTGTCTGTCTGCTCTTGCCTCAGCGTCAAGGAGAGTCTTAACGCCAATTAATGCAATAGCACTTACCAGGAGGATGCTCACTGTACCAATGGCAATCTTAATCCTGTCCTGAGTAATATTGTATTTGGTTGTCAGATCAATAAATCTCACCGATTCTTATCTTCCTAATCCCTTTGAATTTGAAACATATTATATCACACCGCGTCTTTGAGCCTGCATTATGCACATTTTCGTCAAAAATGCTCATGTTTTTAGCGATTGTAAATAGTTTGTCATATTCTCGAAAAGCATGAAATATTTTGCGCCACTATAATCAGATTAACCCCACAAGGAGATCAATATAACGAGAAGGAGACGGCA
This sequence comes from Saccharofermentans sp., assembly GCA_045639635.1. Lineage (GTDB taxonomy): Bacteria > Bacillota > Clostridia > Saccharofermentanales > Saccharofermentanaceae > Saccharofermentans. Next base: position 29,165 of record JAZUDM010000031.1, on the reverse strand, counting down.
CGTATGGCAAAACGCGACATGAATATTAACACGCCTAATCGTGATAACAAAAATACACGTGCCGCTATATACATTATTTGTGCCCTGATTATGCTTGTCACATTCCTTCTTGATATCTATTTCCTGATTGGAATATTCGGTGGAGTTTAAATCTTAATTAATTTGTTCATCAGAAGGCTGGTTTTTACCAGCCTTTTCTTTTGTTTTTCAACAAATCTGCATAGTCTATTTATTTGCAGAATTCTTCTGCCTACTGTATACTTTAAACGCCTTATTTTTATTAATAATAATTATAATTTTTTAGGAGATATATTATGAGAGTATCAAAATTGTTTCTTTCTACACTTCGTGAGATTCCATCTGATGCAGAAATTCCTTCACATCAGTTAATGCTCAGAGCAGGAATGATCCGTAAGTGTGCATCAGGTATTTATGCCTTTATGCCAATCGGTCTTCGTTCTTATAAGAAGGTTGAGAACATCATTCGTGAGGAGATGGACAAGGCTGGAGCACAGGAGCTCATCATGCCAGCACTTCTTCCTGCTGAGTCTTATCAGGCTTCAGGCAGATGGGACAAGTTCGGTCCTGAGATGTTTAGACTTCATGACCGTGGAGAGAGAGATTTCTGTCTTGGTCCTACACACGAGGAGCCATTCACAGAGGCTGTAAGAGATAACATCAAGTCTTATAAGCAGCTCCCAATTACTCTTTATCAGATTCAGCACAAGTATCGTGATGAGAAGAGACCACGTTTTGGTGTTATCCGTGCTCGTGAGTTCGTTATGAAGGATGCTTATTCTTTTGACGTTGATGAGGCAGGTCTTGATGTTTCATATCAGGCTATGTACAAGGCATACAGAGCAATCTTTGACAGACTCGGTCTTGATTACAAGGTTGTAGATGCTGACTCAGGTGCTATGGGTGGTTCTGGTTCACAGGAGTTCATGGTTAACAGCCCAATCGGTGAGGATGCTATCTGTTTCTGTGATGCATGTGGATATGCTGCTAACGAGGAGAAGGCTCCATGTGGTGTACCAGAGGGAGTTGAGAAGCAGGCTGAGCTTCCAGTAGAGAAGATTCATACTCCAGACGTTAAGACAATCGAAGAGCTTATGGCTTTTATGAACGCTGAGCCATCTGAGTTCGTAAAGACAATTATCTATAACATCGACGGTAAAATCGTTGCAGTTATGGTAAGAGGCGACAGAGAAATCAACGAGACAAAGCTTGCTAATCTTTATGATGCAACTGAGATGACACTTGCTGCTTTCGACGATGTTGAGAGAGTTACAGGTGCTAAGGTTGGTTTTGCAGGCCCTATCAATCTTAAGGAGAAGATTGAGGTTATAATTGATAACGAAGTAAGTGTTATGTCTAACTTCATCGTTGGTGCATGTGAGACAGATTACCACTTCAAGAACGTTAATATCGGACGTGACTTCACACCTGATAAGGTTGTTGATGTTCGTAATGCAATTCCTGGTGACGCTTGTCCTAAGTGTGGTAAGCCACTCGAGATGGCAAGAGGTACTGAGGTAGGACATATCTTTAAGCTTGGTACAAAGTATTCTGATGCTCTTGGATGTAACTTCCTTGATAAGGATGGTAAGGAGAATCCAATGATTATGGGTTGCTATGGTATCGGTGTTTCAAGAACACTCGCAGCTATCATTGAGCAGAACCACGATGACGATGGTATTAAGTGGCCAATGGTTGCAGCTCCATATCAGGTAGCAGTTATCCCTACAAAGGTTAACGACGAAGAGAATATGGGCCTTGCTGAGAAGATTTACGACGAGCTTATGGCTAAGGGTTACGAGGCTCTCCTCGATGACAGAAATGAGCGTCCAGGTGTTAAGTTCAAGGATTCAGATCTTATCGGTATCCCATTTAGAATTACAGTCGGCAGACGTGCTTCTGAGGGTATTGTTGAGATTAAGTATCGTGCAACAGGCGAGTCTTCTGAAGTTACAGTTGATGAGGCTATCAAGGCTTTTGAGAATCTTGCTAATTCTTAATTACTAACACGTGATTTGAATTGCTTGTGGAGGATAAAGAATGATTATTAAGAAAATGATTGCAGTAGTTATGACAGCCGTTATTGCTACTGGCGTGTTCTCAGGATTGAATGCGAATGACGTTAAGGCTGTAGGCAAGGATTTGACAAGCCTCTATGCAGATTTTGATGAGATCAATCTTAAGGGTAAGGACGGTGGAGACATCCGCATTTATGTTGATGGAACTTCAGTAGGTATCGATACTAACTGCGCAAGAAACATCAGTTTCAGAATCTGCGATGAGAGTTATCATCCTGTATTCCAGCATAGTGCTAATGGTTCTTTCGAAGTAGAAGTTGCTGATGATCTTGATGTTGGTACTTTCTACTATATCGATGCTATGTACGAGGCTGATGGTCTTGAGTATCGTCAGTACGACGCATACATTACAAAGACTGAGGAAGGTGATATTACTTTCCTTAAGTCACTCTGTTATGACTTTAATGTAGAGAGATGTTCAGAGCTTTGGACAGATGCTACATCTTTGGAGGAGTGCCTCCAGCCACAGAACGATGTTGAGTGCGATGATCCTTATGTTATTCAGCGCGCTAACCAGATTACAGCTGGTTGTTCAAATGACTGGGAGAAGGCATTTGCAATCTACAATCATATCGTTACAAATTTTGCTTATGACTATGTTCAGATTGAAGATGATATTACAACTTACCAGGACGATGCACTTGCTCTTTTGAGACGTGAAGTTGCTATCTGTGAGGGTAAGGCTAATACATTCGTAGCACTCTGTCGTGCAGCTGGCGTTCCTGCTGCTGTATCTTTCGGTATTGGTGAAGGTAATGCAGAGGAGATGATGTTTAATACATCTTATAGAACTGACGAGAATCCTAACCACGCATGGGCTTGTGTTTGCCTCGATGGTGAGTGGTATCACGTTGACCCAACATGGGACTGCGCAAACCGCTACGAGGGTTCAAGCTTCTATGGCGGAAGCAGAGTTGAAGAGGATCCAACATATAACTGGTATCTCCTTCCACTTGAGCTTTTCTCAATGACACATAAGATTTGTGATGCTGATACAATTCACTCAATCGAGTCATCAGGAAGCTGCGGTGATAACGCAACATATACAATCACAAGAGACGGTACAATCACATTCTCTGGTTCTGGTGAAATCCAGCTTCCATATGGTGTAAACGGCTTTAGATACGTTGAGTTCGCTCCAGGAAGCAACATTACATCAATCGGTAGAAAGTGCTTCTATGACTGCGACATTATTGAGAGTGTTATTCTTCCAGATACTGTAACAAGAATTGAGCAGCAGGCTTTTGCTACCTGTGAGGATCTCGAGTACATTTATATCCCAGAGGGTTGTACTTATATCGGACCTGGTGCATTTATTGTCTGCGACGAGTTGGCATATGTATATATTCCAGATTCGGTTACAGATATTGATGATTCAGCATTCGATTACGACGGACGTCTTGTTATCAGCATCCCAAGTAATGTTTCTGGATTCGATTCTGGTTATGAAGTACACCCATGGCAGATAATTGTTAGATAATTTCTTAATTGGCCATGAATCCTAAGGGTTCATGGCTAATGTTTTTTAGGAGGCTTAATAATATGGATAATAGTAATTTAGATAATAATAATTTAGATGATTTGAATCTCAACGAGAATGTAGCTGTTCCTGAAGAGACAAAGACAGCTGAAGAAGTAGTAGCAGAGGCTCCTGTTGAGACACCAGCAGAAACTCCTGCAGAGGTTCCTGTAGCTGATTCAGCTACAATTACAAGTGTAGTAGATTCTGTTCCTACAGAAGCAAAAAAGCCAAATAAGAGTAAGGCAAAGTTTATTATCGGAGGCGTTATTGCTTTAGTAGCTATTGTTGCTATCGTCTGCATCGCTAACGCTGCAAAAATCGCTAATTCATTCCGTAAACTCACAATGGATCCAGATGAGTATACTCAGTATGTTCTTAATCAGTACATTACTGACTATTCTGATGCAATGTTTGATCGTTTGCGTCTTGCAAATCCAAGTGAGAATAAGGTTGTTTCAACAACTGCACGTTTTGAAGCAACTGAGGATTTTATCGATGAGATGGATATCGACAATTTCGATGAGGATGCTTTGTCAGATGTTTCACTTACAGTTGAGTCTTATAAGTATGAGAGTCTTATTCAGAATACATATTCATTAATCGGTCAGGATGGCACAGTTGTATTTACAGCTGACGTTATCGTTGATGCAGAGGAAGAGGTTGCTTACTATAGATGTGCAGAGCTTAATGAGACATTCTATGAGGTTGATTTGAGTGAAAACTTCTCAAGAGAAGAGGTTATGACTATCTCTGAAATTATGAATTCTATTACAACTGAAGATATAGATGTTCTTAATGACCTTTTTAATAAGTACATTGGTATCGCACTTTCACAGATTACTGATGTTGATGAATATAACGAGACAATGAAGGTAGAGGGCGTTTCACAGAAGTTTACAGCACTTGAGTTTGATATTACTTCTGAGCTTTGCAGTGATATGCTTGTCGCTGTATTCGAAGAGATGATCGACGATGAAGTTTTGGCTGATTTCGCAGACAGCAAGATTCCTGATGATTTTGATTACACATGGGATGATGCTACAGATGTTCTTTCTTCTATTGTTGATATGGTTGATGAAGGCGAATTTGAAGACGAAGACTTTGATCTTGGTACAGTTACTTTCTACGTAAATTCAAAGGGTGAAATTAAGGGCTTTTACTTTGAATCAGAAGAAGATTTTGAAATGACAGTTATTGAGATTGTTCATGGTTCAAAATTTGCTTTTGAGTACTCAATTGAGACCCGTAATTCAGAAGTTTCTCTTACTGGTGTAGGTAAGATGACATTTGGCAGAATTAACGCTCATTTCGTGCTTGATACAGGGGATGTTGAACTTGAGGCTGACCTTAAGAATGGTGTATTTAACAGCCGTAAGATGTCAGGTGAAATCACTATTAATCTTGAGGACTGGTTTGATGAGTTGAATCTTATTACTGACGATAACGAAGATGTTATCGAGGATATGGTTTTAACTGTTAAGTTCAATTTTACAGTTAATGAATATACTGTAGTACTTGATTTCCTTAACGGAGATAACATGGGTGCTACTATTACATATAGCACTACTGTTTCAAAGCTTAAGACTGCAATTGATGCCCCAGATGATACTGAGGACGATATAGATGATTACATTGATGACTGTGATCCAGATGCACTCGAGGATAATCTCAGAGATTTCGGATTTAGCAGAAGTGAAGCTGAAGATATTACAAACAGAATAATGGATGAACTTCAATTTATCTCTTCAATGTTGGCAAGAAGAGCGGATATTGATTACTAATATGCTTAGTATTCGTAAGGGTACAATTGAGGACCTTGATGAAATTATGGATGTATACGCTGCTGCGCGTGAATTCATGCGCAAAAGCGGTAATCCAAATCAGTGGGGCACTACTCATCCAGCAAGAGAAATCATTGTTAACGACATAAAAGAAGGTAAGTCTTACGTTGTCGTTGATGATGGTTTGATTGTAGCAAATTTCTTTTTCGACATTATGGAAGATCCTACTTATAAAGTAATCGAGGATGGTAAGTGGCTTAATAACGATTCCTATGGCGTAATTCATAGAATAGGCAGTAACGGCAGGGCAAAGGGCGTTCTTCCGGTAGCGCTCGAACTTGCTTTCTCGAAAACAGATAATGTCCGAATCGATACTCACGAGGATAACAAAGTGATGCAGCATCTGCTTTCGAAGAATGGCTTTACACGATGCGGTATTATCCATCTTTTAAATGGTGATCCTCGTATTGCATACCATAAATGTATTTCTAAGGCGGTAAATGAATAATGGTATTTAAAGGCTATCAGATGACCTTTTCTACCGAGGGTAATAAGCAGTATGAAACAATAGGTAATCTTTGGGATAAGTTTGCCTCTGTTTATGGTATCGAGAATATTCGTGGTCTTGGATTTAACTGGTCTTCAACAACAATTGATTACTGTTTTGGATTTGTTGAAGATCTTAGTGTTGAAGAATATATGGAAAGACTTGAAGTGGTAAATACTTTTGCGGAGAAGCCATTTCGTTTCAATACTATTGAACTTCCAGATGAGAACTGGGTTAATTTCAAGGGTGAGACAGAGAAGTTAGATGTGCTTTATGACCGTGTATATAAAGATGGTCAGCTCGATTTTGAAATAGAGCGATTTGATTCTAATGGTAAGGCTGATATCGATGTTCACTATATAAAGCATGATGAAGCTAAGATTGAATCAAAGTATAAGACACTTAAAAGTGCAGTTTTCTTTGCAGTAATGTTCGATATTATTGCGGCTGTTGTTGTGTTGTTTTTTGCTTACTGGATCTACTTTGTTTTGCATAATCCTGATATGCACATTAGTTTTCTGACTCTTGGAGTTCCAATTATTGCGATTATCGTATGCTGGATTATTCAGTGTTTTTTTCTGGTTAACAGAATCAATAAGCGTAAGGATATGGCAAAGTGCCTTATTGGCATGAGACTTCCTGAAGATGAATTAATGGATAGGGCAAGAAAGTACCATGTTTATCCTTTTGTTAGTGGAATGCTTGAAGTTCAAAAGCGTGCCAATAGCAATAAGAATCCCCTCTAAAGCAATGTTTCAAGGGCTTATTTGTTAACTACTTATAAACAAACCAATTAAAAATTAAACACTTTGTTACGCTTTGTTTTGCTGCATAAATATCTCTTCGCGCCTGTGCTAAAATTAAGAAAATCCGGGGGGCGGTACTATGACTAGTTCTAAGAAGCGTTTAGTTAGTTTAATTATTGTTGTTTCTTTTCTTTTTAGTTATGCGAGTGGTGTTCAGGCTGCAACAGCCAATATTACTAAGATCACTCAGTTTGTTGAGCGCTGCTATAGTGTAATTCTCAGTCGTGATGTTAGAAATGTAACTGGTGGCGGTAAGCAGTACTGGATTGATGCTCTTGCAAGTGGCAGAGAGACAGGCGTTAGTATTACTCAGAATTTCTTCTTTTCACAGGAGTATAAGAACCGTAACAGAACAGACGCTCAGTTTGTTCAGGATCTTTATAAGGCATTCATGGATCGTGAGATTGCCGCAAATGTAGGTGGCGCCGCTTACTGGCAGAGACAGTTAAGCGAAGGTGCAACCGACTATGCAATTTTCGTTGGATTTGCTATTTCTCCTGAATTTTCAAATGTTTGCAGAGGTTATGGTATTACTGTTGGTTCAGCTTTTAATACTGGCGATTTATATTGTCGTGCCAATAAGAAGATTGATGGATTTGTAGATCTTGTTTATCAGGTATTCCTTGGTAAGACGGTAACTGGTCCTACAAAGGCTTACTGGGTAAATAACCTTAAGAGCAAGTCAACTACAGCAGCTGCTCTTGTACAGGGTATTCTTTTCGCATCAGAGTATCAGGCAAAGAATAAATCAAACGAAGCCTTTATCAGAGATTTGTATGGTGTGTTCTTGCGTCGTAGTCCAACCGCTGCTGAGTTAAATAACTGGAAGAATTCAATTAATAACGGCACAACAGATTACGCAATCGTTGCAAATTTCCTTACTTTAAGTGATTTTGTATCTTATTGCACATCTGCTGGAATGTCACGTGGATCTTTAACTACAGGTCAGCTTTATGCTCGTAACAAGAGTGAGACTATCACATTTACAATTACACTTCCTACAGGTCAGAGAGTAGTAATGTCTGGTTTTTACGATTATGCCTGTGAGAATGAGATTGCAACTCAGCTTAACGCATATCGTACAGCTTCTGGTTTAAGAGCAGTAACAAGACCATCTTCGCTTAGTAATACAGCACATGTAAGATGCAGAGAGATTTCAGCTTATTTCTCACATACAAGACCAAACAACCAGATTTGTTTCTCAGCTTTCCCAACTAACTATGGCTGGGCTGGTGAGAATATCGCAGCTGGTCAGATCAATGCAACAGCTGTTATGAATTCATGGAAAACTTCATCAGGACACAATCAGAATATGCTTAATGGAAACTATACTGCAGTAGGAATTGGTGTACTGGTTATCACAAGTGGTAATTCTACTTATGGCAGATATTATGCTCAGTGTTTCGGTGGCTGATGCAAAAAGTATGAATAAAATTGGTTAAACACTTGACGCGGGGTGAATGACGTGGTATTATTCTTCTCGCGAATCGAGGTGTAGCGCAGTTGGTAGCGTACGTGCTTTGGGAGCATGGGGTCGCAGGTTCGAACCCTGTCACCTCGACCAATAAGGCTTGAAGTTATTGCTTCAGGCCTTTTTTGTTTGTTGTTTTCCAACAAAACTAGAATTATGTTGTCAGAAGGTTCTTTTGGCAACTTTTTTTGTGTTTGAAAAAGCCCTTTCCACAAAATTAAAAGTCAAAAGGATCTTTTGACAACACAAGCAAAATATGGTGTTTGTCGGAAAGGGCTAAAAAATATGACAAAGGTAATCGCAATCTGCAACCACAAGGGTGGTGTAGGTAAAACAACAACTGCAATAAATCTTGCAGCAGCTTTAACAGAACTTGGTAAAAAAGTTCTTCTCGTTGATTCTGATCCACAGTCCAATGCAACTCGTGGAGTTGGTTTTCGTTCTTTTGAATTAGAGTTCACGCTTGCAGAAATGTATGAAGCAGCATGTGATCCGTTTCGTGTGGAAGATTTACCAGAAACCAAACCAGCAATTCTTACTACTTCAGAAAACTTTGATTTGCTTCCTTGCAAAATTAGACTTGCAAGAATTGCTCCTGCAATTAACAACGCTGTTTGTAGAGAAGAAATCTTAAAAAAGTATTTAAGTCAAATCAAGGATTCATATGATTATGTAATTATCGATTGCGCACCCTCCCTTGAAATTCTAACCATCAATGTTCTTAATTGCGCTGATGAAGTGATTATCCCTGTTCAGTGTGAATTGTACGCTACAGATGGACTTGATGATTTAATCGATACTTATTTGAATATTAAGAAAAATATGAATCCTAAATTAAAAATTGCAGGAATTGTATTTACTCTCTATAAGCGTCAACGACTTAACAATGATGTTATCGCTGGTGTAAAAGAGGCATATTCAGAAATAAACATGTTTAAGTCTGTAATTCCTACAAAAGCAGCTGCAACCAAATCAGTAGGAGAAGGATTAAGTGCTATCACATTTGAACCTAAAGATTCTGTATCAATTGCTTATAGAGAATTGGCGAAGGAGATAGACTAATATGGTACCTTTTATTACTAGAACATCTGCAAATATCAATGTTGCTAACGATCTGTTCTCCACACAGGCACAGAGAGATGAAGCAAAAGCAATTAAAATCATTGATGTAGCAATTGAATCGATTGATACATTTAAAGAACATCCGTTCCAAGTTGAAGAAGACGAAGATATGAAGAAACTCATTGAATCTGTATCTTCAAACGGAGTAATGGAAGCAGTTCATTTACGAAAATCAACTCCAGATCGCTATGAAATGATTTCAGGACATAGGCGAATGTATGCATCAGTGAGAAATAATCTTAAGACAATTCCTGCAATAATTGAAGATGTTTCGCATGATGAAGCAATCGTAATGATGGTTGACTTCAATTACCATCGTGAAAACATTCCTATTTCTCAAAAGGCAAAGGCAATAAAAATGAAAATGGATGCCTTGAAAAGACTGGGTAAAACAGTGACATACTCTGAAGATACTGAAACTTCGACTGCACCTGCGTTAGAAGTAGTTGCAGCTGAACAGAAGGTAAGTCGTGAAACTGTTCGAAGATTAGTAAGAATATCTCAATTAAATCCAGAATTATTGGAATTATTGGATGAAAACAAACTTTCAGAAACACCAGCTGTAGAACTTTCTTATTTAAGTGCTGAAGAACAACACAAAGTGTTTCAAGAAATTGTTGATAGTCAAAGTAGTATCAATCTCTTACAAGCGAAAAAATTGAGAGACTTACATAAGAATAAAGGTGCTGATTTGAGTACAACTGAAATCAGACAGGTGATAAATAAACCTAAACCTAACCAGATTGCGAAATATCACATTCCGTGCAAAGAGGTGGATAAATTCATTCCTGTAGGCACGAAGGACGTTACAGCGTACATTCTGAAGGCTTTAGAAGCATACGCAGGAAATTAAAGGCAAACGACAACCTTGTGCTAACTTAGCGCAAGGTTTGTCCTAAACATAAGGAGTAGAATAATGGCAGATAGTTTTTTTAGAGTACAGAAAACACAAGATTTTACGGTGATGAGTAATCATCATTTAAAAAATCCACAGTTATCATTAAAAGCTAAAGGGCTTTTATCATTTATTCTTTCTCTTCCAAATGATTGGGATCTGTCGGTAAGAGGTTTGCAGAAGTTTACAAAGGAAGGTTATGAATCTCTTGCTAATACGCTTAGAGAACTAGTTAAATTTGGCTATATTGTTCGAAAACAAATTCAAAATGAGAAGGGACAATTCACTGGATACTGTTATGAGGTTCACGAATTACCTGTAATTAGAAAAACAGAAGAAAAAGTGGCTGAAAGTACTGATTTTACTGATAACCGTAAGGGCAAAAAACCAGACACGGAAAACCCGTTCACGGATAACCCGTTCACGGAAAAACCGAAACAACTAAATACTAATAATACTAATATACTAAATATAAATAATACTAAAGGAGTAAATACTAAATCTCTCAGTAGTATAGTTAGTACTAACTTAGTAGATAATGACTCTTCTGAAAATGAATCAGCTACTGCTGCTTATGAGAGACTTATTTCTAATTTCTTCCCCAATGATGTTAATTCTTCTTTCGGAAAATATTTTATCGATATGTGGTATAGACGTGGATATTCTCTTGATCTTATTGAAGAAGCAATTAAAGATAATTTGTTCCGTGGCAATAATCTTCAAATCAAGCATGTTGACGATACATTAACAGCTTGGATGGAAAGAGGTATTACTACAGCATTAGAAGCAAAAAAGCAGATCAAGCAGAATCGTGAAGCTAACAAATCGAAAAAATCTAAGTTGAATGATATAGATTCAGATGATGAAGAAGAAAACAATTCAATCGAAATTGATGGATATACATTGCCAGCAATAGTGAATTCTGAATTAACTGATGGTTTTAAGTTTTTTCAGTTTTGCAAAGATTTATCAGTTCCAGAAATTGTGATGCGAAAATATGAGGTATATCAGTTCTTCACAATGTTAGATGAATCTTTTGACAGAAATGATTGTTTTGACTTGTTTAATTTCTTTATGGGTAGATGTTCTTATGATGTGAACGATATTAGTCAGTATGGACCAATTGCATCAATTATTGGAGAAATTCTTGTTAAGTACACTTCAAGAAAGAATGATATTAAATCTGAAAATTCTAAGAGAAGTTATATCAAGACAATGATTGAAAACATTAACTGGATGAAAGAAAAGAAAGAATACGATGCCATCTAACTTGAGAGGTGAAGGCGATGAAAGTAAGAACTAGTAACGAATTTAGCAATAAAGATTTAAGAACAGTTAATCAGTGGGCTAAAGTCTATAAGACTCCAATAAATGGAGATATGGGTATTAACCTTTGGACAAATGGTCATTGTTGTAAATCGATGAAGTATTATTCAGTAGAAGAAGTCAGAGATATGACAGAAGAAGAAATTGAAAATACAAAAAATGAAAAGCGTCTTGAAAGAAAAGAGAAAGCTGAACAAAAGAAGATTAGGGTAAAAAAATCAGCAGAAAGACAAGCTGAACAAATTCGTTCTGAGACTGAATATCAAACCAGAATTTCACTTGGAAAAACAATTGGTTCAGATTTGATTCGTAGAGCTAGTGAAAACTTTAATGTTGATGATTTAGATCCAATAGATCTCATTGTATTTGATACAGAAACTACTGGAGTGGATTCTTCTAATAACGAAATTATACAGATTTCAATAATTGATGGTTTAGGTAATATTCTTCTTAACTCGTATGTAAAACCTTATTGGTCTAATAATTGGGATGAAGCAGCAAAAATACATCATATTACACCAGAAATGGTAGCAGATGCTCCGTACCCTCATGAGTTGGTATCAAAGGTGCTAACGATTTTTGAAAGTGCAAAAACCTTAGTTGCATATAATGGAGAATTTGATTTAAGGTTTCTTGAGGCGTGGGGTGTAAAGCCTAACAAAAATCAAAAGATAGTAGATGTAATGAAAATGTTTGCTCCAATATACGGAGAATGGAATGAGTATTTTGGTAATTATAAATGGCAACCACTTACTAAGTGTGCGAGTCATTATGGATATGAATTTAAGGCACACGATTCACTTGAAGACGTAAGAGCGACACTTTATTGCTATAACAAAATTATATCCAAACGAGTAATTAACGAAAATTAAGCAAATATGTTCTAAGAAAGGTGATTGATTATATGAAAAAAACACTTGCTACATTGTTGCTTGTTGCTTTTGTTTTCATTTGCGTAGCTTGTGGATCACTATCTGGTACTTACAGAAGTGAGAGTAAAAAGTATTCCATAGAGTTTAAGCGTAATGGAACCTGCACTTGGTATCAAGATGGAATGTTCTTTAATGGTACTTACGAAAAAGAAGATGATTACTATCGAATTAACATCGAAGGACAAGGCTTTTACGGAAATACAACATTTACTGCTGTTGAACTTGATGATCAACTAATGATTAACGGTGGTGTGGTTAAGAACGAAGTATTTGAAAAGCAATAAGCAGTTCCTGAAGAAAGATGGAGTAAAAGAAAGATTAGAAAAGAGGAAAATGTTATGGATATGAAAAATTCTAGCTTTGGATTTGAAAACAATTTTGCTGAAGACTTCTATAATCTATTACAATCAGTTATTCAAAATGATATTAAGGCATTAGCGAAATCGGATAAACATTTTACTGATGTGACTAAACAGACTATAGAATATGATACTTCTTTAACAATACTGATTGGTATTTTTTCAAAGATGGCTTTAAGAGCTGAAATGGATTCTGATATGCAAACTTATTGCAAGAAATTAGAGGAATTGGTTTTAGATCTATCTTCAGAAAATCTTCGCAAACTTAAACAAAGATTAGAAAAAGTTCGCAAAGGAATAGAATGATAACTTCTTGTCAATTTGGCGTGAAGGAAAATAGAGAAAGGGTAAATTTATGTCAGAAAATGATACTAGAAGTAATAAGATGCAACCGTTTATAAAGGCGCTGCTGGAAGGTATGACTTTAGGCATGTTTTTTAATATTAGTATTAGTGTTTTAACGGATGATTCATGGGCAAATGATTTAAATAAATATCCAGTTTTTTTTCAAAAATTATGTAATCAAACATTCATGGGTAATTTATTCTTGGTAACGTCTATTGTGATAACAAGCCTTTTTCTACTAATTTCAATTATGAACTTTATATTAAGTAGAGCAACTGAAGGTTCTTTAGCAACTCTTTACGGAATACAGATTGTTTTTATATCTGCATTGATAATTCCATCGATTCTTTTCTTATGTAATTTGAAATGGATAACTGAACAATTCATAGAATTCTATTCAGCTGGATGGATGGTTTTATATGTTTTTTCAATTATGTATTCCCAAAAAACCATGGTTCGTAACACAGATATTTAATTTGTTTTTTTGCGAAACTTGCAAAGTCAATAAAATCAGTAGTTTAGAGTAAGACACACGATGTGTCTTCTTTATTTTTTTAAAACATTGATAGTGCCTATGAGCAAAAGTTCATAGGCATTTTTGAATGTTTTAACATTCAAATAATTCAACAAACTGGTACGGAAATTACCTCACAACAAGAAATACAAAAAAAGTCCCAGTGTTGATTTATTCATTTCATAGAAAGGAGAAAAACATATGGCTGAAAAACCTAAATTTGATTATGCAGTCTACAAAGACGGAAAAATGGTTGCTGTTATCGAACCAAAGAAAGACGCAGCAAAGGCAAAACAGCAGACTTCTAAGATTTTAGAAGCATACGCAAAGAAACTAAATAATAAGTGAGGTAATTAGTTATGGTACGTAAATTCGCAGAAGAATTAAGAGATGTTATTGCAGAGAAGCTTCAAGATAATTCAGTTCATCTTGATATTCAGAATGTTGTCAAGACTAACAATACTGAATTGACAGGAATTGCTTTTAAAGGAGATTCACCAATTGCACCAATCATTTACGTTAACGATTGGTTTGATGCTTATAATAGAGATGAATTAACAATCGATGAAATCGCTGATAACATGCTTGATGTTTATCGTGAATCTCAGCTGCATCGTCCTATGCAGTCACAGGTTGAATCTTTACTCAATTATGAACAGATGAAGAATCGCTTGATTGTATGTGTAGTGGGAATTGATAACAATCAAGAAATGTTAAAGAATACACCACATAAGGTTGTTGCTGAAAATATTGCCATGTTTGTAAGGATTGAAGCTGACCAGGACCATTCAGGTGTAGCAACTGTCGTTGTTAACAATGAACTTTTATCTAATTATGAGGTTTCTTTTGAAGATCTTTTAAGCCAGGCTTGGAAAAGCATGGAGAAAAATCACCCAATGAAGATTGCCGATTTAGTGGAAAGACTTTTATCGATGCATCCAGAAATGGCAGAGGTGATTCCTGTTGAAGCTAGAGGTATGCAGTATGTTGTTGAAGTAAATAATGGCTTGTTTGGTTCCGCATATGGTTTTAATTCCAAATCCTTGGATGAGATTTCAAAGTTAGTGGGAGAAAACTTCTATGTGTTGCCAGCTTCTATAAATGAATTTATTGTTATGCCTGAGCGTACTTTAAAAATAAGAGGATTCGAGCCAGAATTTCTTAATGAAATGGTAACTGAAGTAAATAATGGCTTAGATGAAAAAGAAATTCTTTCCAATAATGCATATTATTATGATGCTGAAATCGGAAAACTTCAGATGGTTGGTGTTAATAAGGATTTGGAACTCTTTTCTAATATTGAAGTAATTGATTCAGATCTAGAACTTCCAGGAGACGATATTGATATCTAAAGCACACATTGATTTATTTTTGCAAAACCTGCAAAGCCAATAAAATTAGTAGTTTAGGGAAAGACACACGATGTGTCTTTTTTTGTTTCTTTAAAACATTGATAGTGCCTATGAACTTTTGCTCATAGGCATTTTTGAATGTTTTATAGAAAGGAGTAGAAATATATGGAAGAACTAGAAGGAACTTATTCGCCAGAACAAATTCAAGAAATTGTTTTTGGCAAAGAAGATTTTTTAGATATTACACCTTATCTTGATCCGAAATTTACAGCAGAACAAATGAGAGAAATTCGTTTTGGAATTATAGAAAACATAAATATACAAGAATATGCAAATCCAAACATTGATGCTAAACAAATGAGAGAAATTAGAATTTCTTTATCAAAGAAAAATAGAATTGTTTAGAAGGAGAATAAAATGTTTGAAACCTGGGATAGCAGCATTACCGTAGCGTTTGAAAACGATGAATCTGTATTTTATAAAAACCACAGTATTGAATGGAATTCTGATTATGGAACCTATTTGATTTTAAGACAACTAATGAACGGAGAATATATGCATACTGGGTTGCATGGAGAATCATTGAAGGAATGCATAGAAATAATTGATGGTGAAAATACCAGAAAGGAGAACGATAATGTATAAAAGTAAAAATGCTAAAGCGTACATTTTAGAATCTGCTACAAAATATTCTAAAAAAGAACATTTATTAGCTCTTGCTGATAAATATGATGTTGTAATTATGAATAGAGATACTAAAGCTACTATTGTTGATAAATTAGAGAAGACAATTGGTTTTAGAAAGATGGCTAAAGAATTATATATTGGCGTTCCCACATTCGAGATACAAAGTGAATTTAATATAACTAATAAAGAAGTTAGAAAACTATTTAATTGTGGCTTGATTCGTCCAATTAAAAAAATACATATAAGTGGTGAAAATTATGAATACGATATTACTGCTTATGATGTATTTGATTGTTTTAGATTAACTAAAGAAAAAATAGAATTATTGCTTGTTAAACCAGCAAAGCCAATAAAATCAGCAGTTTAAGAGAAAACACACTATGTTTTTTGATTTTAAAGTGGGTGTTATATGGAACAATTAAATATGTTTTATTGGGAAGATGCGAACTTTATAAATCCATTACCACCACCAGAGGTTGATACAAGTCATATCGGGTATGTTAAATCGCTTCAAGAAGATGTTGAACCTCATGTTCCTAAATTTATGGTTACATTTAAGCATCCTGTTGAATTTGGGTATATACGTAAAATATGTATTTACAATAACGGTTATTGGCACTCATTAGATGGATGGAACTATTCTCATAAACAAGTGCAGAGTTATGAGAATTTGGGCGTTGATTTTGATTGGCATACGCTTGGTACTACAAGATGGTATTCTCCTAAGACATTAGAGCGATTAACCAAAACATTAACGCCTTTAGGTTTTTCACAAGAAGAAATAGAACGATTAGATAATGGAAAAATTCATCAAATAGAAGAAGGAATTAAAAATGGATTATCATACGAACAAGTAAGCGTTTATTCCAAAGGTTATTCTTCGCCACAAATGCAGCAGCTGCGTTTGTGTTTTGAAGAAAAACTTTCAAACGAACAAATATCTTTAATTGCTAATCCACAGATAAGTTCGGAACATATGCAAATTATGCGCACTGGTTTTAAGGCACGAATGTCTTATGAAGAAATCAGTGCATTTTTAGATCCATCAGAAAATTGGTGGATTCAATTTCAGAAGATTCGGAAAGAGGCAGAAAGGAGAAAAACAATGAGGCAACGAATTTTTATTGATATGGATGGAACACTATGTGTTTTTAATCCAACCAAGAAACTTGAAGATTTGTATGAGCAGTTTTATTTCTTAAACTTAAAACCTTATGAAAATATGGTTGAGTTCGTAAAAATCTTAATTAGAGACTATTCTGATCAGTTCGAAGTTTTTATTCTTTCATCTTATCTTTCAGATAGTCATTTTGCACTTAATGAAAAGAATCAATGGTTAGATAAATATTTACCAGAAATTGATGCAGCGCATCGACTGTTTATCCCTTGTGGAATTCCTAAGAAAGAAGCTGTCCCTCATGGTTTGCGTGATGATGATCTTCTCCTTGATGACTATACAACTAATTTGTACGAGTGGTGTCCTCCTGGTCTAGCTGGCAAGATTTTGAATGATATTAACGATCGCCATAAAACTTGGAATGGACCTCGAATTGATAAAAATGATTCGCCAGAAGTAATTACTGCAAATGTTATTAAGGTAGCAGGCAGAGATGATATTGAACCACCTTTAGAAGAAACGGAAAACGATATTTTTGAAATTTCTGATGAAGTAGATGAATCAGCGTATGATCCATATGCTGGCCAAGATGTCTTTGAATGTGATCCGTTTGATGATTAAAGGAGAAGAATTAAATGATTAAGTTAGAAGTTATTCGTGCTGTTATTGATGGTCATTATATAAATCTTTCTTCAGAAGATATCGAAGAATTATTAGTAACAACCAAGTCAAGCGAGAGTACTGTTTTAGAGTATGAATATGCAGACGAAGAACTAGAAGAAGCGAAAAAGTGTTTTACAAAATTAAAACAAGCCTGTAGAGGCTTTAAGGGATTAAATAATATATCCATTCAGTATTTAACAATGTATAAGCAGGTAACTAATAAAGATGGATTCGCTTTTCATGAACCAATTGTGAATTTTATTCCAAATTCTATTGTTTGAATGAAAGGAGAATTATATGCCAGATGCATATATTCAAATGTCACTTGATGAACTTATATTTGGCGTTCAAACTGATGTCAAAGAGACTCTTAAAGTAGAACCTGTGCAGACTACTGTTCCTGTTTCTGCAGAAAAAACAAATTCTACAAAGAAAGAGAAAACATCCGAACCAAAACCAGAATTACCTAAAGAGTTTTTAGATAGATGGGAAAAAGTTTCAACTCTTGAGGATCTTGAAGAGTTTGGGCTTATTTGTCCCAATAAACCAAATGGTAATTTGATTTATGCTGATGTAGATGGTAGGACTGATAGAACATTCACTTTGTACTATAGAGGTTATCGAGAATCTATTCAGTTTCCGTCTTATTTATACTATGTTGATCCGAATGGTCGGGCTTGGGTAGGGCAATTTGGAGTTGATTTAAAAGCAATACAACGACAGTCGATTTCTCCTGCTGGGTATCGTAGGACTGATACTATTGGATATGAAGCAACAATTCAAAAAGGTAAATGGAAACCAGCTTCAAGATTGTACGTAAATTATGGTTGTGCCAATTCTAAGTTAGAACTTTTAGATATTCTAAAAACTAAAAAACCATATACCTATGAATTTTTAAAAGAACGAACAGCTGGCAATATTAGTAAGTATAATGCCTTAACTTTGTTAGCTGCTCCAGAAATAGAAAGTTTGTATAAAGCTGGGTATGCCTTCTCATCACAGTATTTTGAAGTTTTAAACAACAATTGGACCAGTTCTAATGTTGAAAAAATTGATTTTTATAACCGATTGATTAAGCATTTAGATAAGCCTGGAAAACTAAAAAATATATTTAAAACATCAACAGCTGTTTGTAAGGTTTTAAAGAATGAATCTAATATGGAAATATGGGATTCATTCAGAAAAATGGAGAAATTTGGAAAAATCGCTCCACAAGATATTCAACTTGCTTATGATGCTAATTTATCGGTACATCAGATAGAACGAATGGCAACTATATTAGCTCGTAAATATCAAGGTAAGAATATATTCACATTTTCCTCTTTAATTGAATATCTACAGCGAGTTGATATGTATGAAGCTATTAGCATCGATGAAGCGTTACAACTTATTAAAGATTATTTATTTCAATGTCAGTCACTTGGAATTAAACCTAAAATTGATGGAGATTCATTAAAACGTGAACATGATGTTGTTTCAAGAAATTATCGTATTGCAGCGTCAATAAATAGAAATGCTGGATATGATGAAAAATTAGTCGAAGCAGTTGAGAACTTAAAGAAATACGACTATGAAGAAGATGTTTTCTTTGTCAGAGGTATAAGAAGTCACAAGGATCTCCTTGATGAAGCATCGCAGCAGCATAACTGTGTAGCCAGTTACTATCATAGAATATGTGACGGAACTACTTTGATTTTTGTTATGAGAGAGAAGAATAATCCAAATAAGTCTCTCGTAACAATTGAGTTATCAACAGACGGTCAAAGAATTCATCAGAAGTATTTGGCTTATAACAGGCCTATACATAATGCTGCGCAAAGTGAATTCCTTGAACGTTGGCATAATCACGTTAAGGCAGTAATGAAAGGAGAAGAAACTTCACATATCCTTTCTTCTGAATTGGATCCTGGTGCAAAAGACTTAATCGATTACTCGAAAAACGCATATTACTATGGGTGTAAGCACGAATTTGGTATTGGTTATCAGCCGATGGAGAATCTAATTAAGCGTGAACGTGATCCAGAGCATACATATATATCGATTTTAGTGTATTCAAAACCTTTAAGCGAAGCAGACGTTAATAAGTATGAATTGACATTAGTAAAATCACCTGACATTGACTTGTTTCCTAATGGAACTTCAGATGATGTTCCACTAGATGAAAATAATGTAGAAGTTAGTGTTGATGTTTGATGTTAGTCATATTTTTTGAAGAAGTGAGGTAATGAATTATGGATATTAAAGATATATTAAATCAGCTAGACTGGAAGGAAAAAGATGCGCTTTATAGAGAACTGCGTTGTGGTTATGTTAGAGAAGATGTAGTTGATCGATTGAATGAACGAGAGCTTGATTTTACAGAGAGCGAACTTGAAACAATCGTAAGAAAATATGTGTATGAAGGTGATTACGACTGCAATCTTTCATATTGGACCAATATAGATAATTTAATCGATGAAGTTATTGATGTAAAAAAAGAACAAACACAAAACTTTAGAATTGAATCTAACGATACAACGTTTGTAGCATCTGATTTTACTACTTGGGAACCATATACATACGTTGAGAATACAAATGAACCAGAAATCGATGATGATATCGATATATGATTTTTTAGAAAGGATAAATCAATGAGGCGAAAAGATAATTCTTTAATTAGTTTGGATAAGAACTGGAAAGAGCGTTTTGAGAATCCACCTTCCAATGACTACTTAAGAAATCAATTTCAAACAGTATCCAATTTGGAAAGAATCACTCAGATTGCAATTAGCATTAAGGAAACATCTCAAGAGTTGACTCTAAACGATGAAGAACAAGAGGTTTTGAAGAAGTTTGCTTATGCTATGGCAACGTTTACTGATTGTGATTTTGCTTGTTTTTTACGAATAAAGGATCTCAATTATATTACACAGTTATCAGGAATTTTATTGATTTTTATTGGAAGAACAATCTTTTTATTTTCAAAAGAAATAATGGATTGTTTTAATGCTAACCTTGATGAATGTTTTGAAGAACTAGCATATAGACAGCTGGTTGATAATTATAAGAATATTGATTGTAATGAAGTGTTGAAGAGTAGAGTTATTGACTTTTTGAAAATAGATTCAGACATTGAAGAATATCGTAATAAACTCAAAGGTGAATTCGATAATTAAGATTGATGCACACACTGATTTATTTTTTGCAAAACCTGCAAAGTCAATAAAATCAGTAGTTTAGGGAAAGACACACGATGTGTCTTTTTGAAAATAAGGAGCTGAAAGGCTCCTTTTAAAATGCAAAGAAAGGAGGTTAATAATGGATATTAGTGAACTATCGAATCGATGCAAAAGTGTTATAGAGAATCCTACATATGAAGATTTGGTTAAGATATTTAAAGTATGGTCATGTTGTCCGAATTTATCTGCACTTAATGCTGCTATGGTTTATGAACAATTGGGACGAACCCCAAGACATTTAAAGTCTAAGCAGGAATGGCTTGATATGGGAATTAAAATCAGAAGAGGCTCACAACCTATCAAAGTTTGGGTGCCTAAGATGGTACAAAATCCCAAGACAAGAGTTATAGAGCGTAAAGGTATGGAATTACAAGAACGCTACGATATAACTCAAACAACTGCTAAATATCATCATCCAAGTCTTGAAGCAATAACCATAATGTTGATTAGACATTACGGAATAAAACTTTTGAATGATCCTAAGATTGAAAGAAATGATATTAAGTTTGAAGAAGCAAACGGTGAGAAACTTATTATTTTTAATAAAGACTTATACAAAGAAGCTTGCTTAAAATCACCTGAAGCACAGGCTGAGTTATTGAAAGCTGCTTTAAGGCTAATTTATGGTAGTCGTGAAGCCAATGTGCTTACAGATCTAGTTACCAATAAATACTTAGGTTGCTTCCCTGGATATACTTCAATATATCTTCATTTTAACAATGTCATTGACAAAGATTTTTTGGATTTAATTAAGAAAGACTATAACGCTTTAAATAATCGCATCATAAAATTGCAAATTCATTATGGAAAAAAGAGTCAACTACAAATCGAAGATAACCCATTTATTCCAACTCAAAAAGAAAGAGATATAGCCATATTGGATTTCTTGCAAAGAACAGCGATGGATTCATCTGATCCAAAAGTAGCACAGGAAGCATCATCACTTATTCAGCAATTCTATATCAATCCAAATATAGAACTAGATCTGGATAAAGACAATGAATTAGATGATGTAGTTCCTGATATATAACTAACTTCGTTCAAAAGAGAAAGGAATAAAAATGGGTAAACTTAAAATACTTGTAGTTGAACCGGATAATGTACCGTACATTAAATTGATAGAAGACACATTAGAAGCAAAGCAAGAACTCGTTGGTGGATATGTTGAATTTGTATATCCTTTTAACGATTCTGTTGCGCTTGTATGCAATGAAGAAGGAAAACTTCTGGGTATGCCGTTAAATCGATCTTTAAGAGATGAAAATGGCACACCATACGATATGATTGCAGGCACTTTTTTTGTTGTTGGATTAGATGAAGATAGTACACGAGGATTAACAGAAGAAGAAATTAGTAAATATGAATCTGTTTTTCATGAACCTGAAATTCCTATCATGGTTGATAATGAACTTATTGTTTTGCGTAAATCAGAATTTGAAAAGATGACAAACGGAATTCTTCAGAATGAATTTGAAGAACCAACAAGACAGAAAATTAACGTTAGTAATAACTCAAAATATATGATTTATCAGTTAAGAGAAGATTTACCAAATAGACGTGATTACAGCTTTTTGCCTTATAAATACTTAGATGCTGATAATTTGAAAGTTGAAGGCCAGAATTACAATTTGGTTTATTCAGCAGAGCGAACTGATGAAAGTTTAGAAGATATATTCTTAAAGTATCAAAGAGGATTTGGTGAAGTTCCAACGGATTTTTACGGTCATTCATTAAGTGTATCTGACGTAATCGTTCTTGAAGAGAATGGTCAGCAAACAGCATGGTACGTTGATAGTATGGGCTTTGTTGAAGTTCCAGGATTCTTTGAAACAATATCACCAGAATTGTTTGCTCCAATAGATTCAAGTGGCATAACAGTTAATTCTGATATTGATAGTAATATTGCTAACAGTGAAACATTAAAGCTTAAAGTAATGAATTATGAAGGTGTAGTTAGAGAAATTGAGGTACCAGAGGAAACTGCAAAAATTAAAATTTCAGTTGTTAGTGGAGATGAAGTAATCACTTTTATTAACTCAAATAATGAAGATATTGGAAAATTTGATCCAGAAATAAGACGCTATGATTTTTTTGATGGTGAATATGTAATTCCAAGAGAGCACTTTGAAACTTGGAACGGTCTCGTTTCTGTAGGTGACACAGTTGCCAGAATGATGGCAAGTAATGAGATTATGTTAGATGACGATATTGACATTTGATTTTGAGAAATCCAGATATTTAATTATGAGGTGACAAACTTATGGGAAATAGTATTGAAATAACTGCAAAGATAGTACACAAATTTGATGGTAATACATCTTTAAAAGCATCAGCTACAGTTTATTTGGCTGGATGTTTTGCAATTCATGATGTTAAGGTGATTGAAGGCAAAAACGGTTTATTCGTATCGATGCCAAATAAAAGTTATGTTGATAAGCAGGGTGCAACGAAATATAAAGATATTTGTCATGCAACAACAGCAGAAATGCAAAAGAAGATTTCTGATGCTGTAATAGATGCTTATAGAGGTATTGGTAATTCACCAGCACCTGCACCTGAAATTGAACCACCACCAGCACCCCCAGTTGATGCCACACCTAATTTGTTTAATTATCCAACTCTTGATGTAGCACCATCACTTGATGATATTGAATTACCTTTTGATTATGGTGATATCGACATCTAAAGCACACATTGATTTATTTTTGCGGAACTTGCAAAGTCAATAAAATCAGTGGTTTAGAGGAAGACACACGATGTGTCTTTTGGAAAATAAGGAGCCAGAAATGGCTCCTGTTTTATTGCAAGAAAGGAGAAAAAATGAATATCCTTTTAGAAAAACGAAAAGAATTGAATCTTACAATATCTGGTGTAGCGAAACAAATTGGAGTAGCACCTTCTACATATGAACGATGGGAAAGTGGAAAAGCCGTTGGTGGTGGTTTTTATAATAAAACACTTGATGCAATACGAAAACTAGCAATGCTTTATGAAATTTCCCAAGTAGATGTTGAATATGCAATTGCAAACAATGCTACTTCTTTGAAGAGACGAGAAAGTTATGTTTCGAAATTAACTAATATTCGTAGAAATAATAATCTTACTGTTGAAGGTATTGCTGATTTGGCAGGAGTTAAACCAGAAATTATAAAAAAGATTGAAGCTGGAATTAGCATGAGTATTAGCAGTTTGGACGTTGAAAACTTGTCGATGGCGTATGACTTAACCAAAGATGAATTCTTTGTCGAACTGGGGAAGAATATACGAGCTCACAAATCGGAAACATTTAGGGCAACTCCAACACCTAATAACAAAGTAGTTGTTCATCATGTGGAGCAGTCTTCGCCAACTTCAGTAGAAATTAAGGTAGCATCTCCAGTTAAACAAAAAAACATAGTCAATGTTGACGAGTTGCTAAAACCGCTTTATGGCAAAATTCCAATGGATGCCTTTTTGAATTTAGGTGATGCCTTGAAACACGGACTTAGTGAAGAGATGTCAGTTAACTCTATTTTGAAATCCATATACGGAAAAGTTGATTTTGATGTTTTTAATCAGATAAATGCAGCAATTGTTACTGCAACAGAAGACAATCACTCCCATAATTTAATTGAAAATGACGATATACCACTTGAATAAAATATAAGAATTGAACTATAAGGAGAGAAAAGATGAATTTAGTTAGTGTTTTGTTTAGTGACAAAGAGTTATCCCCAAAAGCAATAAGAATTTACGAGCGAGTTAAAAACAGTTGGCATTTTATCTATTGTGAAGAAGAAGGTGTTTATTATCGTTTAACAAGAAGATTTAATAAAGAAAATGGATTAAATAAACTAATTCACACTGAAAAAATAGACTTAATGGGAACCATTGAAAATATAAATAGTTATTTTGAAGATTTGGTTGATAGAGGTTATTTGTATTCGGTTGAATACTCATTATCGCAAATTCCAAGTACTGAAGTTGAAATAATTGATGCTGGAGATCATACACCGTTTCTGAAGTATTTTATGTATGACGCTGAAGAGATTTATGACAACTTGGAAGAAGCTCAGCAGAGTATTAAGGAAAAAGCACCTAATTTAAAACGTAGTGAATTTGATGGTGATCTTCTTCTTGATGTTTTGAGATTATCTGTAGAAGCAGATAGTGGAGATGATACAGATATGTATATGTATGCAGAGCAATCATATTACATTCCATCACCTAATAATAATTAAGCCGAAGATAAAACATTGATAGTGCCTATGAACTTTTGCTCATAGGCATTTTTGAATGTTTTAGACATTTATCAATCATAAAGGAGAAAAATTATGAAGAGATTAAAAGAACTAAAGCAGAAAATGTTGAATTGGGCTTTTTTTGCATTCGCAGTGACACCTGTACCTAATAATGGTGATCCAGCAACAGATATTGTAGAAGACATTACTCAGGTAAAAGATGCAATATTTGAAGTAATGGGTGTAGTTGGTTTATTGTTCATTGCTTTTGGAATTGTTAAAGCAGTTCGTGCCAATTCTAAGGGAATGGATGATGGAATAGATAAAGGCATCGGCTGGGCGATTGCAGGAATTGTAATGGCTAGTATAAGTGGTGTAATGGCTTGGCTTGGATACTAATGCTGTTAGGAAGGTGTTATTAACATGAATAGAATTACACTTCACGGAAGATTAACAAGAGATCCATCATTAAAAGAACATGCTACTGGTAATAAATCAACGATGTTTACAGTAGCTGTACCACGAGAGTATAAAAATGCTGATGGTACACGTCCAGCAGATTTTATTCCTTGTGTTGCTTGGAACAAACTTGGAGAGATTATTTCAGCGAACTTTCATAAAGGAGATGAAATCCTTTTGATTGGACGTCTTCAGCATCGTAATTACAGTGATGAAGCAGGAAATCAGAAATTGATTTATGAAGTAATCGTAAGCGAGATTGATTTTGTTGGGAACAGAAAGAAGGAAGGAACAACGTCACTTGTTCTGGAACCTAATGAGTTAGATGAAATCACTCAAGAAATGCCTTATGAACTCTAAGAAAGAATTGCTAATTAAAATTACAAGAGATAACTCAAATATAAAAGTCGATATAAATACTGAAGCTGAAATGCTTCCTGTTTTTGCAGCAGATTTAATTATTAGATCTGCTATTGAGAGAAATATTTCAATAGCCTCAGTGTTGGAAGAAACAAAAGAATACATAGTAAAGGAGAAAGAATATGCCATCAGAAGCAGAACAGATAATGAATCAAATGAGTCAATCAAGTAGATCCATTATGTATATTGGATTTAACGGAGTTAGAGTTGGTGTAACTATGACTACTCAATTGTCGAAAGTAGTTGCAGCTATGAAAGCAAAAAAAGAACTTGAATATGATTTAACTGGTGGAGAAAGAGAATTTGCTGCATTTTTGAAAAAAGGCGAACCTTTTTCAGAACTTGAGATGAAGCCAGAAATGATGAAAGAACTTGAAAAGGATTCAGAAGAATATCGTATTCAATTTGCAAAACGAGCGATAATTAAAAAGGAACCACTATTAGATCCAGATGGTAATCAGAGATTAGGTCCAACAGGACAGCCACTTTTTAAAACAGAAACTCTTGGATATAGTGTGCTTATTCGTCAAAGAGATGCACAAAACTTTAATTATTGGGTTAAGACAAAACAGATGAAAGATGTTTCTCTTAACCCTGGAAGTATAAAAGTTGAGAATTCTGCTCAAATTGATGCAGGACTTGTAGATAGAATTTTTAGTGATCCAGAAATTTTAAAGCAGTATCTCATTGAGAATGATATGGGAAAAATGTTTAACATGGATTATTTTGTAAAACAGTACTTGGCATTTACGAATGAGAAGAATGTTGATGCTCTTACAAATGTCATTCTTTCTGTAATGCAGAAGTGTAATGATGAATCACTTGCTGTTCAGATGGGTAATATAAATGATCCATTGATTGATCAGTTAATTGAAGAAATGGACAGGCGAGTGGCTCAGAGAGACGAAACCAATCCGTTGACTACTCAAGACAAATCCAACGAATCCTCAGCGAATCCCAAAAAGGAAACTGAGTTAAATGTTGATGCTGTTTCTGAAGATATTGGCGATTCTTCCTCTGGGCCGGTAAATAAGTATCCTTTTACAAGAGAGAATTATATGGTTTTTGATGAAACTATGTTCACGCCTCAACAGCTTGCTGTTATTAAAAATGGAATAGAAGATGGTATTCCATTTACTGCGTATGCTAATCCTGAATATACACCACAGCAAATGCAGATGCTTCGAATGACCATTCTACAATTAAAGGATAAGCATCCAGAAGTTATTTTTTTATCGAATAGAATACATTCGATTTTTACTAATAAGCTCCTTTTAGATAGTGTTATAGAAGGAAAGTACACACCACTACAGGCTGTTGAATTACGAATGGCATCAAGTTCGTTTATTCCAGATATTACTCCAATGATGAATCCGAAGTTGAATGACAAGCAAATGTATATTCTACGAAATGCTATGGCAAAAGGCTTTGATGTAAAAGAATATATTAGTCCTGAGTATTCTGCATCTCATATGGAAGCGATATATATATTACAGGAAAAGGGTGTAGACTATTCACGCTTGCTTGATCCAAAACTTACTCAAGAAAGAGTTAATGAAATTCAAAAGGAATTACTAAATCCTGTAGTTCCAGTTGAACCAAAAGTTAATGTAGTAAATGAACCACTTCCACCTCTTAAACATTGGTCCTGGGAGAGTAATACCCCAACAGAAGAAAAACAAAAATGGCTTGATGAACATTTGCCAGAAGGCGTAAAAAAGCAATTTGATGACCATTTACCAACAGAACCAACTCTTCCTGAATCACCAACACCTGCAAGTAAAGATATAACATCTGATATGGATGATTTTCTGGTTGAATTTCACACTACAGAAGAACCTAGAGCTGCTTCAACACCTAATCATCCATTTGCTCATTTGGCTGAAGAAAAAAGCCCGATTGATCTTTTAAGTGATTTTACCAATAGTTCAGAAGGCAATAATTACTTACAGGCTCAAACAGATATTATTGCAGTTGCTGCAAGCCAGGCAGATGGAAGAGGAATTAGCGTTGATATCACTGATGTTCCAGAAATGCCTATTGAGATTTAATTCTTTTATGAACGAAGCAGCCAATTCTATTTGACTGCTTTATTGGTGAAAGAAATCAACCACAAAATGTAGATAAAATGTTCATAAGTGTAATAAAAAACCTTTACACTTGAAACCTCTGAAGATATAATTACATTAAGAATACTATATTTAGGGGGATTATATATGTTTTGGAAGTTTTTAATAGCGAAATATAAGGAATTACGTAATAAAGACGGGGTTTCGTTAGCAAGTGCAGCTGCAGGTGTTGATATGGATAGACAATATATCAATCAAATTGAGAATTGCAAATATTGTCCGTCTGTAGAGACATTTCAAAAGTTACTTTTGGAATTGGGATATACATTAACAATTGTTCCTATTAGTTCAATCGAAGATAAGAGAATTAAAAGTGAACTTTTAAAGGTATGCTATGAGGAATCTGCAAAGCTCGTAGAGTTTGATTCTCAAAAGTATAGAAATAACGCAAGTTTAAGATATTTGGAGCGTATGGAAGCATATTTTGATGCATATATGAAGATGCCAAGAAAACCTAAAGATGATGATAATAAAGGAGATAACGTATGAAGTACAAGAGATTTATTAAGATTTTAGTAGCATTAACCTGTCTTTCAATTGTGTTTTCTGCTTGTAGCACGAATACAGTTGAAACAACAGAAACAAGCGAGATAACTGCAATTACTGTAACAACTGAAAGTACATCTGAAACAACAACTATTGATCCAACAGACGAGTTAGTATCTGAGCATGAGGCAGAGGAAGTAACAGACGAAGAACTTCCTTATGAAGTTTACGAAGAATCAATCATTATGTATGGAGCAAGAGAACTCACTTATTATGATGGATTTGGTTTATCTGCAAGAGCTGCAGGTAAGATTACAATCGGTGAATCTTATGAGGTTGTTGGAGAGACTCCAACATCTTATGCCACTAACATTGATGATGAAGTTTATCGTATCGCTAAATTAGCTTTAAGCATTGAAGAAGTAGAAGTAGTAGAAGAACCTTCTGAAACAGATGAAACAGACGGAAATGAAACTGAGCCTACAGAAACACTTCCAAACGGTAATACACCTACACCAAGACCTACTAGAACTCCTAGTGGTGGTGGAAGCAATCCTCCAGGATTAGAATCACATACAATGCAGGAATGGATGCAGATTCAGGGTATCTCACAGTACACAACGACTGATGGTCATACAGTATACGGCCGTTATATAGATACATCTAGCCTTGATCAGGCTGTTCAGAGTTATCGAGCT
>JAZUDM010000030.1:0-19200 GCA_045639635.1 Saccharofermentans sp. | reverse complement strand
TGGTACAGGTCGTACACTTCACCCAGATAACATGGCTGCTGGTCCTGCTTCATACGGTATGACAGATACAATGGGTCGTATGCACTCAGATGCTCAGTTCGCTGGTTCTTCATCAGTTCCTGCTCACGTAGAAATGATGGGTCTCATCGGTGCTGGTAACAACCCAATGGTAGGTATGACAGTTTCAACTGCTGTATCAATCGAAGAGGCTGCTAAGGCAGGTAAGTTCTAATTTTAATTAGAATCTGAATTTAAAATTAATTGCACCCGTTATGCATTTGCATAATGGGTGCTTTTTTGTGCCAGAAAACAGTAGTAATTATTGCTTATATGATAGGCGTAAGCTCACTTTCGGTCCTACTTTTGAAATACGGTATAAAGGCTTAGATTTTTGTACTAGAATCGCCTCAGTATCCTATTTGGATGCCTAACTATACTTATGAAAGGTAGGAAATTAGTATGAAATTTTTCAGATGTGATTTATGCGGGAATATCGTTGAAGTCATTAAGGATTCTCATATGCCAATGAGCTGCTGCGGTGAGAATATGACTGAGATAATTCCAGGAACAGTTGATGCATCTCATGAGAAGCATGTGCCTGTTTATGTTGTTGAAGGCACCTGGGTGACAGTAAATGTTGGAGCGAAAGATCATCCAATGACAGATGCACACTATATCGAATGGATAATGGTTGAAACAAACAAGGGAGTATATCGTAAGTTCCTGACACCTGCTGACAATCCTCGAGCAGAGTTTAGCCTTTGTAAGGATGAGAAGGTAATTAATGTCTACGAATACTGCAATATGCATGGTTTGTGGAAGGCATAAAATTATTAAATTCTTGCAAATGAAAAGCGTTGGAATTTTCCAACGCTTTTTTGTTTGATTAGTAACCCCACTCGTTATAAGAACTGTCTCCAAATGCAAGAATTGGTAGGAAGATTGGTGATAAAAGTGCAAGTCCTACACAAAAACCTGTGCTCTTTGAAAAGCTCTTTCCAATGCCATAATAGATGATCATCTCCAAAACACCAACGATAATATTAAAGATTCCGATAATGATGTAGTAAAGAGTGAATGAAGACAACAAATTGTTCTGGAACTCAACTAACTTTTCTTCCATCATTGTGTTATAAACTTCTTCAGTAATATTCTGTCCTGCAAGAGCATTTGATGAAGCAACGATTGTTCTATAAGAATCAAATATTGTAAGTAAAAAGAAAATAGCAACAACTACTGCGATTATAGAAATGATTAACCAAGCTACATAAACCTTCTTTTTCTTTCCAATTGCTGCATATAGATACCATCTATATGGTGGAAAGATAATAGCAAGAATAATCTGACCAATTGAGCAATCAACCTTTGTAAGCAAAATGATCATTGCAATAAAATCGATAATTCCCAAAACCATTAAAATAGCATTAATAAGTACTTCCATAAAAAATCCCTCCGCTTGAATTTGTGTTTGAACTTATGATATGAGTATACGGTTGCGCAAAGTGCAAAACAACTGATTTTGGGAGAAATATGAGAGTTTATTTCTATTACTGAAAAGGTTTAATTACCTTTTTATCTGCCATTATTAAGCGCTATGAGTCATTCATCTTACAAGAATGTGTTATTTTGTACCCCCGTGTATATTGCGTTCGTTTTTAAGGTATATTGACTATGTGAAATTGTTTATATGATTCTTTAAAGGAGAATACTATGGAACAGAATGATAACGGACTTAGTAATGAGAGATTAACCGAACAGTTAATGCTTCTCACAAAGCGTGTTTATAATCTTGAACAGGAAGTGAGTGTGCTCAGAGGGCAGCTAAATCCAAATAGCGTGCCTGTAGCAAATAAGGCTCCTTCTGTAGTTGAGCCTGTAAAGGCAGCAGCTCCTGTTGTAACTAAAACAGTTCAGCCTGCTAACTATGCTTCTGTTGTAAGTGGTCAGAATGCTGTTATTAGTAGTGCCCCAGCTGTGAAGACTCCAGCTCCTGCTGGTAGCCCGGTACCTAATGTGGCACCTAAGGCAGTGAAAGCTCCTAAGCAGAAGAAAAATATGGAGAGCAACATTGGTAAGAATTTGATGGGTGTTATCGCATCACTTCTTATCCTCTTGAGCTTTGTGCTTTTCGCTGTGTTCGCATTCCCACTTGTATCAGATCCAATTAAGCTTGTTATTCTCTATGCAATTTCGATTGGCTTTGGCGCATTCGGTATTTTTAAGATGAATAAGAAGAGTTCGTTTAATGCGCTCTTCATGACTTTCGCAGGAATTGGCGTCAGTGGATTCTATGTAATATCTTTAATTGGTACTCTTGTATTTAAAGTAATCCCTGATTTGGGACTTGTAGCACTCATTCTTTTGTGGCTTGTGGCGACAGTTATTATCTCGAAATATAAGTCCAGAATGTTTATGTACATTTGTAATGTTGGTCTTCTTGTTTCTTCTTTCCTTATGTATACAAACTGGAAAGAAATCCTTGTTGGCCTCATTATGTATTACATTGGTGGCATTGTACTTTATTTCCTTAATAAGACAGATAAGCATGGTAAAGACCTCTTCTGGATTATCCAGGTTCCAGTTATGTCTTTGATTTTCTCTATGCTTTATTTTGATAACCTGGTTGCACTCCTTATTATTGCTGTAGCTGTTGGCGCATTCTTTGTTCTTCAGTCTTATTCTTATGACTTTGAAGGCAAGAAACTTTCATCAATTATTGCTTCTCAGGTTTTAACTCTTGTTACTATTTTTGTTGTTGATTTAAACCTTACAGATAAGTGGGATCTTTTGGGAGCATTTATCTCAGTATTACTTATGCTTGCTGTAACAGTATTTGGTTACTTTAAGTTTGGTAAGCAGAACAAGGCAGTATTTACTATTTCGGTTTATGCTTTTGCAATGAGCCTTATTACTATGAATACAGGCTTCGTTGAGCAGTATTTGGGATTTGTAATCTTTGCAATTCCATTCGTAGTTCTTGGCTATGTTCTTAAGAATTACCATATGAAGTATATTGGTTTTGTAAATTTCCTTCTTTATATGGCTATTCCAGCGACTGCGCTTAATATTGATACTGTTGTAGCAATTGGCCTTATTGCATACGTAATTATCTTTGCGTTTGTAGTTCTTGCCAAGATGAATCATGAGAATCAGAAGAACTTTGTATTTACTCTTGATACATGGATTCTTGCAGTATTTGCATTCGCATTAAACAGAGGATTTATTTCTGACTATGTTGGTGTAATTCTTTTCGCAGTAATGTTCTTTGCATGTGGAATGATTACTAACAGCAAGACAATGAAGTATATTGGAATCTTCTTCAGCTTCCTTTATATGATAGAGTATCCAGAAATGATTCCTGAATACCTTGGATTCATCATTTCAGTAGTGGCATTTGCCGGACTTGTTGTTTTCCTTGTTAAGAAGTATTCAGTAATTGATAAGTACGTTCTTACTGTTCTGGCCAATATACTTGTTATACGTTTGACTATGGTAGCAAATATGTCTGATGACTGGTTTATGATCTTCTTTGCAATGATCTCTATCTTCCTGAATCTTAAGTACTTCAGAGTTAATCCTGTGACTAAGGCAGAGGAGAAGGCTTCAGTAATTATTGGTTATATTTATAACGCAATTATGATTATTATGAGCCTTGTATTGATTTCAATACCTGACGTTTCTCTTAAGGTTAACGGAGTTGTGTTGCTTACAGGTGTGCCAACACTTATTATTAATATCCTTATTGCAATTGCACTTGTTACTATCAATGTTTCAAGACTTTGTAATACATCTAAGCACGAGATGCTTTATGGTATTTATACATGCCTTAAGCTTACAATCTTCCTTTTGGTAGTTCTTAACAGATTCCATGTAGTACCAATGATTATTTCAATCATTGCAATCGTTGTTGCTATCGGATGCATTGTTCTTGGATTTACTCTTAAGAAGAAGTCCTTCAGAATCTATGGTCTTGTACTTACAATCGTATTTGTATTCAAGCTTTGCCTTGTTGATATCAGTTACGATTCTAATATAATGAGACCAATCGGATTCTTCGTTGCTGGTATCCTTTGCCTTGCAATTAGCTGGATCTATTCTAAGATTGAAAAAACAACTATTGGAACTTCAGAAGAAACAGTTAAAATTGAAGAAGAGACAAAAGTAGAATAATTAATAATATATATATTTGGAGGGGTTTATGAATAGAAGAATGAATAAGGTGGTTGTTGCAAGTTTACTTGCTTTGGTAATGCTTGTAGCAGGCTGCAGACGTGTACCTAAGGATGGAGAGACTGTTGCTAATGGCAGCTTTAATACAGAGTCTGTTACATCTACAACAGTAAGAGCTCAGCCACAGGAAGCTACTTACGATCAGATTTTAAATGATCTTAGTGTTGATCTTTCAGTTCCAGCTAACGCTACTGATATTCACTATGGTACAGCAACACTTGCAGACGGAAGAGTTGTAGGACAGGTAGATTATAAGATTGATGGTTTCCAGGTTCACCTTCGTGGATATAACTATGGAGATATTGATATCGACTCACTTTCACCATTAGATCTTGATGATCTTGTAAATCTTTCTGAGCTTACACATACATTTAATGCCAGCGGTGGTGGATTTAGCGGTACACATATCAGTGGAAACGGTGAGGTAACAGGTTCTTATAACACATCTGAGGATGGTTATGGCCGTCTTGATTTCCTTTATAGATCACAGAATACTGTTTACTCATTGTGGGTAGACTTTGGTTCAACAGAAATCGATATGCCAGAGCTTTATCAGGGTAATATCGTGTTCGTTACATCTGAAACTTAATATGATTACTTTAAAGACTGATGCTAAGTACGATGTAGTTGCTCTTGGAGAGCTTCTTATAGACTTTACTTCAAACGGTGTTTCTTCTCAGGGAAATCCTTTGTTTGAAGCTAATCCTGGCGGAGCTCCATGTAACGTGCTTTCGATGCTACAAAATCTTAACCATAAGACTGCGTTTATTGGTAAAGTTGGCCCTGATATGTTCGGCAAAACTTTAAGAAATGCAATCGAGAGTGTAGGTATTGATTCAACATATCTTTATGAGGATAAGGACGTTAATACAACACTTGCTTTCGTGCATACTTTTGAAGATGGCGACAGAGATTTTTCTTTCTATCGTAATCCTGGCGCTGATATGATGCTTTCCGAAAGCGATGTTTTAAACGCAAAGGAAGCAATTGAGGACGCTAAGATTTTCCATTTTGGATCTCTTTCCTTAACTCATGAGACTAATCGTGCTGCTACAAGAAAGGCAATTGAGATTGCGAAAGCATCAGGAGCTCTTATTTCCTATGATCCGAACTTAAGAGAGCCACTCTGGAAGTCTTTGGAAGAGGCAAAGGAGCAGATTTCATGGGGACTTTCAGTTTGTGATGTGCTTAAGATTTCTGATAATGAGATTACTTTTATCACAGGAATTAGTGATTATAAGGAAGCTACATTAAAACTTAAGGAAATGTTTCCTAATATTGAGCTTATCTTTGTATCTTTAGGTAAAGATGGAAGTCTTGCGTATAACGGTGATATCGTTGTATCAGGCGACGCATTTATTCTTGAAAATACAATTGAGACTACAGGAGCAGGTGATACATTTATGGCCTGCTGTCTCCATCAGATTATTGAAAGCAGTTGGCGTAAGTATAATCCTATGGAACTTAGTAATATTCTTAAGTTCAGTAATGCGGCAGCAGCCATTATTACTACACGTAAGGGCGCTTTAAGCGTTATGCCAACACTTGATGAGATTTACGAATTGAATCGTGCACGATAATCATTTGGACTTATGAAGCTAAATTTACTTAAGAGGGATTAGTAATCCCTCTTTTTTAGGGCGATTTTTTAGCAGTTTGCTATTTTTAATAGGAATCGATTCTTGTTATAATAGTCGCGATATTAATTAAGGGGATTATTTATGAATCTTGATGATCTTACAAAGAGAATAAATGAACTTGCTCGTAAGGCTAAGACTCCTGAAGGACTTACTGAGGAGGAATTGAAGGAGAGAGAGGTACTTCGTAATGAGTACAGAGCTCGTTTCCGTGCAAGTCTTACAAGTCAGCTTGAGCATACATCTATTAAGGAACTTGATGGTTCAATCAGAAAGCTTACTAAGAAGGATGATAAGTAATGAGTAATTGTGATTCATGTGCATATAACGTATACGACGAGGATACAGATCAGTACTACTGTGATATGACTCTTGATGAGGACGAGTATGCTCGACTTGCCACAAAGGACACAAAGGAGTGTCCTTACTATAATCATTACGACGAATACGAGGTCGTAAGACACCAGAATTAACGTTAAGGCACCACTTTTGTGGTGCTTTTTAATTAAAAACCAGAGTGTAACAATGTTACAAAGTCAATAATACAGGGGCTTTTGAGAAACGGTATGAAAAACGAGAGATTTGACAAACAACTTGATTTCATCCTTGAAATAGATAAGGAAAAAGAGATCTATAGGCAGACTTCTCTATCAAATCACGGGCGAAAAGAGAACGATTCCGAGCATGCATGGCATATGGCGATAATGTCTTATCTTCTTAAAGAGTATGCAAGAGAAGAAATTGATATCGCGAAAGTAATGCTTATGTGTCTTATCCACGATGTGGTTGAAATCGATGCTGGTGATACATATGCATACGACGAAGAAGGTCTTAAAACTCAGGAAGAAAGAGAAAGAAAAGCTGCTGACAGAATCTTTGGGCTTCTTCCAGAGGATCAAAGAGATGAATTAAGAGCAATCTTTGATGAGTTTGAAGCCTACGAGACACCTGAATCAAAATTTGCACATACAATGGATAACTTTCAGCCAATTTTACTTAACCATAGTAATGGAGGCAGTGACTGGAAGGAGCATGGCGTTAAGTACGATACAATCTGGAAAAGACAGAAGAAGTCAGCTCTTGGTTCAGAACTTATAGGCGATAAGGTTAAGGAGATTCTTGATTACCATAAAGAAAATGGTGACATTTAAGTAGGAGTTGGAATGAATAAGAAAAGATTAAATGAGATTTCATTATTTGTTGCCGCAGCAGTATTTATTGTTGTAGCAATTATGTATTTTGCAGGCGCTGGTGCTGCAAGACTTGTTGCGAATTCAATCGAAAATGGAGTTAATACTCTTGTTGAAAATAGTGAGAGCGACGCCAGTGGAATTGCCCTTGTTTTAAGTGCGCTTGGAGTAGGTGCAACTGTTGCAATTGCTTTCGTTTTAAGAGTTCTTGGAGTTATCCATATCTTTGGTGGAGTTATTACTGGAATTCAGGCTTTTGTTGTTAAAAAGGGTAATGACAGCTTGAAGATTGGTCTTTCAAGAGGCTTTACTATCTGGGCTCTCGTAAGATTCATTCTTTATGCTTTGATTCATATTGTGGTTATGTGTTTTGTTGGAATTAATATAAGAAGTGTCATTCTTGCTTTCGTGTTAATTGTAGCTACTATTGTTTCAATTTATGCGATGGTTTCTGACGGAACATATGCGAAGAAAATTGCAAAAAAAGCAGAAGGCTTAGAGCCAACTATTCATATGTAATTTATAGTTACGGAGGGTTTATATGAAGATTAGATTTGAGGGGTTAACAAAAAGATTTCCTAATCGTAATAAGAAGATTAAGGATGACGTAGTTGCAGTAGATCGTTTTACTTTTGAGATTCCTGATGGAAAGCTCATTGGTCTTCTTGGACCTTCAGGTTGTGGTAAGAGTACTGCACTTAATCTTATCTGTGGACTTGAAACAGCAACAGAAGGAAAGATCTTTTTTGACGATGACGATGTAACAGATCTTCCAGCAGAAAACAGAGGTGTTGGAATGGTATTCCAAAGCTACGCTTTGTATCCACATCTTACAGTTAAAAAGAACATTATGTTCCCACTTCAGAACTTGAAGGGAGATCAGAAATTAACAAAGCAGCAGATGGAAGAAAAGGCTTTGGAAGCTGCAAAAATCGTTCAGATTGAAGAGCTTATGGACCGTAAGCCAAACGAGATGAGTGGTGGTCAGCAGCAGCGTGTTGCTATCGCAAGAGCTCTCGTAAAAATGCCACGAGTTTTACTTCTTGATGAGCCACTTTCTAACCTCGATGCACGTCTTAGAATTCAGACAAGAGAAGAGATTAAGAGAATCCAGAATGCAACAAAAATTACTACTATTTTTGTAACTCATGACCAGGAAGAGGCTATGAGTATTTCAGATATGATTGTAGTAATGAAGAAGGGTGTTATTAACCAGATTGGTAAGCCTCAGGAGGTTTACGATAATCCGGTAAATCTCTTTGTTGCCAAGTTCCTGGGAACACCACCTATCAATGTATTCGAGGGTGAAATCATAGATGGTAGTCTATATATCGGCAAAGAAGCAATCCTTGGAAAAGACTATGTTAAGGACGTTCCAAATCAGAAGGTTTATGTAGGTATAAGACCAGAAGGTTTTGTTCTTGAAGAGAACAAGGAAGGTAAGCTTGATGGTAAGTCTGGAAAGCTTACAGGAAACCTTAAGGCAATTGAAGTTATGGGTAGAGATACAAGCGTTGTATTCGAACACGAGAACGCTGAAGTAAGACTTCGTGCAATCGTTTCTGCTGATAACGATATCGATTCAAAGATGGAGAATATTAAGTTCAATGTAAACCCTAAGAAGGTATTTGTATTTAACAAGGAAACAGAGGAGAGACTTATATGAAATATAGAAATCTGAAAGCGTGGATATACCTGCTTCCAGCACTTGTATTTCTTGGAATATTTATGGTGTATCCTCTCATCGACGTATTAGTTTATTCTGTCGAGCAGGGCTATAACTCTGCTTCTCAGGAGTCATATGGAATTGGTCTTTATAACTATTCCTATGTGCTTCACGATCCATATTTTTTGCAGGCGATAAAGAACACTTTCATTATCGTTATTATTACTGTTCCAGTATCAACTTTGCTCGCACTTTTGATTTCTCTGGGACTTAATTCTATTCAGAAACTTAAGGATTTGTTCCAGACAATTTTCTTCCTTCCATATGTAACAAATACACTCGCAGTAGGACTTGTATTTATGATTATGTTTCAGAAGACTCCATATACGGATGGATTCGTAAATACAATTCTTAAGATTTTTGGAATTGAAGCAATTGACTTTATTAATGGACCTTACTGGGCAAAGATTCTTGTAATGTGTATCTATACAATCTGGATTGTTCTTCCATTCAAGATTTTGATTCTTACAAGTGCTCTTGCATCTGTTGATGAGGTTTACTATAAGGCAGCAAGAATTGACGGAACATCCAGATTTAGAATGTTTACTTCAATCACACTCCCAATGATTTCACCTATGATTTTCTATCTTATTATCACAGGTTTTATTGGTGCGTTTAAGGCATATTCAGATGAGGTTGCTATCTTTGGTACTAACCTTAATTCTGCAGGCATGAATACAATTGTAGGTTATGTTTACGACATGCTTTATGGAGACTCAGGTGGATATCCATCTTATGCTTCTGCAGCTGCGTTAATCCTTTTTGCAATTGTATTTACTATTACTGTAATTAACCTTCTTATTAGTAAGAAGACAGAGATTAACTAAGGGAGGAGGAAGACTATGAACGATTACGACAAGTTAAGCCGTCAGGCAAAAGTTTCAAAGGTAGTACGTAATGTACTTACATATTCACTTTTGTCTATCTGGGGAATAGTTGTACTTTTCCCATTCTATTGGATGATTCTTACATCCTTTAAGAGCTACGGAAGTTATAACGCAGAGTACACACCAAAACTTTATACTCTTTCTCCAACATTCCAGAACTATATTGATTCTTTCTCTACAGTTCCACTTGGAGGTTACTTCCTTAATACACTTATTTTTACTGTGGCAACAACAGCAATTATGATGTTTGTAATTGTGTTTGCTGCATTTGCTTTTGCACGTCTTGAGTTCAAGGGAAAGAACCTTGTGTTTACTCTCTTCCTTTCGCTTATGATGATTCCAACAGAGCTTGTAATTATCACAAACTTTGTAACTATCACTAACTGGGGTATGCGAAATACTTTCTGGGGACTTATTCTCCCTTCAGTAACATCAGTATTTTATATCTACCTTCTTAAGGAGAATTTCGAGCAGATTCCGGATGAACTTTATAAGGCCGCAAAGGTAGATGGAACATCAGATCTTAAGTACCTTTTCAGAGTAATGATTCCAATTTGTCAGCCAACTATTGTAACCATTATTATCCTTAAGGTAATTGAGTGCTGGAATTCATACGTATGGCCAAGGCTTATTACAGATAAGCAGGCATATTTCTTAGTATCTAATGGTATTCAGGAGATTCGCGAAAACGGTTTCGGACGTGAAAATATTCCTGCCATGATGGCTGCCGTTGTTGCAATTTCTGTGCCACTTATTGTGCTTTTCTTATTCTTCCATAAGAAGATTATGGCAGGTGTTTCAAGAGGAGGTACAAAGGGATGATTAATATTAAAAAAGTCTTTTCGGTTATTGCTTCTTCTGTAATTTTATTTAGCACTTTATTCTCTTTTGCGGGATGTCACGGTGCGCATAATCTTAATAGTTTTGATGTGCCTTCAGAGTTTGATATGAACCATCACTATGAGATTACTTTCTGGGCAAAGAACGATAGTAATGCTACTCAGAGAGCAATCTATGAGCAGGCGATTTCTGACTTCCAGGCTATCTATCCAAACATCACTGTAAACATTCGTCTCTATAGCGATTATGGAAAGATTTATAACGATGTAATTACTAATATCCAGACTGGTACAACACCTAATGTTTGTATTACTTATCCTGACCATATTGCTACATATATGACAGGTTCAAATGTTGTTGTTCCACTTGATGATCTCATGAAGAATTCTAAGTTTGGCCTTGGTGGTTCTGAGGTGCTTTTCGATTCTCCTAGAATGGATGAGATTGTTCCAGAGTTTTTGGATGAGTGCGTAATTGGTGGCGCGCATTATGCTATTCCATATATGCGTTCTACAGAGGCGTGCTACATCAATAAAACAATGCTTGAGGAATTAGGATATGAACTTCCAGAAGTATTAACATGGGATTTTGTATGGGAAGTTTCTGAGGCAGCAATGGCAAGAAATGAAGATGGAACTTTTGTTATTAACGGACAAAGAACAATGATTCCATTTATCTATAAGTCAACAGACAACATGATGATTCAGATACTTCATCAGATGAATGCAGGATATTCAACTCCTGCTGGTGGTATCGAAATTTTTAACGATGCCACAAGAGAAGTTCTTTACAATGTTGCAGAGCACACAGCAACAGGTGCTTTTTCAACATTCAAGATTTCAAGTTATCCAGGAAATTTCTTGAATGCCGGTCAGTGCATCTTTGCGGTGGATTCTACAGCAGGTGCAACATGGATGGGAACTAATGCTCCTAACCTTGATATTAGCGCAGATAAGCTCGTTGATTTTGAAACAGTTGTAATGCCAATTCCACAGGTTGACCCGGAGAATCCTTCAATGATTTCTCAGGGACCTTCAATCTGTATCTTTAATAAGGAGGATCCAGGTGAGGTTCTTGCAAGCTGGCTCTTTGCTTCTTATATGCTTACTAATGAAGTACAGATTCCTTACTCTCAGACAGAAGGATATGTACCAGTAACTTTGAAGGCACAAAACAGTGCAGAGTATCAGGATTACCTCAATAGAGCAGGTGAAGATAATGACCTTCATTATGCAGTAAAAATTGCTGCATCAAGACTTCTTATTGAGAATACAAATAATACATTTGTAACTCCTGTATTTAATGGTTCAACTTCACTTCGAAATGCAGCTGGAGAACTTATCGAGAATACAGCAAAATCTGCCAAGCGTAAGCAGGTAGTAGATGACGCTTATATCGATGAGCTTTTCCAGGAAGTTTCATCTCTTTATAGACTTGATCAGATTGAGCTTTCACAGAATGGCTTAGGGCCTGTTGACCTTGGAAAACTCCCAAAAACATCTGTCATTTTGCTTATAAGTTTGGGTGTTACCTGGGTAATTATTTGTGCATATGTAATTTATGACAAATTGAAGAAAGACGTATAATAAGGCTGACCGAAGAGGTCGGAATTATCTTTTATTTATAAAGGAGATTTGGTTTATGAAGAAGTTTTTAGCAATTTCTTTGTCAGCTGCTATGGTTCTTTCTATGGCTGCTTGCGCAAAGGAGACAGAAGAGACAACAACTGCAGCTGAGGAGACAACAACTACAGCTGAGGAAACAACAACTACTGTTGAAGAGACAGAGGCTGAAGAGACTGAGGCTGAGGAGACAGAAGCTGAAGAGACAGAGGCTGAGGCTGTTGAGGTTATGTCATACGAAGAGTATGTTGCAGCTGAGCTTGATTCTGCTGT
The DNA here is from genome assembly GCA_045639635.1 of Saccharofermentans sp. GTDB lineage: Bacteria > Bacillota > Clostridia > Saccharofermentanales > Saccharofermentanaceae > Saccharofermentans. Next base: position 6,795 of record JAZUDM010000030.1, on the reverse strand, counting down.
ATCAGTTGACGCTATCGTAATGGCTACACAGTCATGGTGGGATGATAAGATCACTGTTTATCTCGCAGACGAAGACGGTGCTTATTTTGCATACGAGATGGCTTGTTCTGAGGAAGATGCTGAGCTCCTCGTTCCAGGTGCTGAGATCATCGTAACAGGTTATAAGTCAGAGTGGGCTGGCGAGGTTGAGATCGTTGACGCTACTTTCGAGTATGTTGGTCAGACAGACACAACTTTCACAGCAGTTGACGTAACAGATGTACTTGGTACAGAGGACATCATTGACTATCAGAACCAGTTCGTATCTGTTTCAGGTATGACAGTTGTTTCTGTAGCTTTCAAGAACGATGAGCCAGGTGATGATATCTACGTTACACTTAGCCTTGACGATGTAGAGTACGAGTTCTGCCTCGAGTTCTACCTCAATGGTTCAGATGAGGAGCTTTATGAGCTCGTTTCTGGTCTCGAAGAGGGTCAGGTTGTTGATGTTGAGGGTTACCTCTACTGGTACGAGGGTGTTAACACACACATCACATCAGTTACAGTTGTAGAGTAATCTATATTAGTTAACAAAATCATGGGCGGTCGTCAGAAATGTCGGCCGCTTTTTTGTTGCAAAAAATAAGGCGTATAATATACCTAATAATCTTTTGAAAGGGAATCAATATGATTGAGATTAGTAACTTAACGCATTATTACGATGATAAAAAAGTCGTTCTTGAAGATATTAATCTAAAGATTGATGACGGCAGGGTAATGGGCCTTGTTGGAATCAATGGTGCAGGTAAGTCTACTTTGCTAAGACTTGTTGCCGGAGTATATCTTCCTAAGAAGGGCGAGATTTTAATTGATGGCAAAAAGCCTTCTGAGGTGGATTTGCGTAAGGATTTATTCTTTCTTGCAGACGATCCATACTTTACAAATAACGATACATGTAAGTCTTTGAAGACACTTTATTCAGTATTCTTCGAGAACTTTAATAACGAAGTGTTTGAAGAGATTATTGGAATCTTTAAGCTTCCTATGACTAAGAAAATCAGAAGTTTTTCCAAGGGTATGAGACGTCAGGTTTATATCGCTCTTGCGTTTGCTGTAAGCCCAAAGTATCTGCTTTTGGATGAGGCATTTGATGGCCTTGATCCTCTTGCCAAGATTCGTTTTAAGAACTACATCTGCCGTTTTATTAAGGAGCAGGGTTCTACTGTAATCGTATCAAGTCACTCTTTGTCAGAACTTTCAGATTTCTGCGATCAGTATGTAATGATTGATGGTAAGAAAATCATCCATACAGGCAGCGAAGAAAGTACTGCAAATGAGTTCGTTAAATTCCAGGTTGCGTTTAATAGCAGCGTGACCGAAGAAGAGGTTAGAACAACTAATATCGAGATTACTTCACTTAAGATTGTTGGTCGTGTTGTAACTATCGTTGCACGAGGTGACAAGTCTCAGGTTGTATCTGAAATTAATAAGCTTAATCCACTCTTCATAGATGAGCTTGAGCTTAATTTTGAGGAGGCATTCTTCCAGGATCTGGCGAAGAAAACCGGAGCCGAAGTGGATGTAAAAAAAGAGGCAGAAGGAGGTAATAAGTAATGGATACGAGAGTTAAATATTTTAAGTATCGTTTTCTTAGATCACTGGTGATTTATCCTTTTGCAATTCTTTTTGCAGTTCTTCTTACAAGCACTGCAGTTTATAAGGGATGGTGGACTTCAACGGCATATCTTAATCTGAATGTTATGAATCCGTTTGTTGCCATGTATTCCATGTTCGTTCCTGTTTATGAACTTTATCAGTTCAATAACAAGCGTAATCTGGATTTGTGGTTCTCGCTTCCAATTAGCAGAAAATCAATTCTTGGAGTTCATTATATTTCGGGATTCATCAATATTTTATTGGTATCACTGATATCACTTGCCTCAATTGTTGTTAGAATGAATTCTTTTGGAAACTATTTCTGTGTTTCTGCAATCTGGCCTTACTGGGGATGGTACATCTTATATGCAGTGATTGTTTACTCACTTTCATTCTTTGCATTTAATCTTGCAAATAACACATTCGATGGATGTGTCTTTATTTTGGGCTATTACTTTGTTGTTTCATACGTTGTATCCAGTATTGTATATTTTTACGCCAAATTAACAGATCAGTACACTTCAATTCATCACAACCGAATCAGATTTGTGTCTATTACTGAATCTATCGATAACTTAGGTAATTACTTTGAGAATAAGTGTCTGCGCTCTTATATGATGGATGGATCCTGGCTTAAAGAGGCTTACCCAATGGCGACACTCAGTCTTTGCATCTGGTTTGTAGCTACATTAGCTCTTGTTGCCTTAACTTTATTCCTTAGTGAGAGAAGAGATTCTTCCAAGGTCGGTGGCGTTTCAGATCATGTTCTTGGATATCAGTCTTTGATTCCAGCTTATATAGGCTCATTCATTCTTACTAATATTTCAGGTGAGTTTGGGTTGATTATTGGTTTTGGAATTTCAACTGTTATTCTTTATACTGTTTATAGACGTGGCTTTAAGTATAAGTTGGTTGATTATGTTTCAGCCGGCGCGCTTATGGGTTTGTTCATTCTTGTAAATGTTCTAGGCAGCATGCTTGGCTGGTAACTGATTATTAACGGAGATTAATATGCCTTTAAAGATTGTTCGTAATGACATAGTCAGGATGGAAGGCGTTGACGCTATTGTAAATACTGCTAATCCTTCGGTAGCAGTAGGTAGTGGCTGTGATACTGCAGTTTATAACGCTGCAGGAAGGGAAGAACTGTTAGCCTTCCGTCGCGCTAACATTGGTAAAAAGCATCCAGGAGATGTTTTTGTTACTCCTGCGTTTAATCTTAATTTAAAGTGCATTATTCATGCTGTAAGTCCAACTTATAGTGGTGGCAGAAACGAGGATAAACTTCGTCTATGCTATAGCGGAAGTCTTAATCTGGCACTTCAAAATGATATTTCTTCAATAGCAATTCCACTTATCTCTACAGGTTCTTTTGGGTATCCAAGAAACCTCGCTTTAAGTGTTGCCATAGACGAGATTAATAAGTTTCTCCTAGAGCACGAAATGCTTATATATCTTGTAGTGTTCGATAAGGATTCTTCAAGTATTGCAGGTCGTATCTCGAATATTGAGTCTTATATCGACAACAATTACGTTGATGAAGCAATTGCTTTCGAGTACAAAGAAGAGGCTGAAGTAAACCACAGATCAATGCGCTATAGAGACTATAGTGCGATGCCGATGGCGTCTTCAAGTTTCCCTTGTAGCGCCCCTTCTGAAAGAAACATTCAGGCTTCAAAGAAGTTAATGAAGTCTCCTGTTGATAGTGATGCTTTGGAAAAGAGACTTAAGCATTTATCGGATACATTTTCTGAGTATTTAATTTATCTCATTAAGTCATCTGGTAAAAAGAATTCAGAAGTTTATATCAATGCCGGAATCGATAAGAAGGTATTTTCGAAGATTAAGAATAACCGCGATTACCATCCTTCCAAGATGACTGCCATGTGCCTTTGTGTTGGTGCGAAGCTTAATCTTGATCAGACTAAGGATTTATTATCGCGTGCAGGATATGCGCTTTCGCCTTCTGATAAAACAGACGTAATCTTCTCATACTTTATCGAGAATGAAATCTACGATCTTGTGGAGATTGATATCGTTCTTGAAGAGCAGGGACTCCCATATCTTATCGCCTGATTTTTAGTAGAATTTGTAATTTAAAAAGGTCGCCTTATAGGCGACTTTTTTTACGCGCCTCTTTGTTAATATCCACGTGTAACAACAAACAACTTTTAACTTAACGGAGGTAATTACAATGAAGAAAGGTTTAACAGAAATCGTATTTATTTTGGACAGAAGCGGATCTATGGCAGGTCTTGAGAGCGACACAATCGGAGGCTTCAACGGAATGGTAACCAAGCAGAAGGAAGAGGAAGGCGAAGCACTTTTATCCTGCGTAATCTTCGATGATACTTCTGAAGTTATTTATGACAGAGTAAACATCAGTAAGGTTAAGCCTATGACAAAGAAGCAGTACTATGTACGTGGATGCACTGCACTTCTTGATGCAGTAGGCGGCGCTATTCACCACATCTCAAGCGTTTATAAGTACATAAGGGAAGAGGACTGTCCTGAAAAGACTATTTTCATTATCACAACAGATGGTATGGAAAACGCCAGCAGAAGATATGACTACGCCAAGGTAAAGAGAATGATTGAAGAGAAGAAGGAAAAGAACTGGGAGTTTATTTTCCTTGGAGCAAATATCGATGCCGCAGAAACAGCTTCAAGATTTGGCATCGACGGAGCACACGCAGCAAACTATAACTGCGATTCAGAAGGCACACAGCTTAACTTCTCTGTAGTAAGTAAAACTATCTCGAAAGTACGTGCTGCAGATAGCTCTGTCGCAATGAATAAAATCTTCTACGCTGAGGATGCTTTAGGGGACATTAGAAGAGACCATAAGCTTAGAAAATTCAGAAGATGATTTTACGAAAGTAGGTTGGTATAATGGCATAGATAATTAGAAAGGGGATTATCTATGCCGGTCATAACTTTTTTTGTTTCTTTTTTTATAATTTATCTTATTTCTTATTTTGTTAGGAAAAATAATAAGGCTAAAAATGCACCAGTTGAAAAGAAGTCATCTTACTATAATCTTGATGCGGAAGAAGCTGAAGCAAAGTATCAGAGAGAGAAACTGATATTTAATGTCTTTCCTTATTTTGGAATATTTGGTTTTCTTATTGTTGGCGTTATTATTACTTCCATTATTCCAGATGAACTTAATCACAATCGTGTTTTTGTAATAGGCTTTGCAATTTTTACTCTCATTTATATGCTCACAATGCTTGCTTTGGTTTTGATTGGTTCAGGCAAGCGCAGGCTCAGTAATGTTGTAATTGAATGTGACTGCGACATTGTAAAGGGCATGAAGATGCTCGATATAAGAATCGCCAAGACAAGGGATAAAAAGACCAAGACTATCTGGACTATTGAGCTTGCACATTGTTATGTTCTTTCTGAGTTCCCTGATTGGGACCGTAGAACTATCGATGTATTAAAAATCGCCGACTCTATTACACCAGATGCATTCAGATTCCCAGCTCACATTAATGTAAGACTTAAGTATGCGGCAAGATTCGGTGATCTTAAGCAGATTGATTCCTGCCTTGAAAGACTTAGAAAAGAAGTTTCTGGTTCCTTTAGTGATACAGGATTAACTGATGCGGCTAAGGGTGGACTTGTTGAAGAAGCTAATATTCATAAGCTTATGCTTCTTGGCGATTATGCGCAGGCAAAAGAGCTTATTTATAAGCATATGAAGAGAGACGATGTGCCTTTGGCTTTCGTTTATTTACATTACTACCTTGCTATTATCGCTCTTACAGAGGGTAATACCGCGGAAGCTGCTCCACATATCGAATACATTAAAAATAATGGTGGCACAACATATTATCTAAATGATTTAAGAAGTCGTTTTTCTATAGTATAAATTGTGCTATAATTGTACGGATAAAGTGCTTTTTTAGAAGCTAGTAATAAAAAAAGAAGGTGACATTTATGGCAAAGAACATTGATTGGGGATCACTCGGTTTCGGTTATGTTCAGACAGATAAGAGATTCGTAGCTAACTTTAAGGATGGTAAGTGGGACGAAGGTACTCTTACAGAGGATGCAAACGTTGTAATGAGCGAGTGCGCTGGTGTACTCCAGTATGCACAGACATGTTTCGAGGGTCTTAAGGCTTACAGAACAGAGGATGGTAAGGTTGTATGCTTCCGTCCTGACCTCAACGCTTCACGTATGAAGGATTCATGTGAGAAACTCAAGATGCCAGTATTCCCTGAGGATAAGTTCGTTGATGCAGTAGTTGAAGTTGTTAAGGCAAACCTTGACTGGGTTCCACCTTATGGTTCAGGTGCTACACTTTATTTGAGACCTTATGAGTTTGGTATTAACCCTGTTATCGGTGTTAAGCCTGCTGATGATTATCAGTTCAGAATTTTCTGTACTCCTGTAGGTCCATACTTCAAGGGTGGCGCTAAGCCAATCACAATCAGAGTTTCAGATCTTGATCGTGCTGCTCCTCACGGAACAGGCCACATTAAGGCTGGTCTTAACTATGCAATGTCTCTTTATAACATCGTTGATGCTCACGATGAGGGATATGCTGAGAATATGTATCTTGACCCACAGACACGTACAAAGGTTGAGGAGACTGGTGGAGCTAACTTCATCTTCGTTACAAAGGATGGAACACTCGTTACACCTAAGTCTGATTCTATTCTCCCATCTATCACACGTAGATCACTTTGCTATGTTGCTGAGAAGTACCTTGGCATGAAGGTTGAGCATAGAGAAGTACTCCTTTCTGAGGTTGCTGATTTTGCTGAGTGTGGTCTTTGTGGTACAGCTGCTGTTATCTCACCAGTTGGTAAGATTGTTGACCATGGTAAGGAGATCTGCTTCCCATCAGGTATGGATGAGATGGGTCCTTGGACAAAGAAGCTTTACGATACACTTACAGGTATCCAGATGGGTAGAATTGAAGCACCAGAAGGATGGATCAAGGTTATCGCTGAGTAATCTTATTACCTATGTAAAATTTGAACAGAGTCTGTTTTATCAGGCTCTGTTTTTTTGTTACTTAAATAATTTAAAATTTGTTTACAAACTATAGGGGCTAATGTAGTATGAAGTTACTATTGGAGAGTAATCGGAGGTATGTATGGGTAAGGCCAGACTTTTGTATGAATTGTCTTTCTTTATGGTTCT
>JAZUDM010000029.1:0-17635 GCA_045639635.1 Saccharofermentans sp. | reverse complement strand
ATTTATACTGTAGCAAGTAGTCTTGCAGATAAATCTGTAGAGCACCTGCAGATGGCTGACAGACTGATGTATGAAGCTAAGCGTAAATATAAAGAAGGAAATTAATACATAAAGCCGCAGATTAATGTCTGCGGTTTTATTTTGGAAAAAGAATCCCCCGCTTTGTCTTATTGGTTTTTGCATATGGTAGAATTTTCCTGTAAGACAAAAAGAAAAGGATACTTTTATGGATAAGTCAAAAATTGCATGGGCCAATATGATCATGAATGGTTTATACATTCTTCTCTGCATTTTCTCTCTGGTATGTGAGAGAATCTATTCTTTCCTCTGGTCAGTTGATCGTGATGTTGCAAAAATATTCTTTGGTATGAGCAGTGTGTGCTGGCCATTCATTATTTTATTGATTCCACTCACATTTGTGCCTGCTCATATTACTTTATCCACAATCGGAATCGTTAAGAGTAAAAAGGTATTCCCATATTTAGTTACAACAATTGTTCCTGTAATTCTTTGGTTTACAGTATTTGTTACATGTGCAAAGTACGTATGATGCTCTTTACAAATCTTGCTATTTTTCGCTTTTTGAGGAACAAAACTTAATAATTGCCACAATTTTTCGAGAATTTTCATTGTAATTCTCTCTTTTGTAATGTAAAAAATAGTTTAGTAAGTATATTATTAAAAATATATGATTTCTTTGAGAATACTCAAAGGGTGGAGGGAATTTTTTATGTCTTACAATGATGAGAGAATTGATTTCGATGAACTCGAAAAACGTGAGATGAAGAAGGTATTGCCTATCTTCCGTATGACAAAGGCATGGTTTATTACAGCCATTACAATTTATCTTCTTTCGCTCTTCTGGCCAATTGCTACTGTTTTATTTGGTGGTTTCCTTATTGGCGGCGAAGCAGGAAACATGGTAGTTAGTGCAGCGGTTATCGCAATCATTATTAATGTAGTTATCATTTCTTTCCTTTGGAAGTGCTATAACAACGGTAATACAAAGATTATTATCGTTCTTTATATTTTCGAACTTCTTTATTCAATTTGGCAGCAGAACTGGCTTTCACTTGCTTTCTTCGTTTGGATTGGTCTTTCTTACTATTTCACATCTAAGGCAAGAGAAAAGGCACAGCGTGCTTATAACGACCTCGATGCAGCAAGAAGATATTCACAGGAAAGACAAGATCGTCAGAGAATGCTTAATCAGGCACCAGTTAACGATAACCCTGATTTGATTAATCAGCCAATTGATAATTCAAATATTTTCGCAAGCTCAAAGCCTAAGAATCCAGATGAGGATATCGAGCTTATCAGTATGGATAATGTTTTTGCAAAGCCTAAGGGAGCAGAGACAGCTTCACCAGAGCCTTACACAGTTTCACCTATGGCAAGCTTTAATACAGCTCCAGCAGAGGAAACACCAGCAGTTTCACCATTTGCTCCTCTTTCAGGGGCTTCTGCAGCAACAGAAGATACTCCAGATGCTGTTGAGGGCTTTAAGGGAATTCGTTACTGCCCTAAGTGTTCTTTCTCACTTCTTCCTGGAGAGACAAAGTGTTCTCGTTGTAATTAATTTCGAAAAATAAATGTAACATAAATACAAAACTACGGTTAACACTTTTATTTTGTTTCTTGGTAGTATTTAATAGTCCACATGTAAATGTGGGCTATTGTTATTTCTTGGAGAAGATTATGCAGCGTTTAAATATAAATAAGCTTGGTACAAAAATTGTTACACTCATTTTGAGCATTACTGTTTTTGTTTCTATATTTTCAGGCAGTGGTATTCAGGTTAGTGCTGATACAAATGAACTTAATCAGTTTATTAGAGATTTCTATTTCTATGTATGGGAATACGAAGCAACAAGTAACGATGTTCAGTACTGGGTAGGTAATTTCCAGAATGGTTCTACTGGCGCTGATATGGTTGAAGAGTTCTATACAAGTTATGGATGGACTTCACGTACGGTAAATGATGATGAGTTCGTTAACATCGCTTTCCAGTCTATTTTGAGACGTACACCTGCTGAGGATGCCAGAAATTACTGGGTTTCACAGCTTGCTGCTGGTAAGACACGTCACGATATTCTTGTAGCTTTTGTTGAGACAAACGAGTTTGCAAATATCTGTGCAAGCCTTGGAATCGAGAAGGGTACTTTGGTTCCTCCAACAGTAGTTAATTTGAAGGCTGAGTTTATTGACCGTTTGTATGTAAATTTCTATGGACGTAATGCTACACAGGGTGAGATTAATTCCTGGACAGCAGTATTTAATAACGGAACAACAGCAAGTGATGTAATCTTCGATTTCTATAACGGAAGTAATTCAGGTTCAAGTGCTATCAGTAACAGAGATTTCGTATGTCTTTGCTATAGAGCAATCCTTAATCGTGAGGGTAGTGATTCAGATATCACTTACTGGACAGGCAAGCTTTCTTCAGGCACATCAAGAAGACAGCTTATGGCTACATTTATTGGAACAGAAGAGTTCGAGAACATCTGTAAGGATATGGATGTTGCGCGTGGAAACATTAACTTCTCAGCAGTTGCTGAGTCAGATAACAGAGACTTGTCAGCAAGACAGAGATTCATCAAGCAGGTTTATAACGCTTTCTTTGACAGAACTCCTAATGCATCTGAGTATTCTAACTGGGGTTATGCCATGAATACTGGAACTACTGCTACAAAGTTTATCCAGTCTATTGCATTCTCAACTGGTTATAAGAATCGTCACGTAAGCAACGAAGAGTTTGTTGCTGATTTGTACTATGCAGTATTCGGAAGACAGATTAGTGAGAAGACTCAGGCTGTTTATGCTGAGGAACTTAGAACAAAGACATCAAAGTATGAGCTTTTGAACAGATTTATCTCTTCTCTTGAGTTCCAGAACAGCTGCAGATCCTTGTCTCTTGCACCAGGTTATGTAGATCTTACTAACACAGGTCGCTGGACAAGACTTAGAGGTGCACGTGCTTTGCAGGATGTTGAGTCTGGTTTCTACACAAAGAACGGCTGGTACTACGCAGATGGCTACAGATACTACTTTAACGCAGATGGTTCTTTGAGCCAGAACGTTGATACAATCATTGGTGTACAGAGTTCTTACTTTATCAGAGTAGATACAGTTGCAAATTATCTTATTATCTACGCAAAGACTTATGCAGGTGGTGCTTACGATACTCCTGTTAAGGCAATGCTTTGTTCCTGTGGTATGGACGAAACACCAACAATTCTTGGTACTTATACTCTTAGAAGACTTGATACATGGTGGCCACTTAATGGTGGATTATGGGGTCAGTATTGTACTCAGATTAATGGTAACTACTTGTTCCACTCCGTATGGTATTACGTTCGTGGCGATAAGAAATCTATTACTGTAAGTGGATTTAATGCCTTGGGCTACAGACAGTCCCATGGATGCGTACGTCTTACTGTATCTGATGCCAAGTGGATTTTTGAACGTTGTCACGGATGTCGGGTTAATACTGCTGAGTGGCAGCCACAGCCTTTCGATAAGCCACAGCCATACTATGCCGTAGCAGTTAACGGAGACTACGGTTACGATCCACGTGATCCAGGACTTTAATATGGAAGCGCGCGAATTAGTTAATAAAATGACGTTAGAAGAAAAGGCCTCTCTCTTGTGTGGAGAGAGCTTTTTCGGTTCCAGAGAATTTTCGAAATATAATCTCAAGAGAATCCAGTTCCTTGATGGTGGTACTGGAATGAATTTCGAGCAGTTATTTACGGACCTTTTTGTAGGGCTTTGTATGGAGAATGGCTTTACTCATATGGAGCTTGATAATGCTACGAGATTTTTCTTTGATGAAGAAAAGCTAACGCCTCGTGAACTCGAACTTCGAGATTTAATTAATGAGAAAATGGAGGAGCGCCTTGGCGGGTTTAAAGTTACTCCTGGCTGCTATCCTCCTGGAATTTTCTTAGGCTCTACATGGAATAAAGAGGTTATAGAATTAGTAGGTGAGGCGTTAGGCGAAGAGTCCAAGCTTTATGGTATCGACTGCCTTTTGGGAACACCTAATATTAATCTTTTAAGAGACCCAAGAAACGGCAGATTCTTTGAAGGTTATTCGGAGGATCCTTACCTTACGGGAGAGCTCGGTTCAAAGCTTGTAGCAGGAGTAGAAAAAACAGGTGTTGCCTCTAATGTAAAGCACTATGCTGCAAATAATCTTGAAATTAATAGAAGCGGCATTAACCAGAATATTTCAAAGCGCGCTCTGATGGAACTTTATCTTCCACACTTTAAAAAGTGCCTTTCAGAAGGTGCTGCTACAATAATGACTTCTTATCCTTCAATTAATGGTGTGCCATGCGTAAACGACGAATGGCTGCTTCGTGATATTTTGCGCGAAGAATTCGGATTTGAAGGCGTAAATATGACTGACTGGGGTGCATGTACAGGGGATTCCGGTGATTCTGTAAATGCTGGAGTTGACCTTTTTATGCCAGGTCCATGGTCCCATGAGACTATCGTTAATGCTGTTAACGACGGGCGCTTAAGTATGGAGCGCCTGGATGAAGCATGCATCCGTATGGTTAAGTTTATAAATAAGTGCAATGCCAAGAGTGAATTGTCATTCGAAGAGTATTTTGAACTTGGCGAAAATGCTTCTTATAGTGCCGCAAAAGAAGGCATAGTAATGCTTAAAAACGATGGAGTTTTCCCAGTAGATAAGACTTCAGAGTTTGTTTTATTTGGACCTGATGATATCAGGATCTGCGGTGGCGGAAGCGCGCAGGTTTTTACAGACAGACGAATGAAGATGAGCGAGGCTTTCCCTGGAATTAAGTCTGGTGACTTTGATTCCTTTAAGAATGAGAATACGGTTGCAATTGTTGTCTGCTCTTTGGAAGCAAGAGAGGGTGTAGACAGAATTACTCTTGATATGGACTTAGAAACTATTAAGGTTTTGGACGAGCTTATAAAGCTTAAAAAAGAGGGTGCCAGGGGCCGTATAGCGCTTATTTTGAATACTCCGGGACCAGTTGATCTCATGAATTATATTGATAGCATAGACAGTATTTTTGCTGTTTTCTATCCTGGTTCTAATGGCGTTAAGGCGTTAAGAGACATTTTCTACGGAGACATAAATCCGTCTGGAAAACTGACATTTACTTGGCCTTTAAGAATCGAAGATATGCCTTCGTATCTTCATTATCCTGATGGATTTACATCTTACTATGGCGAAGGAATTTTCGTTGGTTACAGAGGCTACGAGAAGTCAAAAATTAAGCCATTATTCCCATTTGGATTCGGCCTTTCTTATAGCGATTTTGAGATTTCAAATGCTGGTTTAAACAAGGACGAATTTACTTTGGATGACGAGGTAAAAATTTCGTTTGAGCTTGAAAACAAGGGCTCTTTTGACGGCTCCGAAGTAGTTCAGATTTATGTTTCTGATCCATTTTCAAGAAAGATAAAGCCTATTAAGGAACTTAAGGCATTCGGTAAATATTTCCTTAAATCAGGGGAGAAAATTAAGGGAGAATTGTCCTTTAAAATCAGGGATATTTCGTCCTTTGACGAGGATTTAAATAAGTTCATTGTTGAAGACGGAGAGTACGAGGTTCTTATCGGAAATTCCTCAGAAAATATTGCTTTAAAAGTGCCTTTCCGCGTAAGCGACGGCGATGTTGAGTACAGACTTGGAATAAATACTTCTGTAAGGGAACTCATGGAATATCCAGATCTTTACGATGCGCTTAAAAATGAGATTCGTGAGAAGGGATTAAACGAGATAAGCCTCATTATGGCAGAACGTTATACACCAGCGGATACAATCGCCAAAATTTACGAAAATGCAGGCGAATTAACAAGTTTCATTTCTATGTGCACTTTATATAAGAAACCATAAGTTTTTGAAACTTTTTACTACAGATAAATCGTCTGTAGTTTGTAGTATAATAGTATGGACTATGTTCGAAAGTGAGAAACATTATGAAAGTAGTTATTTTAGCTGGTGGTTTTGGTACACGTATCAGTGAAGAAAGTGTTATCAAGCCTAAGCCAATGGTGGAAATTTGTGGAATGCCAATTTTGTGGCACATCATGAAGTATTATTCTTCATTTGGATTTAACGATTTTGTTATTTGTTGTGGATATAAGCAGTACGTTATCAAGGAGTGGTTTGCAGATTATTATCTCCATACTTCAGATGTAACATTCGATTTTACTGCTGAGAATAAAATGATTGTTCATTCAACTCATACTGAGCCTTGGAAGGTTACTCTTGTAGATACAGGTCTTAACACAATGACTGGTGGCCGTATTAAGAGAGTTGCAAAGTATATTGGCAATGAGCCTTTCCTCCTTACATACGGAGATGGCGTAAGTAACGTTGATCTTAATAAGCTTATTGAGTTCCATAAGTCACACGGCAAGATTGCAACTATGACTGCAGTAAATGTTGGTCAGCAGTTTGGATGTCTTGAACTTGACGATAATGGCGCAGTTACTAAGTTCAGAGAGAAGAGCGACAGAGACGGTGCTGTTATTAACGCTGGTTATATGGTTCTTAATCCAGAGATTTTTGATTATATCGAGGGTGATTCTACAGTATTTGAGAAGACACCACTTGAGACACTTGCAGCAAACGGTGAGCTTCGTGCTTATAAGCATGGGGGTTTCTGGAAGTGCATGGATACTAAGAGAGACAAGGAAAAGCTTGAGGATATGATTAACTCTGGCGAAGCACCTTGGATTGTCTGGGAGAAGTAATATGTCAGCACCTGATATGAGTTTTTTTAACGGCAAGAAGGTTTTCCTTACAGGTCATACTGGTTTTAAGGGAACATGGATGAGCCGTATTCTTGTTACACACGGAGCTATTCTTACTGGTTTTTCACTTGAGGCTCCAACAGATCCAAGCCTTTTCGAGATGGCAGAGCTTGAAGATAAGATGACATCTGTTATCGGCGATATCAGAGATTTCGATGCTTTGAAGGCAGCTTTCGATAAGGCAGAGCCAGAGATTGTTATTCATATGGCAGCTCAGCCACTTGTAAGAGATTCTTACAAGGACCCAAGATACACATATGAGACTAACGTTATGGGAACAGTTAACATCCTTGAGTGTGTCAGAAGTTCCAAGAGTGTTAAGTCTTTCCTTAACGTAACAACAGACAAGGTTTATAAGAACAATGAGTGGGAGTGGGGTTATCGTGAGGATGAGCCTCTTGATGGTTTTGATCCATACTCTAACTCAAAATCATGTAGTGAGATTGTTACTCATTCCTATAAGTCTTCTTTCTTTATGGGTGAGGATGCTCCAGCGATTTCAACTGCAAGAGCTGGTAATGTAATCGGCGGCGGTGATTTTGCTACAGACAGAATTATTCCTGACTGCGTAAGAGCAGCTAAGAAGGGTGAGGATATGGTTGTCAGAAATCCATATTCAACAAGACCTTATCAGCACGTGCTTGAGCCTGTTTTCGCTTACCTTATGATTTGTGAAGCAACATATAACGACAAGTCCAAGGCTTCCTGGTATAACGTTGGTCCAGATGACTGCGACTGCGTTACAACAGGTGATCTTGTTGATATGTTCTGCGAGAAGTGGGGCGGCATCACACGTGTAGACAGAAGTGATCCAAATGCACCTCATGAGGCTAACTTCTTAAAGCTTGATTCAAGCAAGCTCAAGAAGACTTTTGGATGGCAGCCAACATGGCACATTGACGAGACAATGAATCGTATCTGTGAGTGGAACAGAGTCTGGTTTAACGGCGGTTCTATTCCAGAGATTATGGATAAGCAAATCAGCGATTTTATTAATTCTTAATTTAGGAGATGAAGAATATGTTTGAAAACATGAATGAGACAGACGCAAGAGCTAAGATTCTTGAGATGGTAAAGGAGTATGCAGATACTTACCATACAACAAAGGAGTATAAGGAAGGCGACAGAATTCCTTATGCAAGAAGAGTATATGACCACGAGGAAATGGTAAATCTTGTAGACAGCTCACTTGAGTTCTGGCTTACTTCAGGTAGATACACAGATCAGTTCGAGAAGGCTTTTGCAGAGTATCTCGGCGTTAAGTACTGCTCACTTGTAAACTCAGGTTCATCAGCTAACCTTGGTGCATTTATGGCACTTACAAGCCCACTTCTTAAGGAGAGAGCAGTTAAGCGTGGTGATGAGGTAATCACAGTAGCAGCAGGCTTCCCTACAACAGTTACACCAATGATTCAGTTCGGTGCTGTTCCTGTATTTGTAGACGTTACAATCCCACAGTACAACATTGATGTTGATCAGCTCGAGGCAGCACTTTCTCCTAAGACAAAGGCTGTAATGATCGCTCATACACTTGGTAATCCATTTAACCTCAAGGCTGTAAGAGAGTTCTGTGACAAGCACAACCTCTGGCTCGTTGAGGATAACTGTGATGCTTTGGGTTCAAAGTACACAATCGATGGTGAGGAGAAGTTCACAGGTACAATCGGTGATATCGGAACATCTTCTTTCTACCCACCACACCACATGACAATGGGTGAGGGTGGTGCTATCTACACAAATAATCCAATTCTCCACAGAGCAATCCGTTCTATGAGAGACTGGGGTCGTGACTGTATCTGTCCTTCAGGTGTAGATAACTTCTGTAACCACAGATTTGACAAGCAGTATGGTGAGCTCCCATTGGGCTATGACCATAAGTATGTATATTCACACTTCGGTTATAACCTCAAGGCAACAGATCTTCAGGCTGCAGTAGGATGCGCTCAGATCGTTAAGTTCCCTTCATTCGTTGAGAGAAGAATCCATAACTTTGATAGACTCAAGGCAGCTCTTTCAGGTACTGAGGATAAGCTTATTCTCCCAGTAGCAGCTGAGAATTCAAGACCATCCTGGTTCGGTTTCCTTATCACAGTTAAGGAAGGCGTTGATGCAGTTAAGGTTGTTGAGTATATCGAGAAGCAGGGCGTTCAGACAAGAAGACTCTTTGCTGGTAACCTCATTAAGCACCCATGCTTTGACGAGATGAGAGCAACAGGCGAAGGCTATAGAGTAGTAGGCGAGCTTAAGAATACTGACAGAATTATGAACGATACATTCTGGGTAGGCGTATATCCAGGAATGACAGATGAGATGATTGATTTCATGGCAAAGACAATTAAGGAAGCTTTGGAGCAGTAATTATCTATGCTTGAAAAGATTGGTGGAAAGATTTGGGATTTACTTAGCAGATTTATCATTTTTATGGTAAATCTGCTTTTAAGGCCTTTTCATAAAAAACTTACAGACGAGCAGGCAGAGTCATTTTTGCAGTTCTGTAAATTCGCGATTGTAGGAGTTTCAAATACACTTGTTTCAATGTGTATTAACTTCACAATCCTTTTTATTTGTAATTCTAATAACTGGCTTCAGGCACACAACATCAAGATTTTTGTTGCGAACTGTACAGCCTTTTTCTTAAGTGTTCTCTGGTCTTTCTTCTGGAATAACAGATATGTATTCAAGGAGCAGGAGGGAGAGAAGAGAGTTTGGTGGAAGACTCTTATCAAGACATATATCGCATATGCATTTACAGGTCTTGGTATTAACAACGTTCTTTCATGGGTTAACGTAACACTCCTTGGAATGAACGAATATATTTCGGTAATGTTGAATCTTCTTATCGCCGTGCCTATCAACTATGTAATGAACAAGTTCTGGGCTTATGGTCAGAAGAAGACAAAAAAAGAAGGTAAATAATATGAGCAGAATTAGCTTACTTGACTGTACTTTAAGAGATGGTGGTTACTTAAACGACTGGAAGTTTGGTAACAACAATATCGTAAGCATTTTTGAGCGTCTTGTAGCTTCAGGCGTTGAGTTTATTGAAGTTGGATTTATCGATCAGGCTCGTGAGTATGATCCTGACAGATCAATCTATCCAGATGTTAAGTCAATTAATAAAACAATGGGTGGTCTTGACCACGGTAATTCACAGGTAGTTGGTATGATCGACTACGGTCACTGTGATATCAGCCTTATATGCCCTAAGGAAGAGAGCTGCCTTGATGCAATCCGAGTAATCTTTAAGAAGGGTATCCGTAAGGAGGCTATCGCTTACTGTAAGCAGATTAAGGATTTGGGATATAAGGTTTTCGCTCAGCTTGTTTCTATTACAAGTTATAACGACGAAGAGCTTATGGATCTTATTAATCTTGCAAACGAGATTGAGCCATTTGCAGTATCAATGGTAGATACATATGGTCTTTGCCATAGCGATACTTTGATGCACTATTGCGAGATTTTGGACAAGAACTTAAAGCCAGGAATTGAGCTTGGATACCACGCTCACAATAACTTCCAGCTTGGTTATGCTAACTGCATCGAAATGCTTTCTTATAAGACAGAAAGACGTGTTCTTGTAGATGGAACTGTATACGGTATGGGTAAGAGTGCAGGTAACTGCCCACTCGAGCTTATTGCAATGTTCCTTAACGGAAGACACGGTAAGGAATACGATTTGGCACAGATTTTGGAGGCAGCTGATGCTAATGTTGTTGCTTTCCAGAAGGAGTCACCATGGGGTTATAACCTCTTCTACTTTATCGCAGCATCTAATGACTGCCACCCTAACTATGTAAGTTATCTTATGAATAAGCGTACACTTTCAATCAAGCAGATCAACAAGATTTTGAAGAAGCTTGAGGGTGACAAGAAGCTTCTTTACGATGAGAAGCTTATCGAGCAGCTCTACTCTGATTTCCAGGAGAGAGAAGTAAGTGATGATGAGGCAATCAAGGCATTAAAGGAAGAGCTTAACGACAAGAAGATCCTTGTAATTGGTCCTGGTACTTCTGTAAATGAGGAGAATACCAAGGTTCAGGATTACATCATGAACAACAATCCTGTTGTAATCTCAATCAACCATATTCCAAATGCAATTAAGCCTGAGTATTGCTTTATCACTAATTCAAAGAGATTCGTTCAGCTTTCTTCAAGCCTTTCAAAGAATGCTGAAACATATAAGGTTATTGCTACATCTAACGTAACTAAGTCAGTTTGTGAGTTCGATTACATCATCAGATACAGTAACCTTCTTGATTTCAACGCACAGATTATCGATAACTCATTCCTTATGCTCTTGAAACTTTTGAAGAGAATCGGAGTTACAAATGTTTCATGCGCTGGATTCGATGGATATGCAACAGACAACAGGCCAAATTACTTTAATCCGGATATGGAGTACAACTTTACTTCATTCGAGGCTCAGGAGCTTAACGATTATGTAATTGGTGAGCTTAAAAAGCTTTCAGACGGCTTTAATGTTGAGTTCATTACAACATCTCATTACAACTGCTGATTAGGAGTACGGTGATGAAATACGATATTGAAGCAGTTTTATTCGACCTCGATGGCACAGTACTTGATACTTCTGAAGGCATCCTCATGTCAGTTAAGGATACAATCGAGCATTTAGGTCTTAAGGAGCTTCCAGAAAGCGAACTTTATAAGTTCATCGGACCTCCAATCGAGTGGTCTTTTGAAGATAAGTGCGGCCTTACAGGTGAAGCTACAAAGGAGGCAGCAGCATATTTCCGTAAAAGATATGCTACAGAAAACCTTCTTCTTGCAAAGCCTTACGAAGGCATGTATGAGTTCTTACAGTTTTTGAAGGATAGAAATATCCCTTCAGGTATCGCTACTTATAAGAAGGACGACTATGCAAAGCGCCTTCTTTGTCACTACGATTTCGATAAGTACTGCGATGTAATGTATGGCTCAGATTATGAGAACAAACTTACAAAGGCAGACATTATTAATCTTTGCATCAATGACCTTGGTGTAAAGGACAAGTCAAAGGTACTTATGGTAGGTGACAGCAAGCACGATGCAGGCGGCGCAAAGAACGTTGGCGCTTTGTTTGCAGGTGTTTCTTTCGGTTTCGGATTTGGTGATTTCGGAGGCGAAGATATTAACGATTACGATCATATTATTTACGTTGACAAGATGATGGATCTCACATCACTTTTCGAGTAAATATTAGTAATAAGAGGTATATAAAATGGAAATCAAATTAGCAAAGCTCGTAGCAGATTTTCTTGTAGAAAAGGGTGTTACACATAACTTCACTGTAACAGGTGGAGGAGCGATGCACCTTAACGATGCATTGGGACATAAGGAAGGACTTACTTCTATCTATAACCACCATGAGCAGGCATGCGCAATTGGTGCTGAAGGTTATGCAAGACTTACTGGCAAAATTGCCCTTTGTACAGTAACTTCTGGTCCTGGTGGAACAAATGCAATCACAGGTGTTATGGGTGGATGGCTTGATTCTATCCCTATGTTTGTTCTCTCAGGTCAGGTTAAGAGAGAGACAACTACATGGTCATGCCCAGATCTCCCACTTCGTCAGTTGGGCGATCAGGAGTTCCAGATTATCGGATCAGTTTCAAACATGACGAAGTATGCTGTTATGGTAACTGAGCCAAATGATATTCTTTATCATCTTGAGAAGGCATGGTACCTTGCAAATAATGGTCGTAAGGGACCAGTTTGGATTGATATTCCACTTGATGTTCAGGCTGCTAAGATTGATCCAGAGAACCTCCGTCGTTTCGAGGGTTCTGAGGAAGAAAAAGAACTTATGGCAGCAGAAAAGCCAGAGTATAACAAGGCTCTTACAGAAGAAATCTTATCAAAGATTAAGAACGCAAAGCGTCCTTTGATTCTTGCTGGTACTGGTGTTCGTCTTGCAGGCGCACACGAGGAGCTTTTGAAGGTTGCTGATATGCTCCAGATTCCTGTAGTAACTGCATGGAATGCACATGATCTTATGCCAGATGAGAATCCTTGGTATGTTGGCCGTCCAGGTACAGTAGGTACACGTGGTGGTAACTTTATGGTTCAGGAAGCAGATGTTCTTCTTGTAATCGGCTGCCGTATGAACATTCGTCAGATTTCTTATAACTACAAGGTATGGGCCGAGAAGGCTTATAAGATTGTGGTTGAGATTGATGAGGCTGAGCTTAATAAGCCAACAGTTGATGTTGATTTGAAGGTTCACGCTGACCTTAAGGATGTTCTCGACGATATGCTCACAAAGACATATGAGCCAAACCCAATTCACGCTAACTGGGTTAAGTGGGGACGTGAGATTGATGCCAAGTATCCTGCATGCCTTCCTGAGTATAACGAGGTTAAAGATCCAATCAATCCATATACATTTATCGACAGATTCTCAAAGGTTTTGGCTGAAGACGATAAGGTAATCTGTGGTAATGGTTCTGCATGCGTAGTTACATTCCAGGGAATGCATATTAAGAAGGGTACAAGACTTTTTACTAACTCTGGCTGTGCTGCAATGGGTTATGGTTTCCCAGCCGCAGTTGGATGTGCAGTTGCTGAAGAAGGAAAGAGAGTTATCTGCGTTGATGGTGACGGTTCATTCCAGATGAACATTCAGGAGATGCAGACAGTTATTTATAACCAGCTCAACCTTAAGACATTTATTATCAACAACAACGGATATCACTCAATCCGTCAGACTCAGACAAACCTCTTTACACCACCACTCGTAGGTGTTTGTGATGGTAACGGTTTGAGTTTCCCTGATTTGGAGAAGCTTGCATACGCTTACGGAATGCGTTATGTAAAGATTTCTAACGTTGATGAGATTGAAGAGAAGACAATGGAAGCATTATCAGGTAATGATCCAGTTCTTTGTGAGGTAGTAGTATCTGACAAGCAGAACTTCTCACCAAAGCTTTCTTCAAAGGTTCTCCCAGATGGAAAGATCGTATCTCCACCAATCGACGATATGTTCCCATTCCTCGAGAGAGACGAGTTCGATGCAATCAAGGCATCAGTTCCAAATCAGTAATTATAAGAGGTAAAAAAATGCCAAGAGCTATCGTTACAGGTTCAACAGGAATGCTTGCTATTGCAACAATTAACCTTCTTTTAAAGGAAGGTTATGAGGTTGTTGCTGTAGCACGCCCAAACTCCAAAAGACTTGATAATATTCCTTCAAGCGACAGGGTTGTTGTTGCTGAGGTTGCTCTTGATGAACTTGAGACTCTTCCAGAAGCACTTTTGTCTGCAGGTATCGATAGTGCGGATTTGTTCTTCCACTTTGCCTGGGATGGCACATTTGGAGATAACCGTAATAATATGGACCTTCAGCTCAAAAATATTGAGGCATCCTTAAAGGCAGTAAGAGTTGCTGCAAGCCTTAAGTGCAGTTCTTTTATGGGAGCAGGATCTCAGGCAGAATATGGTCGCGTTATGGATGGCACAAAGCTTTCAGGAAATACTCCCTGTAATCCAGAAAACGGTTACGGTATTGCAAAGCTTACAGCATCCGAAATGACAAGAATTGAAGCCAAAAAGCTTGGTATAAAGCATATCTGGGTTAGAATTTTAAGCACATTTGGTCAGTTTGATGGTGCTCATACAATGGTAATGAGTGGTATCGGCAAGATGCTCGATGGTGAGAAGGCTTCTTATACAAAGGGCGAGCAGATGTGGGACTATCTTTACTGTAAGGATGCAGCCAGAGCATTTTATCTTGCTGCAACAAAAGGTGTAGATGGAAGCGTCTATCCTGTTGGTAGTGGTAAGGTTCGTCCATTGAGTGACTATATTAAGGCAATCAGAAATGCTATTAATCCTGATTTGCCAATTGGTTTTGGCGAAGTAGAATACTACCCAGGTCAGGTTATGTATCTTTGTGCTGACATTGATAAACTTAAAGAAGATACAGGTTTTGAGCCAGAATACACTTTCGAAGATGCAATCGTTGAAGTAGTAGACTGGTACAAAGAGAATATTTATAAGAAATAAGTTTTAAGGAAGAAACTTTACGAGGTAATAACGAAATGAAGAAGATTAGTATTCTTATTCCATGTTATAACGAGGAATTGAACGTCGAGCCAATGGCTGACGCGCTTGTTGAGATGTTTGGAAGAGATCTTCCTAATTACGATTATGAGATTGTATTTATCGATAACGATTCAAGAGATTTAACACGCCCAAAGCTTCGTAAGCTCTGTGAGAATAACAAGAAGATTAAGGCTATCTTCAATGCAAAGAACTTTGGTCAGTTTAATTCACCATACTATGGAATGCTTCAGACAACAGGTGACTGCACTATTTCAATGGTATGTGATTTCCAGGATCCAATCGAGCTTATCCCTAAGTATGTAGCTGAGTGGGAGAAGGGCTATAAGATTGTTATTGGTATTAAGACATCTTCTAAGGAGTCCAAGATTATGTATTTCCTTAGAAGTATTTACTATAAGATGATCAAGAAGTTCTCAGATGTAGAGCAGATTGAGCACTTTACAGGTTCAGGTCTTTACGACAAGAGCTTCGTACAGGTTCTCCGTGATCTTAAAGATCCAAAGCCATTCCTTAGAGGAATCGTAGCTGAGCTTGGTTTTGAGCGTAAGGAAATCCCTTATGAGCAGCCACAGAGAAGAGCAGGTAAGACAAGTAATAACTTCTATCGTCTTTACGATGCTGCAATGCTTTCAATCACATCTTATACAAAGATTGGTCTTCGTATTGCAACTATCGGAGGTGCTATCTGTTCAGGTGTGAGCCTTCTTATTGCTCTTGTTTATCTTATTTTGAAGCTTTGCATGTGGTATGAATTCCCAGCTGGTATGGCTCCAGTTCTTATCGGTGAGTTCGTATTGGGCTCTATCCAGATGTTCTTCATTGGTCTTCTTGGTGAGTATATTCTTAACATCAACGACCGTGTTATGAACAGACCTCTCGTAATTGAAGCAGAGAGATTGAATTTTGATGATAAAAAGGAAGAGGCATAATAAATAATGAGATTTTATAAGGAACGTAACAAAAAGCTTCTTATATTCTTAGGCGTATTTATTGCATTCTATGCTTTTTACGTGCTTTTTGATTTCCCTTCTTTCCTTTTCCCAATTGAGGATCAGTACAAGGATTTTGCAACAATCAACTATGCCATGAAGGACATGAATCCTTATATTTCATGGCTTAGTAACTATCCGCCATTAATCCTTGCCATTTCAGTAATCTTTACGAGAATGAACGACTGGCATGCATATGAGCCGGTTACACTTCAGTATGCATTCTTAGATCCTGCATACATGAGATCGTTCATGATTCTTGTAATCTCTTATATCGTTTTACTTGTTGTATCCTGCGTTCTTTATGGAATCCTGGAGAATAAGAGACAAAAGGGAATTACGATGGCGGATAAGGCCATAAACATACTTATCGCAGTTGTTTTGGCTGGTACTTTCGTAGTGAGTGCTCCTTCAAGATTCATGATTGACCGTGGTAATTATCTTGTTGTAACTGTAATTTTCATGGTTTTGTGGGCTGTATTTGAGGAGATGAAGCCTGATTCATCTATCGGCGCTGTATTCGCTGCACTTGCTGCCGCTACAAAGGTTTACCCTGTATATCTTCTTGGTACATACCTTACAGAGAAGAAGTGGAAGAAGTTAATTACTGCAATTGCTGTAGGTATTGTAGTAACAATCGTTCCAGTATTCTTCTTTGACGGACCATTTCTTACTAACATGATTGAATTTGCAAAGGGTGTTGCAGGTTTTGGTGATGGTAGTGGAGTTTATTCTGTTTATTACACAGTTGGTGTTACTGGATTAACAGGTGTTCTCTTTATTATGATGAGCATCATTCCAAGAGGAAGCGTTACTAAGTTATTGTGGCTCTTCTCTGGTGGAACATTTACTATTCTTGGATTTGGATTCCTTCGTAAGGAAGAAAAGACATGGAAGAAGCTTCTTCTTGTTACATCTTTGATGGTATTCCTTTCACCAAACTCATATCTTTATAATTCATGTTATTTGTTCGCACCAATCCTTCTTATGCTTATGAATAACGACAAGCTCAAAAAGCTTGATATCCCTTACTATGTAATGACAGCACTTCTTATGGTGCCAAAGGCATATTTCTATTTCCCAGAGTGGGGACCTGGAGTTCCAAATGAGTATAACCACGTAAATATTGGTGTTTTCCTCGATGGAATGCTCTACCTTGGAATTATCCTTTATTACCTTGTAATTGAGCTTATTAAGTACACAAAGCACATCAAGGGAATTAAGGAAGAAGACAAGGTTAAGGTAACTTTGTCACCAAAAGCACTTAAGGCATGTAAGATTGCAACTATTGTAGTTGCAATCCTTTTTGGCGTTTATATCCTTTATCTTTTTAAGGACACTGTTCTTGGAAGCCACGATTCTATTGAGGATTTCATTGACGCCAGACTTAATCCATTTACAAAGGGATTTACACAGTGTTTTAAATACGGTCTTGCAAGAGGCCGTGTTGGTTTTATTTTTCCATGTGTAGTTGCATTTCGTTACTTAATTAACGGTACTGGTAACTACTTTCTTATCTGGCTTTTGCAGTATGTTCCTGTTTATGCCAACATTGTGCTTATCGCGTATATCGTTGGTAAAAAGGTCCATAAGATTTACGGATTTGCTTTTGCAATCTGCTTTTTGGGTCTTTTGCAGGTAGATATCTGGCACAGCCTTATTACATGCTATCCATTGGACTTCATGTACGGCCTTTTTATCATGAATCTTGGCCTTTATGAGTTCCATACATATCTTGAGAACATCGATAAGAAGTCAAAGCGTAATATCATCAGACT
>JAZUDM010000028.1:0-4086 GCA_045639635.1 Saccharofermentans sp. | reverse complement strand
GATTTTTCCGCTTCCAGTCTTGGCTAAAGTGAAGTCATCGAAAACCTTATGAAGATCCGCATCAATCTCCATATGAAAATCACCCTTTGAAAGCTGCTTTAAAACTTCGTCCTTCTCATAGGAAGTCCATTTCTGAAGATCTTCTGGTACAACTGCGTCTTCGTTGCCCTTTTCCAAAAGGCCATAAACATTCATTACAGCTCTGTTATTACACTTCTCACAAGTGATTGCATCGCCATCTTTCTTGCCTGCCCACTTCATGGAGAACTCAGCTGCGCACTTAGGACACTGGTATGCAATATTTTCTAATCCCTTAGCAAGATTTTTGCCCTTATATGTAAGCTTATGCTCACGCTGATAATCGTTCTCGTTATATTTAATTCCATCGAGAATATACTGCTGGAGTTCATCCGCAGTCATCTTTGCTGTTTCTGAAGCAGGAAGCTTACGTACGAATTCGGCAGTAATCTTTCCTCTTCTGATTCCTGTTCCAAGGCCTGAGCCCCATCTTGGCATAGCTGAGTACGCACCATGAATATGAGCAATATAAATAGCTGAGTTAACCTTCTTTGCCATCTTTGCTACGCCTTCATCGATTGCAACTGTACTTCCATCTACAGAACGTGTTGCCTCTGGGAACAAAAGAAGACATCCCTTACGCTTTAATACCTTCATCATGGCCTTAACGGAAATAGCGTCTACAACAAACTGCTTCTTTGGAATAGCGCCACCACGCTTAAAAGCATTACCCCAGAAATGCCATCTGAACATAAACTCGCCGCATACGAAATTTACAGGGCGTCCTCTTGTAAGCTTACTCATAACCATTGGATCTAAGTAAGACTGATGATTGGCAATAACAATAACCGGACCTTCTTCCTTAAGATAATCCTGGTCTGCCTTAACTTTAATATTTGTAGCAAGAGCAATTAAAGTAACAAGAATCTTCTCGCCCAGAATGTGATACCAGAGGTTACTAGGAACGCATCCGATATCGAATTCCTTCTTCTTACTTTTTACTGCTGGTTTGTTTTCCTTTACTGGTGTAAGTTCATTTGCCATTTATGGGCCTCACATTTTTCATGATGTTTTAGTTATCATATCACACGTGAAAACATAATCGTCAACGGCATATTTTTTGCTATTTTTACGAATAAAATAAAAACTAAAAAAAGTGTTTTAAAAGTAAAGAATTCCGTGTTATTCTTATATGCGTTTAATTAAGAATATATTTATTATTTTAAGGGGGTTCTTATGGGAACATCTACAAAGGGCGGATGGCGCACTAATAAGTGGATTAGAGCCGCTATCCCTGGATTGTTACTACATTGTAGTATCGGTACAGTTTATTGCTGGTCTTATGTAAGTGAGGGAATCGCTGAGCAGATCGGTTACAGCACTGAGACAGTAGGTTGGGCATTCAGCTTGGCTATCCTCTTCCTCGGTTTGTCTGCAGCTTTCCTTGGTAACGTAGTTGAGAAGGATATTCACAAGTCTTCTCTCATCGCTACAATCTGTTTCGCAGCTGGTATGATTGGTACAGGTTTCTTCGTAAACTATGGTGCTCACCAGTTTAATGGAGGCGCAGGTGCTCCTAGCCTTCTTGCACTTATTGGTATTTTCGTATGTTATGGTTTCATCATGGGTGTTGGTCTTGGTACTGGTTACCTTTCACCTGTTAAGACACTTATGCTCTGGTTCGAGGATCGTAAGGGTCTTGCAACTGGTCTTGCTGTAGCAGGTTTCGGTGCTGCTAAGGCTATCGGTGCTCCTATCATGACAGCTATGCAGGAGCATATGTCAATCGACAAGATGTTCTACATCCTTGGTGCTGTTTACTTCGTATTGATGTTTACAGGTCACCTCCTCCTCAAGAAGCCAGAGGGTTGGCACGAGCCTGCTGCTGGTGAGAAGAAGCCTTCAATTATGGAGACACTTAAGACAAAGCCTCTTACAAACTACATTGGTATCTGGCTTATGTTCTTCCTTAACATCACATGTGGTCTTGCACTTATCTCTTACGAGAAGCAGCTCTTTGCAGCAGCTGGTTACGCAGCAATCGTAGGTACACTCGGTGCTATTTCTGCTGTATTTAACGCAGGTGGACGTCTTGGCTTCTCAGCTTGGGCTGATACAATGAAGGACCGTAACACAATCTATAAGATGATCTTCATCCTTTCAATTGTGTTCACAGCACTCGTACTTTTCACAAACGGTATCGTAAAGGCTGGTTCAAGCGCTGCTCTTGCTTTCCTCGTTATCGCTCTTGTTATGGTTGTTAACGCTGGTTACGGCGGAGGATTCTCTAACGTTCCTACACTTCTTTCAGATCACTATGGTATGGGTTCTATCTCAGCTATCCACGGTATCACACTTTCAGCTTGGGGCTTCGCTGGTATTGCTGGTCCTCAGCTCGCTTCATTCATCATCAAGAACTTTGGTGATAAGTCAATCGTTATCGAGTTCCACGGCAAGAACTTCTACCCAGACAGCATGCAGAAGATTCTCATCGCTACTCTTGTTCTTTACGTAGTATCACTCGTTATCGCTCTTGTTATGGTTAAGCCAACAGACAAGGCACTTGCTGCTAAGGCTGCTAAGAAGGCTACTAAGTAATAATTACTTAGAGTAATAACTTAAAACTAATCAGACGGTCATCCTTTACGGGATGGCCGTTTTTGTTTGCCTTTCTCCTGGCTCAGGATGAACGCCAATTATCACTTTGCAATATTTATTTATTGTTTTACGATAAATTTCTCTTGCTTTTCGATAATTGCCATGCTAATATACTGCCATGAGATGAAACTTATGTCGTAAAAACACATGAGACTTAAATTCGGAGGGATTATTTATGAGAATGGCAGTTATGCAGATTATGTTTTTGACACCAGTAGCACTTATTCTTGCACCAGTAGGTATTTATATTCTTTCGCTTTTTGATAAAGCAAAGAAAATAAGTGGTTCCCTTTACATTGCTCTTGGAGTTATTGCAGAGATTGTCATTATCATCTGTGCAATCGCTGGCTTTAACTATTGCATTAAAGCAGAGCTCGAATATCAGAAGAATCAGGTTAAGCAGGACCTCACTTTGGAAACAGCAAGAGTTTATGACGCAGATTATTTCATTAACGATGAAAACATTCACGATATTAAGGTTGCAGGCATCGAATATGCTAACGGCGTTGGTGAATACAGCATTTCACCAGATGGCGAGACATTCGTTCTTTATGGAAATGGTGATGTAAGCATTACCTTTGAAGGACCATTCTACGACGTCTATACAAGAACTGGTGAATACACAGCCAGATAATTAATTGTAGGTATAATCATGCACTTATCTTCCCTTCTATCAATTCAGCCACCACCAAATATAGATAATATCTTTGCCGCAAGCCACGTAATTAGTAATTTGTTTTCTCTGACAGCAGCACTTGCAGTATTGGGATTCTTTTTCATGATAATCTGTGCCTGCGTTAAGAAGAACATTCCAAAGAAAGTCTGGAAAGCATCTATCTGTTCATTCGTAATTCCGATAATTCTTATTCCAATACTTTTATTTGCAAATATGTATTACTACGTAAAAGCAACATTAGCCACAGAACCACATATTAACTCAATAGAGCATTTAAACCTTGTAGTTGGTGAAACATACGATATAGGAGAACTTGCAGACTTTGAGAATGTCACACGCGACAGAATTTATATATATCAGGTTACAGATCTAGCGGGCTATACAACAGATATCGAATATACCTTAAGTGAGGATTCACGTGAAATCACATTTACCAAAGGCAGTGGCACAGTAATATTTACATTCGCATGTAGCCATCACGATGTACATTCTCTGACAGCTACAGCCAATCTGAGCGAAGAATAATCCCCTTCACCCAAAGAGATAAATAGCACTCATTAATTCACTTTTTAGAATAATGCCAGATACCCAATTCTAATTATAATTACTGTATGTTTGATTTATTCAGAGGGGGCTATTATGGAAACAAAATCACTCACAAAGGTAAAATTAATCGCTGTCATTCTTGTACTGGCATTTCTTTTCACAGGATGCGGACCTAAGGCGACATTCAA
>JAZUDM010000027.1:0-33816 GCA_045639635.1 Saccharofermentans sp. | reverse complement strand
GTTCTGCTTCTATTCAATTTTCAAGATCCGCGCCTTCGTTTGACTCGTTGTCTTCCGAAGTGCTCAGATAGAATACTCTTGTTTCTATCGTTTGTCAAGAACTTTTTTTCAAAAGTTTTTGGCCTCTTTGCTTTGGCTTATCGCCCTCGCTCAAGGCTCAGTTAGTATATCTTCACCTCAACCATTTTGCAACCCCTTTTTTTGATTTTTTTCAAAAAAGTTTTGTGAAACCCTGAAAAGCCCTGATTTCATTGGGTTTGCGGTTAGAAAAAAGTTTTCGGGTGCTATATAGTTCCGTATTCTGGTTCTATTTCTATATATATAGCCTTTTGTGCCAAATGTGCGAATTATACTATTAGTAACCTCTATTACGTATTAGTTCTTATATATAATATATATATTCATATTTACCACACCTATTCCCTTTATTTCTGGCCTCATTTCTGTTATAGTTTTGTCAGCCAAAAACATAACTAATGTTATGTGTAGAATATTTAATCAGGGGGTTCATTTCATATGAGTAACACCAAAGGTTCAAAGATTTGCGTAATCGGTGCAGGTGCAGTAGGAGCTACAGTAACATTTGCTCTTTCATTCCAGCAGCTCGCATCAGAGATCGTTCTTATTGACGTAAACAGAGAGAAGGCTCAGGGTGAGGTTCTCGATATCAGCCACGGACTTCCATTCCTCGGACAGATGGATATCCACGCTGGTGACTACGATGAGGTTGCAGGCGCTGATGTTATCATCATCACAGCTGGTATCCCACGTAAGCCAGGCGAGACAAGAATGGATCTTGCAGCTAAGAATGTTAAGCTTGCTAAGATCATCACAGATTCAATCATGAAGTACTACACAGGTGGTGTTATCATGGTAGTTTCTAACCCATGTGACGTTCTTACATATAAGATTGCTAAGTGGTCAGGACTCCCTTCATCAAAGGTTATCGGTTCTGGTACAAACCTTGACTCAGCTCGTTTCAGATATCTCATTTCACAGCACCTCGGTGGCATCGACATCCGTAACGTACACGGTTACATGATGGGTGAGCACGGTGAGACACAGTTCCCAGCTTGGTCAATGACACACATCGCTGGTGTACAGGTTGATAAGTATGCTGAGATCATGGGTATCTCTCTTACAGAGGAAGAGAAGGCAGACATCGCTCAGAGAACAAAGGCTGCTGGTTCAGAGATCATCAAGCTCAAGGGTGCTACATACAACGGTATCGCAGTTTCTGCTGCTACACTCGTTGAGTCAATCCTTACAGACGCTCACACAATCCGTACATGCGGTGCAATGCTTAATGGTGAGTATGGTATGAACGACATCGTTCTTAACGTTCCTGTTTCAATCGGTAAGGACGGTATTGAGAAGATCGTTGAGGCTCAGCTCCCAGAGGTTGAGATGGAGGCAATGAGAAAGTCAGAGGCTAACGTACGTATGGTTCTCGACAGCGTTGCTGATATGTAATTCTTAATTACTATATATAACAATAATAGAAGCGGAGATTTCAGAATCTCCGCTTTTTATTTGTTTAATATAAGAAGTATTACTTATTATTTATTATTATTACTTACATTAGAAGTCATCAGCTACTGAAGATACGAAGTCGGCGTAATAATCATCATCCATCTTATCGTCAGTCATCTTCATTGTGTAAACGCCCATCAAACACTTTCGCAAAAGTGCAAATTAAGTATGCATCTTACTTCAAAAAGGAAAAATAGATTCATACTTCAAAGATAATTCACTATTTCCGCAAATAAAGAATCCGCCTCCTGTTTTAAGGAAACGGATTCTAATCTTTAATACTATCCCTCTTACCTATTCCTATAAAACTATAGGATAACCTGCTTTTATAAAGCTCCTACCGTTGATACGAACTCCTCATACTTATCATCGTCCATCTTCTCGTCATACATCTGCATTGTGTATACGCCAATAAGACCAAGCTCATCAACTGCACTATAATTAACAACTACAACATAAACGCCAGTCTTATCATTAATTACATAATATGCGTTTTCTGGATCTGGCATATAAAGTGAATCAAAATGCATATCAAATAGAACATCAACATATGTCATATAGTTATCCATTGTTACATCCTGATAGAAATGACACTTAAGATTTCCGCCAAGAAGTTGTCTTATGTACTCTTCCATCATCGCAATTTCCTCAGAATTGCTGCTATCAAGAATATGGCTGTCATCCAAATCATTTGCGCTAAGGAAATCTGGAACTGGTGTTCCCTCATAACATGGAACTTTCTTTGCGCAACCTGCAATTGAACTTACAAGAACAACTGCTCCTAAAATTAAAGCAATGGTTTTCTTAAACTTACTCATTTTTTCCCTCCTATAAATTGCTTTCCATGTTTCATATTATAATTTATTTTGCTATTTATTTCTTTTTCGAAAGCGCAAAATAGGGCAACCGGTTTACCACAAAACTGAGAAATAACATCAGAATTTTCCTGAACCGAATATTCCTGAAACAAAAATCCGCTCCATATGGAGCGGATTTATTTAATTACTTATCGAATGTATCGAGACGACCCTTGTATGGGCGAGCCTTGCCACGACGTCTTGTTCTATTGTTATTCCTAATAGTTCTAACGATAAGAACAATGAGAAGAACAATAATCAGGAATGTAAGCGAAACAACGACACCAGAGATAAACTGATTCTTCTCTACAAACTTTCCTAATTCAGTAGCATAGAACTTCTGCTGAAGTTTTCCCATAAAACCTGAAGGAACTTCATCCTCATCTTCTGAATCATCAGCAGTCGCAGGTGCTGCTACATTCTCATCACCATCTGTAGTAGTTACACTATCGTCTGGAACCGTCTCATCCACAGGATCATCTATGGATTCTTCCGGTTCAAATCCATAATAATCTGGTAATTCATCGAATGGAGCTACCAAAGGATCGTACTGTGGGAGTTCTGCTGCTGTTGTGTTGTAGTTTCTATAATCACTAGTTGTTCCAGGAAGAACTGTAACTGGATCACTTTCCCAGCATGCATACTGACCATAAGCAACAACTGAAGCTACGTATCTTGTCTGATTAGAGTATTCGCTGATACCACAGACAGAAACAAAAAGCTCATGTCCATTCTCGTTAACAGAATATGTAGTCATACATGTTCCGGCACGGGATGTTGTACCTGTCTTACCTCCGATGAATGCTGCGATATGTGTATCAGTTCCATCTGGAAGTGTAGCGCAAAGCCATGGATCACTAAGAATCTTATTAGTATTAGTTACGATAGACCAGCCATCCTCTACATGATAGTTAGTAGCCTCGAAGATATGTGTTGGAGAACTAATAACTGTACAGAAGTCTGGATTCTCACAGGCTCTAGCCATAATGAGTGTCAAATCACTGGAAGTTGTATAGTGCTGATCATCGTGAAGTCCGTGAGCATTTACAAAATGTGTATTAAGACATCCAATATTCTCAGCTCGAAGATTCATAAGTTCTGCAAAAGCTGTGAGCTTATAGTCACTAAGAATCTCTTCTTCAGTAAGACCTAATCTGTCAACGAAGTACTGTGCATTGACGCCGTCAGGACCAACTGCATCTCCACCAGCAGGATAATCTCTAAAGAGTGCTTCGATAACTCCCTCAGCAACTACGTTAGCTGCATCATTACCTGAAGGAAGCATCATTCCATAGAACAACTCAGAAACCTTAACTACCTCACCTACACTGATATTCATAAGTGTAGAGTCAGATGAAGTATTATCAATAGCGTTCTGTGAAACTGTAAGATAATCATCCTCACCATACTCAAGATAATCAAATCCAAGCTGTGCTGTCATAATCTTAGTCATGGACGCTGGGAAAATTCTGTTGTGGCAAACCTTGCTCAAAAGAATTGTTCCTGCAGTTTTATCATATACACAATAAGATGTACACTCAACTTCATCCAATGTAGGAAGCTGAAGTACTGGCTGCCCAATATAAGCATTAACAGTAGGGTTATATGCTGTAACAATACAGATTACTGAAACCAGGGCTGCAAGCGCAGAAGCCATAAACTTCTGCAAAAACTTAACGCCACGGGAACGATTATTCATCTATATTATTCCTCCTCGGAACCTTCGTTAGTATTTGGTGTCTCTGAAGTCTCATTAGCCTCAGATGCTACTTCCTCAGAAGAATTCTCCTCTGACTCTTCACCCTCTGGCTTTTCTTCCTCGTGATCTGTAATTGCAAAGTCAACGATAGAAGCGCCATTAGACTTCATAAGGCGAACACCTGATGTAGCACGTGAAAGTGTTGGAATCTCAGCAGCTGATACACGGATAATTACACCGCTGTCAGTGATAATAAGGAGATCATCCTCATTATTAACAAGAGTACATCCAACAAGCTTACCTGTCTTTTCAACAACCTTATAAGTGATAAGACCCTTACCACCTCTGTTCTGCTGACGATAATCGTCAATAGAAGATCTCTTACCAAATCCCTTCTCAGAAATTACGAGAAGTTCTCCGTCCTCTGTAACAGGGACCATACCAACGATAACATCATCGCCATCAAGCTTCATACCACGAACACCTGATGTATTACGTCCTGTCTCACGAACGTCATCCATATTAAATCTGATAGCCTTACCTGAAGCAGATACAAGAACAATCTCCTGACCTTCCTTAGTAAGTGCTACGCCAACTACTGCATCATTCTCTCTGATATTAACAGCGATAAGACCATTCTTATTGATGTTTGCATAAGAAGCTACAGGAGTCTTCTTAACGATACCACTCTTAGTAGCAACTGTAAGGTTAAGCTCCTCATCATCAAGACTATCTACAGGGATAATGTTCTTAATCTTCTCATCTGGTAAAAGCTTAAGAAGATTTACAAGAGCAGTACCCTTAGAGCTTCTGGAAGCTGTCTCAGGAATCTGATATCCCTTGATTTTAAATACACGTCCAGTATTAGTGAAGCAAAGGAGGAACTTATGAGTTGTAGTAGTAAGAATCTTCTCTACATAGTCCTCTTCTCTTCTGCCCTGCGCAGAAATACCACGTCCACCTCTGTGCTGGCTCTTATAAAGATCAATACGCTGACGCTTGATATAACCAAAATGTGTAAGTGTAACAACGATATCCTCTTCCTGAATCAAAGACTCATCATCGATATCACCAAATGCACCATTGATAATCTCTGTAACACGTGGTGTTGCAAACTTACGCTTAATCTCAAGGATTTCCTCCTTAATAACATTATGGAGAACTTCCTTATCAGAAAGAACCTTATGGAAGAATTCAATCTTCTCTGTGAGGTCTCTGATTTCACCCTCGAGCTTTTCTCTCTCAAGACCTGTAAGTCTACCAAGTCTCATATCAACGATATGCTGAGCCTGCTTGTCTGAGAAACCAAACTTCTCACACATACGAATCTTGGCGTCGTTCTCTGTTCTTGAAGAACGGATGATTGAGATAATCTCATCAATATAATCCATAGCAAGAAGGAGACCCTCATCGATGTGCTTCTTCTGCTCAGCCTTCTCGAGGTCAAACTCTGTTCTTCTTGTAACTACATTCTCCTGGTGCTCGATATAGTACTTAAGAGCATCGATAAGTGTAATTGTCTTAGGCTCAAGCTTGCCGTCCTCATCTGGAACGAGGGCGATCATATTAGCGCAGCAAGCCTCCTGAATACTACAGTTCTTATAAAGCTGGTTAAGAACTACATCAGGATTAGCTTCCTTCTTAACATCGATAACGATACGAACCATTTCCTTACGGTCAGACTCGTCTCGGATATTAGAGATTCCCTCAACCTTCTTCTCCTTAACAAGGTCAGCCATACGCTCGATAAGACGTGCCTTATTAACTGCGAAAGGAAGATCGTGAATAATAATTCTCTGACGGCCATTAGCGCCATCCTCAATCTCTGCGTGAGCACGTACAACAATACGTCCACGACCTGTCATATATGCTTCGCGAATACCAGCAGTACCAAGAATCTGACCACCAGTTGGGAAGTCTGGACCCTTAACAACTGTCATGAGTTCCTCAACAGAAACCTCTGGGTTATCAAGCATCATTACAACGCCGTCGATTGTCTCACCAAGATTATGAGGTGGGATATTAGTAGCCATACCTACAGCGATTCCGACTGAACCATTAACGAGAAGGTTAGGGAATCTCGCTGGAAGTGTTACAGGCTCCATCTCATGCTCATCGAAGTTAGGACGCATCTCAACAGTATTCTTGTTGATATCGCTCATCATCTCGAGAGAAATCTTCTCAAGTCTTGCCTCTGTATATCGGTAAGCAGCTGGTGGATCACCATCGATAGAACCGAAGTTACCATGTCCATCTACAAGTGTATGTCTGAGGGAGAAGTTCTGAGCAAGTCTTACGAGAGCATCATAAACTGATGCGTCACCGTGTGGATGGAAACGTCCAAGAACGTCACCGACTGTAGTAGCACACTTACGGTAAGGCTTATCAGGAGTAAATCCCTGTGAAAACATTGAATAAAGAATTCTTCTCTGTACTGGCTTCAAACCATCTCTGATATCAGGAAGAGCACGATCAGTAATAACTGACATCGCATAGTCGATAAATGACTTTCTCATCTCCTGGTCAAGATCTACAGGAACGATGGTATTCTGCTCTGACTTAAAAACAGAGTCTACTTCCTGTTCCTGCTGCTTACGAAGCTCCTTAGAATCATCTGACTTTCCTGCCATTTGTCCCTCCAATTAACTGGGTTTAAAACACATAAAAATTTATCAACTTATTATAACACTTTTTCCTTTATTTTTGCGCGCGTTTATTATAAATAATATATTTATATATATAGAAAAACATTCTATAATACCCACAAACAAAAATTGAAAAAAAGTTGCAACAGGCTTTAAAATCAAATCGTCATATAGACAGCAATATTTAAAGGAGAAAGATTTTGGCTAAGTACTTTTCACTTCCAGATAACGAAGAATTAGTAAGAATGTACGCCGATGACGTACTTCGTGTCTGCTATTTCTATCTTGGCAAGATGGGTCTTGCTGAGGATGCTTTTCAGGAAGTATTTATCAAAGTAATTCGCAAGCGTGATACTTTCGCTGGCGACTGCCCTCCTAAATACTGGCTTATGGCTATTGCCAAGAACGTTTGCAAGGATTTTCTTAAGTCTTCATGGACAACACGTATCTCAAGTTTTGAACAGATAAGTGAGGATTCCGGAGAGAAGAACGATTATTCCAGAACAAGCAAGCGTCCTGACAGTAAGATTTACGCAGATGGCCGAGAACAGGAAGATCTCATTTTCGATGAGATGGAGCCTTATGGAGAGTTATGGGATGCGGTTAACGCCTTACCTGATGTTTATAAGGACGTAGTACTTCTTAAATACTATAGCAACATGGATAATGCCGCCATTGCAAAGGCATGTAATATAACAGAGAGTTCAGTTCGAAGCAGACTCTTCAGAGCCAGAAAGAAACTTGAACGATTCGAGAAGAAAAATTATAAGAAAGGAGTGGTTTTAGATGAGACAGTTTGACAGACAGATTCGTGATTCATTTATGGAGAATCTTAATTCAGTTCATGCAAGCGAAGATCTTATCCAGGCTACTCTTCGCAGCATCAGTGTTGTAGATGATTCTTCTCCTAAGGGTGACGATGGCAGTCAGTTTTCAGCAATCAACACCCGCTATGTCAGAGAACACCTTAAGAGTGAGGAAAAAAAACTAAGAAAACAGAGAATCGTGATTAGCACTCTTATTTCATCTTTGTGTGCAGCTGCTATTCTTCTTATCGTAGCTTCTTCAATCTTTGCAGTTCATAGAAATGCAGCCAGAAAGGCTAAGGATATTCCATTTGTATCTTACGTTACATTCCAGGAAGCATATTATTTCTCAAGAGCTTCTTACTACGAGACTACAAGTAACGTCCTGATTACTGAATATTCTTACGATACTTCAATGTTCTATGATGATTCTTCAGCTCCTAAGGACTTAAATGATCCGCTTAAGGCACAACGTACACCATCAGGTGGTGCACCTGGCGCATCATTCATGACTCCTTAACCTCTAACAAATGAACAAAGACCACACTTTAACAATAAAGTGTGGTCTTTGTTTTTACCTATATTATTTTCCCAAAGGACTCTTTGTAGGCTTTCCAGCCTGACGTGGGTACTGTGGTGGTGTGTGTCGTAATTTACGAATAACAACTACAGAACGATTCATGTCAGTTCCCGGAAGCATAAACTCATCGATTTTCTCGATTGTGCCTCCAAGGAGTGTAATTGCCTTGGAAGATTCTTTTACTTCATCCTCTGAATGCCCCTTCATTGCAAGGAAAAGGCCTCCGACTTTAACAAATGGCAAACAATACTCACAAAGTACTGGAAGCGATGCTACGGCACGCGCAGTGGCTATATCGTACTTTTCGCGATACTTCTTGTCGCGGCCTCCGTCTTCTGCACGGGAATGAAGTGTCTTTACGTTCTTTAATTTAAGTTCTGTGCTAACATCATTCAGGAAATTAAGTCTCTTCTGAAGAGAATCCATAAGCACGAGATTTAACTCAGGAATAGAAACCTTAAGTGGAATTCCAGGGAAACCTGCTCCTGTTCCTACATCGATTAAAGTAAGTTCCTTCTTTCCCTGCTTCTTCTGCTCGTCTCTGATATATGGAACGAGTGTAAGAGAATCCACGAAATGGCGCATGGCAATTCCCTCGTCGTCTGTAATGTTAGTAAGATTCATTACCTTATTACGCTCGCGAAGCATTTCCGCATACTTACGAAAAGAATTAATCTCCTCCGCAGTAAGTGGAACTTCAATCTCTTTGGCACCGTTTTCAAGAACTGGTGTTAAATTATCCATCAAAATCTCATCAGCCATTATTACGCTTCCTCATTTCAAGATATACAAGAAGTACTGAAATATCTGCTGGAGATACTCCAGAAACTCTGGATGCCTGTCCTAAGTTCATAGGCTTAATCTTATCAAGCTTCTGTCTTGCCTCAAGTCTTAAGCCACTAATCTCGCTATAAACAATATCCTGTGGCAACTGCTTACGCTCAAGTTCAGCGAATTTCGCAATCTTTTCCTTCTCAAGCTTAAGGTAACCTTCGTACTTAAGGTCAGTCTCAACAGCGAAAGTTACATCTGTTGGAAGGTCTCGGCGCTCCTTATCAACTGGAGCTAAGCACTCATAAGTAACCTGAGGTCTTTTAAGAAGTTCTCCGAGAGAAATACCTGAAGGTGGAAGATTAGAACCTACTCCCTCAAGAATTACTCGAAGCTCCTCTGTTGGAGCAATGTATGTAGACTTAAGTCTCTCGATTTCAGACTTAATATTGTTCTGCTTTTCTTCAAATCTCTTATAACGCTCTTCGTTTACAAGGCCTACTCTTCTTCCATGAGGTGTAAGTCTTGAATCAGCATTATCCTGACGAAGGAAAAGTCTGTACTCAGCACGTGATGTCATCATACGGTATGGCTCTGCTGTTCCCTTTGTTACAAGGTCATCGATAAGAACACCGATATAAGAACTTGATCTGTCGAGAATCAAAGGCTCCTCGCCCTTTACCTTAAGTGCAGCATTAATACCTGCAATAAGACCCTGAGCACCAGCCTCTTCGTATCCTGATGAACCATTAATCTGGCCACCAGTAAATAATCCTGCTACAACCTTGGACTCAAGTGTAGGTCTTAAAGACAATGGATCTACAAGATCGTACTCGATGGCATATGCGCTTCTCTGGATTACTGCATTTGAAAGTCCAGGAAGACTATGAACCATCTTAACCTGAATCTCTTCTGGAAGACTTGTAGAGAATCCCTGAAGGTACATCTCATTTGTATCTTCACCCATAGGCTCGATAAAAATCTGATGTCTGCTCTTATCCGGGAATCGCATAAACTTATCCTCAATAGAAGGACAGTAGCGTGGTCCGATTCCAGTAATAACACCACTATAAAGCGGTGATCTGTGCATATTTGTGCTTATAACTTCCTTTGTCTCTTCAGAAGTCCATACAGACCAGCATGGGATCTGATCCTTTGAAACTCTGAAGCCATTCATTTCGTTATCATATGAGAATGGTGGTACATCAGTCTCACCATCCTGTCTTGTCATTTCTTCAAAATTAACGCTTGAAGAATTTACTCTTACAGGAGTTCCTGTCTTAAAGCGAAGCATTGGAATTCCCTTGTCACTTAATGACTTTGAAAGACCAACTGAACGAGGAAGTCCGTCCGGACCTGATTCGCAGATTACTTCACCACGGATAGTTCTGGACTCCATATAAGTACCAGAACAGATAACTACAGCCTTGGCGCTATATACAGCACCACTTTCTGTAAGAACACCTGTTACCTTATGTGTACTTCCATCTTCAAGATTAACTTCATCTGTAAGAAGCTCTGTTACATGAGCCTGTCTGATATCAAGACCAGGAATCTTTTCAAGAAGACACTTCATTGTAACTGAGTACTTTGATCTGTCCATCTGTGCTCTTGGAGAATAAACTGCAGGTCCCTTTGAACGATTGAGCATTCGCATCTGAATTGCACACTTATCAGCAACCTTACCCATAACACCACCCAAAGCGTCAATCTCACGAACGAGCTGACCCTTGGCAGTACCGCCGATACTAGGGTTACATGGGAGATTTGCAATAGAATCAAGATAAAGTGTGAAAAGGATAGTTTTAAGGCCCATATGCGCGCATGCTGCCGCTGCCTCAGATCCTGCATGACCTGCGCCAACAATAGCGATATCGTATTCGCCTGCTAAATATGTGTTTTCCCTTTCGAGTGCTTCCTTAACGTTCATATATGCCTTCTTATTTTCCAATACAGAATTCGCTAAAAATAGTATTAACGAGCTCGCCTGATACAACCTTACCTGTAATCTCTCCTGTTAAGTCGAGGGCACTTCTTATTACGGAAGAAGCAACATCGACGCCAACATTAAGATTAATAACATTTTCAGCATCGATAAGATGGTCTACGGCTCTTATAAGCAGATCGTGATGACGGCTGCTTAAAATCATAATGCCTTCTGCTGTAGTTCCAGAAAGAGAATTAAAGAACTCAACGATTAAGTTCTTAAGTAAATCCATGTTTGTATTCTCTTTCGCAGAAATCAGGAGCGCTTCCTTAAAGCCCTTCTCCTTTAAAATCTCGTTTGCTTCAAGAATTCTCTTGTTATCAGAATCAAGATCGCTCTTGGTTAAAACTACACGAAGCTTGTTTGAATCAAATTCGCTAATAGCTTCAAGAACTTCATTAATAGTCATTTCAGGAGACGCAAGATAAAGAATCAGATCCGACTCATCTGCAGCCTTAAACGCGCGCTTTACGCCGATTGCCTCAATCTGGTCTTCAGTTTCTCTGATACCTGCAGTATCAACAACAGTAACTGGAATTCCATCGATATCCACCTGAAGCTCAAGTGTATCTCTTGTAGTACCAGGAGTATCTGTAACGATTGCTCTGTCAAAACCTGCAAGAGAATTTAAAAGCGTACTCTTACCACTATTAGGAAGACCACAAAGAGCAACCTTCATTCTCTCCGAAAGGATTCTTCCCTGCTCATAACTTCTTGCAACTTCAAGAAGTGACTCATAAGACTTTGTTACAAAGCTTAAAACTCTGTCGCTATTTTCCGGAGTATCGTCGTGCTCCGGGAATTCTACAATCATTTCGATTAAGGCAAGTGCCTTATAAAGATCTTCTTCAATATCAGAAATCTTCTTTGAAAGTGTTCCGCAAAGCTGAGAATTAGAAGCATTAAGTGTTCTTACAGAATCACTGTTAATGACATTCATTACAGCTTCAGCTTCGGATAAATCGAGTTTGCCATTAATAAATGCAGTCTTTGTAAATTCGCCTCGGTCTGCAGGATTAATTCCAGATTCATTCAATATACGCAGAATCTCCTGCTTAACGGCATCGCCGCCATGGCAGGAGATCTCAAGCATCTCATCGCCCGTATATGAATGTGGAGCGACAAAACGCGTAATTATTACTTTGTCTACGATTCGTCCATCAGCTGGATCAATAAAGTCTGCATATGCTGCAGTATAGCCAGTCATGTCAGAATACTTCTTAAAAGAAGAGTCTGAAGAACGAATTATTCTGAATAAACCATCAACGTAATCAGAAAGATTATCACCTGAAACACGAATTACAGCGATACCTGCCTTACCAGCAGGAGTTGAACATGCACAAAATGGTCTCTTGCTGTAATCGACCTCAGACATATTAGTTCTCTGGTGTAACGATTACTTTACGATTAGGCTCTGTTCCCTCTGAGTGTGTAGAAACACCGTTAACATCCTGAAGGTATGCGTGAACGATTCTTCTCTCAGCTGGATTCATTGCCTCCATAACAACCTTACGGCCTGTCTTCTTAGCCTTATAAGCAGCACGGTCTGCAAGACCCTTGATAACCTGCTCTCTGTGCTTTCTGTAACCACCTACATCAAGATGTACGTGAACTCTGTCCTCGCTATGCTTGTTAGCAACAAGATTTGTAAGGTATGAGATTGACTCGAGTGTCTCACCGTGACGGCCGATAGCAGCGCCGCAATCAGAACCTGATACAGAAATATAGATTGCATCGTCCTCTCTATAAGAATCCATGTTACCGTGGATACCGATACCTGAAAGAATCTCAGCTACGAATGTAACAGCAGCATCCTCTGCCTCAGTTACAGCGTCACCCTCAAAGCTCTCATCATCGCCGTAGTAAACTACTTCTTCCTCATCCTCTACTTCAGCAATATCTGCAGTAACCTTAACCTCTGCCTCCTTTGAACCAAGTCCAAGGAATCCACCAGCTGGCTCTGTTACTACTTCAATCTTAGCATTCTCTTTAGCTACACCGAGCTCAGCAAGAGCTAACTCGATAGCCTCATCTACTGTCTTAGCTGTCTTAACAACTGTCTTTTCCATATATTAAATAGCCTCCATGACTATATTATTTCTTCTTTTTGTTGTTCTTCTTCTTTGACTCTCCATTCTCTGAAGAAGACTTCTTGAATGCGTTTGCCTTCATAGCCTCAAGCTCAAGCTTCTTAAGCTCATATGGCTTAGTGAACATGTAGTAAACGATAACCTGAGTAATGATACCCATGATTCCACCGATTACCCAGTAAAGACCCATTGCAGCTGGGAATGTGAATGTTGTAACGAGCATGATGATTGGCATCATCCAGTTCATCATCTTCATTGTTGCTTCACTTGGATCATCAGCCTGCTGTCCTGCACGAGCTGGGTTAACCTTAGCTCTTTCCTTAGCTTCCTGCTGTGCCTTGTAACCAGGACGAAGGATTGTTGAAAGCTTAGTTGTAAGAACACTTGTAATAGCAACAAGGATTGGGAAAATCAAAAGTGGAAGGTAAACCTTAGGCTCTCTGATGATTGTAAGTGGGTTCCATGCCGGAGTCATTGAAAGATCCATTCCAAGGAAGTGGAGGTCTACCATCTGACCCATTGTGATATATCCCTTAGAGATACACTCACGGAGGAAATCACTGTTGCCGTTAAGAATGTTAAGAAGGTCAATGTGAAATACAGATGTAAGTCTGCCAATGCCCTCTGTAAGCTCCTTCTTCTCAGCAAGATCAATCATTGCCTGAACATTGTCCTTAGAAACGCGTGACACATAAACCAATGGTCCGCTGACAATACGGTAGATAGGCCAGATAAGGAACAACTGGATAATTGGAATAAGACATCCTGAAAGTCCACCCATAATTCCGCTATCCTGCTGAAGCTTAACAAGCTCTTCCTGATACTTCTGCTTGTCATCTCCATAC
Organism: Saccharofermentans sp.; assembly: GCA_045639635.1. Taxonomy (GTDB): domain Bacteria; phylum Bacillota; class Clostridia; order Saccharofermentanales; family Saccharofermentanaceae; genus Saccharofermentans. The sequence goes on along the minus strand of JAZUDM010000027.1, from coordinate 20,003 downwards.
TTACGCTGGAGTTCAGCTGTCTTACCAGACAAAGCCTGCATCTTAATCATTGACTTCTGGCTTGATACGTTAAGAGGGATAATTGCACCTCTTACAACAACAGTAAGAGCAATGATAGCAAGTCCGTAATTTCCGAAGAAATCATAGAACACTCTCGTAAGCCAACCAAACAAAGTGTAAAGTGGGTCGAGAATTGAAAAACTTAATAATAAAAAGTTCATTTTGTACTCCTGTCAGCGAACTGGATCATATCCACCCTTCGAAAAAGGGTTGCATCTCAAAATTCGCCATATACCTCGGGGAAGGCCACGAATGACCCCATATTTTTCCAAACAATCAATCATATACTGTGAGCACGTTGGCTGATACTTACAGTGATGCCCCAAACCTGGGGAAATATATTTCTGATAAAACCTAATCAACTTAATCAGAAATCTTGATATCATGGGATTGCTCCACAGCAAATAATTTAAGTTTCCTAAAAAGAGTATCCATTTCAGTGGATATCTCATTATAGGAAGGCAATTCTTTGGAATTTCTTAAAGTGATAACGATATCATAGCCGAGCCTCAGTTCCGGCTCAAGTCTTCTGTACGCTTCTCGCATAAGTCGTCGTGCTCTGTTACGGCCAACGGCTCCGAGATGCTTCTTGTTTGCACAGAAGCCTACTCTAATAAGCTTCTCGGGGACTATGGTAAGGTTATGTTTCAAATTCTTAGGACGCTTCCAGCAGTGCACTGTAATATAACGTCCATTTGCAAAGGCCGCTCTCTTGTAAATTCTAGAAAACTCATAGTTGAACCTTAATGGTACTGAATTCACTTGCTCAAAGCCTCACTTTGCAGATTTGAAAAAAGGACCACGTAGTGATCCTTATTGTGATCCTTATACAGCAAGCTGCTTTCTGCCCTTAGCTCTTCTTCTCTTAAGAACCTCACGGCCATCACGTGTAGCCATTCTTGCACGGAAACCGTGAACCTTAGCTCTCTGTCTCTTCTTAGGCTGGTATGTCTGCTTCATGGTCGAAATCCTCCATCTCTTTGATTCTTATACAAAACGCATAAAGCGCATTTATACATATGTATCGAACATAATTAGCCTAAAGATTATATTATCGGAACATAGAACTGTCAAGAAAAGAATTAATACTAAATGGATTATAGATCTGAAAATAAATCCTCGGAATAAACTCCGCCTGCAATTAAGTCCTTAAAACTGTTCTTTACTGCATCAATATCCTCTACATAAGTTACGCCAAACCATCTGTCACTTGTAGGAAGAACCTTAACACTATGGCTGCCGTTACGGAGCAATCCGCCAATTAAAACTGGCAACAAATACTCTGACTTAAGTGGGTTTGCTGGAACATCATTCTCAAAGAATGTTACAAAGTTATCCTTGAGAACCTGCATAAATGCTGGCTTAATGCCTGCTGCTGCAGGAAAGCCCCACATATTCATGGAAACATAAGACTCAACATCAAGTACAACGCCATCAGCAGAAGCGCCTTCTGGAGTCTTCATAATATTACGTGTCTCAATAACGTCTGTTAAATGAGTATGGCCATCGTCCACCTTACAAATACCACGTGTAACTGTACCGTTCTCTGAAAGAGTATTCTTAAGAATAAATCCTGCCATAGAAATAGCGTTGTCGCTATGCTCCTCGATAAGCCAGTTATGGAGCTGTACAAATGCTTCCTTACCATAATAGTCGTCAGCATTAATTACAGCGAAAGGCATATCAATAAACTCGTCAGCAGCAAGAACTGCCTGACAAGTTCCCCAAGGCTTTGTTCTGCCCTCAGGAAGAGTTCCTGGAATATCGTTAATATCCTGGAAAGCATACTCAACTTTAACATTAAGAGGATTACAAATAGCCTCGATACGATCACCGATTACTTCTCTAAAATCAGCCTCAATATCTTTTCTAATAATAAATACTATCTTATTAAATCCTGCCTCAATAGCATCATGGATAGAATAATCCATAATGATATGTCCCTTATCATCTACTGAAGCAAGCTGCTTAATGCCGCCACCATAACGGCTACCAATACCTGCAGCCATAATAAGAAGAGCTGTCTGCTTCATAAATCCTCCGCCTATTCATCTTTTATATTGCTAATAATATCACAGAAAATCTCATATATTAATTTGTTTTGATATAAACAAGCATTTATTAATAATAAGTTCATAAAAAGAGCGTGCCCCGAAGGACACGCTCCACTTAAAACCTTAAAGTTAATTATTATCCACGCTCGTTGATATATGTCTGAACCTTATCCTGGATAATATTAATTACCTCATCAATTGTCTTCTGACCTGAGAAGTAAGCTGGAATCTCCTCACGGAGGATTGCCTGAACAGCAGCATCCATGCTTGAGATAGTTGTTGCACTAGTTACAAACTCCTGGAATGTATCGATAATTGAAGAATCGAACTCGTGGATACCCATCTCTGTGATCTCAGCTGGTGAATACCATGACATCATCTCACGGATTTCAGCATTTCTCTCCTCAAGAGCGAGAGCTGCAATTGTATCAAAAGCTTCTGTGTTTACTGGGCAGTAATATGCTGCAAGGATTTCCTGAACTTCGTTAGAAAGCAATGTCTCTACGAAAGCCTTACATCCATCTGGGTTTGCTGTCTGAGCAGAAACTGCAGCAGATGTAGTACATGAAATCATTGGTCCACGACCATCGAAAGATGGGAGACCCATAAGTACTGTACCATCAGCGTAATCCCATGAAATGAATGAACCAAATGAAGAGATACCTGAAACCTCTGCAGCTGATGTTTCCTCGCCATACATTCCATAACCCTCATAAACTTCAACGCCATATCCATCTGCATAAGGATCCTGGATTTCCTCAGGCATATTGTCTCTGACAAACTCTGCAAACTCTCTGAAAGCATCGCAGTCATAATTAATGTCGCCATTACCTGTCTCAAACTCATCGTTCATAGCAACAACAAGTGTTGTGAAAGCATCAAGCTGATTGAGAGCAAGTGGATCATCACCGTTACATACTTCATCAACAAACTCAGCGTACTCATCAAATGTGAAACCAGTCTGACCTGCTGAAACATTACTTGCCTGAGTTCTAATTCCCTGGATAGTAAAAGATGTTGGAAGCTGGTAAAGTGCATCACCTGTCTTTGCTGCATCAATTACATTTGTAAAGTAACCTGATGAAAAATCAAAATCAGATGAAAGATCCAAGAGATACTCAGAATCATTAAGCTGTCTGAACTCAGATGCATCCAAGATAATATCTGGGCCATCGCCTGCGATAAGATCGATTGCAAGCTGGTTACTAAGGCTTGCCTGTGTCTCAAGAACAGTGTTGTACCACTCTGTATCATCGTCTGCATTAGAATAATCATATTCGATTTCATACTTATCTGTATAAGTTACGAAATATTCTGAACTTGCCTCGTTAAACTGAACAATAGCCTCAGCTGATGCTTCATCAAGATATCCCAAAGAAGCAGCTGTAAGAACAATCTTACCTACGTTTGGATTTGTTTCAGCCTTTGTAAGAACATAAATAATTGTCTCATCCTGGTAATCAATACCTGTCTTACTTGACCAAACGCTACCAGCCATAACGATTCTGTCTTCGCTGTAATCGTAAAGAGACATGTAAATAACATCTGAACGTTTGATGTTACACATATTGAAATCAAATACTAAATCTTCTTCCTGTGTATCAAAATTCAAAATAGAGATACCTGTTGTCTTAAGAGCTGCGTTACCAATACCTGGAATGTAAGTTACACCGTTATAGAACAACTCCTCGTTAAGCCATGAGTAAGAGTCATCCTCAGTAATTTCACCAGTAGCAAGATTAAGAACCATATAGATTGTCTCAGTTCCACCATCAAGTGAAGGTTTGAACACTACCTCTGTATCACTTACAGTAACGAAAGAAGCAATATCAAAGATTGAATAATCAGGGAAAATATCTCTCATATCAACTGTTGATATGCTTCCATCTGGAGCTGTGATTGCAAGGATATAAGAATAAGCATTGTCATCTGACTGCCAGTACTTAGATACTGTATAACCAGCACCAACATCTGCAGAACCCTCGAATGAACCAGGAACTGAATTGTCACCATCCTGAGCCTCGAAGCTCAAAAGCTCTCCTGTTGCAGCATCGTATACTGCCAAGAAGTAGTGATCCTCATAATACTCTTCTAAGAACATTCCAGGATCAAAATCATCAAAATCGTAATCATCGAAGTCCTCGTCATCGAACTCCTCATCCTCATCGATATCCTCGTCGATATCCTCTTCAATGTCCTCTTCATCCTCTGGATCAGCCTTTGAAGAAACATCTGCACTTGAACCAACTGCATCTGGATACATTGCTTCCCAATCGATGTCACCATTCTCATCAACTGGAATATCCTCTGATGGCTCTGCATCAGGATTAAGATATCCCCATGCATCGATAGTAAGATTGATAGTACCAGCGTATGTTACGTCAGACACGTAGTAGTTATCATAATCTGTAAGATAATCTTCCAAACCTGAATGAACATCGATAGAAGATACCTGATCACCATCGAGTGTATATGTATCAATTGTCTGGAACTGATAATCGTTATAGTTGAAATTTGGATCATCCCATGCATTATCTGGGTACTTGTAAGAACCTTCTGTTGAAACGATGAGGTGCTCACCATCGAAACCAATAATCCGTGAATAGATATAATCGATGTCCTGAGAATCATCGTACTGTGTTCTAAGAGTGTACTTCTCAATGTTGTACCAAGGAGAATCCTCTTCAATCTTTACAGTTGTGCCAGCAGGCTTCTTATTACAACCTGTAGCAAAAATGCAAGAAGAGAACACCATTACAGAAGCCATAGTAAAAGCTGTTGCCTTCTTAAAATTCTTCATTCGTCATACTCCTTTCGATGAACGCTATTTTCTGCGTTCGAGAATATGACGATATAAAAATTCACCGCGTTGCGACTTTTTTCGAAAAATTTAAAAATTTTTTATTCTGTTAATTCGATGCCCTTAACTCTGAGGCATGCAGAAACGAAAGCTGAGTTTCTATCCCCTGCTCTTCGTACAATAATTCTTCCACCATCTGAAGCAAGACATGCAACCTGTGTGCACAAATCACTGCCTGACTTTGTCATTGAATAAGCATTGGAATCAAGTGGAAGATGAACGCTTTTAATTAATCTGCTATCGAAAGCTAATACCTGTGAATTATATTCGCTGGCAATCATATCGATTGCTGGATTCTCACGGGTAATAGAAGATACTGCAATAGTACCAATTGCATTCTTATCAATTGAATATCTGTCGATAGTGTCTCTTATTGTTTCTGCAGCATAATCCGGATTTACTCTTGCTGCTACCTCGAGGCCCAAAGTAACAATCTTTGGAACGAGAACAAGACACTTACCTGAAATCTCTGCCATAGGAAGGCTTGTAGTTGTAATAAAGATAGAATACTCATCTTCCTTGGAACAATTAAGGAAACTACTAACCATTTCAGCACGCTGATTGCTTCTGAATACATATGGAGCATAACTTAAGCTGTCCAAAACAGGCTCTGCAAGATTAAGAGGAATATCACTATAAATAGTTACAGAAAGTCCTGTCTTAATTCCTTCAGAAATCTCATTAAGTAAATCCTGATTATTAGGAGTCATGTCATATCTTTTTACAAGATCCATAAGATCTGGGGCATAGTCAGCTCTGTCCTCAATCTTGGACATTGGTCTTGCACCAAGGATTGAGCAAACCTTCATGAACATCTCGTATGCATTGTAGCCGGCACGTCTTAAAACAACTGCACTGCTGCCATCAGGTGCTACACGGAAAACTGGAAGATCAATTCCAGAGTTATAAATTCTTTCAATCATAAACTTAACTGCAGCTTCTGAAGGAAGGAACAATACGATAGCGCCATCTACTCTTGTCATTGTATCCTTGGCATTTGTAAGGAGACTCTCAGAATTAGTAATCCATTCACCCTGTGAATGCTTAAGTAAATTCTCGCCTGTTGTCTTAGCGTTAGCAGAACGCGCATAGCAATATAAGTACATGGAGTGCCTCCTAAAAAATCTCATCTATATCGATTTTAACATTACTTTTGCTTATATTTATATTTTTAATCGCTTATAATTAAAAATTAGTGAGATTTTTTCTGATTTTCCCTAGAATCAGGTGTTTGGGAGGTATTTTCGATGAAAATTGTTATTCTTGACGGCAGCGCAGCAAATCCTGGTGATATTTCCTGGGCTCCTTTGGAGTCTTACGGTGAGGTTATCGCTTACGACGTAACAAAGCCTGAAGAACTTTTGGAAAGAATGGAAGGAGTCGAAGTTGCAATCACAAACAAAACTCCTTTCACACGAGAGACAATCGAAAAACTTCCAGAACTTAAATATATCGGAGTTCTTGCTACAGGATTTAATGTAGTAGATCTTGAGGCAGCAGGAGACCACGGAATTGTTGTAACAAACGTTCCTGAGTATAGTACTTTTGCTACTATGCAGATGACTATCTCCCTTCTTCTTTCCATGACAAATCACGTTGCTTTGCATAGCGAATCAGTTCATAACGGAGACTGGGTTAAGGCACCTCAGTTCTGCTACTGGAACAAGCCTTTAACAGAACTTTGGAATAAGACTTTGGTAGTTTTTGGCTACGGCAAAATCGGACAGCACGTTGCTAATACTGCCCTTGCACTCGGAATGAAGGTAATCGCTGTACCTCATAGAATGCCTGAAAACAAGACTGCACCAAACGGCGTAACTTTTATGGAGTTTGATGAAGCAGTAAAGCTTGCTGACTTTATTACACTCCACTGCCCTCTGACTAAAGAGACAGAAAAGATAATTAATAAGGATTCCATAAGCAAAATGAAGGATGGCGTTTGCATTATTAACGCAGCAAGAGGCGGACTCATTAACGAGAAAGATATGCGTGAGGCATTAGAGTCAGGAAAGGTAGCTTCTTTTGCAGCAGATGTTGTAAGTGTGGAGCCAATGCTTCCAGATAACCCTCTTCTTGGAGCACCAAACTGCATTTTGACACCACATATCGCATGGGCACCAAAGGAAACCCGCGAAAGATTAATCGAGGCTGCAGCAGATAATCTTAAGGCATTCCTCTCTGGAACCCCAATAAATAAAGTAAATTAAGACTTTTCCGTAAAAATATTGAAAGCACCCCAAAAGGGTGCTTTCAACATGGAATAAGGGATAGATATAGAAAATTGTCTCATTCAAACGAACTATATCAGATATTGTTCGTTAGACGAATGATATCAGTATTCTTTTCAACTTTCAACAGGAATATTGATTTATTTTTTCTGAATCTGCGCAATAAATCCTGCAACCAAAAAGAAAATGGTAAGAAGGATTCTGATAAAGAGTTCTAAAGAAAGAGAAACATCTCCAATTACCATTGATCCTGCTCCAACAAAAAAGTGTGAAACAGGCTTAATTAAAAGGATTAATGACATAATAGACATGGCAATAATATAAGCGCCACCATAAGCTGTAATAAGCATAATTGCCATCTTCTGAATCATATAAGCGAGGCATCCCAAGACAAGACCAGCACCGAGAGAAATCAAAAGATACTTTGTGGAAATATTGCCTCCGAATATCTTTGTAGCAGATGTCATTGTGGCAAAGGTAACGATATAAATAATCGCCTTTTTATAAAATGCAAACGTAGTAATTCCAAGAATTACTGCGCACAAAAGAAGGATAAAAATCTCTGAAGTGTGGTCAATTTCAATCGCAAGGATTCTCGAGAATGTTCCTGTAAGAAAACTTCCAAGTTCATATCCAACAAATGCTCCAAGGCATGTAACACTTGCTCTTAAAAGTCTGAAGCCACCAAAACATACGATAACACCAAGAACGAGTGTTACGACCGGACCTACAATTGGAAGAAACTTTAATATCTCACTCATTCTTCAAGACTCCACAAATTACGGCATTCATCAAGAATCGCCTTTACCTCGCTAATGGTATTTGCCCTGCAAAGACTCACCTTAATTGAAGTGCTTCCACGAAGTCCCTTAATATAGTTAGGCATTACGCTTCGCATCTCTTTTACGGCAGTAACTTCACCTACATGCTCGCTTCTTCCAATTAACTCTCTAAGTAAAACGTCAATTCTCTCGTTGCCGTCAATTACTCGTACGTTTTCACACTTACCATCAAGATAATTACGGATTTCTTCGAAAATCCAAGGGTTACCCTGGGCTGCTCTTCCGACCATTATGCCGTCACAGTTTGTAGTTTCAAACATATTTAGAGCTGACTTGCCGTCTGTAATATCGCCGTTGGCAAAATATGGAACATCTTTCCCCTTAAAAACTTCACCGATTTCCTTTAGAGCATTAATATCTGCAACGCCATGGTAAAGCTGGGCTCTTGTTCTTCCGTGAACGCAAATCATTGAGGCCCCACCATCGATAAGGCCTTCGATATATTTAAGACTGCTGTCTGAAAATTCGTTAAATCCAATTCTTGTCTTTACTGTAACTGGCTTTCCATAAGAAGATGCTGCTTCTACGGATGCCTTTACAATTTCTGCTGCAAGGTCCGGTGTCTCCATAAGAGCACTTCCTGCGCCTGTTTTTACAACCTTTGGAACAGGACAACCCATGTTGATATCAATAATATCAACATTCTTAAGGCGCTCGTCCTTACAGATCTCATTAATTGCAAATACGAAGTCATTAGGCTCATTTCCAAAAAGCTGGATTGAAGTTATGCCCTCTGCCTCAGGATCAATTTCAAGGAAACGGAAACTCTTTTCGATGCCGTTATAAACAATTGATCTGGCACTACATAATTCAGTTGGAGCAAAAGAGGAACCATACTCGTGACAAATTCCGCGATAAGTCACAGCGCTTGTTCCTGCCATAGGTGCAAGACAGCATGGTCTCACTCCAAGAGAAATATCCTTAATTTTTACAGATTCCATGAACTAACCCACACGCTCCAGTATTCCCAAAGACCAAAAAGGTGTGTCTCGTAAATCTTCATGCCGAGGATACCAAGAATTACTCCTAATACCATTGAAAAGAAAACATCTGTAAAGAAATGCACACGAAGATAAAGTCTTGATAAAGCAATAAGACTTCCCCAGATAAGGGCAATAATGCCGACAGCCTGATTCATGTAAAAAAGGACTGTAATTGAAGCAAAAGAAGCAAGCGTATGACCTGAAGGGAAAGAATAATCCCAAGGCTGCTTGATCAAAAGTTTATAGTTCTTATGGAAAAATGGGCGGTTACGCTTAACGATATTCTTGATAATAAGGTTTCCAATCAAAATTCCAAGCAAAAGCGCAATCAAAAGAGCATATCCGATACGAGGTCTGTCACCTGCAAAAAGAAGGATAAATGCTGTGAAAATCCAGATAATACCAAGGTTTCCTGTACTTGTTACAGTAACCATAAACTTGTCCATAATTGGAGAATAAAGAAAATTATGAAGTCTTTCTAAGTTTCTAAGTTCGAACGCACAAAAACGACCGAAAGTCTTGTCGGTCTCCTTTTGAGCCTGTCTTACAATCTTATCAGTCTCATTCTGCGCCTGCTTTACAAGCTTATCGGCTTCGCTTTGAGCCTGCTTCATAAACTTGTCGGCATCGTCCTGAGTCTTGGCCCATCTCTTTTCAAATTCCTGGACAAAAATTCTTTTCATGGGAAACATTGTACCACTTAATTAGAATTAACGCCCTTATAAAGAAAAAATCTTACATAAATACGCTTGAAAAAAGGTTGCTTTGATATCAAAATGTTAGATGTGAAAAAACGAGGTATTTTGTTATGGCAGATTGTTTAGTTTATTTTTTTACAGGCTTTTTGGACAGTGGCAAGACAACAATGATTTGCTCCTGGGCTTCAAATGAGCAGTTTAAGGACAAGAAGATCGTTATCCTCGCAACAGAGGAAGGCGAAGAGGAATTTACACCTGAAAACCTTGGAAGATCAGATGTAACTGTTGTTAACGCAGAGACAGATGAAGTTACAAAGGAATTCATGTTCGACTTAGAGAAGAAGTATAAGCCAGACCTCCTCTTTATGGAGTGGAATGGTTCTGTTTCTCCAGGAAAGTTCTTTGAGGAAGTTGACGTTCCTAGAAGATGGATGCTTGCAGCTGCAGTTTGTATGGTAGATGCTTCAACATACACTGAGTACTATAAGAACATGCAGACTATTTTCGCGGACTACTATCGTTACTGCGATAACGTTATCTTCAACCGCGTTGATCCTGAAATTAATAACCTCCCTAAGCTTAGAGGTTCTGTAAAGTCTTTAAATCCTGGTGCTAATACTGGATTTTATGGTTTTGACAATGACTTCATTGATATTGCAGACCACCTCCCTTATGACCTTAACAGCAACCCATGCGTAATCGCACCTGACGACTTTGGTCTTTTCTATACAGATGCTCTCGATAACGTTAACAAGTACAACGGCAAGGTAGTTACTCTCGTTGGACGCGCAATGCTTATGAGAGAGTTCAAAAACAGAGCGTTCGTTCTTCAGCGTCGTGCTTATACATGCTGTGCTGACGACATCGGTGAGATTGATATTCTCTGCTTCCACGAGCACGGTTCAGGTTTCCCTGCAGGTCAGTGGCTTAAGGTTACTGGTCAGATTCGTTATTTCGAGGACAAGCAGCAGGATGGTACAAAGGTAGCAGTTCCAGCTTTGACAGTTGATTCTTATGCAATTACAAGTCAGCCTGAGAACGAGATTATTTACTTTAGTTAATATTATTTGAAAGAAGGAATATAAAATGGCAACAAAGGTAGACATTTTTTCTGGTTTCTTGGGAGCTGGTAAGACAACTCTTATTAAGAAGCTTATTGCAGATGGTTACAACAACCAGAAGATCGTTCTTATCGAGAATGAGTTCGGTCAGATTGGTATCGACGGTGGTTTTCTTAAGGAAGCTGGAATTGAAATTACAGAAATGAACTCAGGTTGTATCTGCTGTTCTCTCGTTGGTGACTTCGGTACTGCTTTGCAGGAAGTAATCGACAAGTATTCTCCAGACCGTATCCTCATTGAGCCATCTGGAGTTGGTAAGCTTTCAGACGTAGTTGCAGCTGTTAAGAAGGTTGAAGATACAGAGATCTGTGGAACAGTTACAGTAATCGACGCTTCAAAGTGCAAGATTTACCTCAAGAACTTCAAGGAGTTCTACGAGAACCAGATTAAGTACGCTGGAACAATTATCCTTTCACGTACAGGTAATATCCGTCAGGATAAGCTTGATACAGCTGTTGCTCTTATCAAGGAAATCAATCCTAACTCACAGATTATTACAACACCTTGGGAGCTTTTGGGCGGAGCACAGATTATCTCTGCTATTGAGCACCCAATCACAGCTGCTGATATGGCTGCTGCACTTCTCGAGGCTGAGGAGCACGAGCACCATCACCATCACCACCATGATCACGATCACGAGCATGAGCATGGTGAGGACTGCAAGTGTGGCTGTCACGACCACGATCATGATCACGAGCACGAACATCACCATCACGACCATGATCATGATCATGAGCATCATCACCACCATGATCACGATCACGAGCATGAGCACGGTGAGGACTGCAAGTGTGGCTGTCACGACCACGATCATGATCACGAGCACGAACATCACCATCATCACGAGCATGGTGAGGAGTGCACATGCGGATGCCACGATCACCACCACGCTGATGAGGTATTCGACAGCATCGGTCTTGAGACATCAAAGGTATTCACAAAGGCTGAGATTGAAGCAGCACTCGAGGAACTCGACAAGGGAACTTGCGGCATGATTCTCCGTGCAAAGGGTATCGTAGCTGGTGAGAATTCTGAGTGGATTCACTTCGACTATGTTCCAGGAGAAAGCGAGATTCGTAACGGTGGAGCTGACGTAACAGGTAAGCTTTGCGTTATCGGTTCAAACGTTGATAAGGATTCTGTAAAGAAGATCTTTAACATTTAATCTGTTGATTAATTTATATATATAAATAATTAGAAGCCATCGCTTTGGGTCTTCCCTGCGATGGCTTTTTTTCGTAAACATTCTCATAGTTCTATCTTAAAAATATATGGCATTCATATTTACACTTTCTTAACATTTTAAAATTATTCTACCTACGCAATAAATAAAGTGGTGGAAAGGTAAGCATATGAAACAGTTTAAAAAATGTGTCGCTTCTCTCCTTTTGGCAGGAATCTTTGGCGCAGCTATGACTGGCTGTACAATAGAACTCGAAGATCCTAACAAGACTACAGAAGAAGCAGAAACTACTGAAGAGGTTGATTTTACATCAATCAGACCTCAGGATGACTTCTACGGATACATCAATGGCGAAGATTTATCAAACGTAGACGTTCTTTACTACAATGGCGATGCCGGAGCATTCGGTTCAGTTAGTGCTAACTTACAGGAAGTATTAAGAAACGCTGTTGAAGAAATTGTAACTTCAAACGAAGAATACGAGTACGGTTCAAAGGAACAGCGCATTCGCGATTATTACAATCAGTACGTTGAGTACTACACAAATGAGGCTCTTCGTAATAGCAGCAAGGAAGAAATCAGAGCAGCAATCGATTCAATCATGGCTTCTGAAGATATCGACACACTCGTCAGAGTTATGTTCGATCTTCAGCGCGAGTATAACGCATGTTCTGACATCATCTACCTTACAGTTGGAAATAACGACTTAGATCCAACAAACTACTGTGTAACAGTAAGCTTTGTTATGAATATTGCAGGTGTAAGTGTTGAGGATATTGATTACTGGCAGAACAACGTTTCTGAGATTGAAGATCCAGTATCTGATTTCCTTACAGTTGCAGGTCTTGATGCTGATACAGCAGACGAGTACGCAAGAGATCTTGCAGGTGTTGCTCTCGATATCACATGGAATTCAAATATTGATTTCTACTCAGCTTCAAGTTATTACGAGTTCGAGGAAGTCGTAACATACGAAGAGCTCGACGCTATCTTTACAAATATCGACTATAGAACAATCGAAGAGTTGTCTGGAATCACAGAGAATCCTTACGGTGGATGGCTTACTTACGATAAGGGACAGCTTACCGCTATTAATAATCTTTTCGTAGAAGATAACCTTAATGCTCTTAAGGCATGGCTCGTTTATAGCATAGTAAATGATTACGGTGACTTGTTCCTTGAAGATTACCCTGTTCTTGCAGGTTATTTCTATGACGATCCACGTGATATCAATGAGATTGCTGTTGATGCTATTATGAACGCAACAAATTTGTCAGACGAAATCAGCGACCTTTACGTTGAGGTAGCTTATACAGACGAGATGGAGTTCAAGCTCAGAACAATGTGCGAGGATATCCGTGAGGGTTACCGCAGCGTTATTTCTTCTGCAGACTGGCTCACAGAAGAGACAAGAGACGGACTTCTTACAAAGCTTGATAACATCGTCTTCCTTACAGGTGGCGACATCGTAACAGATGAAATCAACACTGACCGTTCAGATGCAATGGGCGACAATTACTGGGAGACAATGAAGGGCTTTATTGCTTACGATAAGGCAGAATTCATTGGAAATATTGGCCAGCCATTCAACAGACTCGTTATCGGTATGCCAATGAACACAGTAAACGCATGCTATCAGCCAAACAACACAGTTACTATTACAGTAGCAATCATGGGTTCACCATTCTTCGATGTAGATGCAGATTACTACACAAACCTTGGTGGTCTCGGTGCTGTTATCGCTCACGAGATTGGTCACGCTTTTGACTCTAACTGTATCGTATTCGACAGCAACGGAAGATACGATCCAGAATGGATTTGTGAAAGCGACAGAAATGCACTTGAGGAGCGTAATCAGGCTGCAATTCACTACTTTGAGACTACTATCGCAGTATTCGACGTTTACTATGTAGACGGTGCACAGACACTCGGTGAGAACTATGCTGACCTCGGTGGTATGGAAGTTATCACTTCCCTTTGCCATAACAGAGATGAGCTCGAAGCACTTCTTACAAACTATGCTCAGATCTGGTCAACACTTATGTCTACAACTTCACTCGTTGATCAGCTCGGTTCAGACGAACACAGTCCAGCCTATATCAGAGTAAATTCTATTCTTGCTACTTTGGACGTCTTCTACGAGATGTACGACGTTCAGGAGGGCGACGGATTGTACGTTGCTCCAGAGAATAGAATCGGACGCTGGTATTAAGGAGGTGTAACTAATGGGCGTTGTTTTTAAGCACATATTAAAGAACGTATTTGGCAAGCCAGGCAGAACATTACTTGTTATTGTTTGTCTTACAATCAGTTCATTCGTAGCACTTATGACTTTCGATATGTCTGGTGCCATGAGAAATCTTTTTACAAATCTTTACTCTTCCTTCTTTGGAAGCACAGATATCCTTGTTGATGGAGAAACAGAAAACAGCTTCCGTTTCCTTGAGGACGAGGAATTCCCTGATAACACTCATGTTTTCCTTTATGAGACAGGCGACATGTACTACACACGTATCGATGGTCAGTATGACTTGATCGAGTCTCACCAGATTTCAGTTTGGGCTTTTGACTTTGACGAGGCTGAAACAATTGGTCTTTTCTCTTCTGATGTTGAACTTGGCGAAAATCAGGTTTACATGAATGAAGAAATGGCTGAGACATTTGGTTTTGAAGAGGGCGATACAATCATTCTTCACGATATCTACCAGAACGAAGTTGAATTTGAGATCGCTGAAATCAAGAATATGGGTCAGGGTATTTTAAGTGGTGATACAGTTATTCTTTCTGTAGATTCAATTAAGCTCTTGAATCCTTCTGCAAAGGCACTCGTTGCAGTTATTGACGTAACTGATGACAATCTTCGTAAGGGTGCAATCGAGTTCCTCGATGAGAAGTATCCTAATGTTAATTACGAATATCTTTTCGATGATCCAATGATCGAGGAGCAGATTAACTCAATCACACAGCTCTTCTATCTCCTCCTTGCTGTATGCCTCATGATGGTATTCTTCGTAACAATCTCTGTTTCAGACAGAATCGTATGTGAGCGTATGTCAGTAATCGGAACTCTCAGAAGCCTTGGTTTTACTTCAGCTTCTACAACAATTATTCTCCTTCTTGAGAATGTTACATATGGTCTTATCGGAGGACTTCTTGGATGCTTCCTTTATAGCGGAATAAGAGACGCATTCCTTGGAACACTTGTTAATGTTGTTGGTGATATTCAGATTGACTTTGGTCACGTAAATCCAATCTCTTATGTACTCGTTATCCTCTGCGCAATTGCAATCGAGATTCTCTGCTCTGTTAAGGAAACAGTTAAGGCTGTAAACACACCAGTAAGAGACATTATCTTTAACACAAAGGACACTTCTTACAAGCACAGCAAGGGAAACACAATCATCGGTTTGGTTGCTCTTCTCGTTTGTATCGTATGCTTATTCTTTAAGAGCGTATTCGCTTGTCAGGTAGTTTCAATCATCGGTGGCGAAATTGCAATCGCAATGCTTTCACCTTATGCAATTACATTCCTTGCAAACCTCCTTCGCAAGCATTTCGAAAAGAAGGGTAAGGTTGTTCCTACTCTTGCAGCAGCAGAAGTTGCTACAAAGAAAAACACTGTTGGTGCCGGCGTACTTATCGCTACTGTATCTGCACTTACAGTAATCCTTCTTTCATTCACACAGGCTTTCCAGGATAACTTCAGTAAGTTTGAGCTCCCAGAAGCGGACGTTCTCTTAACAACAAAAGCCTGCGAAGAAGTTAACTTCCATTACCTCGAGAATCTCCCTGAGGTTGAAACAGTTGAGTATGTAAGAAGCTACGTCGATAACATCCTTATCAACGGCGAAGAATTTAGCACAATGTCTATTGTTTACCAGGCTTGTCCAGATGAGGATGGATGGCAGGCAAGCGATATGTTCGTAGGATGCGAGACAGGTCTTGCAGACGATGAGATTTGTATCACAGATGACGTTGCAGAAGACTTAAACCTTTCTGTTGGCGATAAGATTACAGTAACTTTCCTTGATACATACTACTTCCCTATTGAGCGTGAAATGACAGTCAAGGATATCTGGACAACAAAGATGTACGAGGCTACTTTCGAGATCAGCTACGATTTCTTCCATAACCTCTATGGTGATGACGTAACATCGATTTACATCAACGGAAGCGATGCCGATTACATTAAGGAAACTGCAATTAAGTATTCTGGTACATACTTGCAGCAGGATGTATGTTATACAAACGCAGAGTATCTGGCTCAGCTTCAGAGTCAGGCAAGTGGAATTACTGCAGTTATTACTTTCGTACTTATCCTCGGTGTTGTAATTACATTCGTAGGTGCTGCAGGTAACCTCCTTCTCGGATTCGAGAGCCGTAAGAGAGAGTGCGCTGTTCTTCTTTCAACATCATTTACAAGAAAGCAGCTTTGCAACGTATTCTTCCTCGAAAGCTTTATCGTTTCAGGTCTTTCACTCCTTGTTGCTTACCCATTGGGCGCACTTCTTATCTACCCATTGAAGAATGCTTTCGTTGCAATGGAGACAGCACTTGAACTTAAGTTTAACCCAATCCCAGCGCTTCTTCTCTTCATCGCAATGTGGCTCGTATTCACATTAACAGCAATGAAGCCAAACAAGGCACTTCGCAAGATGAAGCTCGCAGAGCAGCTTAAGTATGAATAATAAAAAGGAGATAAATAATATGTCTACAGTAATCGAAGTAAATAACGTAAATAAGATTTTTGGCAAGAACGAGGCTCGTAATCAGGTTCTCGAGGACGCAAGCTTAAAGATTGAAACAGGTGAGTTCGTATCCCTCATGGGTGCTTCTGGATCTGGTAAGTCCACACTCCTCTACTTGATTGGTGGTCTTGACCGTGAGTTCACAGGTTCAATCAAGGTTGCAGGTGAAGAAATCACAACTTTGAAGGACGCCAAGCTTTCAAAACTTCGTCTCCAGAAGATTGGTTTTGTATTTCAGTTCTATAACCTCGTACAGAACCTCTCAGTAGAAGATAACATCATTCTTCCACAGACAGCACAGGGTAAGTCACGCGCTTCTCTCGAAAACGATTTGAAGGCAATCCTTGAAATCACAGGTCTTACAGAAAAGCGTAAGGCAATGCCTGCTACACTTTCTGGTGGTCAGCAGCAGCGTGTAGCTATCGCACGTGCCCTCCTTGGAAATCCTGAGATCATCCTCGCAGATGAGCCAACAGGTAACCTCGACGCTAAGTCAACAACAGAGATCATGGAGCTCTTCAAGAAAATCAACGTTGAGAAGAACATCACAATCCTCCAGGTTACTCACTCAGATGAGACAGCTAAGTACGGTACAAGAATCGTACGTCTCGAGAATGGTAAGGTTGTTGGTTAATTGAATAACTGGATAACTGATAAAACTACAGGCAGGCGAATCTGATTCGCCTGCCTTTTTATTAGCCTTTAAATATTTTTTCTACAAGAAAAAGCGTCGAGGTAAATTCACCACGACGCTTTAACTCAATATTCCAAAAAATCAAGAAGCTTCTGTAACAGTAACGTTTCTAAGATATACAGTTGCTGTAGATCCTGTGTTACCCATATTAAATTCAAGACGGGCATTGTCATCTGAGATACCATCCATTGTGAATGTGTATGTAAATGTCTGCCATTCAGAAGTAAGACTTACTTCCTCGTCCTCGAGATATCTCTCATATCCGTGATCAGGAGCGGTGACTGCAGCAATCATTGTTCTTGCCTCATCTGCTCTTGCCTCGAATGTTACTGTGTAAGAATGTCCATCCTGTGCAGGAAGTCCTGTCTGAACAAGCTGTACACCGTAATCTACTGTTCCACAATCAGTTGATGTAACTGTTAACTCGTTACCATCCATTGAAAGTTCACCAGCGCCACCTTCTGCAAGGTACAAATCCCAACAAGCTGGATCTACGAAGTTACCATCAAGATCTGGATAACGGAAGTTGTATGAAACCTCAGGTGCTTCTACATTCTCATCGTAGTATCCACGCTGATATACTCGAACCCAGTCAACTCGCATCTGTGCACGCTCATCGAAAGGTGTTGTGCTATCAGGATCTCCCGGCCAGTTACCGCCAACTGCTACATTAAAGATAATGTAGAATGGCTTATTAAATGGTGCCGGATATGGTCTTGCCGTTGTAGGTGTCGCTCCTGTAAACCAGTCGCTTGTTCTTCCAATCTCAATATCATCGACGTACCAGATAATAAGACCTGGTTCCCACTCAATTGAGAATACATGGTATTCAGATGAGAATGATCCGCTATCAAGTGTGTATCTTGACTGTCTCTCCTCATGTGGATTACCAAAATGGATTGTTCCATATGTTGTATCAGTCTCAGAACCAAGAACTTCCATGATGTCGATTTCGCCACTTCTTGGCCATGAGCCGAAGCTCTCTGATCTGGACATCATCCAGAATGCTGGGAGATAACCCTGTCCTTCTGGAACCTTGATTCGTGCTTCGATTCTTCCATACTGGAATTCAGCACCACCTCTTGAGTTAATACGTCCTGACTGATAGGAAACCTCACCTGTTTCTTCATCAACCACTCTTACTGGCTGAATAACAAGATCTCCATCCTCAACGAAAATGCACTCTTCAGAATCTACATAAGCCTGCATCTCGTTGTTAACCCAGTATGGGCTATGTCTCTCAACAGACCATATGTCTCGATCGAGTTCATCTCCATCGAAGTTTTCTTCCCAAACGAGGGAATACTCAAGCAGTGCTGGATCGATTGGACCCGTTTCTTCTGTCTGAGTTGTTGTAGCTTCTGTTTCTTCTGTTTCCACTACAGTTGTAGTTTCAACCTCAGAAGTAGTCTCAGCCGAAGTCTCACTCACGCTTGTTTCAGATGCATTCTGACATGCCGAAAAAGCAATTGCGCCTACAAGAAACATTGCAACTAATGATGCAGGAATAGATCTCTTCATAGTTATCCCCTTCGTTTTTAATTATTCTACGATAATTATTATTTCCAGAAATATCGTTATATTGATATTCATTATGATTTAATGCTAACATATTGATATGGAAGATTCAAAGAGACAATTAAGCGTAATCGAATTCATCGAGCGTAACGAAATAACACATGCGTCCTATGACCCTGAACAGGAGTTCTATACTGCTGTTAAGCATGGTGACCTTAGAAAAGTAGAAGAACTCTGTGACGTTTCACTTCATGAGAAAGTGGGACTTGGAGAGCTTTCCAAAAATCCGCTTCAAAACATTAAATACCATTTTGTAATTACAGCAGCTCTTGTTGCCAGATACTGTATCGATGGTGGAATGGAAATGGCTGTAGCATTCAGCCTCAGTGATTTCTATATAAACAAAGTGGACCGCATGACTAACATTCAGAAGATTTCACTTCTCCATAAAGATATGTGCTTAACTTACTGTCAGCGCATGCGTGAGTTAAGACGTCAGGAAAACCTTTCAAGACAGATCGTTAAGGCAATCGACTATATCTACGATCACCTTAATACAAGAATTACTATCAAGGAACTTGCTGATTACGTTAAGTTATCTGAAGGACATTTTTCGAGATTATTTAAAAAGGAATTATCTCAGAATGTCAGCGATTTTATTATCGAGCGTAAAATCGATACTGCCAAAAATATGCTTGTAAGTTCAGACTATACTCTTGCTGAAATTGCTTTCACTCTGGCCTTCCCTAGCCAGAGTTATTTTACTGAAGTTTTTAAGAAGCGTGCTGGACTTACTCCTCGCGAATATCGTAATAAAATGCAGACAGCTTCGCCTTTTGGAGAAGAGTAAGAATTACTGGGCTTTCCCCTTTATTACTATGGCGATATATCTGTAAAAAAGAGCACAATCTTATAATACTAAGTAATAGTCCATAGATATTATAAATGCGTAAGTTTGAAATCACGTGATAGTAATATCATATTTAAGCTTATCCCCCACTAAACAGACCGTAG
>JAZUDM010000026.1:0-64490 GCA_045639635.1 Saccharofermentans sp. | reverse complement strand
TTGCAGTAGCTCGTGCTGGTGCTGGTGTTAACAATATCCCACTCGACAGATTCGCTGAGGAAGGTGTTGTTGTTTTCAATACTCCAGGTGCTAACGCTAACGGCGTTAAGGAACTCGTACTTGCAGCTATGCTTTACGGTTCACGTGACATCATCGGTGCTGCTCAGTGGTCACAGGATAATAAGGAAGACGAGAATATCGCTAAGACAGCTGAGAAGGCTAAGAAGGCTTTTGCTGGTAAGGAAATTAAGGGCAAGAAGCTCGGTGTTATTGGTCTTGGTGCTATCGGTGCCATGATCGCTAACTCAGCAATCGCTCTCGGTATGGAAGTATATGGTTACGATCCATACGTTTCTGTAGAAGCTGCTTGGAAGATTTCACGTGATGTTAAGCACATCACAAACGTAAACGATATCTACACAGATTGTGACATCATCACAATCCACGTACCACTTCTTGATTCAACAAAGGGTATGGTAGACGCAGAGGCTATTGCAAAGATGAAGGACGGCGTTATGTTCCTTAACTTCGCTCGTGACGTACTCGTTGACGAGGCTGCTATGGTAGCTGCAGTTGAGGCTGGTCACGTTGCTAAGTACATCACAGACTTTGCTAACCCAACAGTAGTTGGTAAGAAGAACGTTATCGTTACACCACACATCGGTGCATCAACAGAGGAGTCTGAAGACAACTGTGCAATCATGGCTGTTAAGGAACTCAAGGATTTCATCGAGAATGGTAATATCATTAACTCAGTTAACTACCCACGTTGCGACGCTGGTATCCCACAGTACGAGTCACGTGTTACTGTATGTCACAAGAACATCCCTAACATGCTCACACAGTTCACAGGTGCTTTCTCAGCTCTTGGAATCAACGTACCAGAGATCCTCTCAAAGTCACGTGGTGATTACGCTTACACAATCATCGATATCGATGGTAAGGCTACACCAGAGATGGTTGAGGCAATCACAAAGATTGACGGTGTTCTCCGTGTAAGAATCGTTAAGTAATTAACTAATCAGCTTAATAATGATAAGGCCATTACTCGAATGAGTAGTGGCCTTTTAATATACTTGTAAATATTAGAGGAATTTCCAATGATAGTAACACTTGAAACTGAACGACTAATAATTAGAAACGTAGTCCCAGAAGACTACGAAGCTTTATATAAATGGGGCAGCGACCCTGTAGTAAATGAATTCATGAACTACCCCCTCTACACTGATCCACTGGACTGTAAGGCATTTCTCGAGAGCATTAATAACGAAGATCCAAACGACTATACTCTCGGATTTGTACTTAAGGAAACTCATGAATTAATCGGCATGGGTGGTATCGTATGGCACCCTGAGAATAACGGCTGGGAATTGGGCTATAACCTTCGCCGTGACATGTGGGGCAAAGGAATAGTCCCAGAGGCTATAAAGGCCATTATCGACCACGTAGCGGCTTTAAACGGTGGTATCCATATATATGGCAGATTCTGTAAGCGTAACCCTAAGAGCGGTCGTGTAATGACAAAGCTTGGAATGAAGTATGTCTGTGATACAACTTATAGCAAAATCGATGGCTCAGAAGTCTTCGAGTCATACCAGTATGAGGGTGATTTCTGATAAATATTGATTGGTGGCTGTTAGCGTAGGCGAAACTGTCTACAATTCTATAGTCAGATAGACACTTTTGGCTACCAAACGGCTGCAAAAAACATTAAATCCAAAACAATGGGGCTGTCTCAAAAGAGACAACCCCGTATTTTTTAGTTTCTAAGTTTAAATGTCTTAGGAGCAAATTTGTTTACAACGAGTAATGCTACCAGAACGTAAACAATACTGAAGACCAGCATAACGCCACTAAATACAATTGTTGGAACTCCAAGTGCAAGTAATGTACCTGAACCCTGCATCATGAAATAGCAGACAATATATGTAGCAGAATTAATTAAAGAATATCCACTGCTCTTCTTCTCCTGGCCAACTGTAAATGGCTGGAAAATATAGTAAATAACAAGTCTGTGTACTGAGAAGAATACGCTTAATGCTGGGAACAACAAAAGGAATGTAAGACACTCTGTAACCTTATCTTCTGCTGGTGACAGTAAAACAAGTGTTGTAAAACCAACTGCAAGCATAAGAGCTGGATAAAGATTATTCTTAATTACTGTCTTAAGTCTCTCCTTAAACACACCAAGGATTGTTTCAGGCTTACGATAGAAGTTATATGTAAGCATTGCTGCATCGCAGTTATAGAACATTGCAGATGCCAGAACCTCACCAGTGTTAATAAAGTACATGAGGAAAGGCATGGCAAGAATTACACCTGAATATGAATCAAATAGGTCCTCTCCCCTAAACTTTAAGAACAATACAGTACCAATTGCAAAAAGTTCAGCAATACCAATTACAATGCAGACAATCTTTGTTCTCTTGGCAAGAATAGATGCGTGACGCTTCTCAAAAATCTGATTGAAGTACTTAAATCCTCTTGCTCTGCTTGTTAAGGATGGATCAACAGGAATTGCTTCCAAATCTGAATCATCAACCTTAATAAGATTCTTTACGTACTTTTCAGATGTTTCCTTCTTCTCTGTCTTACCAGACTTAGCCTGGCGGAACTTAATCATGGACTTCTCAGAAAGGAAAATCTTACAGATCTTCTTGTACTCTTTAAAGTTATATAAATAAAGGAAAGACAAAACTCCAAGAATAACCATAACGCCAGTAGCGATATATACGATTGCTGGTGTAAAGAAAATCTCAAAGTTTAATGTAACTGGCAACATGAGGAGCATTCCAACAGTCATAATGACACCAAGTGCATTATAGATTTTAGTTGTGATTTCACCCTTATTAATAGATACGAGCTTAAGGAAGCATCCTACATACTTTCCTGCTACTGAGAAAAGCATTAAGGAAAGACCACAAAGAAATGGCATATGGAATACAAAAACTGACACGAGAAGAACGATAAAGTAACCGCAGAACTGACGGATTGAGTTATAAAGCAAATCCGTAATAATGTACTCGCGGGCATTCATTCTCATGAGCATAATGCCGTAGTATTTATCCTCCGATGGCTCAAAGAGACCGGAGTTAATAAAGATTCCAATTATTGCAAGAAGGATCCAGAGATTATTAAAGAAATCAATCTCCATACCAAACTTAATACCAACAGAAATACCAAATACTGCTGCTGCGTATAAAAAGTGTGAAAGGCAGAATCCAATAATTGTTGTAACCCAGAAAAAGATAGTTGCTACAATATCTGTGATTACGTTGCTATATAAAGCGTTTGGAAGAAGCTTTCCAATAAGTGGGATTGTCTTGAGCCAGTAGATAAAAGAATTCTTCGTATAAGTATTCTTTAATCTTCTTGCGTTAATAAATGTATCAATCATTGCCATTTTCCTCACGCAAAGCTTCGATAATGATCTCGCTGATTTCGTCATCAGGAAGTCTTACGCCATCATCGTCATAAAGCTTAATCTTTCTGAACTGGCAATTCTTTAAAAGAACGATTTCATCACAGAGTGTCAAAGCGAGCTCCATAATATGAGTTGAGAAAATCATGATTCGATCGCCCTTTTCCTTACGAAGGATATTCTTCATGTCTTCTGCAGCAACTACATCAAGAGATGTAAGAGGCTCGTCGAGAAGCAATACCTTTGTATTGGCAATAATGTTAATAATGATCTGGAGCTTTGCCTTCATACCGTGTGAATAGTCACGAAGGAGCTTGTCTCTGTCGATAGGCAAAATTCCTACAATATCAAAATAGTCATCCGGGGTTTTAACGTCAGTAATATTCTTTTCGTTAATATCTATAAAGAATTTCAAAAACTCGCGTCCTGTAAGAAAGTCAGGAACAACAGGTGTTGATAAAACGTATCCAATATCGTCAGAAGTAACTGGTGCGCCATCGAGAATCATTGTGCCTGCATTTGGAGTTAAGTCATTATTAAGGCAGTTAAAAAATGTAGTCTTACCTGCTCCGTTTCTTCCCAAGAGGCCATAAATCTTACCGTTCTCGAAAGTATATTCAACATCCTTAAGTACAACCTTTTTGTCGAAAGACTTACTAAGATTATTAATTTTCAATTCCATATAGTTACCTTCTCTCTTTTTTGTCAGCATAGATAATACTTGTAAAGTTTGAAGAAAAGGTAAAGAGAATGACTAATCATTACAAAAAAAGCACCAGTAAGATTAAATCTTACCGGTGCCATTAAGTAACTATCTATATAACTTCAGTCAAAATTACTCAACTGCGCAAACACCTGTGAAGTAAATTGTTGTGAGATTAGAATCTGAAGCAACTACAAGCAAGTAGTATCCTGACTCATAAGCAGATGGACCATCGATATCGTAGAAGTTACCATCACCATAATGTGTCTCGCCAATAGTGTTCTCGTAAAGTGGATTTGTATAATCCACATTTGCAAGATTTGCAGTACCACCAATATAGTAGTACGCGTAGTAAATCTGAGGGATATCAGTAATAGAATTATTGATGTGCATTGAATATGAGAGCTGCTGACCAGATCTATAAATACCAGTACCAATATTTCTCTCATTCCAGTCCCACCATCCACGGCTCTGTACTTCACCTACAGAAGACTGGTGAGTATGGTCGATCATTGCATCGAACTCAGCGTTTACATAGTTCTCGCAAATTTCATTTGAATCAACAACGAAGTGATCTACAACACATGAATCAGAATAACAGAATTCGCCATTACTATAGTAGAAAGTAATTGTGTAAACACCTGGAGCTACATAACCGTCAATGTTATACTCTGCACCCAGATCAGATGCGTGTACCCATGCATCAGTTCCGTCGCCTGTATAAATTACATTGTCATCAACTGAAACCTCATAGTACATTCCTGGATCAACATATCCATCTTCAAAGCTGATCTCGAGGTCAATTGAAGTAGCATCGAAATAAATCACACCATCTTCATCAGAAAGGAAGAACCATACAGCTCTATCAATAGTACCGTACTCGAAGAACTCAATATCATCGATATTGTAGAACTCATATACAGCCTCAAAATCATCAAAGTTAGTAACAAGGAAATTGTCCTCATCCTTCTCAAATTCAGCTGTTACAGTAATCTCATTACTGTCGGCATCAGCGATTGCATCAAGACATGTATCAAGGTCTGTCATCAAATCGTCGTCAGCAAAGATACTCTCGTAGTCAGCCATAGTGAATGTGATATCACATGAATAAGAGTTCTTACTAATCTCTACAGAATCCTCATCAACCTCATAAGCGATTGTGTCGATAATTGCACTAATGATTGCAATCTGATTGTCTGAATAATCATCAGCACTCAAAGCCATAATGGCATCGTAATCTTCATTGATGTCAGATGTAAGCTTGCTGATCTTCTTATACTTACATGAAGCAATTGCAGAAGCAAAGCCGTCTGCTGCATCAATGATTTCCTCATCCTTTACACTGTTACATGCTGTAGCTGACAAAGCAATTGAAGATATAACAAGCCAAGCGAGAACCTTTCTAAATTCTTTCTTCATTCCCTTTTCCCTCCTATAGAAATAAAAAAGCATACCTAATTATTATGCTAAATAATTAGGTATGCAATGAAACTATATTAATAGTTTATAAATTATTGAATTCCGAGCTGGTCGTTTACGGTAGTAATAAATGTTTCAACAGCGTCATCTCTTGAAGAGAGACCGGAAGTATAATTTATAACTGCATCACGCCAGAGAAAAGAAATAGCCTCATCGTATTCACAGAGATTATCGCCTCTTAAATAGAAAGATGTTTCGATAAATACATCGCTGATATCCTGGCCGGCAAGACCATCAATTGTCATGTCGCATCTTTCCATAACTGCATTTGAAGCAACAACTGTAGGAATCTCATCAAAATAACCAGTAGCAATTAAGTACATAAGGCCATCGTCTGATGAATCGAGTGTCATCCAGTCAAGAAGTTCTGCTGCGCATTCCTTAGCTTCAGGAGATGAATTATCATTTACAAAGTACCATGAACCACCAAGAAATGAAGCAACAGGTGGAGGACAGATTCCCCAGTCTCCGTAATTTCCATTATCGCCAACTGCCCATGTAAAACCAAGACCCATAGAGTAATTAATGAACCAGTCTGCTCCAATGAAAGCGAATACTTTTGAATCAGTTGTCTCGATATCCTGGAACCATTCTTCTCTCCACATCATGTGGTTATTTGTCCAGCCATTCTCCTGCATGATACCTGCATAATCGAAGAATGCTTCTCTTGCTGGATCCATATTAAATGAACCATCAACTACCCATGCTGTATCAGCACATGAGAAGAAAGCAGAATTTAAATCATCAACACCTGAAAGCATTGCATAACCATGCTGTGCCAAAGCATCAGAAGCCTCAAAGAAAGCATCCCAGTTACCGCTTAAACTTCCGATTCTGTCTCCAATAACGGCTGGATCATCTGTACCAAAAACGTCAACTGCGATAGATCTTCTATATACAAAAACCTCTGTTCCGTTATCTGGTGAAAGTGCAACAACCTGACCGTCACCTGGTCTTGTACCAACCTCAGCAATGAATACTGGAATTTCGGCCTCCTCTATTCTTGCAGCTGTATCAATTCCAAGACTGTCGTAAGTTGCTACATAAGAAGACATTGAGCCCTGAGAATAACGAGTTGCGAAAGAATAATCTCCAACAAAAATATCAGGAGCATTCTCGCCAGATGCAAGAGCAGCATCAAGCTGTGCCACATAATCATTATTTACAGTAGCTACAATTGTATATTCGAAATCATACTGTGATGCAAAATCAGGATTATGATCGCAGTAATAATTTATGTATGTAGAAGCCATATCTGTATAAGACCAGACATTAATAACGCCATCATAAACTGCAGGTGGCAATGTCTCAGTTGGTTCAGTATCGACTGTAGTCTCAGCTGTAGTAGCAGCTGTTATTTCTGCTATAGTCTCTTCTGCTGTAGTTTCAGGAAATTCACGGAAATCTCCTGAATCTCCATCCTTTTTATGCTTTCTGTGCTTTGATGAACCGGTATTACATCCTGCTACCATAAGGAGCATGGACATAACAAGAACGAGTGAAATAACTCTTTTAAAATTTTTCATAAAGTCTCCTTTCGCCTTAAGAAACTAATTTAATATTACCCTTTAGTGATTACTAAATACAATAAGCTTATCCTTTGGTTCAAGCTTTACCTTAATATTAGCCTGATTGCCGTTAAAGAGAACCATATTTCCGCCTGGCTTAACGTATCCCAAAACAATTGTAGGATTGCGCTTTGCTTCAGGAATAGACTCATCTACTGAAGCCTCATATACAGCACGAATAAATACGTCTGCAGTACACTCCCCTGGAATCTCGTCAAAAAGTCTTAATACCTTCTTTGTATAGATTTCCTTGCTCTCGAAAGCGCCGTCGTTAGAAGCATCGTCATATGTAAGAATGTCTCTATAGAAATCAAAGAGCGCTTCTTTCTCTCCAATCTGAGTGATCATCTTACTTATGTATCTGTTACTGATGACTACATTGTTTGTACTGTAGCTATTAACGATATCGTGATGCTTAGGATCAATAATCTCAGCGATAACATCAATATACTCTGGGTCAAAATCAGGATTCTCGCTGATTCTCTTGTTGATAATATCCTGTACATAAACAAGACTTGCGAGAGTATTTGAATCAATCTCATCGTTTGTTACATCGTCATCTGAAAGAATAAGGATACTGATGTCCTCGTTATTCTTCTTCATGAAGGAATCGATGGCGCTGATAATAATATCCTGGTCATAGATGCTTGCTGCTACTGTCTCTACTACGAATGGATACTCTTCGTAGTTATTCATTCTCTTAAGACTGTTCTCGTCATCGATAACAACGATTTCCAGAATCTGATCTTCGGAATCTTTATAATTCCACTCGCTATAGAAAGACTTAAAGCCTTCCATAATTTCAAAGAGCTTACTGTTGTGGCCAAGAATAATAATGTTCTTCTTCTCAATCCAGTAGTTCTTATTAAGCTTAACCTTATAGTCAGAGCTCTGAATATTATGTGTAATCCTATCGATATCCTTCTCACTTCCGGCAGCGAAATAGCAGTGTGCTGACTTTTCGCCTGGCATTACTGTAAGAGGAATTGCGTGGAGCTTATTTGCGAAGTTACGTCTGATAAATACTTCGTCCTCCTGCATGTCGCATCTCTTTGTATAGAATGCTGCTCCCTTATTTGAGAAGAGCTCTCTATATGTAAGATTAAGCTCAGGCATCAAAGAGAACTGGGACAAAATCTGACCAAGAATCTGGTTTACTCTTACAGGAACGATATTACACTTGGAGTCTACCTGCTTGGCCTTAATAACCTTATCTACTACATCCCATGTCCAGTCGTCAGTAATCTCTACAATAATCTTCTGGTTATCAGCTGAATAAGAAGAAGACGTAATATCTGCAACCTGCATCAATGTCTTAATTGTCTTTGAGTTACCACGAATACTGTCTTCCAAAAGCGCCTTTGTCTCAATTCTGTCATTACCAAGAATAATAATTGTCTTGGCTCTCTCGATTGAGATATCGTGGAGCTGCTTTGAAGAATAAACGTCGCCTTCTCTTACGATAACAATCAGTCTGTTTCTAAGCTTCTGGCGACTGTATTCAATATGTCTTTTAAAGAAACTTTCTGAAGAAAGCTTCTCCTTTAAAATGCGGTTTTCTCTCTCGATAGTGTCGTTTAAGCGCTCATTAATAATCTTCTCGATTACTTCCTTTTGTGTGGAAGATAAAACTACAACAGTCTGTGGACGCTCGCAGAAGATTAAGTCATTTACTATCTCGGAGGCTCTTGTATTCCAGTTAAGAATAACAACGTGGCCTGAAACTGAAAGCTTGTTTGTACCTGTATTTGCGTTCTCGATAAAGCTTGAAATGTAGTTTGTAATATAACCGATAACGGCGCCTGTAAATGACACCATACCGATAAAAATAATAAGAAGGCAGATAATTGCAACTACTACATTTGCTTCACCAATATCTTCAATTACAAACTGAACGCAGCCTGCATCGAGAATCATTGTAATAGTACAAAATGCAGCCTCAATGAAGTTCATCTTCTCTGTTCCACTCATGGCAAAATTGCTTATAACCAAAGCAGATACAATGAAGAAAATAAGATTAAATAAAAGAATCGCGGCAAGTACTACTGCGCCAGGATTTTTTGCAACCTGAACGCTAATCCATTCCTTTGCTTTCTTAGCCATAAATACCCTCTTTAAACGTCGTCTTTCTTTGCAGCCTTATCTGTAAGTTCATCGTAAGGAATAAGATCAGAATGAATCTTCAAATCAGTGGACTTACCATCTGCATAAACAAATCCATCACTTCTTACATAGGCGCTCCATCTGAAGTGCTCTGTACGGCAGAGAATATCCGTCTGAGCCGCAGTTCTCTGATCCTTAGAAATATCAGCGCCTGCAATCTTTAACTTCTTTCTTGTATTAATATGGATCGCAGAAGCAATAGATGACTTATAGTTATATTCGTTGCCATAGAACTTCGAAATAGCGTGGTCGATTTCCTGAACCTTGCTATTAATAGCTTCCTCAGAAACAGGACTATTAAGTCTTGTTAATACTGTCTTTGCCACATCGTGGATAGCAGAATTATCAAAGATTGGGCAGTAATAAATATCAACGATTCTACTGATTTCTTCTGGAGCGTAGCCATAGTAGAAGAGATGTCTTTCAAGTCCCCTTCTCTCAGTCTTATTGAGACGTACAGCGTCAGAAGAATAAACAGTCTTTCTGTCTCCAAGGAAAGTACAGTCTTCGCCAATAACATTTCCAAGAGCAATGCTCTCGATGCTGTTTCTGATAATTGTTACGTACTTACAAGGAGCGTCTTTTCTGCCTTCGTTAAAGTTCTTTCTGTCAATAATTCTCTTGGAAAGAGATGTAACCTCGATATTCTTATTATCTGAATCAAGGCTTGTGAATACGAATGTAGGATGCTCAATTCCCTCGATTTCTTCTGCGTACTTAATAGTATCGAAGTTAACGCCAGAGTGAATCTTAATGTTGTACTTGTAGCTGTCGTCGTGAGGGTTCTTGCCTTCAGCGCAAAGGAAGATTTCAGGCATAATGAGACGAAGCTTATTCTCAGCGTCCTTATCCGGGTCAAAGCAGTGAATCTCGTATGTATATCCATGCATAATCAAAAACCACACAAGGCTTCGAAACATCATTGTGCCGTACTCTGAAAGACCGTTAATGATTACGTTAATGTGGTTATTATTAGCCTTAGCAATATCAAAAAGCTCGTGTCCATGCTCGTCCAAGAATCCAAATACAACCTGTGTTGTCTCGCTTACAAGACGTGCCTTGAGCTTACGTGTATTACCTGTATCGATCTCGAGCTTGCGGTTAATTACCTGCGCGTCTACGTCTGTTGAGAAGAAATATATAGAGCAGTTCTTCTTATCAGCGTACTTCTTATTAAGTGTAATGAAGTGCTCGATTGCCTCTTCCTTTTCGGAGGCTGCAATAAAGAATACGAGCTCACGGGAATTACCAAACTTATCAAGATTTAATCTTGTGATGTCCTTACGGAAGCAAAGTGCATCGATAACATTAACGCGCTCACGAAGCTCGAAAGACTCCTCGTCACCCTGCTCAAAGTAGTCAGTAAATACGATTAATGCCTTCTCGTTCTTAGCAAGCTTCTGGGCACGAATATTCTCAGCAAGAAGAATAGTTCTGTCGTTAATCTCAGAGAAAACATAAGCGTCTGCTTCTTTATTGAAGAAGAGCTTCATATTAGCCTGCAAATCCTTAAAGAAGGAAAGAACAAAGCTGAATGTCAGAAATGGCGCGATAATGAACTCAAGACCGAATAAGAACTCGTAAGTTGAATACATTACTGAATCAAGGAAATTTCTGACATCTCCCATAAAGAGGAAATCGCCATCAACTACAAAGAGTCTGATTGCGTTATGGAAAGAAAGAACAATACTCTTGATTACTGCAAACTGTGACTCGCCAAATACTGTGGACTTATATACCGGGAAAAACAAAGCAGAACTTGAAAGAAATACTGTGCAGATAAGAATCTTGGTTAAGCTTAAATGGCGCTTACAAAATAAGGATTTGCGATAAAAACAGGCGAAAATTACACCTGCGCAAATAATACATAAAGCAATTACAAGACAAACTATCCACATCATCAGATTTTATTCCCCTCAAATAATATCCATCAGAATTCTTCCGATATCCTGAATACGATCTTCCTCATAAATTGTAATAACATCAGATTTATTATTTTTACCCTGATTACCGATTAATACAACTGTTGAATTAATACCAAGTTTATTTACGCGTGACTTTAAGTCTTCGTAGTATTCTTCCGTAAGATCAGAATCGAAATTACACTCAACAAAAACCATACTAAATCCCTTAGTAATAATTAATGCGAACTCACTTAATTCACCAGTCTTATTAATATCTGCTTCGTAGTTACTCACGATATCGTCAGCTTCGCTCTGCTCTTTTACTTTATGGTATGTGTATACCTCAAGGATAGAGCCGTTTGTAGTAAGAAATCTCTTAATTGGAGCTGTAGCATAAGTAAAGCTGATACTGATATTCTTGCCTTCCTTGGAAGAAGACAGACAGTTAATGTAGTTCATCTCATGGAAGAAATTAAGAAGATCCATTAAGTCCTTGGAATCCTTGGAAGAAATCTCCATGTTTCTTACAACAAAATTATTGTAGATAACCTTAACTACATCAAGTTTAGCGTCATAACTAACATTAATTAATTCATCGATAACGAAGTTACTAATGTTAGAAAAGAGCTTATCGAAATCATTTTTAAGGCCATTAGATTCACTGATACTAACGATACATGAATCACTTGTGTAGCCTTCGATTTTACTCTCGGATGAAATAAAATCCTTTTCCATAAGTTCTGTTAAGACCTTACGGGCAGCGCGGCTACAGTAATTAGGAATCATGTAACTATAAGTGTTCTTATCGCTATTCTTCTTACTTAATGTAACAACTACATCGTTTTCTTCAGAATAGTCCTTTAACAAGGAATTAAGTTTCTTCCAGGCGCTGCTATTAGCGCAGTACTTATTCCAGAGAAGACTATAGTCGTTATAAAACTCTGGCTGGTAGATGTTATTTCTAACCAACAGATTAAATGACATCGCCTCCGATACAGTAAAGTGAGGCTTCTTTGAAATAAACTCAAATCCGTTAGTACCATTAGTATTCTTAAAAAGCATTGAAGAAGAATCGAACTCATACTCAGGGTATTCGTTATAAATACCTGCCTTTGAAAGAATATCTGATGCATAGGAACTATTACGCTCAATTGAAGTTAATCCCTTAATAACCTTGCTTCTAATGTAAGACTCAAGCTTTGAAGTTAATTCCTTTTCAGAAGTAAAAGAAACTCTCTTAACTGACTTAATTAAAGAATCATCAATTGCGATTAATCTGCGCTCAAAAGAACGATCGAAGATAGCTCCGATTGACTTATTAAACGCTACATAAAGCTCAATAGAAGGCATAATGTTCTTCTTTTTCATGAAGCTTGTAATTCTTGTAAGAGAATTAATAATGTCTTCAACTTCTGCCTTTTTATTTACTACAATTAAGTACTTAACCTTATTAGGATTAACTACCGCTACAGAAGCTACATTACCAAATACAGCCTCGTTATCTCCAAGGCCAAATGGAATAATTAATTCATTCTTTGTTGTATAAGTAAGAATGAATGGAGTATTCAAAATAATATTCAAATCATCCTTTTTCCAGTCACGGTAATTGTAGCTTAAGATAATTGGATTAAATGCGCTGTCAAAGCTTGTAACAAGTGTTTTTACGCGCTCAACATACGCCTTATCGAAATGACTTTCCACAATACTTAGGAAAGAATCCCTAAGGCTCTCGTAAAGATGAATCTTTCTTGAGTTCTTAACTGGAGAACAGATTTCCTTCATGCACAAAAACCACTCCTGGAAAGCTGCTACTGCGATCTTATCTTTCTCAACGATACTATAGATATCCTGGTAATAGTGGCTTCCAAGAACCTCGGATGCATAAGATTTAGACGCGCGCTTAACAAAGCCTCTGTGAAGCTCTACGGATAATCTGTCGAGTTCATCTAAGGTACTTAATTCATCCTCAGAAAGAGTATCCCACAGGTCATTATCCTTATAGTTTCTTGAAAGGTTCTGATTAGGCTCACTTCTTACGATACAGATATGGTTCTTTTCCTTCTTATCTCTTGTTACGCCTTCAAATGCATCCTTAATATCACGCTTGGTCCAGCCAAAGCAGATCTTTTCGGTAACCCATCTTTTGTGCTCTAAGTAAACAAGAGTATCTACATATTCTTCGTTGGAATTGATCCTATTAAAGTATTCCTTTGAAATCTCATATGGGCTTAATGTATCTAAATCAAGGCCAAGGCTATAAAGCTTATACTTAAGTGACAAAACAGCGCATACACTTGAAGTATGGTAATAAACTTCGTTATATGCCTTACGCACTTTCTTTAAATTTAGATTTAAATTCTTCTCCCAGAGAAGGTGCATGTTAAATGCCATTCTCTCAATTTCCTCGTTATGCTTAAAGGAACTAAGAGGCATATTTACAGGCACAGAATAAATCTCTTTATTACTATTTCCAGTAACTACATCCTGGCCTTCAACGGAATAACATACTGTCACCTTGTCGCCATTTCCTGTGCCTGCAGCATAGATTCCCTCTGCTACTGCTTTATTTACGGAATCCTTACCAAGAGCAACGAAAGTATAGTTAAATTTCTTATTTAAAGATGAGATGTAGCTTTCGGTATTAGACTTGATCTTGGCCATGGTAGCACCATCGAAATCGTGAGTCTCAAAATTAATATCAGCATAAGGATCATTTACCTTGCTAATACCACTGATATTAAAGAAATTAGAAAGCTCTGGCCTTTCCTCAAGATAAATCTGACGGTCTACTTCATCAGAAGAAATGGCAGTAATCTTAATTTTCTTCCCTACCATATGACCTGACTGAAGAACGATATCCAGGAACTTCTGGCCATAGTTTCCAAGGCCAACGATTAAAATATTAATCTCCTCGTCCTTCTCATCTGAGAATCTATAGAAAGGAACTTCGTAGAGGTGATTAATAAACACCATAGATGAGTTCTTGGAAGAAACCTTATCAAGTTCGTTCTTTAAAACCCACTTAAAATCAGAGTCCTTACCACCATTAACCTCACCTGGAAGAGCATAGTAAATTGCCTTACGGATATCTTCCAATAAATCCTCGCATCTTTCATATCTGATGCTTCTTGGTGCGAGGCACTTTTTAAGGATAATTGAAAGCTGGTGACGAAGCCTTGGGTGTGAATTAGACTCACTGCATTTTATAAGTTCAGAATTTGAGACAAACTCATCGATTCTGTCATAGTACTCATCCCAGTATAAATAGTTACGAACCTTTGTCTCAGGAGTTACAACGATTCCGTAGAACAAAGTCGCACCGATAGAATAAATATCAGTCTGGGATGTTGGTCTTATACTGATTGCTTCAGGCTCTGTAAAACCCTCGGAATAGATACTGCTACTGAACTTACGCTGGGTAGTTCTACAGATACTATCGATATCGAATAACTTAAAACTCTCTGTAAGGAGCCTGTTGTGAGACATCTGAAATCCAAAATTAGATGGCTTGATGTCTCTATGGATAAATCCAGCCATATGTAAATCCATTACGGATTCTGTAAGAGACTCCAATGCCTTCAAAACAGAAACAAGCTTATACTCAGGAGACTTTGTTGGGAATCTATGGATATCGTGACATACTGTATCGAATGTCTTAAGCTTTGGCTCTGGTGTCCAGATATAAGCTGTTCCGATTATGTTCATGTCCTCATCGCAGCCGTAGTAAATCTCAAATACAGGAAGGAACTTATTTAAGTCCAGATCCTTATTAC
The DNA here is from genome assembly GCA_045639635.1 of Saccharofermentans sp. GTDB lineage: Bacteria > Bacillota > Clostridia > Saccharofermentanales > Saccharofermentanaceae > Saccharofermentans. The sequence goes on along the minus strand of JAZUDM010000026.1, from coordinate 49,479 downwards.
TTCTAATGATTTCACCTAATCTTACATAGGAATCTACGTATCTGTTACGCTCCTCAAAATAGCGGTTAGATGCTTCTTCGAAGTCGCCGCTAATTACAAGCTGGTTATCCTTGTTACGCTCAAGAATGATGCTGTCCTGAGGATAGAACTCACGAAGAACGCCACGTCCACTACTACTTCCGTGATAAGCTTCGTAGCCAATAGCCATTGAACCACCCTCACCAAGTCTTTTAACAATAGTGAAGGTTCTCTTAAATCTCTGTCCATCACTCTCGCTACAGAGGAGAATAGTGTTTTTAAGATATGTACGTTCTTTCATAAATACTTCCTGTTATGTAAGAGTTGCAGCAATAAAACTGCAGTCATCTTCAGTTTTTAATGTCTTAAGATGCTTTGAAAGACCATCGAAATCAGACTCATTAAGTAAGGAAGATACTTCTTCCCTGATCTTATTTCGATTGAAAAGCTCCTTCCAGCAGCCGTCAGAACAAAGCATTACTGACTCATAGTTGGCTGACTCCACCTTCTTAATAACAACATGCTTTAAAACGTCTCTGCTTGTTGTTACAGGGCAGCCAAATGTTGAATCACATGGATTTGAAAGAATGTCGATTCTTCCGTATCCACTTCCAAGAATAACGCCATCTCCAAGGTTAAATGTCAGATAACGTTCTTCCTCAAGATCATATAAAATAGCGGAAAGTGTGCTGGAATAGTCTTCAAGCTTACCTTCCTTACCTTCTATATATGCCTTAAGCTCATAAAGAACATGAGACATAAGGTAATCAGCTGTCTTTTCCTCATTAAATTCAAGGAAATACTCTGCCTTCTCAAAAAGTATTTCCTTAAGCGCTTCAGAAGAAACCTTAGCGCCTTCATCAGAGAATTTGCAGGTTGAAACTCCATCTGCAAGTACAAGAACTACAAATCTTGAATTGCTCTTGGAACAAAAATAATCCTGAAGTTTCTCCTCCTTTTTCTCGTGATATTCTCCTCTTTTACTTAACTTATATATCAACTCTTAAAACTCCAATCAAAGCGTCTGATATGCATAAATCGAAAATGCGATAAACATATCAAAAATGTTCTTGCATGTGAATGGCTGATAAGATGCTTCCTCAAGTTCCTTATTACAAACTACAGAGAATTCTTCGAATACTTCTGCGAAAGACTGATATCTTGCTTCTTCGTCTGATTCCTTCTGCAAATTGTACTTATGGTACAAAGCAACGATAAGAGCAGTTCTTGTCATATCTTTTGCTTCCTTAATATCTTCAACTCTTACCATAAGGTTAGATGATCTGTTGATCTCATCCATCAAAGCCATAAACTCATCGAATTTTTCCTTGTCGATGTCACTATGCTTCTTACTATAGAACTCGTATCCATTCTCCATGTCAGCGAACCAGAGGCCGTCTGCAAGATCTTCCAAATCAAGCTCGAGCTTAATGTCGTCAATGATCTTATTAAATACACCAAAGGCACTGTTCTGATTTACAGAAACCTGCATCTCGCTAAGCTTTGTTCCAGTTCCGCCATAGTCGATATAGATATTACAATCGTAATTATCCATGAGATACTTCTCGAACTTCTCTTCATCCAAAACAAGAATGTCCTCGCAGAAAGATTCCTTAAGGAATACTGTTACTGTATCAAGGTGGTTGTTTGTCTTTTCAAAACCATTTTCCTTAACACGTGCGATCATCTCTGTAGCAAGACGAATCTTCTCTGGTCTTGAGCACTCCTCTTCACTCTTTGAAATGTAGTAAAGATAAATCATCTCAGCGAAGTTCTTGTAGTTAATTCCAAGACCACTTGGCTCCTTTTCAAAGCTGCTTCTGTTGCCCTTATAAGGTGCTGTCAAAAAGCGCATGAGGTTATTTACATAGTAGTCATGGAAAAGGTTCTTCTCGATGTCTGACTCGTAGTCGATAATCTGTCCCTTTGTGTTATCAGGGATATAGAAAGTCATGTTATAGACAATAGCGAAAAGATAAAGGTTCTTCTTTGTAGAACCACCCATTCTGAACTGTCCTGATGCTAAGTCATCACAAACCTTCATGAGACCATATGTACCACTGAACTCACGCTGATCCTTATTAGCATTTTCCAAAAGATCAAAGATGCCATCGTCGATGTTATCAAGAATTACCTGAAGCTCATCCTTGGAAGAAATCTTGCCACCAAGCTTGGCCTTCACGTACTTCTTAATCTGGCCCTTACCGCCAGCACCTGCATCTGAAAGATAGTTACCATACTTAATAAACTGCTTCAAAATGCGAAGTCTTAATGGATCGTCCTGCCAGTTATCTTCCTTGTCAGAAAGACGATTAACAATACGAAGCATATATTCCTGTGGTACAGGATACTTCTCGAAGATCTTATAGAGCTTATAAAGCATGTCACTCTCGAGTTCTTCAAAATCTGGGAAAGACATATCACTTACTAAATTATGGAAGTAGTCATAATCCTCACGATTCTCATCGTAATCAACATGAATTGAATCAAGAAAATCCATGAAAAGTGTGAGCTTAGAGTAGTAGTCAGATGAATTACCACGACTACTGTTGAGCTGTCTTAATTTACACTCAACATCGTACTTTGTATAAATTGTTCCGAACTCATCACTTAAGCTGTTAAAAACTGACTCCAAACGGCGTGTTATCGTTCCCATTCCATTACCTCGGTAAAATTAATCATAATAAGTTAATTATACCTTATAATTTAAAACTCCTCCTTACTTTGTTATTATATAGCCATGGGTTTTTGGCCTCAGTCGGGGGCCATTTTTGATGAAATGTGAATGTGAGGGCTATATTTTGGATTTTTGGAGAGAATTGGAAGCAATTGTCGCCTCTGTTAATGGTGCAATAAGTAATTTCATTTGGGGACTTCCTGCCATGATTTGCATTGTTGGTGTAGGAATTCTACTAAGTATCAGAACAAGATTTATTCAGATCAGAAAATTTGGATTTTCGCTTAAGAGTACACTTGGAAAAATTTTCGAAAAGAAGGACGCTGCTGAAGGCAGTATCAGCCCTTTCCAGGCTGTTTGTACTGCTCTTGCCGGCACTGTAGGTACTGGTAATATCGCAGGCGTTGCAGGTGCTATCGCAATTGGAGGCCCAGGTGCAATTTTCTGGATGTGGTGCTCAGCGCTTCTTGGTATGTGTACCAAGTTTGCTGAGGTTACACTTGCTGTTCACTATAGAGAGAAAAACAGCGAAGGCGAGAACGTAGGCGGACCTATGTACTACATCAAGAACGGCCTTGGTAAAAAATGGATCTGGCTTGCTGGCCTTTATGCAATATTTGGCGTTCTTACAGTATTTGGTACAGGTAACGCAACTCAGGTAAACACTATCGTTGCTTCAATTAATACAGCGATTTCGACTCTTGCTCCAAATTTTAATTACGATGTATCTACATTTAATCTCGTTCTTGGAATTGTCATTGCAGCAATGGTTGCCATGGTACTTCTTGGCGGTGTAAAAAGAATCGGCCAGGTAACGGAAAAGCTTGTTCCTGTTATGGCAGTCCTTTACGTTATTTTGGGACTTGGTGTTGTAATAGTTCATATCGGCTCAGTTCCAATGGTATTTAAGGCTATTTTCGTTGGCGCCTTTTCTCCTAAGGCGTTTACTGGAGGTATTATTGGTTCTTTCTTCTTAAGTCTTAAAAAGGGTGTTTCCCGTGGTATTTTTTCTAATGAGGCTGGTCTTGGTACAGGTTCAATTGCTCACGCATGTGCTGATACAAATGAGCCTGTTGCTCAGGGTATGTTTGGTATCTTCGAAGTATTTATGGATACTATCATAATCTGTACTCTTACTGCCCTTGTAATCCTTTGCAGCGGTATTGGAATTAATTATGGTGAGGCTGCAGGAGCTGAACTTACAATCAATGGTTTTATCGCAACTTATGGCAGCTGGGTTTCCGTATTTACAGCAATCGCAATGTGCTGTTTTGCTTTCTCAACAATCATTGGATGGGGACTTTACGGATCACGCTGTATTGAGTTCCTTTTTAAGAACAGAGTTGTTCGCCCATTCCTGGTTATCTACTCATTTATGTCAATCGTAGGTGCCACTCTTAATCTTGGTCTCATGTGGGATATCGCAGAGACATTTAATGGCCTTATGGTAATTCCTAACCTTATTGCACTTTTCGCATTATCAGGAACTGTAGTTAAACTTACAAAAGAGTATTTTGCAAAGCACTGATATTTATAATTAACGGAATTAAAAATAGCACGCTTCTTTTAATAGAAACGTGCTATTTTTTATTACTCTGTAATAAGGACGTTTACATCTACTTTCTTTACTTTTCTGGAAGCAATGTAAGCGCAGATGAAAGAAATAATCATTACAAATACAAGTGGTATCAGATACATGGAAGGATCGAAATCAACAAGGATTCTGGCCGCACCAAAGATTTTGAACAAGATTCCGAATACTGGCTGAAGAATCAAACCTGAAAGTATTCCTCCAATAAATGCACCAACTGTAAATACAATTGCAAATCTTAATGAGAACTGGGTTCTGATTGAAGAAGATGTAAATCCATTTGCCTTCATTACACCACACTGCTTTGTCTCGTTATGGAAGAACTTTGAGCAGCTCATATTGATAATAATGAACACAATCGCGATTGTGATTAAGTAGATTACGTACTTAATAAGATTGATAACCTCAGAAATCTGTGGACCAAACAAAGATGTTTCAGGTGCAACGCAGTAAAGCTCTTCATATTTCTCATTAAGTTCAGTACAAAGTTCTTCTGCCTTATCCTTTGGATACCATTCGGAAGGGTTATCAGGATTCTCGATTACAAGAATCATATGTGAATAATCAAAACGGTCATCGAATCCGATTCTTGCTGCTGCCTCTAATCCCAATGCAGCAACATTACCCATATCCTGAGTAGTACTTATAATTCCTGTAATAAGATAGTCGTATGTCTTACCGTCATAAGTAATCGCGATAGTATCGCCGATTTCCTTTTCGTAAGAAGAAGCAATTCCAGTACCGATGCAAATCTCATTATCGTAAATAGGAGCTCTTCCCTTCGCGATACAACGTACATCTTCGCCATCCTTATAAAGATAAGTATAAATGTTGCCAAATTCACCTGAAGTATAGTACGTAGTAAGTTCAATGCTGTCCTGCAAAGTTACTCTTGAATTTATGTATTCCATTACTTCTTCCTGCTCTTCAGGAGTTAAGTGCTCGAAATGATTCATGTACACTTCACCTGCAACATTCATGCTTCTGGCAGTACTCTTTGAAGACATTGCTGTTCCAGAGGCCTGTGCAAATACAAGAAGAACCATAAGAATTAAAGAAGTAATTACAAGTCCTAAGTAACTTAACTTAGATGAAGTAATATGTCTTAACGCAATACTTAATGAAAGGCCTCTTTTTGTAATTGGAGTTACTGTTCTATTTGCAAAATGAACATCATCGCCTGTCTCAGAAATTGCCTTATAAGGTGATACAGAAGATACCTTTGCTGTACTTAATGCAATAACAATAAGCGAGAACAAAAGAATACCGATAATAATTGAGATAGTAACAACTACATCAATATGTGGCTTAAAGATAAATCCGGAAAAACTTGCGAAACTGTTAAGAAGCACTCCGCAAAGGGCATATCCTAAAATTAATCCAATACCGATACCAACAATTTCAGTAATTAAATACTGGAAGATATAAACAAGTCTTAACTTACCTGCAGAAAAACCATTAGCCTTAAGTACGCCCAAAGTCTTATAGTTATCTCTTACAGCAGATGTAATTGTATTACCAACTACAACAATTAAAACAACGTATAGAATAAGAGCTACAATAATCAAAACTGTTGAGAAAATCTCAGTGATAATGCCGTTATAACCTTTAAATTCATCTCTTTCTGTAGTTGCAGTAGCGTAATCGTAAATACCTGTTGCCTCATTGACAACTCTTCTGAAATCATTTGTCTTCATGGACTTATCTGCTTTATAAAGCGCAATACTATATGTGTTATAGTCAGCTTCAAAACCCATGCCGGCATAAGTTTCCATTACTTCGTCATAGAAACTATTAAAGTCTTCTTCACTTACAAGAACATTCTTATAACCAATTGTAACGGCAGCACAAGGCTCTTCAATAATACCTCTGATAGTGAATTCTCTTCTAATGTTCTCACATGTGATTTCAATTTTATCGCCAACATGTACATTAATCTGTGAAGCAAGACCATTTGCAAGATATACTTCACCAGGATTAATAACATAATCGTCTGTAATTCTTTCAGTGAATCCCTCATCAATCTGTGGATATCTTATTCCTGAAGATTCATCCGGTTTTGCCTGAAGCATAATTGTAGAACCATATACTCTTGATCTGTCGCTATAGTCCCAGCCAGCTGGAGCTGCGGAATGACAACCAAGAATAGGTGTTACAACATAATGATCTACTTCATCAAGGTTAGAAAGAGTCTCAAGCATCTCATCTGTAACCTTGGATCTCTCAATAAATAAAATGTCATCAGCTACATTAATATAATCGTATTCTTCATTTAAACTCTGCTTTGAAGACTGCATAACATTATAGAAAGCAACGATACTTGATACACAGAAAATAACAAGAAGAACAAGTCCAATGAACTGGCCCTTACGAGCCTTAATATTTGCCTTAATAATTGTAAAAATGTCCATACTTCACCTCTTAATTACCAGTTAAGTGAAGTAAGCCAGGAATTAACCTGAGTCTCACGAGCCTTCTCTTCTGTTTCCTTATATGGAGCCATCTTAAGTTCGCCCTTAATTGAACCATCTTCAATATAAAGAATACGTGTCGCTCTTATTGCTGTCTTAATATCGTGAGTAACAAGAAGGATTGTCTGTCCCTTGTTATTAAATTCTGTGAAAAGATTTAATACTTCAGTAGAAGTGCTTCTGTTAAGGGCACCTGTTGGCTCATCAGCAAATAAAATCTCAGGTTCATTAATGAGACCTCTTGCGATAGCGCATCTCTGCTGCTGACCACCACTTGTTCTTGCTGGATTATTGTCCTTAACGTCGTAAATGCCAACTGCCTTTAATAGTTCATCAACGCGTGCGTCTACTTCCTTACGAGTCTTATTCTTCTTAAGGTATCCTGGAACAGCAACGTTCTCGCGAAGGGTAAGGTTAGGGACAAGATTCATCTGCTGGAATACAAAACCAAATCCATTAGATCTGATTCCTGTAAGTTCCTTCTCCTTCATTTTACAGATATCTCTATTGTCATAGATAACTTCACCTGAAGTTGCTGTAGTCATTCCACTTAAGCAGTAAAGGAGTGTGGACTTACCTGATCCAGACGCTCCCATAATTACAACAAATTCACCTTCGTTTATCTCGAGGTCAATATTTGATAAAACGTGGTTCTGAACACCATCGCTTGCATATGTCTTACAAAGTTTATTAGCTTTAATTACTGTTGCCATACAAAGTCTCCTTATTAATTTCATGCTCGAAGTATAATTTATCGAACATTAAGAAAACCTTAAGAAACTTTCCCAAAATAAATTTTTGCCAAAAATCCTTCACATACTGAATCTTCGCTACCACTATAAACATTACTTAAAACAAGTTCTGCATCCATTTTATCTGCAAGATAACTACAGATATAAAGACCAAGACCAGAACCCTGAATGCCCTCAATATTATTACCTCTGTAGAACTTCTGGGTAATAAATGGAAGATTCTCCTCTGGAATTCCATTACCATAATCACGTACTTCAATAACTACTTTGCCATCATCCATATGAGTGTAGATATCTACTCTTGTACCTGCGTATTTTCCGGAATTTGCAACTAGATTTTCAAGAATCTGAGTAAGTCTTGATGGATCTGCCTTAATAAAAACTTCTTCCTTTATATCGCTTCTATATCCAAGGGTTCCATCAGCAGAAAGTAACTCAATTGTCTGCTTCATAAAAGCACCAAGTTCAATTCTTGCAGGTGTTACGCTAAGCTGATTCATATCCGAAACAGAATGAACGAAGAGGTCATCTGTAAGTCTTCCAACCTCGTCGCACTTTTCCATAATTGTATTAAGGTAGTGGCTTCTCTTTTCGGGAGTTCTATCAAGGCCTGCATCCAGTGCCTCACAGTAAGTTCTTATGGAAGAAATCGGAGTTTTAATATCGTGAGACAAAGTCGCTATTACTGTTTTATTATTTTCAATTGCAGTCTTCTCTGCATCCCTTGCCTTCTTTATCTCTTTACGCATGCTGTCAAAAGCCCACGTAAACTTTCCAAAATACTGCCCTCTCTCCTGCTCAAGCGGTACATCAAGGTCTCCTGCAGCAACTCTTGATGCAAATCCTGAAAGCTTATCGAAAGGCTTTAATATAGTCACATAAATATATATAAAAGCACTAATAATAGCCACAATAGAAACTGAAGCAGTAATAACATATCTTACGATACTATTCCCCTTAATAGCGCCACTATTTCCAGGAAGATTTCTTATGCTTTCTTTGGCGCCTTCAATATCACCATCGTCAATCTTATGAGTTATCTCATTTATATCTACATTAATCTGCTTGTTGGAATATACCTTCGATTCATTTATATCCCAAATAATGAATACAGATGTAAGGATAAGAATTATCGCGATAAAAGCGCTGCATAAACCTATAATCTTAGATTTATTGTTCATTTATTTTGTCTCTTCCTCATCGATTTTAAGTGCGTAGCCAACTCCTCTGACTGTAATAAAATACTTTGGATTAGATGCATCGTTCTCAAGCTTTTCTCTAAGCCATCTTATATGAACTGTAAGTGTTGAAGGCTCAACAATGTTATAAGCTCCCCATACTTCAGATAAAAGCTTTTCTTTATTTACTGCGACGTTTTTATTATTGATAAGATAATCAAGAAGATCGAACTCGCGCAAAGAGAGATTTACCTGAACACCACTTTTTGTAACTGTTCTTAAAGTACTGTTAACAACAATATCTCCAAACTTTGTAATCTTTTCTTCGCTTGTAAATCCGTATGTTCTTCTAAAAAGCGCATTAACGTGACTAATGAGTTCCTTAAGAGAATAAGGCTTACTTAAAAAATCGTCGCCTCCGATATCAAAGCTTTTAATTCTGTCATCTTCCATTGTTCTTGCGCTGGCAAAAATTATAGGAACACTGGAATACTTACGAAGGTCCTTACAAAAATCAAAACCAACACCGTCTGGAAGATTAATATCAAGGATAATAAGTTCAACCGTCTGTTTACTTAATGTCTCATAAGCATCTTCAAGGCAGTATGCCTTATATGGTTCGTACCCATACTCAGACAATGTATCTTCAATGATTTCAGCCATCGCCTTATCGTCATCAACAATTAAAACTCTTTTTGCCATCTAGAAAACCTTCTTAGTTAGTTTCTGTTTTACTTTCTGTGAACTTGGAAAGCTTCTTATAAACTGGCTTTTCAATATAGAAATAAGAAAGAACTGCAATACCAATCTGAAGGAAAATAAAGAACCACCACATATAGAACTTACTGTAGAAGATCTCGATTCTGAATGCCTTCTCAATAATTGCGAAAGTGATATATGTTGGGAAATTCCATACATAAAGGCTGTATGCAATTTTTCCAAGACCAGTAAGAACCTTATTTCCAACAATCTTATCAAGTGTAACGTTTGTGCTAAGAAGCATAAGAAGTGGAATATAGAAAAGGAAAGTAGCTGTATATACTTCATCTAATCTTGTAGTCGAATAGATTCTCTCTTTAAATCCAAAGAAGAATACTGCGTAAATAGCAATTGCAACCAAAGAGTAGATATAAACCTGCTTCTTTGAAAGCTTATTAAAGATATAAGCTGCAATTACTCCAAGGAAGAATGCAAAATATCCACGTGCTGTCTCTGTATTAAGAAGGAACTTATTTGTTCCTGTAACAGAGATATAAAGAGACAAAAGTGGAGGAATAGTCATCGCATAAATGCCAATATTAAGTTTCTTTCCAAGGCGAATAAGCAAAGGAAAAATAATAAGGCAGAGGAAGTAAATACTTACATACCAGAGTGGTCCGTTAAGGTGTCTTGAATAAAGAATCCAGGACTGGATATTAAAGATGCTTAAAAAGAAGCTGGAGAATCCATAGTGTGTGTTATACCAGAGGGCACCATCAAATAAGCCTCCATACCATACGCACATAATGTACATGTAGCATGTGCTAATAACTGTAAGTGGGAACAAACGGCAAATTCTCTTCTTTAAGAAATCAACAGTAGAAAGACTTCCTTCTTCAAGCTTCAAATAAGAAGCAAAAAGCTGGAAACCACTAATAAGGAACAAAAGCTCCATAAAAGAATATGAACGGTAATGAGCAAACTCGTTAAGCTTATTTGTAAAGATTACAAGGAATTCCACATCACCATCAGCGGCGTATTCTGCAGGAGTAAACTGCCAGTAATGGCCAATAATTACTGCAAAAAATACTGCAAGACCTTTAAGGCTGTCGAAAGAATTAATGTATCTTTTATTAGTCAACTTATTCTCCATTCTTAAAGCCCTCCCTTAAGTTCTTCCCAAAGCCTTGTAGATAGGCTTCTCAATAAAGTTATAGGAAACTACGGCCCAAAGAACCTGAGCGATTGCGAAAATATAGTACATATGAACCTGGCCATAAAGGATCTCAACTGAGAATGCCTTTTCGAAGACTACAAGGAAAAGGTAGAAAGGGAAATTCCATACATACATGCTGTAAGAAATTTTTCCAAGGCCAACAAGAACTTTGTTTCCAACGATGCTGTCGAGTTTTTTGTTAGTTGCAAAGAGCATAAGAAGTGGTGCGTAGAAACAGATTGTTGTAATCAAAACAAGGTCAAAACGATTATCTGAATATACAAGATCCTTAAAGAATGTATAGAGAATTACGTACGCAATAATTGAGAAGAAACAGAACTTATATACTGTATCCTTCTGAAGCTTTGGCAAAATATAAGCTACAAATACACCAAGGAAGAATGCATAGTATCCACGACCAAGATCAGGATTCATGAATGGAATTGCGAGGCCATAGTAGTTAATTGCAACTGCTGCAAGCATTGGAATACACATTGCAAAGATTCCAATCTTTGTTGACTTTCCAAGACGAACGAGGAAATAGAAAAGAATAATGCATAAGAAATAAACGCTTACATACCAGAGTGGTCCGTTATAGAAATGGATGTTTGAAATCCATACCTGAACATTAAAAATACTCTGCCAGAACTGATAAAGCTCAAGTGTAATGTTACCCCAGAATTCACCAGTAAGATGCAAATAAATCGCACCAAAAATGTACATGAATACTGTAGTAATAATTGTCATTGGGAAGAGTCTTGAACAACGACGCTTCATGTAATCTACAAAAGAAACTTCGTCGTTTTCAATACGCTTATAGTAAGCAAATAACTGAAAGCCTCCGATCATGAAAAGCAATTCCATGAATGTATAAGACTTCATGAAAGAAAACTCAGTTATCTTATTTGTTAAATTAACCCAGAAACCTGGCTCACCTCCAGCATAGTAGCCTGCTGGAGTGAACTGCCAGTAATGACCAATTACAACGGCAATTAAAATAGCAAGACCCTTAAGAGAATCAAATGCATTGATTCTTCCTGATGGAGAAACAGCAGCTGCTTCTGCCTTAGGCTTGGTATTTATTGCTGGTTTTGAATATGTTCTGCTATTGCCCTTTTTCTTTCCCATAATCACAATTTCCCCATACTAGATACTCGTGATTATAACCTAATAAAAAGAAATATAAGGCCGATTCATCAATTTGTAATCAGAGTGACAAATTAGTTATAGCTGTACTCGTGGTTTGTGTTATAAAGTTCCTTGCCCTCAAGATAATCCTTGGCACGTCCTAAGTTCCACTCAACGTGACTCATAATGTCTTCCCATGAATCGTACTTACGGCCAAATACACGCTCAACCTTAGAGACATCGTAAACGCTTGGAGTTCTTGTTTCACCACTTACAATTACTTTGCTCTTTGATTCAGGAACAAGCTCTAATGCCTTCTTTGCAATATCTGCCCATGTAATGAAATTGCTTCCAAGTACGAAGAAAATTTCCTCGTTAAGGTCACTTTCAATAAGGTCTGCATATACTGCGGCAATCTGTCTTCCTGAAAGGAACTGGGTTCCGTCATTAATATCGAACTCGAGGTCTTCACCCTTCATAATCTTTAATGCCATCTGGTAGAAACGCTGGTCTGACTGAGACGCACCGCCTTCTACCATTGGATTAGAGTATGTATATCCAGGTCTTATGATGTTACGTCTTAAAGTTACCTTGTCACCATAGCCGCCCTGAGCACTATAGTACTGCCTAAATCCAAGGCAATAAACTTCAGATGCTGCCTTAGTAGAACCATAAAGATCGGTTGGCCTGTAGCTACATGTCTCATCAAGACCTGAGCCTAGGTCACCTGTTGCTGCAGTTGAACTTGTATAGATAAAATTCTTAAGGCCTTTTCTTGCTGCCATATCAAGAAGAGACGCTGTCTCTCTTGTGTCGTGGTCAAGCATATTCACAGGATCATTACCCCAGCCAAGAGCAATATGGATAAGTGCGTCGCAGTCTGTAAGAGCATCTTCTATCAGCTCATGGTTATGCATTGTTCCCTCAACAATAGTTACTCCTGCCATAGACTTAAATGCAGGAACACGATTGATGTTTCTTGTAAGAAGCTTTACTTCATGGCCTCTTTTAAGAAGTTCAAGAACTACGTTCTGACCAATATTTCCTGTTCCGCCTGTGATAAATACCTTCATGTTTTACCTCTTTTTATCTTTGCAATTACTGTCTTAGTTTAATTTCTAACGTTAAATTCCAGCGCGTAAATTTTTAACTGTAATTTTCTCAAGTTTAATGTCTGTAAATTCTCTCCTGCCACCTTCGCCTGCAGGTGACTGAGCCTCGAGGCCAACCTTAATTACACTTTTTGCAGGAAGGTTAAAAAGTCTTACCATATTATAAGTAATGCCATCGAGTGAATAGTGTGATGAGAAAACATTACCTACGCGGCATACCTTGAGCCATACGTATGGAGTATCAATATTTGCGCCATTAGCATCATCTGAAATCTTATTTGTTGCTACGCAGACAGCTGCCTTAGTACCAAAATCAGTCTTCTCAAAAGCAGCCTTAAGCCAGAGATTTTCATCCTCAATACACATAATTGCACATGCATCGTAAACTGATTCATGGTTAGGTGTAACCTTACAACTGAAAGAAAAATCTCCGTCTACATCGATATAAAAGAATGGCGCATTAGCTACCGGAGTTTCAAAAGTACCATCCTCATTTGGAATTGGATTATTAAACCAGTCAGTGTGTCCTGGAGCATCGATTACTACATTATCACCATCGATCTGAATTGAACTCTCGTTGATCCATTTAAAATTACTAAAATCCATTTTTAATCCTCCCCAAAGCCATTAAATACTATGCGCGTATAACCATTTTATTAATCTACGCCTGATGGCGATTACAAAACTATTGTCTAAATATAGTTTTTTTGAACAATAATGCCCTGACAAATGCCAGGGCACTAAAATACTAACTAAGATTTCTATTAATCCTGATTCTCAAGCTCTACAAGTCTTTCGCAGCTATAAATCTGACGAAGCTTTGGCTTTTCAATCTTACCTGTAGCGTTACGAAGAACAGGAGCAAAAATAATCTTTCTAGGTCTCTTATAACGAGGCATTCCGTTATTAAACTCATTTACCTCTTCCTCTGTAAGAGTCATGCCTTCCTTAACTTCAACGATTGCACCAGCAATCTCACCGAGTCTCTTATCAGCAAAACCAATTACAGCTACGTCCTTGATCTTGTCGTGCTTACGCATGAAGTCCTCAATCTCAACTGGATAGAGGTTCTCACCGCCACAAACGATTACATCCTTCTTACGGTCAACGAGGAAAATAAATCCATCCTCATCTTCCTTTGCAACGTCGCCTGTTAAGAGCCATCCATCCTTGAGGCATGCTGCTGTTGCTTCTTCGCTCTTGTAGTAACATTCCATTACTCCAGGACCCTTAACGCAAAGCTCACCAGCTTCACCCTTATTTACGATACTGCCGTCCTCATTAATGATCTTAACTTCCCAGCCGTAACCAGGGATACCAATAGCACCAACCTTATGTACATTCTCTACACCCAGGTGTACGCAGCCAGGTCCGATTGACTCTGAAAGACCATAGTTAGTGTCGTACTGATGGTGTGGGAAATACTCGAGCCATCTCTTAATGAGTGACTTAGGTACTGGCTGTGCACCAATGTGCATAAGTCTCCACTGTGAAAGCTCATAGTCTTCAAGCTTAATATCTCCACGATCCAATGCATCAAGGATATCCTGAGCCCAAGGTACCAAAAGCCATACGATTGTACAGTGCTCATTAGAAGCAGCTTCCAAAATATACTGTGGCTTTGTTCCCTTAAGAAGAACTGCAGGTGAACCAGCTACCAAGCTTCCCATCCAGTGCATCTTGGCACCTGTATGGTACAAAGGTGGAATACAAAGGAAACAGTCATTACGGCTCTGTGAATGGTGGTTCTGCTCTACTGAAGCTGCATGCATAAGGCTTCTGTGCTTATGTAAAATTGCCTTAGGGAATCCAGTTGTACCTGAACTAAAATAAATAGCACCATACTCATCGTCTGTAATTGGGATATTAGGTGATTCACTTGAGTAATCAGCAACGAGGTCACGGTAGCTCTCTGCAAATGTAGGACATGCATCTCCACCTACATAGATAAGAAGACGATTCTTTGAAATCTCTTCCTCAACCTGCTCGATACGTCCAATGAACTCTGGACCAAAGAAAAGGATATCAAGGTCTGCCAAATCAGCACAGTACTTAATCTCCTCTGCTGCGTATCTGAAATTGAATGGTACTGCGATAGCACCAGTCTTCAAAATACCAAAATAAATTGGAAGCCACTCAAGGCAGTTCATCATGAGGATACCAATCTTATTACCCTTCTTGATACCTCTGCTCAAAAGCATATTTGCAAGACGGTTAGCCTTCTCATCGAATACCTTCCATGTGATTTCTCTTCTATATGCCTGCTTTACTGTAGGCTGAATGAGCTCATACTCCTTCCATGTAATACGGCCCTTCTCCTGCTGCTCAGGATTAAGCTCGATAAGAGCAACCTCATCACCGTAAAGCTTTGCATTTCTCTCGAGATATTCAAAAAGTGGCATATCTGCGTCTCCTTAGACTAAAAAAATTAAGGTGCCATGGCACCTTAATAATTTTAACATATGTAAGAAAACAATTAACCGATGAAAGTGCTCAATAAAACAACCACAAAACCAACAATTACACCAATCAAAGAGTACTTGCGTGGCTTTGTCTTAAGTACATGTGGAAGAAGCTCCATAAAGATAAGATAAAGAATCATGCCGGCTGCAACTGAAACAAGACTTCCAATAATTGCCTCACTTAAAAGGCCACTCATGAGCATCATTAAAAGTCCGCCCAATGGAGTTGAAAGAATAACTGCTGTAAGAAGCATAAACTTGGACTTCTTATCCTTATGCGAAAGTGTTGAATAAATAAGCATACCCATAGGGATATTATGAAGGCCGATACTGATTGCAAGAATTAATCCCTGGCTTAAGTCAGCCATTGTCATTGTATAAACAGTCATACCCTCAATAATGTTATGAAGAATTACTGCAAGTGCAGACATAATTCCAATATGTGCAGCATTCTCGCTGTCGTGATTCTCTTCAGTATCGTGGTGATCGTCGTGGTCTGGAGCCAGGAAATCAAGAAGAAACAAAATACCAAATCCCAAAGCAACAAAGATAATTACAAGGAACCACTTAGGACCTTCAGTAAACATATCTGGAATGAGGTCGAAAATCATCAAAGAAATAAGGGCACCAAGAGCAAGCGCAAAAGAGATTGCCTCGATTCTATGTGAATCCTTATAAAGCTTTGTTAATCCGGCGCCAATCAGAATAAAGACGCCTGCAAGAATAGAGATTAAGAATGGCATAACTTATATCCCTCCTCCTCGTCATTAAGACATGTCTCACAGACACCATAAAATACTGTTCTCATAGGATCTACTCGGAAACCGTGCTCACCCATAATGTGCTCGTTAATATCTGAAAGCTCATCGCACTCAAGATGGATAAGTCTTCCACAGATCTCGCATCTTAAATGAAAGCATACGCCACTATTACCATGGATATGACTATCAGGAGAAACATACTCAAAGCAGGCAGGACTTCCAGGATCTAGGATGTACTTTGTAACAAGACCCTCATCAATAAGCTTTTCAAGCTGACGGTAGATTGTAGTTGTACCGATATTCTTGCCTTCCTTCTGGAAATGATCATGAATATCGCAGACATTAAAATGCTGACCCTCGATTGTCTTTAAGTAATCGATAAGGTCACTACTCTGCTTTGTCTTATAACTTCCACGAGTATTCACGTAATATAAATCTCCTAAAACATAAAATGAAAACGGTTTTCAATTTCGCTTCATCAATATACGCCCCTTGCTTAATAATGTCAACGAAATTGGAAATGTTTTTCAAATTGAATCTCTTTTGGTAGTGCTATAATTGAAGAGATGAAAAAATGAGAGGCCTGCACAATGGCAGATAAGAAGAAGAGTAAATTAATAAAAGTAATTGCAATTATTGGCTCTATAGTTTTGGTGCTTGCAATAATTACAAGCATTTACCTTGGAAACTATTACCATGCAGTAAATGTAGAACAGTACTTAACTTCAACAGACGAAATAACAATAACTAACGATAACGGGGTTTACTATTTCGACGGCCCAAGCGAAGACTGCGCTCTTATTTTCTATCCTGGTGCCAAAGTTGAATCAACAGCATATGCACCACTTATGTTTTACCTTGCCCAGAATGGCATCGACTGTTTTCTTGTTACCATGCCTTTTAATCTTGCTATGTTTGGAGCGGATAAGGCAGCTTCAATCGTAGATAACTATAATTACGAGCACCTCTATATCGGAGGACATTCCCTCGGAGGCTACGTTGCATCTAACTATACTTATTCCAATCAGGATGATTTCGAAGGTCTGATTCTTGTATCTTCCTTTGTACTCGATGATTTTTCTGATTCTGACTTACGTGTATTTTCCATCTATGGAAGTAACGACGAAGTATTAAACATGAGTAACCTTAATAAGAGCCACGAGTTAATGCCTCAGGACTTCAGTGAATTTATAATCCCTGGTGGTAATCACGCTTATATGGGAAGCTACGGCGAGCAAAAAGGAGACGGAAAAGCTACTATTTCTCATGAAGAGCAGTGGGAATACGCAGTAGAAGCGATAACCAATTTCATTATTCCGATTGACTAAAAAATAAGCCCTGGAATTAATCCAGGGCTTTTAAAATCTAAATTTACTTTATGCGTTCTCTTCTGCAGCAGCTGCCTCAGCCAAAGCCTTTTCCTTACGCTTATCAAGCTCTACCTGATTCTCGCTATATGGGAGATGCTTAAGCATAAGCTCACGAGCATATTCTGAAGTTACATCTGTACCCTGAGCCTTAACAGTCTCCTTGGAAACTACATCCAAAATATCGATATAGATATCTGAACGCTTCCATGGGTAGTTCTTATGAACCTTCTCTGTTCCCTGGATTGTTGCAATTACTACAGGAACTTCAGCCTTCTGTGCAATCTTAAATACACCGTTATGGAACTTAAGAAGATGAAGCTTCTTACTTCTTGTTCCCTCTGGATAAACTGCAACTGAAACCTCATTGCTCTTAATAAGCTTTGTAGCACGAATAATTGTACCCATTGAGTTACGTGGATTCTGACGGTCGATTGCCATAAAGCAGCACTTACGAATCATACGGCCGTAGATTGGTACGTTGAAGTTCTCAGGCTTAGAGATATAAGCTGGAGTGTACTTACGGAAAACATACCATGAAATAATTGGGTCGTAGTTTGATCTGTGATTACAAACAAGAAGGAATCTTGTATCCTCAGGAATCTTCTCAAAACCTGTTGTATGCACACGAATTCTTAAAATCTTCATGGCAATACCTGTTGAAGAATTCAAAAGCCAGCGATAGAACTTGCTGTTCTTATCGTATTCCTTCTTTGGATTAATAAAGTATGGTGTGATAGCCCAGATAAGAAGATATCCTCCTACAACAACTACCAAAGCCCAGATTAAAGTCCAAACAATATACATATACCACTGCATAAATATACCTGCCTTAAATTAGTTCTCTTCCTTGCTCTTAAGATTAAGAACAATAATTAATAACATAACTGAAAAAATAACAGCAACAACTGATATTACACTATTGAAAATACTCAGCATAAGACCATAAGTATTTGCTGAACTTGTTTCAACAGCCAAAGTACCCAAACTTGAAAATAAACCACCAATTGCAGTCAAAAGTGAGAGTGAATTAATAACTAAACCAGCAATTGCCCATCCGATATTACGCTTATTAGACATATAAAAGAATACGGCAATAAGAATAAAAACTACATTCCCTAATAAGAGCCTACTAATATACATAAATATCTGAAATGGATTTAAGTACTCCAAAAGTGCAGTTTGTCCAACAACAAGTGTCACTACTGAAATTACAGAATTAACAATTGAAATAATACCAATGATTTTTGGTGTGAGCGTATTTCTTAAGCAGAGAACAATATAAATAACAGCAATTGCTACCTCAAACAAATAAGCAGACATATAGATAGAATCATTTGGTGTAAATCTATAGCCATCTAATAAGTTTAAAATGCCATAAACAATGTAATACACAGGTCTTGCCAAAAGTAATACATTGAGAAAAACGATAGCTGCTTTTAAAAGTGGATTACGGGTAATTGGGGTGTTAATTACATTATTCATTTCTATTTTCCTAATCAGTTAATAATTCTTTTTAAAACGTCAACGTGACTTCCGTCAACCGTGAGTATTATATACGAAGGCTTATCGAATCCGCCACAAAGGGCACCAGGATTAATAAATCTTACTCCTCCCGATACATGGTTATCGTACATATGAGTGTGACCATAGATGGCAACCTTGGCCTTACGATATGAAGAAACATACTCTAATGTATCAAGATCGTATTTAACCTGATACTTATGGCCATGAGTCAAAAGACAGGTAACCTTCTCATTAAGGTTAAAGGTAATCATGTCGTCTACTCCGGCAAGATTAGAACCATCGCAGTTACCTTTAACGATATAAAGTTTAACGCCAATAACCTCTTCGCCAAAAACTTCAGACATTAAATCCCTGATGACGCTATAATCAACTTCAACGTCACCTGCGATAATTACACCTTCGATGCCTTCCATCTTACCTTCAGTGAGGGCATATCGAAAATTTTCTATTCTTCTATGAATATCTGAACAAACAAGAAATCTATTCATGAAACTCCTAATTACTCAGCGTAGCTCCAGATTTTTCCCTTAACTTCAGGGTTAATTCCCTTAAGTTCAAAGAGCTTACTAATAGTAACAAACTCATATCCTTCTGTCTTAAAGAAATCAATAATTGAAGGAAGAGCCTCTACTGTTTTTACATTATCTGTAAAATCGTGCATAAGTACAATAACGCCATCTCTTGCGCCAGCCTTAATATTCGAAATTCTATCTTCTACAGAAGTATTGGAATCCCAGTCAATGCTGTCGTGGCCACAGATAAATGGAAGATCAATAACGTCGTACATTGTACTATTTACATCAATAAATGGAGGTCTGAAGAACTTAGGCTCAACTCCTGCATACTCCTTTATTAAAGAAGTAGTCTTATTGATTTCAGAAATAATCTCATCGGAACTTAAAGTAGTCATGTGGCTATGAGTAAGTGAATGATTACAGATCTCATGGCCTTCATTAACTTCGCGCTTAATAATAGATGCTGCTTCTGGCTTAATATTCTCGCCAATAAGGAAAAATGTACCAACAGCATTATTCTTCTTTAAAATATCGAGAATACTTTCTGTAACGTTAGATGGACCATCGTCAAAAGAAAGTGCTACCAATTTTTTACTCATACCAAAACCTCCCATAAAAATATATAAAGACTCCCCGTCATAAGGAAGCAAAATCCGAATAACGGGGAGCCATAGAAAGCAATATTATTCCTCTTTGGAAACAATAACTCCGCCTGTCTTATAGATAGAATGAGCTGGAATTACACCTCTTACGCAGGATACTGGATAAACATTAGACCAGCGTCCAATAACAGTACCTGGGTTAAGAACACTATTACATCCAACCTCAACATTGTCACCAAGCATAGCGCCAACCTTCTTGCGGTTTGTCTCAAGAAGCTCGCCTTCGTTCTTAATTACAACGAGAAGCTTATCTGACTTAACGTTACTTGTGATTGAACCTGCACCCATATGTGCCTTGTATCCCAAAATTGAATCACCAACGTAGTTATAGTGAGGAACCTGAACGTTATCGAAAAGGATTACGTTCTTAAGCTCAGTAGAATTTCCTACAACACAGTTGTCTCCAACAAGAGCAGAACCTCTTACGAAAGCGCCAGGACGAACCTCAGTCTTATGACCAATGATGCATGGTCCTGCGATGTAGTTATTAGGATAAATCTTGGCATCCTTTGCAATCCATACATCCTCAGATGGATGATCGAACTCATCAGGTGAAAGCTTGGAACCGAGCTCGAAGATTAAATCCTTAATGCCCTCCAAAGCCTCCCATGAATATTCAAACTTTGAAAGATAGTCTCCTGCGATTGAGTGAGACAAATCGTATAAATCGTTAATCTTAAGATCCATATAAGAACTCCTTTTAGCGAATCTTTACAAGGTGTCCTGAAGCCTTCATTGAAGCGATAATATCGTCTACTGAACGCTCGCAGTCCTTATAAGTTGAAGCCTCTGACATAACACGGAGAACTGGCTCTGTACCAGATGCTCTAAGGAGAACTCTGCCCTCATCGCCAAGCTTTTCTGTAGCAGCATCAACTGCAGCCTTAACCATTGGATCGTCAAGAGTTGACTGCTTGTCATCTACCTCAACGTTCTTCAAAACCTGTGGGTACATCTTTACTTCTGAAGCAAGAACAGAAAGTGGAAGCTGAGTCTCAACAAGAACTGTCATAAGCATGATTGCTGTAACAAGACCATCACCTGTACGAGCATACTTCTTAAAGATAACGTGACCTGACTGCTCACCACCAAGGATATGGCCGTTTGCCTTCATGTTCTCGTAAACGTATCTGTCACCAACTGCTGTCTTCTCGTACTTAATGCCAGCCTTATCGAGAGCCTTATAAAGACCAAAGTTAGACATGATTGTTGTAACGAGAGTATCGTTCTTCAAAGTACCCTGATTCTTTAAGTACTTAGCGCAGATGTACATAATAACGTCGCCGTTTACAACATCACCGTACTCATCTACTGCAAGACATCTGTCAGCATCACCATCGAAAGCAAAACCAACATCGAGCTTGTTGTCTCTTACATACTGCTGGAGACCCTCGATATGAGTTGAACCTGCATTCTTATTGATGTTAGTACCATCAGGTGTGTTATTAATTACGAAAGTCTTTGCACCAAGTGCATCGAAAACAGAACGTCCAATGCTCCATGTAGAACCATTAGCGCAGTCGAGTGCAACCTTACAATTCTCAAGAGATACTGGAGCCATAGAAGTTAAGTAACCGATATATCTGTTACGTCCTGAGTAGAAATCTACTGTCTGACCAATCTTATCTTCAGTTGCCCATGTAACGTCTGAAATCTCGCCATCGATGAACTGCTCAACCAAAGCCTGAACATCGTCTTCCATCTTCTCACCATCTTTGTTCATGAGCTTGATACCATTATCAAAGTATGGGTTATGGCTTGCTGAGATCATGATTCCACAATCAAAGCCCTCTGTTCTTGTGATGTAACTTACACATGGTGTTGTTGTTACGTGAAGAAGGTATGCGTTTCCACCTGAAGATGTGATACCTGCAGCAAGTGCATTCTCAAACATATAAGATGAACGACGTGTATCCTTACCAATTACAATCTTTGCTGGATGATTCTTACCGTAATACCATCCAAGGAAACGGCCTGTCTTAAAAGCGTGCTCAGCTGTCAAAACTACGCCAGCCTTACCACGGAAACCATCAGTTCCAAAATACTTTCCCATTTTTTTCTTCTCCCCTTTTGAAGATTTTACGCTCTTCTCAACACGTGCTTCCTTTGTTCTGCCATCGAAAGGTCTTGAAGCATCTGTTGGGATAAGCCATGATTTACCATCTTTCTTAGCACCAGGGATCTTGCCATCACGACAGAGCATTGTTATTCGTCTTTCAGTCATTTGCCACTTTTTTGCTGTCTCACGAACGTCTGTGTATATCATGACATTTCATCTCCCCTTCATGCGTTAATACTTAAATTTTCCTTTTATATTAGAGTTTTGTCAAATTAAGATGTCGCAAAAAACGACCATTTATCAAGATATGTACAGTTTTATAACGTTTTATGTCAAGATACTGATTCTTATATCTTGACATATGAGTTTTTGTACAAAGAATATGTAATCAATTTGTCGCTTTCGAACAGAATCAAAATACGTATGTAGTAGTAGAATACGATTAAGGGTGAACAAAAATCATGGGGAGATTTTTATGAGCGACTATAGCGACAATAAAATCATTAAAAAGACAGTTTCAAGACTTAACAAAGAGAACGATGAACGTTACACATATATGATTGCAGATGTACTTATGAATCGTATGTACGAAGGTGGCATCTCACCTACACCAATGAATGGTGATTCGATTTCAGTTTATGAAGACAGCAAGGGCAGAAAGTGGCTTCCACTTTTTACAGATGAAGAAGAAACTTCGAAGGGAACTTTATCTTCAGATATTAAGCCAGTTGAAATGAAAAGAATCCTTAAGGAAGGTCTTGATAATCCAGAGGTTAAGGGAGTTCTCATTAATCCATTCGGAGAATCACGTAAGCTTGATAAAGGCACCATCGAGATGATCTTTATGGTTTATAAAAAGGAATTCGATAAGAAGTAAAAAATATGGTCCGGTTAATTAATCCCGGACCATTTATTTGTCAATTATTCTCTAGATCTTCCTTCTTCGTCGAACTTCTCTTTCAATGCCTTCTCTGTTGGGAAGATCGAGATAAGAAGTACCGCTATTGAAACGAATGTAATAGGAAGAGTAAATGTCTCAATTAAGCTCTTATCTATAAATAAAAGAACAATCTGAAGAATAAGTGTTACTGCAAGCATAATAGTTCCCCAGTAAAACCAGCGCTTACCACAATTCTCATGTGCAAACTTCCATGTCTCCTGACTTAGTTTTGATCTTTTTGTACGATAACCAATAACGCTGTTAATTTCTGATGGACAATGTTTCCACATAAATAATCCGCCGCAGACCATAATTATTGAATAAAGAAGATTACAAATAAAAAGAAAAACTGCCATAAGATCTAATCCCTTAAAATAGAAATACTATATAATCAATATTAGCACCAGAAAGTGCAATTGTTAACTTGTAGGAAGATCATATGATTAGAAAATTCAGATTCGGAAATCCATACAAAACAGAAGCTTTAGTTACTGATATCCACGTAGATAACGGTGATATTCCATACCTCAATGTGACACCTGATGGAAGGGTAATTACATTAGCTTTGGAAGAAGACGACAAAGTCTTCGGACTTGGTGAGCAGATTCGTGGAATTAATAAGCGTGGCTGGCATTACAATAACTGGAATCACGATAATCCACACCACCAGGAAGATACAACTTCCCTTTATGGATCACATAATTTTCTTATCGTAAGTGGCAGCAAACTCTTTGGCATTTTTATCGATAATCCTTCAGAAGTTGAATTCGATATCGGCTACAAAAAGCGCGAATTAATGGAGATTACAATCAAGTATACTGACTACGATTTATATATCATTGAGGGCAAAAGTAACCTAGATATTATCAGCGAGTTCAGAAGCGCTATTGGTAAAAGCTATATCGCACCTAAATGGGCATTTGGATATGGCCAGAGCCGCTGGGGTTATAAGAACGAAGACGATATCCGCGAAGTTAGAAATAACTATAAAAAGGCAGGAATTCCTCTCGACAGCATCTATATGGACATCGACTATATGGATGACTATAAAGACTTTACTGTTGATAAAAACAGATTCCCTGATCTTAAAAATCTTGCCTCCGATATGAAGAAAGATAACATTCATCTCGTTCCAATTATCGATGCAGGCGTAAAGATTAAAGAAGGCTACGACGTCTACGAAGAAGGTGTGGAAAAAGGTTACTTTTGTAAAAACGAAGATGGCAAGGACTTTATCGGAGCTGTATGGCCAGGTAAGGTTCATTTCCCTGACTTTCTTAAAGAAGACGTTCGTAAGTGGTTTGGCTACAAGTACAAAGCCTTAACTGATCTTGGAATTGACGGATTCTGGAACGACATGAACGAGCCTTCTATTTTCTATACAGAAAAGAACTTAGAGGATGCATTAAATAAGGCAGCTTCTTTAAAGGGCAGGAATATCGGTATTGTTGATTATTTTGACTTCGTAAATCAGGTTTCAGATCTTAACGGCAACCGCAAGGCATATGACGAAGTATTCCACTTAATCGATGGTGAACTTGTTCCACACACAAAGGTACATAACCTTTATGGAATGAATATGACTCGTGCCGCAAGCGAAGCATTAAATGAAATTAATCCTGAAGAAGAGACACTGTTCTTCTCAAGATCATCTTATATCGGTGCCCACCGCTATGGTGGAATCTGGCAGGGCGACAACAAGTCCTGGTGGGGTCATATTCTCCAGGCCATGAAGCAGCTTCCTGCACTTAACATGTGTGGTTTCATGTTCGTTGGATGTGATGTCGGAGGCTTTGGCAGCGACACTACAGAAGACCTTATGATGAGATTTTTGCAGTACTCCATCTTCACTCCACTCTTCCGTAACCATTCTGCAGACGGCACACGTCGCCAGGAACTTTACCAGTTTGGAAATGTAGATGATCTTGGCAAGATGATTCGTATTCGCTATGCACTTATCCCTTATCTTTATAGCGAATATTTACGCGCGATTAAGGATAATACTCTTATGTTTAAGCCATTAGGATTTGAGTTTACAGAAGATAAGATGGCACTTGAGGTTGAAGACCAGCTCTTAATCGGAAACGAGCTTATGATTGCTCCAATCTATGAGCAGAATGCGAAAGGAAGATACGTATATCTTCCAGAGGAAATGATGCTTATAAGAATGACATCTCCTGAAAGCTATGAAACAGTAATCCTAAATAAGGGTCACCACTACATTAACGCTGATCTTAATGAACTTACTTTCTTTATCCGTAAGGATAAGGCGATTTCCTGGGGTCAGGGTAATCCACAAAATGTAATGGAAATCGACTACAGTAACTTAACAAAATTAGGCTACGATGATTATAGCTACAAGATTTTAAAATAAGCATAAAAATACCGCGACACTAACGCCGCGGTATTATTTTGCCTTGAATTACATATCGTTTCTAAAAACCACCATCTGTGATCTTCCTGCCGCCTTGGCCTTATAAAGAGCCTTATCAGAAGCAAGATAAAGTTTATTAAATGTATCGTGCTTCTTATCGCTTAATGCAACGCCCATTGAAAGGCTTGTGCCACCCTCTTTGCTTGCAAGAACCATATTAAGCTTATCGCAAATCTGCTGTGCTCTTTCAAGCATTGTGAGGTCATCTGTACCATCAGAATAGAAGAGTGCTGCTGAGAATTCATCTCCACCCATACGGCACGCCAGGTCATCCTTACGAAGAACTGTAGACAATGCATTAGCAAGTGTAATAAGGAATTCATCTCCAGCCTTATGACCGAATGTATCGTTATATTCCTTGAACTTATCTACGTCCATCATGAGGAACATAATCTTGTTCTTACCTTCAAGAATACGTTTCTCAACATCGTTCTTCAAAGCCTCGTGGTTAAGAAGACCTGTAAGAGAATCACATCTGTACTTATTCTCCCACTTCGCAAGACGGAGATCAGACTTATTCTGCTCTTCGCTGATCATGAGCTTAACAGCATATGTGCTGGCACTATCGAAGATAATAACCTCAGATCTTTCTTCCTTTACTGCTGAATCGTAATAAACCTTACCAAAGCAGAATACATAGAAGATTGTGCCATCCTTACGCTTAATTCTGTGCTCGAAATAAGCTAAGTTTCTCTGGCCAAGCTGCTCTGTAACAAGCTTTATGTACTGGGATCTGTCATCATCAGGAAGAAGGTCGAGCTGAGTAGTATTATTCGCCTTAAGTTCTTCAAGCGTATATCCTGTAATTCTTTCAAACTGCTCGTCCACTTCAACGATTCTCATCTGTGAATCAAGAACGTAGCGGCTGTAGTTAACAAGATGTACCGTATTTCTTGGAAGAATGTTGTTATCTACAACTTCCTCTTCTTCCTCTTCCTGTGCTGTCATTGCAATAGAAAGAATATCATCCTTATCTTCCGGCTTAATATCACCGATATCAGGAAGCATTCTGATGAACTCATTTACGATAGAAGGATCGAACTGAGTACCAGCGCAGCGCTTAAGTTCCTTAATAGCATCCTCAACTGGCATTGCAGGACGATAACAACGATCGTTAACCATGGCATCGTATGCATCTACTACAGCAATAACACGTGAAAGAAGTGGGATTGATTCCTTTGTAAGTCCATCTGGATATCCACGACCATCCCAGCTCTCGTGATGGTGCTTGATCATATCAGCGATGTGGCTAAGCTCCTGGGAACTTGTAGCAATCTGATAACCCTTTTCAGTATGCTTTCTAAGTACTCTCCACTCAGCATCGTTAAGCTTTCCTGGCTTATTCAAAATCTCAAGTGGAACACCAATCTTACCAATATCGTGAAGGATACAAAGAAGTGCAAGATCACTCAACTGCATATCGGAAAAGCCAAGTCTCTTACCAAGCTCAGCACCCAATACCTGTGTTCTTCTTACATGCTCTTCTGTATCGTTATCGCACTCTGAAAGTGTCTTAACAAGTGAAGTAACAAGCTCGGAACGACGTGACTTGGCATCGAGGAGCTTTTTGTTCTTCATACTCATGAATGCCTGTTTAATAACATCAAGAACATCGTCACCATCTTTTCCTACGATACCTACGGCACTCTGAATATTAAGCGTATATTCAAAACTATCGTCATTTACTAATTCAGTTCTGATTGTCTCAAGGATTTCCTTAACTTCATCTACACTGCGGTCATAGCAGAGAACAACAAGGCTTGCTTCCTGGCCACGGATATAATATGACTCACCAACAAAATGCTTACGTACAGTATCAGCAAGAGTCTCAATTGCATGGTCACCAGAATTCTTACCATAACGTGTATTGATATCACCAAGTCCGTTAATATCACACACAGCAACTACGATATCTTCCTTAAACTCGTCAGGGTTCTCAGAAATAATCTGCTTAAACTTATCCCATGTATAAAAAGATGTGAGAAGATCAACATCACCTGTCTCATCTGTAAATACAAAGAGCTGACCTATCATCTCATTATGAGTTCCGAAGAGACATCTGTGGTCAAATCTGATTGGAACATCTTTGCCATCTCTCTTTACATAGTGCTGGAAAGAATAGTTATCAAGACACTTCTCTGGCTTGATATTAAGATCTAATTCCTCTGAGAATGCCTCGAGGCTCATGCCAGAATAGATATTAGCCTCTGGGAATAATTCCTTAACCTTCTTATTCTGAATAATCAAATCGCCAGCATAATTAAAGAGAACAACGCTCTGATTTACATTCTCAACAATCCACTCATGGTACTGTCCTCTCATACCTGTCTTTGGATAGCGGAAACAGCTAATGTAGATAAGTAAAGTAGCAAAAGCATAACTGCCAATTGAGAAATCAAGAATATTACTTCCAAAAACAATTGGAAGGAAAATAAATAACATGTTTAAAACAAAAGCCATTAAAAGCGTAGTTACTGAATAGATATAAGTCCTTTTATAGGCACTAGGAACAGTAAGTACACTTATAAGAAGACGATGAACCGTCATAACAAAGACTACAAATGTAAAAATGATATGAATCCAGTGCAAAGGTAACTGCTCAATAGCATAGTTAGCAAAATATCCATCTACATAATTAAAGTGAAGAACAATTTCATTAAATGGATTAATGAACTGAATTACCATATCTACAAGCAAACAAATAGCGATTACATTATTAACTATTCTGTCTGTTTTTGTTCTTGTCTTCTTTGAATAACCCTTAATAAACATAAGGAGAGTAAATACAGCCAGGTCTCCACTTACCATGTAAAGAGCAGTAAACATTGATACCGCAAAATAAGACTCCATCATTACCGAACAAAGGTAGAATGACTGGAGAAATGCCGCTACAACACAGGAGACTGCAAGCCAGTTTGAAGAATACTTACGCTCAAAAAAAGCATGACAGGCTGTTGTAACAGCTGTCAGAAACGAAATAAATGAAATAAAAATATAAAAAACAAAAATCCAATAATTAGCCATAGTATGATTTTAGCAGAGAAAGAAGTTGCAAGTGCGTTATGAATATTTCATTTTTGTAAACATATCTCACAAAGTCTGAAGCAAATCAAAAATATTTATGCTAAAGTGTAGTTAGAGAATAAGGTTTGAGGTGAGGTCTTATGACAATCATTGTTTCAATGTTTCTTTTTGTAATTGCTCTTGGTATTCCTGTATGGTTTATCCTCTCATGCATTGCCTTTGCCAAGGATCGTAAAAATAAAACTAAGCCTCACAGCACTGGAATTCTTGTTAACTTCATTATTTCATGCATATTTTTTGCCGTATGGGCAGTTGCTATGGTTATTTTAGCTGCATTCATTGTCCTTACATTAATGGTAATTGGAAGTATGTAATTACCGAAGGCTTCGTATGTCTACCAAGAAATTCATCATTATTCTCATTTCGGTTGCTTTAATTGGAATAATCGTCACACTAAGCCTTTATTTCTATACTGCAAAACTTCAAAAAGAAGCATCGATTATATCCTTTATCTCAAACGAGGAATGGTAATATGCAAAAGAAAAAACTACTATTGCAGATTTCAACCATTCTGGCGCTTGTTTTGCTTTTCGTGCTTTTAAATACATTCTTCTACAATACTTTTACGAAGAGATATGTGTCAGGAAGAGACGAGAGGCTCAAGGCCAAGTCTATTGAGCTTGATGAGTATCTTCCATTTGACCCTGATACTAATGCTGTAGTTATCGATACTACATTTAATCTTACAGGGGATCTTCCAAGAATCGATGGCGCTGCGGCCCTTTATCCTGTGTTTTCCTCTATTGTTGGATCAACTTATCCTTCGGATTCTGTAAGTTTCAATGGAACTGATTTTACTGAAGACAGCTACCTTCACATGAATAACACACGTAGCGCTTACGAAGAGATTGTAACTGGCGAAGCTGATATCGTATTTTGCGCTTATCCTTCGGAGGAACAGCTTTCGTATGCTGCTGATAACGGGGTTGAACTCGTATTCGTTCCAATTGGAAGAGAGGCTTTCGTATTCTTTGTTAATGAGAATAATCCTGTGGACGGACTTACCTCCGATGAGATTCGTGGAATCTATTCTGGAAGAATTCGTAACTGGAATGAAGTTGGCGGCGCTGACTATTTAATAACGCCCCTTAGACGTAACGAAGGAAGCGGCAGCCAGACTGCCATGAACCACTTCATGAACGGCGAGGAAATCCCTGTGGATTACGATGCTGTATTAGGAAGAGCAATCGGATTTTCCTTCAGATACTATGTATCAGAACTTACAAACTATGGTGGAATCAAGATTTTGTCAGTAGATGGCGTCTACCCTTCAGTAGATAACATCCGTAATGGTACTTACCCTATAACAAGCGAATTCTATGCTGTTTATAGAAGCGATAATACTAATCCTAATGTGCCAGCACTTATTGAATGGGTACTTTCAGAAGAAGGTCAGGCTCTCATTGAAGCAAACGGATACGTTAGTCTTAATTAATGATGTAATACGAAATACTTTGGCTTGGTGAAAAGAACCCTTTACTTTTACTCGCTTACTCTTTCAAAATGAGCATATCTATACGTACTGCTATAGTTAAAATCACTTGCATCACAAATGTATTCCTCTGAATTTGAATAGTATTCATAGGCGTTCCAATCCAGATATGAATCATTTACAAAGATAATAATAAACTCATCCTCATAATTACTAATATTTGAAGGATCTCCTACATTAATTATGTTTTCAGTCGAATAAACATCATATGTTGTAATAATTGTGTGTGTATTATCCGTAATATAATGTCTTGAAGTTGGAAAATAGTATTCCATCTCTCCAACTGTCCATTCATATGCATGAACAAAAGCAATATCGTCACCATACTGATCCTTCAAGGCTTCAATTTTTACATAATCATTATTTGCCTTGACGTAATTATGGTAGTTATTTGTAGTGATAACAAAATTAACAACAAACAATAATGCCAGAATACAAAGTACTATGTTCTTCTTATCAATTTTATTAAGCAAATAAACAACGACAATTAATGCAATTCCAGAAAGCATATATAAATATCTTTCGGCCATAATTGGAACTACAAATTTTACGATAAAGTAGAAAAATCCTATTGGAGCAACAAATAATCCAATAACAAAGCAACTGTCAGAGTCTATAGCTAATTTAAACTTCTTTGTCTTTGAATAATCCAAAATAGCACGAGCAATAATAAATAAAACAATGCCCAAAACCAAAAGTTCAAAAGCAAAGCATAAAACAAATAAATACGTTGGGAATTCACTGGAAATCGTATTATTCACGTTAAGAAATAATGTGTTCAATAAAATTCTTAACATATTAATATTTCCATCTTCCCAATAATTATTTCTGATATTACTAAACTGCCCAATAATAACAATAAGACTTGGGATGTAAAAAATAACACTAATAATTCCACTAATTACCAGTTTTTTAATCTCTTTATACTTACGAGCAAAAAGAAATACTACAAACAATAATACGTAATAAGTAAACATAGTGAACATCGCTACATTATGTGTATTCATTGAAAGAATAGAAAATATAGTAAACATTACGTACTCATGTTTACTGCCAGATTTATAAATCAAGTATGCATACACTGAGGCTGTTGTTACAAATAACAAACCTAAAACATGTGGTCTTATCTCACCATACATCTGAAAACTTGAAGAAGAGAATATAAAACAAAGTGACATAATAATTGCCATCTTGTCACCAAAAGCTCTTCTTAACGGAAAAATTGAGGTTAAAACCAATCCCCCAAAAACAACAACTGAAGACAATCTCATTTGATTTATAGTTGTTCCAAAAACAAGACTAAATGCCTTTAAAAAGATTGAATATAAAGCAGGACTATAATCTTTTGGAATAAGCTCTAACATTTCGCCAAAGCTTTTATTAGTTAAAAAGTACTGGTAAACAGAATCGTAATAAATCAAATCATTATTAATTGCAGGATAAATAACAGCAAAATAAACAACCGCTGCCAAAGCAGAAATAATATAAAAAGGATAATTCTTCTTCAAATGATTCTTTACGACTTCAGTATTCATTAATTACTCCAGTTAGGATAATTTCATTCCAGTATCTTCTTCAAATTCTGAAAGCTGTTCCATCCAGTATTTATGATCTTCTTCTGTAATCTCACGAATAACCTTACATGGATTACCTACAGCGATAGTGTTTGAAGGAATATCCTTAACAACTACAGATCCTGCGCCAATTACAACGTTATCACCGATTGTAACACCAGGACAGATTGTAGCATTTCCTCCAATCCAGCAGTTATTTCCAATAGTAATTGGCTTACCACCTTCAACAAGGAGATTTCTTACATAACTATCGATTGGGTGAATGGCACAGTAAACATTAACTCGTGGTCCGAATAATGTGTTATCGCCAATTTTTACAGGACACTGGTCAAGAATTACACAGCCAGTATTCATGTAAACATTATCACCAAGGAAGATATTATATCCGTGATCAATATGAATTGGAGGCTCAATATAACAGTTTGAGCCCATTTTTCCAAGCAAATTACGAAGATATTCTGTTCTTGTCTCAGTTTCACTTCTGGGCGCCTGGTTAAATTTATCAAGCCAGACCTTCAAAGGCTCATCTGGGAGTTTACTTGCTACATAAAGCTTGCCATCCGTCATTCTCTTACGCATATGTTCTTTATCTACCATAGATACTCCCTGCCCTTTAAGTTATTCTCTTATTTCCACTTTAGCCTAATAAATCACCTGAAGCCTTAATAATCTTTACTATTATAGCAATAATTTGTAGTTGATTATTACAAACATAAACCATTAAAATACTCTTGGTTATTTAATACCTTGACGGTAAGTCCTGGGGAAAAGAGGCATAATATGGGCGGATTTTTCGGTGTAACTTCTAGTGAAGATTGCGTATTTGACTTGTTTTTCGGTGTAGACTATCACTCACATCTTGGTACAAGACGTGGCGGTATGGCTATCTACGGTGCTAACGGATTCCAGCGAGCTATTCATAATATTGAGAATGCTCCTTTCAGAACTAAGTTCGATAAGGATGTTCAGGAAATGAACGGTCATTATGGTATCGGATGTATTTCTGACTACGAGGCTCAGCCACTCATCATCCGTTCACATCACGGCACATATGCACTTACAACTGTTGGTAAGATCAATAACATGGACGAGATCATTGAGACACTTTGTTCAACTGGTAACGTTCATTTCCAGGAGATGAGCACTGGTGAAGTAAATGCTACTGAGCTTGTTGCAGCTATCATTAATACTAAGGCTAATCTCATCGATGGTATCAAGTATGTTCAGGAGCTCGTTGACGGTTCTATGTCATTCCTTCTCCTTAATCAGGCTGGTATCTACTGTGTAAGAGACAGACTTGGTAGAACTCCAGTTGTAATCGGTAAGAAGGCTGAAGGTTTCTGTGCTTCTTTCGAGAATTTTGCTTATAAGAACCTCGGATACAAGAACTATAAGGAGCTTGGTCCTGGTGAGGTTTGTGTTATTACAGAGAAGAACTGCATTACACTTGTAAATCCTGGTAAGGACATGAAGATTTGTACATTCCTCTGGGTTTACTACGGTTATCCTTCAAGCTCATATGAGGGAATCTCAGTTGAGCAGATGCGTGTTAACAATGGTATGGCAATGGCTAAGCGTGATAATGTAAAGCCTGATATCGTTGCTGGTGTTCCTGATTCAGGTACAGCTCACGCAGTAGGTTATGCTAACCAGTCTGGCGTTCCTTTCTCACGTCCATTCATTAAGTACACACCAACATGGCCACGTTCATTTATGCCTACAATGCAGAGCAAGCGTAACCTCATCGCCAAGATGAAGCTTATCGCTGTAGATGATCTTATTGTAGACAAGAGCATCCTCCTTATTGATGACTCTATCGTACGTGGTACACAGCTTAGAGAGACAACTGAGTATCTTTACGAGTCAGGTGCTAAGGAAGTTCATATCAGACCTGCCTGCCCACCACTCCTCTTTGGTTGTAAGTACTTGAACTTCTCACGTTCAAAGTCAGAGATGGATCTTATTGCACGTCGTGTAATCCAGAGACTCGAGAACGATAACGTTACTGATGAGATCCTGAGCGAGTACGCTGATCCAGAGACAGAGCGTTATAAGACAATGATCGGTGAGATTTGTAAGGAATTGAACTTCACAACTCTCCAGTTCGCACGTCTCGATGACATGCTCGAGGCTACAGGTGTTGAGCCTTGTAAGCTTTGTACTTACTGCTGGGACGGCCGCGAGTAATTAATATTAAGAATTAAATCTTTTGGCAGAGCACTTTACTGGGGTGCTCTGCTTTTTTATTGGTGTAAAATATATCTAGAATCAAAGGGAGGATTAAATCTTGGCATATAGTGAACTTGTAAAAGACTTTAATAAGATTCGCGAATACATGCGCGAATTCTATGTCTATGGCTTTAAAAGCCGCGAAGAGTTCACTCAGAAAAGTGCCCGTGCATACGACGATGAGCGTCGCCGCATCGAGAGCTGGCTTCAGGATTATATGTCCTTCAAGATGGATAACGAAGGTAAGAGAATCTTTATCTCAATAGACAGCAGAGTTTCAAAGCATAATCCTTTGTATCGCGCATGGAAAACAAAGAGCTTTACTGATAAAGAGATAACTTTGCACTTTATTCTTTTCGATATTTTAAATTCCGTGGAAGAAAGATTTACTCTTAAGGAGATTCTTAACAGAATTTACGAATATACTTCAGAGTTTGAAAAACCTCTTAATTTCGATGAATCAACAGTACGTAAAAAGCTTAACGAGTATGCTGCTGAAGGCCTTGTTACGATAGAAAAGGAAGGCAAAACTTCCTTCTACAAAAAATCCGGGGATTCTCCAGACTTAGATGTTAATGTGCTTGATTTCTTCTCGGAGGTTGCCCCATGTGGCGTTGTCGGATCTTATATTCTCGACAAAGTGAGCGTAACAAGACCTCACGAAGAGATTATGTCTTTTAAGCATCACTATATTACTTCCGCCATGGATAGCGAGGTTTTATATAACATTCTGCTCGCTTTAAGCGACAACAAATCCATAACGATTGAATCCATTAATCGTAATAAGGAAATTATCGTTAAGAAGAATACGATTCCTCTTAAGATATTTATAAGCACACAAAGTGGCAGACAGTATCTTATGGCGTACGTAACATCTTCTAAGAGAGTTCACGCGTTCCGTCTCGATAACATCATTTCAGTAGAAGCAGAAGATGTAGTTCCTGATATCGATAAATATAAGGACATCTTAACTCATATGATGCCTCATATCTGGGGTGTCAGCACTGACGCTACTCCAGGAAACAGATACGAGCATGTTGAGTTTACTGTTTCTTACGGAAAGAAAGAAGCTTATATTCCACAAAGACTTATGCGTGAGAAAAGATGTGGAACTGTAACTGATCTTGGAAATGGCAGATGCAGATTCGAAGCAGATGTATTCGATTCAAATGAGCTTCTCCCATGGATCAGAACATTTATCTGCAGAATTACTGATATTAGTTTTTCTAATAAAAACGTAGAGGCACGATTCCTCTCAGACCTTAAGAAAATGTACGCAATGTATGGACTGGAGGAAACTTCAGATGTTCAGTGAATTATACGGTGCGTACTATAACGTAATGGCTTCAATTCTTACAGAGGCAGCAGACCATCCCCTTCAGCAAGGCGAGTTGTTTTCAATAATTAATAAATATGCCTTCGCTGAAAGCATTCTTAATATCGAGCCAAAAATCAGAGAAGAAAAGTGGCAGATTATTAAGCTCGATGGCACAACTCCAATTATTAACAAGCCACAAATGCCTCTTACTCTTCTTCAGAAAAGATGGCTTAAGGCCATAAGTCTTGACCCTAGAATTAAGCTTTTCGGTGATAGCTTTCTGGATGAAAATTTAAGCGAAGTTAAACCCCTTTATCTGCCTTCAGATATTTACTATTTCGATAAATATAACGATGGCGATAATTTTGAGGACCCTTCTTATATTTCTAACTTCAGATTAATCCTGGATGCGATTAAAAATCAGTATCCTCTTGAAATTACTATGCTAAATCGCCATGGCGAGAATATTGAGACTACTATTATTCCGTCTTCCCTCGAATATTCTGAGAAGGACGACAAGTTCCGCCTCATCGGTAAAAACAACACCGGTGGCATTATTAATCTTGGAAGAATTATTTCCTGTACTAAGTTTGAAGGCGATTTTAGTACAACAAAAAATGTTTTGCCAAAAAGAAATTTAAGAAGCGTACATTTCGAAATATTCGATGAGCGTAAGGCCTTAGAGCGCATTATGCTTCATTTCGCGCACTTTAAAAAGGAAGCAGAACGAATCAACGACAGAACCTACAAGGTTACTTTGTACTACGATAAGGAAGATGAGACTGAACTTCTGATTCGTATGCTTTCCTTTGGTCCACGAGTAAAGGTCATTGGCCCAAATCACTTTGTTGATCTTATTAGAAAAAGACTTAAAGATCAGATGAATCACCTGCCTTTATAAGCCCGACTATTTTCTTCGCACACTTTTTTCCGTGATGTTTCTCCTCTTACTTAATAGAATCTAGACATAGATTCACGAGAGGAAAAAATTAGCATGAAAGATTTAAGATTGGAAGAAGCATTCTATTACCGTATGCTCATGTATCTTGGTTTTCACGACGAGTTTTATTCTCTCATTGATGAATACATTAATTCAGAGGATGAAGTAAGCCAGAACATACTTGATATATATCTTGAAGAGAATCATCCAAAAAGAGTAATAGATATCTTAGGCAGCATAATTGCTGAAAGAACCCCAGACGCAAATAATATTGCAAACAGAATTCAGGAGTTCATTAATGATTTCTACTATTCAAACCCTTCAAAAAAAGAAGTAATGAGCTTAGCAATGAATTTCTATTCCTATATTCCACACGAATGGTTTTACCATGTTGAAATATGGAATAGTTACTACTATTTTGCAGAAAGCTATGAATTGATGGGAGCGGGATATTCAACGTATGAGGGGACACTGTCGCTGCTTGAAGATTTCTTAGAAATAGAACACTCAATAAAACAATCTGCACGTACAACACTTGGCGAAAGAATAAAGAATCACTTAAGAGGTAAATATGTTAGAAATTATTGGAACAAAAAATACAGCAATCTGCTACGCAAAAGTAATCGAAGATGAAGCTATTGAGCAGATTAGAAATATGTGTAACTACGACTTAACAGCAGGCAGCAGAGTAAGAATTATGCCTGATGTTCATTCTGGAAAGGGATGTACTATCGGTACAACAATGACAATCACTGATAAGGTATGCCCTAATATTGTTGGCGTTGATATTGGCTGCGGTATGTACACTGTTAAGCTTAATGAGACTGACTTGGATTTTGAGAAAATCGATGAAGCATGCCACTATATCCCTTCTGGTAAAAGTGTATGGCCAGGTAAAATCGAGGCCTTCGATTTAACTGAGCTTACATGCTTTAGAGATCTTAAGAATACAGGCTATCTTAATAAGTCCCTTGGAACATTAGGTGGCGGTAACCACTTTATTGAAATCGATAAGGATTCTAACGGCGCTTACTATCTTGTAATTCATTCTGGTAGCAGAAACCTTGGAAAGCAGGTTGCAGAATTCTACCAGCGCCTTGCAGTAGAGCTCCATAAGGGTAAGGAGCAGTTCTATATCGACAAGGAAAAGCTTATTAAGGAATATAAAGAGGCTGGCCGCAGAAAGGAAATCCAGACTGCACTTAAGGAGCTTAAGAAGTCTTACGAGACTACTACTCTTATGATTCCTGAAGACCTTTGCTGGCTTTACGGTTCATTTATGATGGATTACCTCCACGATGTAGTAATCTGCCAGAAGTTCGCAAAGAGAAGTCGTGAACTTATGGCGGAGACTATTCTTAAAAGAACAGGTTTAACAGCTGTTCCAGGTGAATCCTGGCACACAATCCATAACTATATTGATGAGGAAGAAATGATCCTTCGTAAGGGTGCAATTGCAGCCCACGATGGTGAGAAAGTATTAATCCCAATCAATATGCGTGATGGTTCTGTTATCGCAATTGGACGTGGCAACCCTGAATGGAACTTCTCTGCCCCACACGGAGCCGGAAGATTAATGTCCAGAAGCAAAGCCCGTGAGAACCTTGATATGGAAGCTTATAAGAAAGCAATGAAGGGTATTTATACAACTTCAGTAAACGAAGAGACACTCGATGAAGCACCAATGGCTTATAAGGCGTTGGAAGACATTATCGACGTGATTAAAGAGTCCGTTGATATCGTTGATATCATTAAGCCTGTGTATAACTTCAAGGCGAACTAATGCATAAATATGCAGAAACATTTATAAATTAACAACAAATCCTGTATTCAAAAGCCCTTAATATGGTAATAGCGAACATTGAATACGTAGGTTTAATTTCATATAATGACCTTGCATAAAGGATGTATTAACTTTTAAGCAAAGGAGGAGCTCTATGATTCTCGCAGTAGATATTGGAAATACACATATTGTATTTGGCGGATTCGTTGATGACAATCTGGTATTTACAGCCAGAATTGCTACTGACACTGAAGGCACAGAAGACGAGTATGCAAGCAAGCTCATGAACATCATGGCAGTGCATAATATTGACCGTGACCAGATTGATGGTGCAGTAATTTCATCTGTAGTTCCTCCTCTTACTTCAATCATGAAGAAGGCAATCAGCTTTATCTTTGACGTTAAGGTTATTGTTGTAGGTCCTGGTATCAAGACTGGTATCAACCTTCACTGCGATGTTCCTTCTTCAGTTGGTGCTGATATTATCTGCTGCTGCGTAGCTGCACATAATATCTATGGAAGCCCTTCACTTATCGTTGACATGGGAACAGCAACTAAGATGATTCTTGTATCTGACGATGGTGCTTTCGAAGGCGTATCCATTATCCCAGGAGTAATGCTTGGACTTAATGCTCTTTCTGACGGAACAGCCCAGCTTCCTCAGGTTAATCTTGAGAATCCTGGCCGTGTCATTGCAAAGAATACTGTTGACTGCATGAAGTCTGGCGTTATCTACGGAAGTGCAAGCATGATTGATGGCATGATCGACAGAGCTTTTGAAGAATTTGGCAAAGAGGTTCCTGTTTATGCTACTGGTGGCCTGGCATCCACAATCGTAAATTACTGCCATAGAGAGATTACTCTCGACAAAGATCTTGTTCTTCTTGGTCTTAACATAATTTATAAGAAGAACACTTAACTGTTTTCGTATATTATTGTCTGGATTTCCAGATTGGTAATATAAATTTTTTTGCGTTGCACCTCAGAAAGAGGGCGACAGCTAGGAGGAAAAAATGACAAAACAGACATTCAACACAAAGACAATAGCAACTGGTGCTATTCTCACAGCAATCGTAATCGTATTGCAGTACTTAGGTTCATTCATTCACTTTGGACCTTTCTCAATTTCACTCGTGTTGATCCCAATCGTACTTGGTGCTGCACTTACTAATAAGTACATCAGCACATGGCTCGGACTTGTATTCGGTATCGTAGTTCTCATCAGTGGTGATGCAGCTGCTTTCCTTGCAGTAAATGCTTTCGGTACAGTTCTTACAGTACTTCTTAAGGGTGCTGCTGCAGGTTTCGTTGCTGGTCTTCTTTATGAATTACTCGAGAAGAAGAACCGTTACATCGCAACAATCGTTGCTGCAATCGCATGCCCTATCGTAAACACAGGTATCTTCCTTATTGCATGCCGTGTATTCTTCTTTGATACAATCACAGAGTGGGCAGCAGGCGGAAACGTAATCGCATTTATGTTTGTAGGTCTCGTAGGAGTTAACTTCCTTGTTGAGCTCGCAGTAAATGTTGTTTTGAGCCCAGTTATCGTACGTGTAATCGATGCTGTTAAGAAGCACTAATTACTAATTTTAAAACAAAAAATAGCCCGGATTATCCTGATAGATAGTCCGGGTTTTTTAATTCTCTTCAAATGGTTTTGTTTCCACGTACTTTTTAAGTTTCGAAAAAGGAATAGAACAAAGATTATAGTCCTCAGGAAAACGACTAAGGTGATGCTGATGAATATCAGCGCTCCTTACGTAATTTATAAGGGGCTTAACCTCAAGCGCAAGTCTTGAAGCATCTTCCCTGCTATTTAAAAATCTCGTAGCAGCCTCAAGATGCTTTTCTAATTCACTATAGATGCCTGTTCTATATTTGTGCCCGACATCCATTCCCTGCTTATCGATACTATATGGATCAATGATGTCAAAAAGACAGGTAATTAATTCCTCAAGAGTAATCTTAATAGGATCGAAAACAACCTTCACACATTCTGCGTAACCATCGTAATCACCCTCAAGCACACTGGAAGTTCCATTCGCTCTTCCTGCCTCAGCATCAATTACTCCTGGAATATTACTGAAGTAAAGCTGCACTCCCCAAAGACATCCACCAGCAAGATACACCGTCTCGTAATTATTCATACAAATCAGATTCCTCTCTTATAAGCAGTGCTTTACCTAACTAATAAACTATTTTTTCGCAAATACCAGACTTTGCTGAACCTTAAAACTAATAAAGAAAAGAATAGTATCAACTATTATTTTAACTACTACTTCATTACCGTGAGTAAGATTTACGAAGAGCGTTACAAATAACGCACTTAAGCCCATCTGAACGATTACAAGACAGAAGTACTTAATAGCTGACTTAAATATATTCTCATTACTTTTAAATACCTTCTTATAGTTTATAGCAAAATTAAAAATAGAAGAACATACTCTGGCAATTATAGTAGA
Source organism: Saccharofermentans sp. (assembly GCA_045639635.1). Classification (GTDB taxonomy): domain Bacteria; phylum Bacillota; class Clostridia; order Saccharofermentanales; family Saccharofermentanaceae; genus Saccharofermentans. The sequence goes on along the minus strand of JAZUDM010000026.1, from coordinate 9,025 downwards.
AATTAGAATGTATTCTTTAAAATCTCCAAATACCCTGCAAAAGATATAAAAGAGCAGGATATCCAGAACAAAGGAACCAAAAGAAGCAAGAATATATCTAAAGAACTGCTTTCCAAGAATTCTATAAATCTTTATGGAATCCTTAACCGGATTAAAGTGTGTCTGATGGTCTTCCTTGGAATCGTAAATAGTAAGAATATGTACTTCCCTTATGTCGTATTTACCAACAGTTTCAAGAAGCATCTCTATCTCAAACTCAAAGCGGTCTCCACCAAAATCCACGAGTTCTTTCATGAAGGAGATTGGAATTGCACGAAGTCCTGTCTGTGTGTCACTGATACTAAGGCCTGAGACAAACTTCATGACCTTCATTGTAAGTTTGTTTCCAAAGCTGCTCTTCCATGGGACATCGTCACCATCGAAATTACGAACACCGAGAATAAGGCAACCAGGATACTTAATAAACTCATCCGTTACTTTATCGATACAGATAACCGGGTGCTGACCATCTGAATCAGCAGTAACAGCACCGATAGCATCCGGAATATTTTTAATAATGTAATCAAAGGCTGTTTTTAAAGCCTTTCCCTTACCTTTATTTACTTCGTGTGTAAGAAGAACGCCTCCACCGGAAGTAATCATTTCTGAGGCTTTTTTAAAAATAGCATCATACTTAGAAGAACTACCATCGTTTACGATAATAATTCTTCTTTTACCATCAACAAGAGTTGTAAGTAATTCAATCAGACGCTCATCTGGTTCGTATGAAGGAATAATAATAGGTATTTCCATAATGTTTCCTATAGTTGTTTTTAGAATCTCATAGATGCAACTTTCCATTCGCCATCTATTCTTACGCAATAGATGCGGGCAGTTGTTGGTACTATTTCGATGTCGTTATAGCCTACTGTCATATGCTGTTCGATATAAACTTCAACGTAAACAACATCCTCTGAGTAGACAATGAATTCTCTGATTTCACCATTCTCAATAGTAGTATTTGAATGTCCCATAAAATACTGAAGTGCTGTATTACGGCCGATAGAATCGTAGAGGCTGCTGTTTTCTGGGAAATATGGAGCAAGATCCTGAAGATTCTGATCTCTCGAAATAACGTTTGCAAAAGTAATTGTGTAATTCATTGCAAACTCTTCTATCGCTTCGCGGTCAACATGGTGGTCCGTATAACCTGTAGAATAGATGTCTCTTGATTCGTCGTAATCAACAGTAACGTCTTCACCAAACATATCTTCAATTCTAACTTCAGGCTCGATATAAAGATCTGCCACGTAGTAATCCCAGATTCCAGGCATTGAATTATACTCGAGAACGTAACTCTCATCAGAAGGCTTAACTTCCTCTGAGCATACGTAAGATTCATCAAGAAGAACACCGTTAACATACACATTAAAGTTAGTAGGAGCACTTATATAAACTGTCTCGAAAGACTCAGTATAGTAAGTAATATCCTTGAGCTGCCACTTTGGAAAACCAAATTCCAAAGGATTTGCCGTATCCTTACAAAGAGTAAATTCAGCTACAACAAATCCATCTGCTTCAACAACATATACTGGCATTAATTCTGAATACTTGCTGGAAGGCTGATATGTCATTTCCTTACCATCAAGCATGTTATGCATAAATTCTTTAACTGTATCTTCTGACTCGAATCTTGAAATTCTTGGAGTTTCTGCAAGATTAGCCCAGATATAATCCACATCGTAATTTGAAAAATGCGCGAAAACATCATCTGCAACATGTACAGGCAAAGAAGACTGATAAACTTCCTCGTAGTGAACCATATAGTCATTAGCCTTACCGTAAAACCAGAAAATAAAGCCAGCAACTAAAATAAGCCATACACAAAGAACAATAGAAAAGACTGAGATTTTCTTTTTAAGAAGAGCAAAAAACTTTTTCACTTAATTACCCTCCTCTTCTCTTTGAGGAAGAATAATCCATGCAGTTGGAATTGCTCTGTCAGATCTGATGTTAGCGTTATCTACAATCTCTTCACCATAAAGATACATTGAAGATGACATACCACCATCAAGGTTATAAGCATTAACTGCACCGTACTCAAGTAATACGTCAATAAGGTCTGCCATTGAGGCACCCATTGATGTTGTTTTACGTCCTTCAATACAAAGGAAAATAACTGCACCATCAGCTCTCTGTCCAATTGCAGAACGTGGATTTAATCCACCACCTGAACCTGTATATGCAGCTGGCTCACCGTTAATAATAAGAGCTGGGCCAAATGAAACACCATCTCTGATACCAATACTCTGAGCATAATCAGGACTCATGGTACCTACAACAAGAACATTGTTGTTATTAAATCCACAGAAAGTAAATGTAGTCTCCTGTGGATCTGGATCATCGATATATTCACCAGTTTCTTCATCAAGAATACGAGGATAACCAACGTGTCTTAATGCGCCCTGAGAAAATACCATACCAACAGGAAATCCTCCCATTCCAAGACCACTCTCGTCTTCGTAGCGGCCACCATTAATGCCTCCGACACCACCATATCTGTTGATAAGTGTCTCCAAAGTCATTCCGCCTCCATCCTGTGAGAACTCAGGAATAGTTCCGCAGATTACTCTTGAAGGATCATAAACAATCATAAGGAATCCATGAAATGTAGGTCCTGAAATCTCATGAACCTCAATTCCATCTCCATCAGGATCTAAGTCCTCTTCAGCAGTTGGAACATCACTTACAAGTGAATCCAGTCTTTCCTCGTTTTCCTCATACATAATGTTAATCAGGGATGGATCTGTAATTTCATCAAACTCAACAATCTGATTCTTACTCATAATTGCTTCGATCTCTTCGTCTGTTAAAGTGAGTCTGATTACATTAGGACCAAAACTTGATTCCATCATGGAAGTTACAAACACATCCTTAAAGTGTGTGGATGGGCCATAAATTGCTAATTTCAAAAGTCCCCAGGCACCAACTAATACAACAAGAAGTGTTGCTAATAAAAACAAGAAAAATCTGCCAATAATCTTTAATGCTAGTTTCATTACTTATATTTCTTCCTAAATACAATTAATTTCTGCTATAGAACTCATCGATGAGCTTAGATGCTTCACCTAATGGGTCACCAGACATATCAATCCAGTTAATATCCTTACGCTTTCTAAACCAGGTCATCTGCTCCTTTGCAAGGTGTCTGATTTCCATAAAAAGCTTATCGTAAAACGCTTCAAAAGACTCAAATTCCCCTCTTAAATACATGAGGATAAATCTATACTCAAGACCTAAGCCATAGAGAAATTCATCTGTAGCGCCATTAGCTCTTAGGCGCTTAACTTCATCAATCATTCCTTCATCAAGTCTTCTGTCGAGACGCTCTCTTATGCGCTCATATAAAACCTTACGGTCCCATGTAACACCAATAACCAAAGTCTCGTATCTTGGGTTGTTTCTTGGTCCTTCTGGTACACCCTTTATTGCTCTTTCCACAGCTCTTTCGAGGCGACGCTTGTTCTTAATATCGATTGTCTTTAAAACTTCCGGATTCTTTTCTTCAAGAACAGCTATAAGCTCCTCGATACTCATCTCAAGAGTCTTCTTACGAAGTTCCTCATCAACTGGTTCTCTGCTGATATTAAAACCATCTACGATAGAATTTACATAAAGGCCAGTGCCTCCTACAAGGAATGCCTTCTTATCGCGGGCAATAATGTCGTCAATTGCTTCGTACGCCTTATCCTGGAAATCTGTAAGAGAGAAGAAATCGTTAGGCTTTGCAACATCAATAAGATGATGTTTAACTTCCTTCATCTCTTCTGGTGTTACCTTACCTGAACCTAGATCAAGGCCTTCAAATACCTGTCTTGAATCAGCGGATACTATCTCTCCGCCATATTTCTTTGCAAGCTCAATTCCAAGTCCGCTCTTACCTGAGGCATTAGTGCCACAAACTACTACTAATTTTTCCATATTTAACTCCAAATTATTTATTATTCACGTACTCTTCAAGTACTCTGTCGATCTCGTTCCAGCCTTCGCATCTTACGAAATTACTGTTAGGAAGTTCTGCCTCCCTATTCCAAGGACGATTGAAGACAGCAATTTTGCAGCAAGAAAAGTGCAAAACATGTTCAAAAGCTGCTGGAGAATCTTCAATAGCGAAATCAAATGTCATGCTATAGAGATCTTTAAGCGTCATGTTATATGTACAATCTTCATTAAAGCTCTCTCTTCCATACTTATCCACGCAAAATAAAGGCACTCTTTTAAGATTATGGTTATCGAGCCACTCACGGGAAGGATCGTAGGAATCAAAAGGACGTCCCGTGATAATTAATACCTCGTGACCTTCGTCTACCCACTTATTAATAATCCTGGAGGCATCTGGTGTCTCTTCGTATGCAAGAAGATTCTCTGGGATATGCCCTGCTCTCATAAGTTCGTCGTACTGCTGATCATCCAGATCAAAGGACTTTTGAAGATTAAAAAACTGAACTTCCCTATATGGAACATCAATATCAAATAAGTCCTTTGCAATCTTTACAAAGTACTTTGCTGTCTCACAGATTACATCATCAAAATCAATATAAATCTTCATAAAGTCAATTACTCCTTAAGCATTTTCTCGTTTGCTTCAGCAATGATCTTCGAGATAGCAGCAACATCGTTATTTTTATAGTTCTGCGCGAAAGCATAGTAACTGCCCTGCAAAACCATAGTTAATTTAACGTTCCACTCAAGGTTATTAAGCTCTGGGTGCTTCTCAAAAATAATCTCTTTAAAGCGTTCCTCAAGACGACTCGACAAAACTGAATTACGACTATCAGAGAAAAGAATATTTATAAGCTGAGTCTGAGACAGGAAAGCAGTTACAAGTTCATGCGTTGTCTGCTTTGTATTCTCAATCATGTTATCAAGATTAGATACATTCATGATTATTGAATTAATAGTCTCATCTTCTAACTGCTTAGATAAATCGTATACATCTTCGTAGTGAGAATAAAATGTAGCCTTATTAATCAAAGCAAGCTCAGATAATTCCTTTACGGTAATTCTTTCAAGAGGCTTTTTTGCTCTAAGTTCAATAAAGGCATTAATAATGTTGCGCTTAGTTCTTTCTTTTCTTAAGTCCATAATCGCTCCGATTTCCAACTATTTTTCAAAAGCGTTGCTTAACTCAACTGCTTTAAAAAATCGTGAGTTACTTTAAGTTTCTATTCCTATCATAATGCTTTATAAGAAAAACAACTATAGTCAATTAATGCGATTAGAGGTGCAAAATGGATTTATACGGTTTTTATAAAGGCAAAATTCTTGATGCTTACGAATATTTAGGCTGCCACACATACTATGGCGGAGCTACATTCAGAACTTATGCACCTAATGCATTAGGCGTTACTGTCAGTGGAGACTTCAGTAACTGGGATGAAGTTGAAATGCATAGAACCTCCGATAACAGCATCTGGGAGTGCTCTATTTCGGGCGCAAATCCTGGTATGAAGTATAAGTACAATATCTACCTTAGAAATGGTTCCAGAGTTGAGCACACTGATCCATACGCTTTCGCGATGGAGCCTGTTCCTAATGCTGCTTCTATTATTACTGACCTCTATTCTTATTCCTGGGACGATTCCAAGTGGATGAAGACAAGAAGCAACTGCTGGAACAAGCCTATGAATATTTACGAGATTCATATGGGCTCCTGGAAGAAGCCTGACGAAGGTCTTTATACCTATAAGGAACTCGCGAAGCCTCTTATCGATTACGTTAAGGAAGCTGGCTATAACTACATTGAAATTATGCCTTTGGGCGAGCACCCATGTACTAATTCCTGGGGCTACCAGCAGACTGGTTTTTATAGCCCAACAAGCAGATACGGTACTCCTGATGATCTTAAGTACTTTATTGAGTATGCCCACAAAAACGATATTGGTGTAATTTTGGATTTCGTTCCTGTTCATTTTGCTGTTGATGCCTATAGTCTTGCTAATTACGATGGAACTCCAATTTACGAGTACCCAAGTAATGACATTGGCTACAACGAATGGGGCAGCAAGAACTTCAATCACTCACGTGGCGAGGTACAAAGTTTCCTCCAGTCATGCGCGAGATACTGGCTTAAGGAATTCCATTTCGACGGCCTTCGTATGGATGCTTTAAGTAACATTATTTACTGGCAGGGCGACTCCAGAAGAGGCGTTAACAAGAATGCGGTTGAATTCATTAAGCACATGAATAAGAGCCTTAAAACAATGGACTTATCTATCATTCTTATTGCGGAAGATTCAACTACACTTGGAAAGGTTACAGGAAGCCCTGACTACGGCGGACTTGGCTTTGACTACAAGTGGGATATGGGCTGGATGAACGACACTTTGTCTTATTTCCAGAAGCACCCATATGATCGAATGGAGGCATACCATAAGCTTACATTCTCTATGATGTATTTCTATAACGAGAGCTTTTTGCTTCCTTTATCTCACGACGAGGTAGTACATGGTAAGGCTACAATCCTTCAGAAGATGAATGGCGATTACGATAATAAGTTCCCTCAGGCAAGAGCTCTTTACATGTATATGTACGCTCACCCTGGAAAGAAACTTAACTTTATGGGTAACGAATTTGGCCAGCTTCGTGAGTGGGATGAGGAAAAGGAGCAGGACTGGTTTATGCTCAAATACCCTCTTCACGATTCTTTCTATAGATTTATTAAAGAGCTTAACCATATCTACCTTAATAACTCTGCCCTTTATGAGCGCGACTATACTCAGGATGGTTTTAACTGGGTTGACTGCCATAAGGAAGGTGAGCGAATTTATGTGTTTGAAAGAATGAGTTCTAACCAGAAAATTCTTGTTCTTTTTAATCTTTCAGATGCCAAGCAGACTTATAAACTTAATAATTATGGCGCTAAAAAACTTAAGCTTCTTATCTCAAGTGATAACGAAATCTATAGTGGTTTTACTCATTACGAAAAAGAAACCGCTATCGAATCAGATAACGGTTCCTTTGAATTTGAGCTTAATAAATTTTCGGGTTATATGTTTGTTGTTGAAGAATAATTAAGATCCGTTATCATCTTAAATATGGATAGAAACCATAATCATTTAGTTGTGCTTTATTATAAACTTCAACTGCTTTGATATATTCATCGCCTTTCAAATCTACGATGCGTAGACACCAAATTAGTTGATTCTACGGAGCATGGCTCGTTATTAGAGTATTATATATATAATATGAATACACTGATTGTGGAGGACTGATATGGATTTAATTAGTATTGGTAAGTTTATTAGTGAACAAAGAAAACTTAAGGGATATTCTCAGGTTGAGCTTGCAAATAAACTCAATATTAGCAATAAAACTATATCAAAGTGGGAACGTGGAAATGGTTTCCCGGATGTTTCTCTTCTTCTTCCTTTGTGCGAAGAATTAGATATATCTGTAAACGAACTTCTCTCTGCTAAGAAACTTCAAGAGTCAGAATATCATGAAAGGGCGGAAGAGAATCTTATTCAAGTGATTGGTAAAAGTAGATTATCTCCACAGGAAAGATCCATAAACAAGATCCTAACGATTACGTTGGTGATTTGGGGTGTACTAATGGCTGTGCTTATCAGAATAGATTTCTTTAAATCTTCGATACCTGCTCTCATAGCACTCTCAATAACTTCAATTGTATTTCTGTTAAGTGTAGGAGCAATCTGGAGTGTCACAACAATCACTCTTAAAGATTTTAAATAACTTCCATTAGGAACTTTACTATGCCAAAAAAGAAAAAAGCACGAAAGATTATTGGAATCATCGCGCTAAGTTTGGTTGCGCTATTTGTTCTGTCAATAATTATCAATTCTATTATTACTCATAATAATAGAAAGAAAATTGAAGATGCTTATGGCGAATACTACGAGACCTCATCAGGAAAAATAAATTACACTATCATTGGAGAAGGCGATACTTCGATAGTAATCCTTCCTGGACAGGGATCCATCTCACCTCACTATGAATTCTTGGAAATTGCTAACAGAATGTCTGATGATTACAAAATAATCATTATTGAACCTTTGGGATATGGCTTAAGTGATGACACGAATGTAGAGCGTAGCGCAGAGAATGTTTGCAACGAGATTCATGAAGTATTGGCTTTTATCGGCGAGAATCAATACTACATAATGGGACATTCAATTGCAGGTCTTTATGCACTTCAGTATGCCAATATGTATGAAAATGAATTACTTGGATTTATAGGTCTGGACGCTTCGATTCCAGCACAGATTAATGATGAGAGTTTAAGTTCAAGGACGATGCTATTATATCCATACAGACTATTTTTAGTTGATACAGGTGTTTTGAGATTATCACTTATGGGAATAGAAGATGCCCCTGATGTATTATTTGATAATCCAGCATTACAGGGAACAATTTTTCAGATTTTTAGAAATTTAGATTCAGACAACCGTACTGTACTTGCTGAATTATATGTATCGAGAGCACAGAATAGAACAATGATTAACGAAGTTAGTATGTTCGATCGAAATGCCAATAATGAGATAACTCTAAGTTTTCCAGAAAGTGTCCCAGTTCTATATATTCTTTCTGACGAAAGTGTTGAGGATTCACCTAATTGGCTTGAATCCCATGAAGAATTGGCAAGTAATAATCCTAATAGTCAGGTAATGGTTGTTAATGGTAATCATTATGTGCATCTGTCTTCCGAAGATGAAGTGATTGATATAACAATGGATTGGATGAATTGTTTTACGAGCTAACTTCAATAATTTACATCTTTAAATAAGTAAAAATGCACTTCTTCCTAATGGAAGGAGTGCATTGTAATTTTTATATGTAAGCCACTTGGTATTACTCCAATTCGGTATAGCAAAACATATACTGTATAAAATAATACTAGTTTTCAAGCAAATCACAGACATAGTTATATCTATCTATGATGTATGTCTTTATCAATTCCTCATCACGCTTAATCACTATTGAATCAAATACTTTCTGTATATCTTCTGCCCTCAATTCATTAAAT
>JAZUDM010000025.1:0-3777 GCA_045639635.1 Saccharofermentans sp. | reverse complement strand
AAGCGAATTATTGATTGAGTTAGAAGCTCAAATTTTATAAGTTGATTACTTTATAATCAGTGCCAAGCGCACATCATCTTGTGAAACGGTCAATATGAGTAGCATTTGTTGCAGAACTCTGAGCACGAAGAAACATTACATATTTGTTGTTATTAGTAGCAACTTAATAATGTATCTTTTATAGACTATTTCATAGGAATCGATGTAGCGTCGATTCCTTTTTTGTTGGCACAGATTCTAAGGCGATTAACTTGTGAAATTAGTAAGGGGTTAATATGAATCAGAGATCTGCGCCAATTTACGAGGCACTCGAACTTTTCAGAAAAAGACGAGTTGTACCTTTTGACGTTCCAGGACATAAAAGAGGAAGAGGAAATCCTGAGCTCGTTGAGCTTTTGGGAGAAAAATGCGTAGGTCTTGACGTTAATTCCATGAAGCCTCTCGATAACTTAGGCCACCCTATATCAGTAATTAAGGATGCAGAGGACTTAACTGCAGAAGCATTTGGAGCAGCACACGCTTTCCTTATGGTTAACGGAACTACATCTGCAGTTCAAACAATGATTCTTGCAGTAATCAAGGCAGGAGACAAAATAATCCTTCCAAGAAACGTTCATAAGAGCGTAATTAATGCTCTCGTTCTTTGCGGTGGTATTCCTGTTTACGTTAAGGCAAAGGTAGATTCCAAAATTGGTATCGCACTTGGAATTGAAGTAGACGAGATTAAGAAAGCAATTAAGAAGCACCCTGATGCCAAGGCCGTATTTATTAATAATCCTACTTACTACGGCATCTGCTCTAACCTTGAAGAAATCGCTAAGATTGCCCACGAAAATGGCATGAAAGTTTTAGTTGACGAAGCACACGGCACGCACCTTTATTTCGGAGAGGATCTCCCTGTTTCGGGAATTAAGGCTGGCGGCGACCTCGCTGCAGTATCAATGCATAAGTCAGGCGGAAGTCTTACACAAAGCTCAATTCTTCTTTGCGGTGAGAACACAAACGCAGAGTACGTAAGACAGATTATTAACCTTACTCAGACAACAAGTGCTTCTTACCTTCTTTTGAGTTCCCTTGATATCTCAAGAAGAAATCTTGCACTTAGAGGAAAGGAGTCTTTCGCCAAGGTTAGTCGTATGGCAGAGTACGCAAGATCAGAGATTAATGCTATCGGCGGTTACTACGCATACGGAAGAGATTTAATCGATGGCGACAGCGTATACGACTACGACGTAACAAAATTAAGTATCTATACTCAGGGTATTGGTCTTACAGGAATTGAGGTTTATGACCTCCTTAGAGACGAGTACGACATTCAGATTGAGTTTGGAGATATTGGAAATATTCTTGCTTATATCTCAATCGGAGACCGTATCCGAGATATCGAGAGATTAGTAGGAGCCTTAGAGGACATCAAGCGTAACTACGGTAAAGATGGTTCTGACCTTTACTGCGGCGACTTCATTCAGCCAGAGGTTGTAATGAGCCCACAGAAAGCATTCTACTCTGATAAGGAACAGGTTCCTCTTGGTGAAACGAACGGAAGAATCTGTGGAGAAATCGTTATGTGTTATCCACCAGGAATTCCAATTCTTACTCCTGGCGAGAAGATTACAGATGAGATTATCGAATATATCAATTTTGCACGTGAGCGTGGCTGTTCACTTCAGGGAACACTTGATCCAGAAGTTGAACTCATTAACGTTATAAAGGAGGGCTGATAAATGGATATCTGGTTTTCACAGATGGATACAGAGAACGTAAAGACAAGCGTCCGTGTAGATAAACAGCTCTTTTCTAACGAGAGCGACTACCAGCGAATCGATGTTTTCCAGTCCAAGGAGTTTGGCAAAATGATTGTCCTTGATGGCGACATTATCTTTTCCGAGGCAGACGAATTTATCTATAACGAGATGGTAGTTCATGTACCAATGGCTGTACATCCACATGTAGAGAAGGTGTTAATCATTGGTGGTGGTGACGGAGGCGTTGCCCGTACACTTACAGAGTACCCTGAAATTCAGGAAATCGATGTAGTTGAACCTGATGAGATGTTTATCGAAGTATCTTCCAAATTCTTCCCAGAAACAGCGAAGGGATTTGAAGATCCAAGAGTAAAAATCCATAATATGGATGGTCTTAGATTCCTTCGAAGATGCGAAGCGAAATACGACCTTATTATTAACGATTCAACTGACCCATTCGGTCACACAGAAGGACTTTTTACAAAGGAATTCTATGGAGCATGTTTTAAGGCATTGAAGGAAGACGGAGTAATGGTTTACCAGCACGGTTCTCCTTTCTACGATGAGGATGAGCAGGCCTTCAGATCAATGCATCGTAAGGTATATAAGTGCTTCCCAATCAGCAGAGTTTATCAGGCATCTATTCCTACATGCCCAGCTGGTTACTGGATGTTTGGATTTGCTTCCAAAAAGTACCATCCACTTAAGGACTTCGACGCCCAGAAGTGGAAGGATAGAAATATAAAAACATGGTATTACACAACAAACTTACATAAGGGAGCGTTCATGCTTCCTAAGTACGTAGAAGAATTACTCGAAGAAGAGGAGGATAGAAAGAAATGAGCAAGTTATTAATTATTGGATGTGGTGGTGTAGCTTCTGTAGCAATTCATAAGTGCTGCCAGAACAGCGAAGTATTTGACGACATCATGATTGCCAGCAGAACAGTATCTAAGTGTGATGCTCTTAAAGCTAAGCTTGAGGGCACAACTTCAACAAAGATTTCTACAGCAAAGGTTGATGCTGATAACGTAGATGAGCTTGTAGCTTTGATTAACGACTATAAGCCAGAGGCAGTTTTGAACCTCGCACTTCCATACCAGGATCTTACAATTATGGACGCATGCCTTAAGACTGGCGTTCACTATATCGATACAGCTAACTACGAGGCTGAGGATACAGAGGATCCAGCCTGGAGAGCTGTCTACGAGAAGAGATGTAAGGAATTAGGCTTTACTGCTTACTTTGACTACTCATGGCAGTGGGCTTATCAGGAGAAGTTCCAGGAGGCTGGTCTTACAGCACTTCTCGGTACTGGTTTTGACCCAGGTGTAACTTCAGTATTTGCAGCATATGCAAAGAAGCACTACTTCGATGAGATTCACACAATCGATATTCTCGACTGTAACGGTGGTGACCACGGTTATCCTTTCGCTACAAACTTCAACCCTGAGATTAACCTTCGTGAGGTTTCTGCTCCAGGCTCATATTTTGAGAATGGTAAGTGGGTAGAAATTCCTGCTATGTCAATCAAGCGTGAGTACAACTTCGACGGCGTTGGCATGAAGGACATGTACCTTCTCCACCACGAGGAGATTGAGGCTCTTGCAAAGAATATGCCAGAAGTTAAGAGAATCCGTTTCTTCATGACATTTGGCCAGAGCTACTTAACTCACATGAAGTGCCTTGAAAATGTAGGTCTTTTAAGAACTGATGCTATCGACTTTAACGGTCAGCAGATTGTTCCTATCCAGTTCCTTAAGGCTCTCCTTCCTGACCCAGCTTCTTTGGGTCCACGTACAGTTGGTAAGACAAACATCGGCTGTATCTTTACAGGAATCAAGGACGGCAAGGAAAGATCAATCTACATCTACAACATCTGCGATCACCAGGAGTGCTATAAGGAAGTTGAGTCACAGGCTATTTCTTACACAACAGGTGTTCCTGCAATGATTGGTGCCATGATGGTACTTCGTGGCGACTGGAAAAAGCCAGGTGTATTTACAACAGATGAGTTCGATCCAGATCCATA
>JAZUDM010000024.1:0-7026 GCA_045639635.1 Saccharofermentans sp. | reverse complement strand
AGCATTTGGGATAGAAGAGGTTAAGGCGTTCTTCGCAATTGTGTTTGCTTCTTCGATTCTTATTACGATAAATGTTTTGAATCAGTTTAATGGAGTAGTTGAGGCGTTCAGACACAGTATATTCCAGGTGGCATCAATTGTTACCACAACGGGATATTCGACAGTCGACTTTGATTTGTGGCCTACGTTTTCAAAGACAATACTTATTATATTGATGTTTATTGGAGCGTGTGCCGGCTCTACGGGTGGTGGAATTAAGGTTTCAAGAATTCTTATTTGCCTTAAGACTGTAGGTAAAGAATTTACAACAATGATTCACCCAAGAAACGTTAAGGTTCTTAAGTTCGAAGGAAAAGTCATTGATCACGATGTACTTAGAGGCGTAAATACCTACATTATGACGTACATTGCATTGTTTGGCGGATCACTGCTTATTGTGAGCCTTGATAACTTTGATTTCCAGTCAACATTTACAGCAATAGCAGCCACAATTAACAATATAGGACCGGGTATTGGTGCTGTTGGCCCTATGGCAAATTATAGTGATTTTTCTATGCTGTCAAAGATTGTTATGAGCTTTGATATGCTTGCAGGAAGACTTGAGCTCTTCCCTCTCATGATCTTCTTCCACCCACAGCTTTATAAGGGTATGTTTAAGAAGAACTGAGTACTAATCAAATTAGAAGCAAAAAATAAGCCACAGCCGTTAAGCTGTGGCTTTTAACTTTCATCCAATCTTATCTATCTTCTCGCCGCGTTTCATTCTGTCGTGGAACTCAGCTGTTGCTGCAAACATTACGTCTCCACTGGAGTTTAGTGCAGTCTCAACAGAATCCTGAATAACTGAGATAATGAATCCAACTGCTACTGCCTGCATGGCGATATCGTTACCGATACCAAATAAAGAGCACGCCATTGGGATAAGAAGAAGTGAACCGCCTGCTACACCAGATGCACCACATGCACCGAGAGTTGCGATTACACTAAGAATCAATGCTGTTGGGAAATCAACTGCAACACCCATAGTTCTTGCAACTGCAAGTGTCATTATTGTGATTGTAATTGCAGCACCATCCATATTGATTGTTGCACCAAGAGGAATAGCAACTGAATAGAAATCCTTTTCTAACCCTAAATTCTCACAAAGCTCCATATTTACTGGAATGTTAGCAGCTGAGCTACGTGTGAAGAATGCTGTAAGACCTGAATCCTTAAGACAGCGGAACGCGAGTGGATAAGGATTTCTCTTCAAAAAGATTGCTACAACAATTGGATCTACAACAAAAGCTACTACGAGCATGCTTCCTACCAAGAGGAGCAAGAGCTTTCCGTAATCCGTAAAGATAGAAAGACCATTCTCAGAAACAGCCTCGAATACAAGACCAACAATACCAAAAGGTGCAAACTCGATAATCCAGTGAACTGCCTGAGAAATTACTGCAGAGATATCTGAGATTGCTCTGATTGTATTCTCGTGAGCAAGCTTCTTAAGACCAAGACCAAAAATAATTGCCCAGAAAAGAATACCAATATAGTTTGCGTTAACAAGTGACGCTACCGGGTTAGAAACCATGTTAGTTAAGAGGTTTCCAAGAACTTCGCCAATACCACTAGGAGAACTTGATGCATCAGTAGTCTCCTGAAGTTTCATTGTTACCGGGAAGATAAAACTTGCAACTACTGCAACAACAGCTGCAAGAAGAGTACTAAGCATATAAAGGAACACGATTGTTCTAAATCTGGCACCAATACCTGCCTTAGCTTTAGATAAAGCACTTGAAACAAGCATAAATACGAGAATTGGAGCGATAGCCTTAAGTGCTCCTACAAACACCTTACCAAGAAGTGCGATGCCTGTTAACTTTGGAAGAAAGATTCCAAGAACTGCACCGAGCACAAGTCCAATGAAGATTCTTAGAATCAGACTAACTGATGTGTATTTCTTAATGACTCCCATGACTACCTCTTAAAATCAGATTGTATCAGGATGCTGAATTCTGCCCCTGATATCGTTAGCGAGTTCTTCGCCTGCAAGGACTCTAATGAGTTCCAAACCAAGATCAACTGAGAATCCAAGACCACGGCCTGTTGTGATATTACCGTCAGTTACAACACCTTCTCCAGTATATGTAGCGCCAAGGAGCTTATCCTCCCATCCTGGGAAACATGTAGCCTTCTTTCCTTCAAGAAGACCAAGAAGGCCCAGAACTGATGGTCCTGCGCATACAGCTGCAAGCTTTTTACCTTCTAACGCTGCCTTCTTAAGAACTTCGGCTAATCCCTCGTGTGCTGTAAGATTTGGAACACCAGGAACACCACCTGGTACAAAGAACATATCTGTATCAGTAAAGTCCGCCTCGTCAAAAGTATGGTCAGCAATCACCTTTACATTATGTGAAGATGTAACTTCACGTGAAGAAGTAATTGAAACAAGATCAACCTCAAATCCAGCTCTTCTCAATAAATCAACTGTGATAAGGCACTCTGCTTCCTCTGTTCCCTCGGCAATAAAAACGCTAACCTTTGTCATACGGACCTCCTTATGCTTCGCCGTGTTTTAGGTTATACCACCATCTCCACACGGCAACTCCAATAATAATAACATATCCCGCGATACTCAGGAAAACAGGGATTTCGTGGAGGAAAAGGATTCCCCAAATAGCCGCAAAGATAACCTGAGTATAGTCAAATACAGAAATCTCCTTTGCAGGAGCAAACTTATATGCTGAAGTAATTCCAAACTGACCCATGGATGCAAATACACCAGCCAAAGTCATGATTAAAATCTGCTTTATAGACATTGGCGCAGGATTAAAAATAAAGAATGGAAGTGTAATCATGCAGGAAAATGCTGAGAAGCATAAAACAATCTGGGATGTCTTACAACCCCTGGCTGAAACCTTACGCACGAATACATACGCAAGACCTGCTCCAAGGCCTCCATATACGCCCCAGAGAGCCGGAATAGATGCAATACCTGATGTTGGTCGTACGATTAATATAGCGCCAACAAAGGCCACTATAGTGGCAAAGATATCTCTCTTGGTAGGCTTTTCCTTAAGAAGAGGAATTGAGAACAAAATCGCAAAGAAAGGCGAAAGCTTATTAAGCATATTCGCATCTGCGATTGCAATGTGGTCAATTGCGTAGAAGTTGGCAACCATACCAGTACAGCCAAAAAGGCAGCGATAGAAAATATCCATACGATATTCCTTTTTGATTTTAAAACCTTCGCCTGCCTTTAAAAGCATAAAGAATGCCACAACGAGAGAAACAGCGTTACGGAAAAACGCCTTCTGCATTGTAGGAATATCTCCTGCAAGTCTTACGCAGAAAGTCATGAGAGAGAATCCAATTGCAGCTGCAATGATGCAGAGAATTCCCTTCGCGTGATTATTTAATTTAAACTTCTTTTCCGTATTCATGAGAAGAATAATACACCCCAAAAAATAAAAGTGGCAATACTTAATCGTACTGCCACTTCTTAAACACTATTAATATTAATAATTCTTATTAGAAATTACTGATCCTTAGCTGCTGCCTTTGCTTCCTTAACACGTCTCTTGTGCTCCTTGGCATTGTTTGAGTTGTAGCCAATGAGAAGATCTGGATTAACCTTGGCAAGTGCCTGATAAAGGCCAGTAGCATCGTTACTTCTAAGCATAATTCCATAAGCAAATGTTGTGCATCTGTTATTTAAATCATATGCCTTAATTGAAGTATTACCTCTGTAGCTATAACCATAGCAGTAATCGATACCAGCTGCACGATAAACGCCACGGTCTACCTCGATAATGAACTTTGTTGTAATGATTGTAACTGGACGATTCTTCTCTGCGTAGATATAGAGAGTCTCGTCAGCCAAATGCTGCATGAACTTCTCTTCGCCAGCCTTGTTTACGAAGTTAACAACAGATGCTCTTCCGACTGCACCCATAATGATGTAAATCAAGCTGATAAGAAGAAGCACACCTGAGATAAATGTACCAAAGAAACAAATGAATCCAAATGTCTCATCGAGATCATTAAACATGAAGTAAAAAAGGCCGCCTGTAATTGCACCAAGAATCAAAGATGCAATAAGCATTCTGATACCAACTGTAATAAGATGGTTCTTTTTGTAAAAGCCCTCTTCCAAATCTTTACCTGTCATTTCTTTATACCCCCCAAGGTTATATATATTACTTTTTATTCTGAGCCTTAAACTCTTTATATCTTCTTGTGTGCTCAATAGAGTTATCGTAGTTAAATCCAATGAGCAGATTCGGATTAACTGTCTTAAGAGCAGAAAAGCACTTTAAAATCGCGTCGCTTTTAAAAGGAATTCCCTTGGCAAAGCCAATATACGCGTTATTAACGTACTGAGCTCTTATAGAAGTATTACCTCTGTAGCTATAGCCATAGCAGTAATCAAGACCCTTCGTATTGTAGATACCGTGAGCCAGGTCAAAGATATGGTAACGGGTAATGATTGTAATAGGCTTACCCTTACGCTCGTAGATATAAAGCGTATCGTTATGAATCTCGTTCATAACATTATCTTCGCCTGCCTTCTTGATATAAGACTTAAATGTACTCTTGCCAATAATTCCTACGATGAATGCAATCAAAGTAACAATAATTGTTACGAAAGCTACTGCAATCAAACCGCCAGAAATACTAACGAAAGTCATATCCTCAAGCTTACCTGCCATAGCCGCATAAGAAATAACGCCAACAGCACCAAGAACAATTACTACGAATGCGATTAATCCTCTTATAGAACCTTTAAGAAGGTCGTTACGCACTACGTCGTCAATAGTTAATTCCTTCGGATCCATATGTTACCACCCCACTCTTTACAAAAATTGCTATAAATCAAGCAACTTTTGAACAAATCCCTAATATTATAGCAAAAATGGTAAAAAGTCTCATTTAACAAAACATACAAAAAACGCCTCCGGGCACTAAGTCCCAAAGGCGTTTTGGTATCAAAAGTTATAAATAAGAAGAGTAAATATTACTTCTTAATAAGGAGTGACTCACCTGTCATCTCAACTGGCTTTTCCATGCCCATAACATCGATAAGTGTAGGAGCGATATCGCAAAGCTTACCGCCAGCCTTAAGTGTATAAGCCTCATCGTAGTTATAAAGAATGAATGGAACTGGGTTAGTTGTATGAGCTGTATGTGGGTTACCTGTCTCGAGGTTGATCATCTGCTCTGCATTACCGTGGTCAGCACAGATAAAGAGAACACCATCCTGCTCCTTAACAGCCTTCATAGCCTCACCAACGAATGTATCAACAGCCTCAACAGCAGCAACTGCAGCTGGGATAACACCTGTGTGACCTACCATATCAGGGTTAGCGAAGTTGATGATAATTACATCGTACTTATCTGACTTGATAGCCTCTACGAGCTTCTCTGAAACACCAGGAGCACTCATCTCTGGCTGGAGGTCGTATGTAGCAACCTTAGGTGAGTTAACGAGAATTCTCTCCTCATCCTTGTTTGGCTCATCAAGACCACCGTTGAAGAAGAATGTTACGTGAGCATACTTCTCTGTCTCAGCAAGACGGAGCTGCTTCAAGTTATTAGCTGCGAGGAACTCACCGAATGTATTTGTGATTTCAACCTTCTTGAATGCTACGAACTTATTAGGAATTGACTCCTCGTAGTTCTTGAAGCATACATATGTCAAAGGCATGTAACCATTTGCTCTCTTAAGGAACTTAATGCACTTAGGATCCTCGCTATCACCATCAGCTGCTGCAACGTCACTGTCTGCGAAGCAGAATGCCTTAGTAATCTCACGAGCACGGTCTGGACGGAAGTTAAAGAAGATAACTGAGTCATCAGCCTTAACTGTAGCAAGTGGAGAACCGTCTGCATTTGTAATAACTGTTGGGAGTACGAACTCATCTGTTACGCCAGCATCGTAAGAAGCCTGCATAGCCTCGATACAATCTGTAGCCTTAACGCCATCACCAAGTACGAGTGCATCGTAAGCCTTCTGGATACGATCCCAGTTGTTATCTCTGTCCATTGCATAGTAACGACCATGCATAGAAGCAACCTTACCAACACCGATCTCATTCATCTTGTCAACGAGAGCCTGGAGGTAATCCTTACCTGATGCAGGTGGAGTATCACGTCCATCGAAGAATGGGTGAACGTAAACACGATCAAGACCGTTCTTCTTAGCCATCTCAAGAATTGCATAAAGGTGTGTAATGTGTGAGTGTACACCACCATCTGAAAGGAGACCCCAGATATGAAGATCTGAATTCTTTTCCTTACAGTTGTTGATTGCACGGAGGAGCTCCTCGTTCTCGAAGAAAACGCCATCCTCAATGTACTTTGTGATAAGTGTCAAATCCTGGTAAATGATTCTACCAGAACCGATATTCATGTGACCTACCTCTGAATTACCCATCTGGCCATCAGGAAGTCCTACTGAAAGACCTGAAGCGTAACCGAGCTGATATGGAGCTTCTGCCATAAGCTTGTCCATATTAGGAGTCTTTGCCTCGTAAATTGCGTTACCCTGAGTCTCTTCTGTGATTCCGTAACCATCGAGAATCATAAGTACTACTGGTTTCTTACTCATAGATTTATTTCTCCTTCATAATCAAATTATGTTTTTTACCAACAATTATTATAACATCCGCTCGAAAAGGATTTCATCAGAATAATCTGACATTAACCAAATCTGTTAAGCTCTTCGTTATAAATATAGCCAACCGACTCAAGTTTCTCGACTATCTGATTTTCATCTAATCCCAAAGACTTACAAAGGTCTTCCAAACTTCCATAATTGTCACGAAGCTGAGTGTTAATATAGCTTAAAAGCATGAACGGATCCTTAGGCATATCCATAATTAGGGCCTCCCTTTTATATGTATTTAGGGGTATTCTAACATAGCGCGAAAAAGAAATTCGGGAATTTTAAAGATTTTGTTTGAAATTTAGAAAAACCTCTGCTATAATCTTGCGTGCAACACGGAGATGTATCGAAGTGGTCATAACGAGGCGGTCTTGAAA
>JAZUDM010000023.1:0-11831 GCA_045639635.1 Saccharofermentans sp. | reverse complement strand
AAAATGATTAATCGAGGTTTCTTTTATGAACGCTTACGAGAATGCAGTTTCCGTTGTTGAAAAATTGAAGGCTAATGGCATGACAATTGCCTTTGCTGAATCCTGCACAGGTGGGTTAGCAGCTGCCAAATTAATCGATGTCCCAGCCGCGTCTTCCGTTCTCGGCGTCTCCTTCGTAACTTATGCTTCGGAGGCAAAGGTGGAGTACCTTGGTGTTAGCGAATCTACTATTGAGTGTTATAACGTTGTAAGTGAAGAAGTTGCCCGCGAGATGGCTCTCGGTGTTGCGCGCCGCGCTTCTTCCAACGTCGGAGTCGGAATTACTGGCCTTGCCGGCCCAACTGGCGGCGATGAGATCAGACCAGTCGGCACAGTCTGTTTTGGTATCGCAGTTAACGGCGAGGTAACTACCTTTAAAATGTGTTTTGGCAATATCGGCCGTAACGAAGTCCGCGCCGCAAGTGTCGAGTTTATTTTCGAGAAGCTTAACGAACTTTTGTAATGTAATTTTGGGAGGGGAATATGCCACATTCATCAGGCGGTGGTTTTCACGGTGGAGGTTTCCACGGAGGTGGAGGTTTCCATGGTGGCGGATACCGCGGAGGTTCAAATCGGGGCGGTCTGCCAGTACGTAGAATTGCGCGCACATCATTTCTTGGTGCCCGCAGATACTATTACTGGGATAACAACAAACTTGAAACAGTCTACTCAAACGAAGATATTTCAGCTCCAAACTATCGCAGGAAGCGCATTATCCAAAGTCTTAACTTTATTTTGGTTCCAGCATTCTTTGTTGCAGCAATGTCATTTGCATTAGCTGAAAAGCCAAGGAAAATTACCCCTGCCTACTTAACTTCCAATCAGAATATTATCGAAGACACTATTGATGTGTTATCACCAGAAGAAGAGACGGAACTTATGGCTGAACTTGATACCTTCAAAGACAAATCTGGTATCCCGGTTAAGCTCTTATTCATTGAAGAATCTGAGTGGAATGCGTATATGGATGATAACAGTTATCCTCACGACTTTTCTTATTACGCTTACAAAGTGTATTTAGAGACATTTGACGATGAGTGCCACTGGCTGATTATTTATTCCGACGATGATGCTGGCTTTGACAGATTTGAAGGTATGCAGGGAAACTTCACAGATGAAATCCTGACCCAGCGCCTGACGACTTCTTTTGATAAAGACCTTTACAACAGATTGGAGGACGGCAGTCAGACAGTAGGTCAGAGTTACATTAATGCTTTTGAGAGACTCAACAAAAGAGTTATGCAACGTGAACTGAGTGGAGATGCCATGGGCTTAATGTCAGTCTTGTACTGCATAGTAATTTACCTTTTTATCTATAACACAGTTGCAATTGTTAAGACTTTACGAGAGGTTAAGTCCAACAAGTATTATCAAAGCACTGACAGAACCGAAATCGACTGCCCAAAATGTTATAGCACCTTCATCCTTGATCCATCTAACCCAGTCTGCCCACACTGTGGCGTCCCAGACCGCGACGACTAATAATTATCCCCTGGTTTTGTGTGAAAGCCGGGGGATTCTTGTTGGTGCGGCTGGGTTACGCGGACTACCTCACGGAATGGCACCCCGACTCCGCGCGCTTCTCCGCGTGAGAGTTGTCATACGCGGACTACCTCACGGAATGGCACCCCGACTCCGCGCGCTTCTCCGCGTGAGAGCTGTCATACGCGGACTACCTCACGGAATGGCACCTCGACTCCGCGCGCTACTCCGCGTAAGAGCTGTCATACGCGGACTACCTCACGGAATAGTACCCCGACTCCGCGCGCTTCTCCCCGTGAGAACCTATCAACCGCAAAACAGCTTACTTCCATTGTCGTTTTTTTAACGCATTTGTCGGTAAAAATCGGTCGAAATCGACAAAGCGATACTGTAGGCTAGTTACATGAATACAGATTTACATTTTTCATTTAAATGGTATTTGGCAAGGATTACTTTGCTAGAGAAAAAGTTGGAGACAATTCCAGCCTACAGAACGGGAATGCATTCTGGCAAAGAAGTCGTGCGTTATTGGGATGGCAAAAGGTTCAAAGAGGTTTACCGAAACAGCAAACACTATTCAGAATTGCTATCAACTGCACAGCAGCGCACATCAATCGAATCAGAACTGAAGCGTTTGAGAAAGGAATGGAAGGAATATTTTGACTTTGGTATCGATTACGTGAAGAAACAGTATGCGGTTGTGCCTAATAGCATTTCGCCAATGAACTATGCGTCGTGGGAAAGACTTAAGGATTGTGAGTGCCCGGTTGAGAAGAACGCAGACTTGGCGTTGGGGCATCGTATTTACCGATCACGTGTGGAATTAAGAGTCGCTGAGGCTGCTACAGACTTGGGACTCAACTTCAAGTATGACTGTGGAATCAGGTTGTCAGAAGAGTACACGGACTTTCTGGACTTAGCGTTTGGATTTGAAGAGTTCAATCGCTGGGTTGCCATGGAAGTTTTTGGAATGCTCGACAGGCAGGATTATGTTTCAAAGCAGGGAAGTAAGATAACACGTTATATGAACCATGGCATTTACATCAATCGTGACCTTTTCATTGAGTCGTCGGATTCAAGGTATATGGATAACATTGAAGTGTTCAAGAAGGATCTGATTCACATGGTAAATAAACTGAGTGACAGGTATGTAGTAAAGCTTGATAGCAGGGAATCTCACTAGATCCTCACTAGAACTCCACCAGAACTCCACAAAACATATTAAAAACGTCAGAAAATGCCCGTAAAACCAACAAAAACCGCAACTTTTATTGAGTTTCAACCTTTACTGTGATAAAGTAAACCGAATTTTTATTTTTAAGAATAGAAGATTAAAAAAAGAAAAGAGAGGGTTTTATGGATAAGACTATTGCATTTATCCTTTACTTCGTTGTTGTTCTTGCAATCGGAATTTACTTCTTTGTAAAGAGCAAGGGCGGAGACGAGAAGGAGTATTTCCTTGGCGGACGTAGCATGGGTCCTTTCGTAACAGCTATGAGTGCTCAGGCTTCTGACATGAGTGGTTGGCTTTTGATGGGTTTCCCAGGATCAATCTTTGCGTTTGGTATGGGTCAGGTTTGGATCGGTATCGGTCTTGCACTTGGTACAGCACTTAACTGGATTCTTGTTGCTACAAGACTTAGAAGATTTTCACAGGCTTCTAATGACTCAATCACACTTCCACAGTATCTTACAAACAGATTTGCAAGTAAGAGTTCTGTACTTAAGGTAGTATGTGCGATCATCTTCCTTATCAGCTTTACAGTTTATGTAGCTTCTGCATTTAATGCAGGTACAGCAGTATTTACATCAGTTATGCCATGGTTTGCTGATCACCAGCACCTTGCAATGATTATCTTTGCTGTTCTTATTCTTGTTTATACATTCCTTGGTGGTTATAAGGCAGTTTGCTGGACAGACTTTTTCCAGGGAATCATGATGCTTATCGCTCTTCTCGCAGTACCTATCGTTATGAAGGCTTCTGGTGACTTTGACGTTTCAAAGTATCAGGCTTTCGGTGAGGTTGCTGCTTTTGGTACTAACCCATTTGCTGCTACATGGCAGGAGATTGTTACAGGTCTTGGTTGGGGTCTTGGTTACTTCGGTATGCCACACATCCTCGTAAGATTTATGTCAATCAAGAATGCTTCAATGATTAAGAAGTCAGCTACAGTTGCTATCGTTTGGGTAGTTCTTACACTTGGTGCTGCTATCGTAATCGCTTTCCTTGGTAGAACATTCATTATGAGTAGTGGCGTGTCACTTGCTGAGATGCTTCTCCCAGACAGCAGAAAGATGATCTTCATCGAAATCGTTGGCGACATCTTCCCAGGTTTCATCGCTGGTATTCTTCTTTCAGCTATCATCGCTGCTGCTATGTCAACAGCTGACTCACAGCTCCTCGTTGCTTCATCAGCTTTCACTTCTGATATCTATAAGCCACTCATCCGTAAGGAGAAGGCAACAGATACAGAGATGCTCTGGATCGGCCGTGCTGTAGTACTTGTAGTTGCTATCGTAGCTTTCTTTATTGCTCAGACAGGTCTTGATAACGACGCTTCATGGGCTAACGACATCATGAACATGGTAGAGAATGCATGGGGTCTCTTCGGAGCTTCATTCGGCCCAGTAGTAATCCTTTCACTCTTCTGGAAGAGATTCAACTACTCAGGTGCTGTTGCTGGTATCATCGCTGGTGCAGTTGCTGATATCGCTTGGCTCATTCTCTTCACAGACACAATCACAACTCCTGTAGTAACAGCAACAGGCGTTTATGAGATTGTTCCAGGCTTCATCTTTGGTCTTATCGTTTCTGTTATCGTTACACTTGCAACAAAGGCTCCTTCAGCTGAAGTTATTGCAATCTACGAAGCAGGCGTTAACACAAAGCTCGACGCTTAATAGACGCTTAAAAGTAGCGACTTAACTTAAAACAAACGTGCCCCGTCTGGTATTCCAGATGGGGTATTTTTATCGCCAAAAACACCTCCCGCAAACTTCAAACCATAAACTTAGTGATACAATTAACACATCAAGAAGGTTAGAGGGTCTTAAATTATGGATGATAGTCAGAAGTTTTCAGTATTGATCGGCGGAATCTTTTTCTCAGTCGGAGTTCTTTTGCTTGTAATTTCACTTGGCTTATTGATCGCTGGTGGATTTTTTGGTCTCCTGTTCCCAGCCGCGATTTGTTTCTTGATCGGAATCGTTTTCGCTGCTATTGGCGGTGGTTTTTTGATTTCTTATTTCAAGGCATCCAAGAAGCGTAGCGACATTGCAAAGAATGGCACAAAGTTCTCAGGAAAAATCTACGGATACGTTGAGGACAAGAGCTTTACCATGAATGGTGACTTCCTCGTGAATACAAAGGTTCATTTCTTTGACGCAAGCGGCATTGAGCGCGAGGCAATCATCGACACTCGCTTTACAAAGGGAACAGCTCAGTATCCGATTGGCGCAACAATTGACATCATTGAGTATAACGGCAAGTACACCTGGGTTCCAGGCTCCGTTCGTTACACACACTTAGATCGTGAGGACGAGCTTCTCGACGATAAGCCAATCGCTCCAGATCAGCTCAAGATGGTAGCTATCTCATGCCAGAGCTGTGGCGCTTCTTATACTGCAGCAGCAGGCTACGCTGCAAAGTGCCCATACTGTGGCGCAGCAGTTAATGTAAAGAAGGTAAACTAAAAGGCCGGCTCAAAAACAAACAAAAACAGACAAACCAGGACCGTTTCGAAAGAAGCGGTCTTTTCTTTCCCACAAATCACCAAAACCAGTATGTAAACTAATTATTAAGAATCGCCTTGAAAGGTAATAGTAGTGCCTAAACACTTTATAATTGTTAGTTGAGGATAGGAGTTTTGGGAGGGATTATGATTCGAGTTTCATCTAGTGGTTTATCGCGTTTTGGAAAAGTTATTTGTTTATTTTTAACTACGGCAGTGTTGGCAGGAAACCTTATGGTTTTGCCAGCAAATGTAGTTCAGGCAGATAAGTTAGCTATACCAGTAAATATGGAAGGAACTGATATTGAAGTTCCTGCATCAGAAAATATAGAAAGTAAGACACTTCCACCTTTTGATCCAACAGCTGGCGGCGAAGGAATCGAAGGATTTGTGTCAAGACTTTATAGTCTTGGTCTTGGTCGTGAGACTCATATTAACAGCAATAACTATTATGTAAAGCAGATTACATCTGGCGCAATGTCAGGTGGTCAGGCTGCGAAGATTATTCTTAACAGTAATGAATTTAAGGCGTTCGGTTATAGTAACGAAGACTTTGTTGAAGTTCTCTACAGAGTATTCTTTAACCGTACTGCATCAGGTGGCGGTAGAGACTACTGGCTCAGCGTTCTTTCAAGAGGTACAGACCGTTCACGAGTAATCGATAGTTTTATTAACTCTGTAGAGTGGGTAACTATCTGTGATGATTACGGTATTGCTTCTGGTGCGACTATATCACCTACACCAACACCACGTGTGACCAATACACCACGCCCTACAAACGCGCCAACAGCAACAGCTACACCAACTGGCCGTCCACAAACATCACCAACAAATCGTCCAACACTTCCACCATTCAATCCAGAAGCAGGAGGCGAAGGAATCGAAGGATTTGTATCAAGACTTTATAGTCTTGGACTAGGTCGTGAGACTCAAATTAATAGTAATAATTATTACGTAAAGCAAATTGTATCTGGCGCAATGTCAGGTGGTCAGGCTGCAAAGATTATCCTTACAAGTAACGAGTTTCAGACATTCGGATATAGCGACGAAGATTTCGTTGAGGTGCTTTACAGAGTTTTCTTTAACCGTACTGCAACAGGTAGCGGCAGAGATTACTGGCTCGGCGTTCTTTCAAGAGGTACAAGTCGTTCCAAGGTAATCGATAGTTTCATTAACTCTAACGAGTGGCGAAATATTTGTGAGGAGTACGGCATCTCTTCAGGTGCACCTAATACACCTACACCTCGCCCTACAAATACAAACACACCAACACCTGTATCTATGGCACCATTTGATCCTGAGGCAGGAGGCAATGGCGTTATTGGATTTGTAACAAGACTTTACAACATTGGTCTTGGACGTCAGGTGACAATCGACAGCAATAACTATTACGTAAAGCAGCTTACTACAGGCAAAATGACAGGAGGCCAGGTTGCGAAAATAATTCTTACAAGTAACGAGTTCAATGCTTTTGGTTATAGTAACGCGGACTTCGTTGAGGTGCTTTATAGAATTTTCTTTAATAGACCTGCGTCAGGTGGCGGTAGGGACTATTGGATTGGCGTTTTAAATAACGGCACATCAAGATCCAAGGTAATCGATAGTTTCATTAATTCAGGTGAGTGGATGGATGTCTGCGATATTTATGGAATCGCTTCAGGTTCTAGAAATACACCAACACCAAGACCTACAATTGTCGTTGTAAGTTACGAGGATCAGCTCGTGCATATCGCAAATCAGTTTGAAGGCGAGAATGTATATGCTTATGGCATGAGCGCTAATACATATATGACCATGCTCGACATGATTTTTGCGTCAGGTGAAGATGTTCCGGATATTTTTGCTGTTGATATGAGTTTTGGAACACATTATTTTAATTCAGCTTACGCGGTACCAATTTCAAGCCTTGGAATTCGCGAAAGCGAACTTAGAGGAATGTACCCATATACAATCGACTATGCAACTGGAGCAGATGGTGAGCTTTACGGCCTTGCATGGGCAGCTCAGCCACAGGTTGTTTTCTATAACACAGTAGTAGCACAAGAAACTCTTGGTGTTTCTGACCCAGAAAGCGTTGCGCCATACTTTGCTTCATGGGACGCATTCTTAGAAACTTCAAGAACAGTTAGTGCTACATCTGGCGGTACAGTAAGAGCTGTAGCAGACTGGTCTGAGTTTTCATCGACTTTTGTAGGATCAAGAAGTGACGCATGGCTTATAGACGGAGACATTAATGTCGATAACGGCTGCTTTGATTTATTTAATCTTGCAAGGATTTTTGTAGAAGAGGATTTAACATTCGGAATCAGAAGAAGTGACAGTAACTGGAATAGCCTTACTTCTGACCATACTGTATTGTCGTTCTGGGGTACTATGGAATTTGGCCAGGAGGATTTGCGTCTTAAAGAATACATGTATGAGGGTAATCCGACTGCATCTGAGTGGCGTGTAGTTCCAGCTCCTGTAAACGCTGTTAGCGGTGGTACATGGATGGTTGCTTCACGTAATGCCAACAAGGGATGCGTTGCAAGAGTAATGCGTTCCTTGGCAACAAACGAAATGCACCAGCGCGAAATGTCTACTGACAGCACTGGACGAATCTTTGTGAATAACTCAAATCTTAATCAGGAATATGCTAATACTGAGGATTTCAGATTCTGGCTTGGCGGACAGAATATTTACGGTATTTTGGATGCAACTGCACGTGCCGTAAATACTACTTTTGCTCCTACAGACGGATTCATTAATAATGCATTTATTTATGCTGTTGAGGATTATATTTCGGGAGCAAGCAGGGAAGAGGCTCTTGATGGATTAAGAGAAAGATTAGGTTATGCTGATGACGAAGTTGACCCGCTTATTTATATTGGTCTTGATGATCCATACGAATTCGAGTGGATTTATCTTGCTCTCAGGAATCAGTATATGACAGTATCCTTTACTCCTGATGAGGATGGTATCTACACATTCTATACAACAGGAAATATGTATACTTCACTTGAACTTCACCATGGTCCTTCTTCAAGCTATGGCGACATGACTGCGAATAGTTCTCTTACAGTATATTTGCGCCGTGGCGTTACATATCAGCTCGATATTCATAACCACAAAATCGGAGCGTATGGCCGTTCAAGTACAATTCATGTTGTAAGAGGAGAGTACGAGTGCCCGGTTGCAACACCAATTCCAATGACACTTGGTGTTCCAGTAAATCTTAGAACTTCTAACTTTACTTCTGAGGCGTATGTGTGCCTTGAATTTACTCCTGACGAAAGCGGAGCGTACACATTTACATCCAGATCAATTAATTATCCTTCTATTGAGATGATTGGATACTATGACTCTGACATGAAGCCTGTTATCGCTCAGGCTAGTGACCAGGATTTCCGTCTTGAGGTAAATCTTGAGGCAGGTGTTACTTACCTGTTTAAAATTAACTGCGCGATTTTCGCTGGCGTTGAGACATCAGTAACTGTTAGAAGTGGTGGAAATAATCCAATAACTCCAACTGCAGAAAGAAATGAAGTGGATTTGGAATCACCATACGTTTTGAACTGGAACGAAATGAACGAGCCAAGAACAACAGTTGTCTTTACTCCTGAAGAGACGGGACACTATACTTTCGTAATGTATGGAAGTCAGTCTGCTTTTGTAAGTATTAATGATTCTGCTGTTACTTTCCTTCCATATAATCAGCTTAGTTTCGAGGCTGATATGGAAGCAGGACAGGATTACATGATTCGTATTAGTCTTAATAAGGTTGTCTTCGATGGCATCTCTGAACTTTGTGTATATGAAGGAGCGTTTGTTCCAGAGATGGATGTAATTAATATGTCTTTGGATGAGATGGTTTATGTTAATCGTTCTGATGCAGGAAGTAACTTTTACATTCTACTTGAGTTTACTCCTGAAGTTGAAGGCGACTATTCAATTATTTCTTATGGTGAATGGTTTGCTTCAATAGACGCTTTTGATTTTGTGGACAATTATGGTAATTACATTCATCAGGTAGATGGTGCAGAAAACTCGAATTTCAGACTCGACCTCCATCTTGAGGCTGGCGTTACTTATAGATTTGGTGTCAAAAGCCATTTCACAGAAAAAACTCCAATGGGAATTATGGTAACTAATGCGGCTACTGCCGATATTCACGGAGTGCATTCTATTTCTCTTGGAAGCAGTCGTTGGTGGAACTGGAGCGATTTCTACTATAGCGATAGCGACACATATATCTATAGAGCATTCTTTGCTCCAGAGGTGAGTGGAGAATACCATTTTGCGACAGCTGGAAGCAGTGATGTTTCTATTTCAATTCCTGGTGTTGAAGGCGGATTTATGGATGGCAGAAACCAGACAGGAAATGCTGCTGTTAATGTTTACCTTGAGGCAGGTGAAACATATTTAATTAATGTGGAGGTATCCCGAATTGGTTTTTCTACATATGCTGAATTATATGTAGAAATAGGTTCACAGCCTATGCCTACAATTCCATGCTATGATCTTGATCGTTATGGCAATTACTTTAGTGCAACGGATTGCCAGAGCTATAGAGAGTTTATGGTTTCATTTACTCCAGCAATTAGTGGTGCATATCGTATCTATTCATTAAGTGATGTTGATCCGGTTATTACTATGCTCGATGTATATAATGCTGACGGTTCAGAAATAACTGACGATAATGGTGGCGATGGCAATAACTTTAATCTTGATTTCTATTTTGAAAAGGGAACTACGTACTATTTTGTTATCAGGTTTAATAGTTATTCAGATGGTCCTTTCAGAATCAGATTCTCAAATGATGGCACTGCAACTCCTATTCCTACTATGACACCTACACCGGAGCCTACAGAGGAGCCAACACCAACTCCAACACTAGAACCGACTCCAACTGAGATTATCTACACTGGAATTAATTATCAGGAGTTTTACTATATTCCAGTTGATGGTTCAGTGGATGAGGATGGATTCTACTTTTGTTTCACTCCGGAAGAGGATGGTTATTATACTATCTGGGCATCTGGTGATAACCACCCTGTAATCTATGCCTTGGATTTCGAGGGAACAGATGGCGAAGTGTTAACCAATGAAGACTTGGGCCCTGATGTGAATTACGAGCTGAATTTAGGCCTTGAGGCAGGAGTAACGTACCACTTCAGAATAGTTCATTTGAACGAAGAAATCCTAGAGCCTACAAGAATCTTTATTGATACTTCGGGCCAAGGCTAAAATAAAACATCAAGACCGTTTCGAAAGAAGCGGTCTTTTCTTTCCCACAAATCACCAAAGCCCGTATGTAAACTGTTTGTATGCGTGTTTAGGGCTCCAGCGTTTAGGCGCTGGGGCCTTATTTTTATAAACAATGTCATATAATTGTAATCTGATGTAAACAAACTATTAACAATAGAGATATTCGTCGAATGTTGCCTTTCGCCTAACTATAATGAAAAATTGAGTTTTTCTGTTAGAGGAGGAGAGGGATATGATACAGGGACATTCCTGCAATTTTGCGCGTTTCTGCAAAGTTGTATGCGTTTTTCTTGCAGCATCAATAATGGCAAGCTGCCTTTTATTTGTGCCAAATAACGCAAGCAGAGTTTACGCAGACGAACCGGAGACTACTACGGTAACTCCAAAGACACTTCCACCATTCGATCCAAACATTGGCGGTGAAGGCGTTAAGGGATTTATCGGTCGTCTTTATGCATTGGGTCTTGGCCGTAATATCGTAGTTACAGATTCTAACTACTATCTTACAGAGATCACTTCAGGTCGAAAGACTGGTGGTCAGGTTGCCAAGATTATTCTTACAAGTAACGAGTTTAAGGGATTTAACTACTCAAATGAGGACTTCGTAGAGGTTCTTTACAGAGTATTCTTTAACCGTCAGGCAGCTGGCGGCGGTAGAGACTACTGGCTTGGCGTTCTTGCAAATGGTACAGACCGTTCACGAGTAATCGACAGCTTTATCAACTCTGTAGAGTGGGTAAATATCTGTGATGATTATGGTATTGCTTCAGGTGCAACAATTACACCTACACCAACACCACGTGCTACGGCTACACCTACAACACGTGCGACAAATACTCCACGTGCTACTAGCACACCACGCCCAACAAACACAAATACACCACGTCCAACAGCGACTCCAACACCAACAGTACATCAGTTGCCACCATTCGATCCAAACATCGGTGGTGAAGGTATCAAGGGCTTTATTGGACGTCTTTATGCATTGGGTCTCGGCCGTAATATCGTAGTTACAGATTCTAACTACTATCTTACAGAGATCACTTCAGGTCGTAAGACTGGTGGTCAGGTAGCAAAGATTATCCTTACAAGTAATGAGTTTAAGAGCTTTAACTATTCAGACGAGGACTTCGTAGAGGTTCTTTATCGAGTATTCTTTAACCGTCAGGCAGCAGGTGGTGGTAGAGACTACTGGCTTGGCGTTCTCGCAAGAGGTACAGACCGTTCACGAGTAATCGATAGTTTCATTAACTCTGTTGAGTGGGTAAATATCTGTGATGGATATGGTATTGCTTCAGGTGCAACAATTACACCTACACCAACACCACGTGC
>JAZUDM010000022.1:0-22481 GCA_045639635.1 Saccharofermentans sp. | reverse complement strand
CCTCGAACAGTGGGCTACTAATTCAAAGAACTTCCGCTTATGGTTAGTTTTCTGGGTAATTGTAATTACAATAATCGTTCTAGCTTTTATTAGCGGTACTATCAGATACTTTAATAAGAAATCTTACTATGAGATTTTTGAGTATCGTAGAAAAACTACAGAAGCTATGGCACATGATCTTAAGACACCTCTTGCTGCCATCTCACTTTCTGCAACTAACCTTAAGGAAAACCTTGGCGTAAATCCTTCGAAATGCGAGCTTCACGCTACTAATATCGAGGATACAGTCGAATACGCTAATAACCTTATTGAGAATATATTGGAGCTTTCAAAGAGCGAAGTTTCAAGCAAGAAACTTAATATCACTCCTCTTGATATGAGAAGCGAAATCACAGATCAGGTTAAGTCCCTGGAGGCTTCTCTTAGTAACCAGAATATGGAAGTTGAAATTATTGGTGGCGGCATTGTAAGAGCTGACAGGGAGCTTTGGAATCAGGCTGTTATTAACCTTTTAACTAACAGCATTAAGTATGGTTCAAAGGGCTCCAAGATCCGCGTCGCAATCGAAAGCAGCGAAGAAAAAGGAAAGCTTGCTCTTACTAAAATTCTTACTATCAGTAACGCCGTAGACGAAGATATTAAGGACTGTAGTCACCTTATGGAAGCCTTCGTTAAAGGATCAGCTTCCCGTGGTGAGAATTCAGGAAGCGGCCTTGGTCTTGCCATAGCAAATAACAACTTATCTGCCCTCGGATTAAAACTTAAAGTCGAGTGTAAGGATAAAACATTTATCGCTACTATCAGCAGATAATTCTAAGTAAAAATAAGGCGGTACGAACTATAATTGTTTGTACCGCCTTACTTTGTTATGCCTTAATTACCTTAAGATCTTTACGATGAGCTGTCCTCTTATACTTCACGTTAGAGTAGCCAATTACAAGTGTTGTTACAGGCTTAATCTTCTTTGGAAGATTAGTAAGTTTCTTAATCTTGGAATTCATTCGAAGAGCTCTTGTAAATAATCCGCTATATAGAACACCAAGACCATTTGCCTCAGCCATAAATGCCATATTCTGTGCAGCAATAGAACCACTTACAGTATCGTTACTTAGAATCACGATAACAAGTGGCGCTTTCTTAAAGAAGAAATTATCGTCGATTTCCATATTCTTAAGAAGCGGAATCACTGCCTTTCCAGCCTTTAAAAGTTTACGGAATAAAGCTACAGCCAAAGCCTCGCACTCATCCTTATGCTCTCGAAGCAAAATGTACTGAAGGTCCTGGGAATTTGACCCTGTTGGAGCAAGTCTTCCTGCTTCAAAGATCATGTCGACAATATCCTCAGGGATTTCCTTGGAAGAAAAATCTCTAATAGAACGGCGGGTCTTAATTGCGTCCAAAAGCTCCTTAGGATCAAGTCTTGTCTGCTCCTCAAAATCTTCAACCTTATCGCTAAAGCCAGTAATAGTAACAGCATTTTGTGGACAGATTGCTTCGCAGTGTCCGCAAAGAATACAGCTATTAGCTTTTGGTACTGCTTTTTTATCCTTCAAAACAATATCTGCTCCTACGCAGTCCTTAACACAAAGTCCACAGCCAATACACTTGTCGTTATTAATTAATACCTGATGTTCCATATATTTCTCCTTAACCCTTTAATTTCTTTCCCTTATTTGCCTTCCAAAGCGCGAAGCTTATTCCATAGGTAATAAGAATAATAATTGGCAAAACTACAACTCCACTTTTAAGTCCGAGGGCAAAAAATCCGTACCAGTCATAACCTTCCATAACGCTATTCCCCTCCGAATGAACAACGCAGTTAATCACATAGTAAGTCGCATATATAAGCATGGAAATAATGCCCATAAATGTATGCTTAATATTAAGATTCGAAGGACGCTCAAACTTTATAAAAGAATAGATACTAAGAACTGGATTTAGAACATGAAGAAGGAAATTACTGTTATTAAAGCAGACAACAAACCCCAGAGTTGGCGCCAGGAAGAACACAGTAACAAGCATTGTAAGTGTAACGCCAACACATCCGATTAACTTAAGCACAAATACTGATACTGAAAGCTCCTTGTCCTTACCATCAAGGACACGCTTTTCCTTAATAGCAACGTAAAAACTAATAATTCCCATAATTATGTTGGAATCAACCGTGTAGTATTTAAACATCGCTAATTTAGATGCAGAAAGCGTAGTCTCTTCTACAAAAAACTTAATTCCTGAAAACATCCAGACTACCGAAAACAGAATAACGGCAGCTGTAACAATGTTATAAATATATGCCTTACGCATATTATCCTTAGTCATAGTTCTATTCCCCTTACTAACAAACATTATAGCATCTAAAACTTATAGTTACGTGTGGCACTTTTAGGAGCGAATATATTACAAACTATGTTAGAATTTACATTACAACAATTTGTGAAGGTGTTTTATGAGCGAACAAAAAACAAAACGTAATTCTTTTACAGGCTCTATCGGATTTGTTCTTGCTGCTGCAGGAAGTGCTGTAGGTCTTGGAAACATCTGGCGTTTCCCATACCTTGCTGCCAAGAACGGTGGAGGCTTATTCCTTGTAACTTATATTGTGCTTGCACTTACTTTCGGATTTGCACTTCTTACTACTGAGATTGCAATCGGACGTAAGACAAAGCAGAGTCCACTTACTGCATATTCAAAGATTAAAAAGGGCTGGGGTCCTCTTGGAGTCATTGCATGTCTTGTACCAATGATTATCCTTCCTTACTACGTGGCAATCGGTGGATGGGTTATTAAATACTTCCTTGCATTCCTTACAGGTCAGAGCGTTGCTGCCGCAGAAGACGGATACTTTGGATCTTTTATCACAGCACAGTGGGAACCAATTATTCTTATGGTAATCTTCCTTGCTGTAGTAAGTTTCATTATTATTCTTGGTGTAAATAAGGGTATCGAGAGTTCTTCCAAGATTTTGATGCCAATTCTTCTTTTACTTGTTATTGGTATTTCTATTTACTCACTCACAATCACACATACAGACGCTGAAGGCATTACACGCACAGGTCTTGATGGACTTAAGATTTATATAATTCCAGATTTTAAGAACGCTACTGCAGGCACAATCTTCTCAACTATTCTCGATGCAATGGGACAGCTCTTCTTTAGCCTTTCTGTTGCCATGGGAATCATGATTGCTTATGGTTCTTACGTATCTGACGATGCAAATCTTTCCAAGTCAATCAATCAGATTGAGATCTTCGATACAGTTGTAGCATTCCTTGCTGGTGTAATGATTGTTCCTTCTGTTTACGTATTTATGGGTAACGAAGGTCTTGAGGCTTCAGGCCCAAGTCTTATCTTCGTATCTCTCCCTAAGATCTTTGCATCTATGGGTAAGTTTGGAACATTCATTGGAATCTTATTTTTCGCGATGGTACTTTTCGCGGCTATTACAAGTGCCATGTCAATTCTCGAGGCAGTTGTATCAAGCCTTATGGATCAGTTCGGATGGAGCCGTCTTAAGGCTACTTTGATTGAGACAGCAATCGCACTTGTTGCAGGTATTGTTGTATGTCTTGGATATAACGTATGGTACTTCGAATTCACACTCCCTACAGGTTCTGTAGCTCAGATCCTCGACATCATGGACTACATCAGTAACAATGCACTCATGCCTATCTGCGCTATCCTCACATGTATTCTTATCGGATGGATTGTTGGACCTAAGGTTATTATCGATGAAGTTGAAAAGTCAGGTTGTAAGATGGGACGTCGTAAGCTCTACATCGTAATGATTAAGTACATCGCACCTATCCTTCTTCTTATCCTTTTCCTTAAGTCAGTTGGTATTTTTGATCTTATTATGAAGATTGCAAAGTAATATTAATTAGTTAAAGCAGAACACCCCTGGTACCTTGTGTGGTATCAGGGGTGTTTTTTTGCTTACTTATATCTAACTCTCTCGTATTCGTTTTTAAGTTCAGTAATAGATTCCGTATTAATTTTATTTACTTCTTTTGTAATTTCATTAGGTGTAAACGATGCCTTGATATTAGCGCCTTTTGAGATGGATTTTCGAACCTTCTTATAGAACTTTTTTCTTATCTTCATCTCATATCCAGTACCAAAGTTATTAGCCTTAAACCATCCGGATTTTCCGTGATCAATTTTCTCGATTACGTCTGTAACTTCACTATTTGATTCAACAAATATCTCTTTTACGTATCGTCTCTCGCTGATTAAACGGATGATTTTAACAACTAGAAAGATAGCGATAGCAGCGATACAGATTCCAAGAATCACCTTAAGTTCTAATGGGGACACAGGCTCACCGATTTTTTCTTTAGCCGCCTCTTCTCGTATAAAAGACTCCAGCTCTTCTTCCGGAACCTTTTCCATCAAAAAGAATTTTCTTAAGACTTTTCTAATGTAGAATGCCACCACGTTATTTATGGTCTTTATAGGAAGTACAAATAAAAGAAGGAGTGTAAGACCAAAGCCCAAAATAACAAGAATTGTAGTTCTTGTGTTCTGCTTTGAAATCTCCTTTATAGGAAGCATTGAGGACTTCATGCTATGGTGGTAGCCTACTTCGAACTCGTTAAGCTGACGGGCAACAATGAAAATTAGAAACGCTAAATAGGCGTTAATCATGAGGCCTGAAGCATCGAAAGTTCTGTCGTAATCAAAGTAAGTAAGCATTGCATAGAAAATCAGATTCGCAATAAATGCCGTCAGAAAACTTGTACTCTTAATTTTGCCAACAGGTGGTTTTGAAGTACATATCAACGCATAAATAAGGTTTATGCCAACAAGTATTATCAGTACTACAAAATGAGTTGAAAAGAGATAGTTACTAACTACCAAAACGGTATGGACAGCAAAAATTAAAATCTGCGCTGATAATTTAAAAGCATCTTCCTTATTTACGTGCCTTATGATTGCGGACACGGCTACAGGAATAAGCCCCGTCATCATGATAACGTATGGCACATCATAATAAGGTGAATATGCATCAATATATGTCGCAAAAGCTACTGACGACAGGAATATAAGAGCAGCAAGAAGAATCTCAACAATAGTACTTCCATTAGCGAAAAGAATCTTTCCGACATTTTTAACAGAATTAACTTTTCCGTCACTCATGGCCCTGCACCTCCATTCTTTTAAAGTAAGGTGCAATAGTACTTTCAACATTGAAGTTAGATGCCCTATGGTCATCCTTATAGCAAGGCATAATCCAGAGAACATTCTTACCACTATTAATAATGTTTTCAACGATTCTTCTGTACTCGCCATCGTGGTTAGCCGAAATGATTACATTAAGTTCGTCAGAAGAATTATGCATAATGTACTCATCCACTAATTCAATAAAAGGAATAACATTTTTTGTAAGGTCAATTCTGGCAAGATCGATACCACGCTGTTCCATAGAGCTGATATTTGAAGTCTTATCAACAACAGGACGATTTGTAACTACATCTACTCCGTTTGAATAGAAAGATACAGAAGTTCCCTGCTCATATAGTTTCATCATGCATGTATAAGCGATGCTTATGGATTTCTCGAGAAGTCCATCGGAATTTTTATGGTTATAGTGCTCAAGATTAAGGAAGAGATTAATCTTATTCTGATTAGCTGAAGCATTCTGATTAACCATCAGATCTCCAGTTCTCGCACTTGCCATCCAGTTGACAGCACGCATAGGATCCCACTCCTGGTATTCTCTTATTCCTGCAAGTGTAAACGGGTCTGTAAGAAGAGTTCTTCTTCTCTGAATCTCGCTAAAAGTAATTGTTAATAGCGAGTTTAACTCTTCGCCAGAAAGAACTTCGGGAAGGACGGTTACGCTTGATTTAGAATCTACCATCATGCCGATTTTCTGAAACAAAAAGAGGTCAGAAGAACTGGCGGTAATGCGTGTGAAAGTATAGTAACCACGCTTTGTGCATGTTACTTTAATCTTTCGTGTATGTCTTGTAAAAGCGCCCATAGAAAGCATATCCTCACGATAATAATTATCTGTAAGGGATACGTTAGTCATATCATTAAATGTTATGGCTACAGGAGTTTCATATTTAAGGATAAGAAATGGAAGAGGAATTCTCTTATTATTCTGTACTACTTCAACTACCTCAATAATGTCGCCACAGTTAGCGATATTTTGAGAAAAGTGAATGTCTACATCGACTTTACTAAGACCTTTACGTGTGTAATAAGCAAGTTCAATACTATAGAGAATTCCTACAACAATTAGGAATATTACTATAGCCATTATGCCTTAAAATCCTCCGTTGGGCATGGAACAGTTGCGATGATATTTTCAATAACTTTAACTGTCATTTCGCGCTTACTTATATAAGCACCATTCTCACCATAAAAACCTGTAGAATGGATGGATAATCTATGAGACAAAACTGGAGCTGCAAGCTCTTTAAAATCATCTGGAATACAGAAATCTCTGCCTCTTAATAAAGCCAAAGCCTTGGCTGCAGCAACATACGCCAAGAGGGCACGTGGACTTGCACCAATTCTTGTCTCCTTTGAGTTTCTTGTTTCCTCAACAATTCTTGCTGCATAGTCAAGAAGAATGTCTGAAACCTTAATATTCTTGGCATCTTCCTGCATCTTAAGAAGTTCTTCCTTAGATACAACCTCAGAAATAACATCAAGAGGATCAGATGTATTAAATCTCTTTAAAATTTCAATGCTCTCATCGTGTGTTGGATATCCCATATCGATCATCATGAGGAAACGGTCGAGCTGAGCCTCTGGAAGTGGGAATGTGCCCTGTGACTCAATTGGATTTTGAGTAGCAATTACAAGGAATGGCTTATCAAGAACTGTTGTAACGCCATCAACTGTAACCTGCTTTTCTTCCATACACTCAAGAAGAGATGACTGTGTTCTTGCTGTAGCACGGTTAATCTCATCAGCAAGAAGAATATTTGTAAAAAGAGGACCTTTACGGAATACAAACTTATCCTGGCTCTTATCAAAATAATTAATACCAGTTAAGTCAGAAGGCAAAAGATCAATAGTGAACTGTACGCGCTTAAAATCAAGTCCTAATGACTTTGCAAGACTTCTTGCAGTCTTTGTTTTACCTGTACCAGGTACATCTTCCAAAAGAACATGTCCGCCAGTTAAAAGCGCAACCATCAGATATTCAAGTTTCTGATCTTTACCAACGATAACTTTATTGACGTTATCAATCACTTTTTTTGCATTATCGAGTGAATTACTCATTTTATTACCCCCCAATTGTACATACCAATACCATATTACAAAAATATCAAATGTTTTGCATCTGATATACTTCGGTTATTTTGGGGGAATAATTACACTTTCGCTTACAAAACTACACAACTTTTATTTGAAGCAAAAAAATGACCACCGAAGTGGTCATTTCTTAATAGTTTACTTTCGAACATTCTTGGCAATTGCTTCCTTAAGTTTAAGATAAATCTCATTTACAGCGTAT
Source organism: Saccharofermentans sp. (assembly GCA_045639635.1). Lineage (GTDB taxonomy): Bacteria > Bacillota > Clostridia > Saccharofermentanales > Saccharofermentanaceae > Saccharofermentans. The sequence continues at coordinate 15,007 of JAZUDM010000022.1, read as the reverse complement.
GCCTCGTCACCACCTTCGTAGTGGACGATTCGTTGACCGGAAGTGTTATTTTTATAAACAACGATTACGCCGTTAGCCGGATTCTTATAAATACCAAATGCACGGGCGCCCGTATAATTTTTACCAATGAAGAATCGTGTAACTTCTTCTGGTGGAAGCTTTTGCGCTTTATACCAGCTCTCAAGTTCAGCGATTGTACGAGGTGCATTGCCAGGTGCCTTAACGTGAGCATTAGTGGCGCCGCAGTTAGCACATTTAGCATCAGTGTCACTCATTATTGCGCCACAGAATTCGCATTTAAGTTTCATAGTTAAATCCTCTAATACTAATTATATTACCAGTCACTATCCCAGTCTGAGCCGTAGTCGGAATCCCAGCTATCACCAGAATCCCAGCCTGAATCCCAGCCTGAATCGTCGTTATCGTAGCTATCGTTGTTCTGCTGTGAATCGTACCAGTCTTGGTAAACGTCTGAATCCTGGAAATTACCAACATCGTAAGAACCACGGTCGATTTCGTAATCTTCGTACTCATCTACGTCGAATGGGGCATCTGTACCATAGTAGTACCAGTCATCGTCATCCAAATCGTATCTATAATACTTACCGCGGAAGTTATAGTAATACTCATCTTCGTACTGATAGTATCTGTCGCGCTCTGGGTGCTTACCACCCATGCATCCTCCAAGAGCCATACCAAAAGTAACAAATGCGCCAAACATCCATACGCACACCATGGTGATGAGAATTGGCTTAAAAGATGATTTCTTCTTTCTTCTGGAAGTATAAGAACCTGAAGATGATTTACCGTAATTTGGAACGGCATTCATACCCTTTTGAACTGCGATTACTTCACGAAGCTTCTGGAAAATTTCATTAACAGCATATGCTTCGTCATCGCCTTCATATCTTACGGCACGTGTGCCATCTGCCTTGAATTTATAAACAACAAACTTATTAGTATCAGGATCCTGGTAGATACCATAACACTTGGCAGCACGATGGTCCTTACCAATAAAGAAACGTGTTGTCTCTTCTGGTGGAAGATTCATCTGCTTGTACCAGAGTTTAAGTTCTTCAATTGTCTTAGGCTGTGTTATTGCAGCTCTCTGATAATTGCTATTAACAGCGCCACAGTTAGGACATTTCTCAAGATTATCTTCAATACTCTGTCCACAGTATTCACATTTATGGGCCATATAACAACCTCCACATAAAACTTACTAAAACTATTATACCTACAACCACAAATTTTTGCGCTTATTACAAGAAGCAAAAACGGACATTTAAACAATAAGAAGTAGTAGAATAATTGTCAATGATTCGCAAAAAGAGATGAAATATGGAAGATAATACAAAATCAAAGGCTGAAGCACAGTATAACAAGATGACAAAGACTCCTGTTCCAAGTCTCATTGTTAAGCTTTCAATTCCTACAATCATCAGCATGATGGTTACAACAATCTATAACATGGTTGACCAGGCGTTCATTGGCCAGCTTGGAACAAGTGCGAGTGGTGCAGTTGGAATTGTTTTCGGCTATATGGCAATTTTACAGGCGGTTGGATTCTTTTTCGGACAGGGTGCCGGAAGTACTATGTCACGTGCCCTTGGCCGCAAGGATAAGGTAGAGGCAAATAAAATTGCATCTACTGGATTTTGGAGCGCACTTTCTGTAAGTACTCTTGTTGCAATTATTAGTTTCATCTTCCTCGATAAGCTTGTAGTAGCTCTTGGAAGTACTCCTACTATTGCTCCTTACGCGAAGACCTATATCACATATATTCTTATCTCAGCGCCATTTATCGTAGCAAGTTTTAACATGAATAATCTCCTCCGATACGAGGGCCGTGCTTCCCTTGGAATGATTGGTCTTTTAACCGGCGCAGTTTTAAATATCGCAGGCGACCCTCTTTTTATGTTCTATTTTAAAACGGGAATTGCTGGTGCAGGTCTTTCTACATGTCTTTCACAAATCATTAGTTTTGGAATTCTTCTTAGTTTCTTCTTAACTGGCAAGACTCAGGCTTCACTTTCTATTAAGCATTTCTCATGGAACATGAAACGCATGGGAGACATTATGGCAACTGGCCTTCCTAGCCTTCTAAGACAGGCTTTACAAAGTATCTCAACAATTATCCTTAATGTTGTTGCAGGTCCATATGGAGATGCTGCTATCGCTGCTTTAAGTATCGTTTCACGTATCACTTTCTTTATCTTCTCTGTAGCACTTGGAATCGCCCAGGGCTTCCAGCCAGTATGCGCATTTAACTATGGCGCAGGAAAGAACACACGTGTACGTGAGGCATTCTGGTTTGCATTTAAGTATGCCCAGGTCTGCATCACAGTTGTTACTATCGGAGTTCTTATTTTTAACAGTAGTATCGTTACTTTATTCCGTGACGATCCTGATGTAATTACTATCGCAATTAGGGCTTTGTACCTTCAGGGTATAACACAGCTTTTCTCACCATTTTGTACTATGACGGAGATGGCACTTCAGACTACAGGAAAGAAATTCTTCGCTTCCCTTTTGTCTTCTTTAAAGAGCGGAATTATCTTTATCCCTGCGCTTTTCATTATGACTTATTTCCGTGGACTTAATGGAATACTTGAAGCTCAGCCAGTATCTAATATTTTGATGTTTATACCTTCAGTAATTCTCGCAGTATGGTTCCTTAAAAACCTCCCACGAGTAGATGTGGAGTCTGCTAAAACTTAAATAATAGCGATTAAAATTCCTGCAAGAACAACAGAAGCGCAGACTGCCTTTTTAAGGATATTTTTCTCCTTAAATACGATTCGTCCGAGGGCGATTGTAACAAAGCATGAAGACTGCTTGATAAGAGTCATAATTGTGATTTTACTCTCAGGATATCCGTTTGCTACAAACAAAGCCTTGTCCGCGATAATGAACATTACGGCAAGAAGCACAATCCAGTAGTTGGAAAAAAGCGCCTTCCAGTTGACCTTTGTTTTACGAACCAAAAGGAATCCGCCATACATAAGAACGAGGAAAAACATATACCAGATCTGAAGCTGGCTTGAAGTAATATCCTTCATTAAAACCTTATCGAGGAAGCCCGATACAGCATTAAGGGCGCAGGACAAAAATGCAAAGAAAACTACCTTTGCGCTGACCTTTTCTTCCTGATCCTTTTTGCCCTTAACTATTCTCATCATGAAAAGGCCAATAAGAACAAGAGGAAGACCAATCATCTGACCTCTCGAAAGAGTCTCATGAAGCACAACAGTACCAAGGAAAGTCGCGAAAAGAACACGGCTCATATCAAGAACGCCGTACATGCTGACTGGCATTGACTTAATCGCCATAAAGCTTAAAATCCACGCAAGGAAAATCACGAAAGACTTAACGAAAATATACGGCAGATAATGCAAATCAAGACTTAGTGCCTCTTCTCTTCCAGGGAATAAAAGCACAAGCAAAAATCCAACTAAAGTATAGAAAAACAAAACCTCAACGACAGTATTTCTCTCGAGGCATTTCTTTTTTACAATTTCTCTTGCTCCCTTAAGAAGCCCATAAACTAAAACCAAAAGCATCCAAATCATAGCGGCAGTAGTTTATAGGTTATTCCTAAGTTTGTAAAGAACAGGTAAAAACTAAGAGTATTACACGAATCCAATGTGATACTTGGAATTTGCTTTCTTTGCGTCTCCCATATCAGCAATATCAAACTCAGTAATTGTAGCAAGTACTGAATCGTCATCCGAATCTATTGTGTTATAAGCATGCTGAGTAACTGTCTTCTCGTAAAGATTACGTACAAAACGACCGTTACCAAAATCTTCCTCTTCCTTAAACTTACGAATAGTCTTAAGAACTGAGTTTTCAGCCTCAGGAGTAAGAATCATGCCGGAATTTCTAACCATCTTCTTGAACATATTAAGAAGCTGATCATCAGTATAGTCAGTAAAGTCCATAATTGTACCAACACGTGAAGCAAGACCTGCATTAGTATCAACAAGTTTCTGCATATCCTTTGTGTAACCAGCGAAGATTACAACAAGGTTATCTCTATGGTCTTCCATCTGCTTAATAAGCTCAGTAACGCACTCACTTCTAAATGCAGCCTGGGCACCATTACTATCGCCTACAGCAAGCTCATAAGCCTCATCGATAAAGAGAATGCCTCCGTATGCTGACTGACACGCTGCGGCCGTTTTAGGGGCAGTCTGGCCTACATACTGGGCAACTAAGTCCTTAGGGCTTACTTCAATTACCTTGTTCTCCTTAAGGTATCCGAAATTAAAAAGGAGATCTCCGAGAAGTCTTGCTACTGTTGTCTTACCTGTACCAGGATTTCCCTGGAAAATCATGTGAAGGTTTGGACGCTCAGCAAGAGCAATTCCTCTGCCCATTGTCTTTCTTCTGAATGACAAAAGTGTCTGAAGCTTAATCATCTCCTGCTTAACATTCTCAAGACCCTCAAGAGCATTAATAGCTTCCCAGATATCCTTGTCAGACTTGGCGCCTGCAACCTTTGGAATATCGATAATCTTTAAGTTCTTGTCATCGATATTCTCGTTATAGTGATTAAATGAAACGTCACGTACAACCTTATCGATATAAGACTTACTCTTAAGCTTGCTCTTCTTGTATGTAAGGTAAACGTACTCCTTAAGAGTTTTCTCAAAGCCCTCTTCGAAAGTAAACTGAATCTCGAGCTTACGCATAATTTCGTAAACAATCTGATTAGAACTCATGTCACCCAAAGTAAGGTGCTTATCTACAGTCATGTTATAAAACTCAGGCTGAGTCTCTAAGAAATGAGAAAGCTTATCCTTCTCACCACTGATAATAAGAGCTACCTTATCTGACTGACGCTCAAGAGCATTTTGAAGCTGTGTAATCTTTACCAGAGTATCTCCACTCTTGTTATCAAGTTCTGGCAAAAGATGGAAGTCCTTGATATGAAGAATAAGTGGTCCGGTAATATTGTCCTTACCAGCCTCGTTAGGGAATCTTACGTTATCGATAATCTTAACGATTTCGTTCATGGAGTAATCGGCAATACTAATATCCTTAACGTAAGTTTTAGGTGATTTACCATCGAAATAATAATAAAACGATGTAACCCATCTGAAGATTTCAATAAGAGCATCTGTCTCCTGCTCATCCTCAGAATAGAGCACCATATTAATTGGCATAAATGGAATAGAAGTATTGAAATAACGGCTGATTACATAGTTAAACAGATTCTCTGCTGTCTCAGCATCTTCCTTATTTAATGGTAATGCCTTAAGCTTCTGGCGATTCTGCTCTACACGGTAATCGTCATAAATTCCAAGGCGCTTATTAGCGAGAAGACTGCCAATATAAAGACCCATTCTTGTTGGATTCTCATGACACTTATCAGCCAGATACATAATATAGGCAGCAACTCTTTCAGGACGATATAAATACTTAATGTGAGCGCCCTGATTTCTTGTAAGTGCGTGTTCCTTAATTTCCTTTTTAGGAACAGTAACTGTAGTGCCCTTACCAGCGTAAATATTCTTTATATTTTCGATATTAGAAGTCTTACCATTAGACAAAGCATCCATATATGTATATTCAATATTGAACATACCAATATCACACTTAATCCATCTGTTCTTGATCATGATTGTTGCTGCAAGAACTGAGAAAAGATCAAGGCCTTCGAATGTCTCTTTCTCCAAACCTTTGACACTTGAAGGACTGTCATAGATGTCCATTGGCTTATAAAGTCTTCCGCAAAGAGTCTTATAAACCTCTCTTGGTTCAATCTTACTTGAGAAACAGACAAAATGAATATATGCATTTACTCTGTACATACATGCAGGTGATGTCTGCTTATCAGTACAAATACTACAGCGACACTTAATGACGTCATTCCCATGGAAATCCATACCAAATAATCTTCTGTAGTGATATGGTGATTTGTTTTTAACGTGATATCCAGCAATAACAACAGTCTCGCCCATTGATCTATAAATATCTTCTTCGTACATATTACGAGTCTGGGCGCAGATACCAGAAAAACGTACTACACCATTATTAAGATCAGAGCGATTCAAATCCGTATGCTCAACGCCTGTAAGCATATAACATAAATACCAGTAGTATTCATCGGTAGTTACTTCATTTCTAAGCTTTCTTACAAGCTCATCGAGAGTCATATTAATTGGCGGATTAATAGGATTAGGAGCAGAATACTCATCCTTCTTCTCAAAATCCTTATCTATTGTTTCTTTTACCTTCTCGTTTTCAAGTTCCTTAGATTCGTTATTACCCATGGTTTTATTCCTTTTCATTTAGATAAATCAGTTTGAATTAATTATACATTACTTAACCCCAACTTATTGAAAGAGAGGGAACAAAAAACCACCGGCAGGTTACCCCACCGGTGGAATAAATAACTTATAAAACAAGAAAATAACAATTATAGTTTTGAAACATCTGTTGATCTGATCTTAGATCTAACCTTAAGCACCATTGATGGTGAAACTGAAAGCTCATCGAATCCCATCTTAAGGAATGTTTCTGTAAGAGTTGTGTCAGCACCAAGCTCACCGCAGATACCAACCCAGCATCCGCTCTTATGACCACCATCTACGATCATCTGGAGCATCTTAAGAAGTGCTGGATGATGTGAATCATAGATGTTATCAAGCGCTGCATTCTGACGGTCGATAGCGAGCGTATACTGTGTCAGATCGTTAGTTCCTACAGAGAAGAAATCAACGTGACGACCAAGCTCTTCTGCCATCATAACTGCAGCTGGTGTCTCAATCATAATACCGAGTTCACAATCCTTAAATGGAACGTTCTCAGCCTGAAGTTCTGACTTAACTTCATTAATAATCTCCTTAATCTTAATTACCTCTGACTCAGAAATAATCATTGGGAACATGATTGAGATATTTCCGTAATAAGAAGCACGATACAAAGCACGGAGCTGTGTCTTAAATACGTTTACACGGTCAAGACAGATACGGATTGCACGATATCCCATTGCTGGGTTCTCTTCCTTTGCAAGGTCAAAATAATCAACCTGCTTATCAGCACCGATATCAAGTGTACGGATTACAACCTTCTTACCAGCCATGTTCTCAGCTACTGTCTTATATGCCTTGAACTGCTCCTCTTCTGTAGGATAAGTTGAAGACTCAAGATAAAGGAACTCAGAACGGAAAAGACCGATTCCTGTTGCACCATTCTCAAGAACTGAAGCAACATCACCTACGCTACCAATGTTTGCATAAAGATGGATTGTCTTACCATCGATTGTGATGTCTTCCTTGTCCTTGAGTTCCTGCAAGAGCTTACGCTGCTCCTGCTGCTCATCGAACTTCTTATGGTACTCATCGATTACTGACATTGGTGGATCAATAATAAGGATTCCCTTATTACCATCAACGATACCCATCTTGCCGTTACAGTCACTTGGGAAATCCACACTGATAAGTGCTGGAATATTCATTGTACGTGCAAGAATTGCAGTATGTGAATTAGATGAACCAAAGCGTGTTACAAAGCCCAAAATCTTTGACTTATCAAGCTGCACTGTCTCAGATGGAGCCAAATCCTCAGCAAGGAGAATTACTGGCTCAGCTGAATCAATTCCACCAGCTGTCTTTCCAGAAAGAACGCCGATAACGCGAGTAGAAATATCCTTAACGTCAGCAGCTCTTGCCTTCATGTAGTCATCGTCCATAGATGAGAACATCTCTGCGAAATTCTCACCTGTAGAAGCTACTGCATACTCAGCATTAACCTTCTGTGACTCAATCATGTTTGTGATTGACTCGATATAATCAAGATCATCAAGCATCATCTGATGTACTTCAAGGATAGCTGCATTTACTTCACCTACCTCTACGAGAGCCTTCTCGTAAAGAGCAGCAAGCTGAGATTTAGCTTCTTCCTTGGCAGCCTCGAAACGAGCGATTTCAGCTGCAGCATCATCTATAGTTGTCTGCTTAATATTGCTGTCTCCCTTGTCGTAAATTGCAATACGTCCGATTGCAATTCCATTGAAGACGCATTTACCTTCGTAATTCATTAAAGCTTCTCCTCAAGGAACTTAGCGATTGCCTCAGCTGCTTCAGCCTCGTTCTCGCCATCGAAAGACATTGTAATTTCCTGACCACACTTTACGCCCAAAGACATAACGCCCATGATTCTCTTAGCATCCATTGACTTTGTGCCATTTGAAATCATGATCTTACATGGATAAGCAGCACATGCCTTAACGAGCTCGCCTGCTGGTCTTGCATGAATTCCCATTTCGTCCTTAATTACATACTTAATCTCTGTCATTGTTATTTACCTCATTCATTTTCCTGATTTATTCGTTACCGGCTTTCCCTCGAATTGAAGGAAAGCCGATACACTTGAATTATACTATTTTTTTGATATTTAAACTTCTACTGCGTTCTTCTTCAAAAGTCCGAGGAGAACTGCTGTTACAACAGATCCTACGAGCCAAGCTACGATGTAGAGGAATGGGTTACCTACTGTAGCGAATACGAAGAGACCACCGTGTGGAGCCATCAAAGTACACTTGAAAAGAGCTGAGAGGAAACCAGCAACGCCTGCGCCTGCCATTGTAGCTGGGATAACGTGTCCTGGGTCAGCAGCTGCGAATGGGATAGCACCCTCAGTGATGAATGAGCAACCCATTACGATGTTAGAAGGAGCTGAACCTCTCTCTGCCTTTGTAAACTTCTTAGGGAAGATCCAGCAAGCAAGAGCGATACCTACAGGTGGAACCATACCACCAACCATGATTGAAGCCATTGCGATGTAGCAAGCTACTACTGCAGGATCTGTAGCTGTAGCACCAGCTGCTGTGAGCTGAGCTGCTGTAGCGAGCATACCTGTACCGAATACGTAAGCAGCCTTGTTGATAGGACCACCCATATCGATAGCCATCATTGCACCAAGGAGAAGTCCAAGTACTGTGATGTAACCAGCGTTTGAAATAGATGTGAGCATTGCTGAAAGTGCTGTGTTGATAACACCGATAAGTGGGTTAAAGATGAAGCACATCAAGATGCCGATTGAAAGGATACCGAGAAGTGGGTAAATAAGTGTTGGCTTGATACCATCAAGTGAAGCTGGAAGCTTTGCGAAAGCCTTCTGGAGACCCAAAACGATGTAACCTGCAAGGAAGCCTGCAACGATACCACCGAGGAAGCCAGATACTGTAGCTCCGCCGCCCTCACCTACGAAAGCAAACTTCTCAATGAAGCCCATGAAACCTGTTGAACCAGCAAATGTTCCCATAACTGCTGCGTTACCAGAAGATGCGAGCATACCACCAACGAAACCAACTGCTAAGCCTGGACGGTCAGCAATTGAGTAAGCGATGTAACCAGCAAGAACTGGAACCATGAGGCCCATACCAAGACCACCGATATACTTAAGGAGTGCTGAAAGTGCTGTCATTGTACCGAAATCACCACCAGCTGTAGCACCATATCCTGCGATTGTATCGATAAGGAATGCCAAAGCTACGAGAATACCACCACCGATAACGAATGGAAGCATGTGAGATACACCACTCATGAGGTGCTTATAAATCTGATGTCCGATTGAACCCTTGTCCTCAGACTCAGCTACAACTGCGCCTGTTGCCTTGAATGCTGGAGCGTCGCCATTAGCAGCCTTATTAATAAGATCCTCTGCCTTATTGATACCGTCAGCAACCTTGCACTGAACGAGTGGCTTACCATCGAATCTGTCCATTGGAACCTTTGTATCAGCTGCTACGATAACGCCATCAGCCTTCTTGATGTCCTCAGCTGTAAGAACGTTCTTAGCTCCTGATGAACCTCTTGTCTCAACCTTGATACCAACACCAAGCTCTGCTGCCTTCTTCTCAAGAGCCTCAGCTGCCATGTATGTGTGTGCGATACCTGTTGGACAAGCTGTAACTGCTACTACATACTTACCGTTTGTTGAAGCAACCTCAGCTGGCTTTTCTTCTTCGTCTGCTGCCTTCTCAGCATCGTCAATGATCTTCAAGAACTCATCAACTGTCTTTGCTGACTTCAATGCTGCTGTGAACTCCTCGTTCATAAGGAGAACTGAAAGCTTTGATAGTACATCAAGGTGAACGTTGTCCTTTGTGTTTGGAGCAGCGATAAGGAAAAGAATGTCTACTGGAGCGCCATCCAAAGCGTCATACTCTACTCCTGCTGGAACTGTCATTGCTGCAAGTCCAGGAGCCTTAACTGCATCACTCTTACAGTGTGGAATAGCGATACCATCGCCAACACCTGTTGAGCCTTCTTCTTCTCTTGCGAAAACACCCTTGCGGTATGTATCGATGTCTGAGATCTTGCCGCTCTTACTCATGAGGTCAACCATCTGATTAAGAACGTCATTCTTGTTCTCTGCGCTTCCACCAAGCTTAATGCTTTCCTTTGAAAGTAAGTCTTTGATACGCATACTTTTTCTGTCCTCCTTTTTATAGTCCTTTATAATTTTTAATAAGTTCTAAAACTTCCTCTTTTGTTGCAAGCTCTTCGCTAAAGGCTGATGCACTACCTGTGCAAAGACCCTTACGAAGTGCTTCCTTGTAGCTGCCTGTCTCCTTATATCCTGAGATAAAGCCTGCTACCATTGAGTCGCCTGCGCCAACTGAGTTTACGAGTTTGCCCTTAGGCGACTCTGCCTTATATGTCTCGCCATTCTCGGCTACAAGTACAGCTCCATCGCCTGCCATTGAAATAAGTACGTTACGTGCACCCATTTCCTGAAGCTTTTTAGCGTATGTGATAATCTCATCCTTATCAGTAAGCTCTACTCCAAAAATCTCACCGAGTTCATGGTTGTTTGGTTTAATAAGGAAAGGCTTATATGGAAGTACATTCATAAGAAGCTTTCTTGTAGCATCTACTGCGATGTCGATTCCTCTGCCCTCTAAGCACTTCATGATATCCATATAGATTGACTGTGGAAGTACATCTGGGATTGATCCTGCAAGTACCAATGTGTCGCCTGCTACAAGCTTATCAAGCTGTGCGTAGAGTTCCTTGATATTCTCTTCTGTAATCTTAGGGCCCTGACCATTGATTTCTGTTTCCTCATCAGAACGAAGCTTGAAGTTAATTCTGGAATTTCCTTCTGTTACGTTAATGAAGTTGCTCTTAATTCCTCTTACATCGAGAAGTCTTACAATCTCTTTGCCAGTAAAGCCTGCCATGAATCCAAGAGCTGTTGTCTCGAATCCGAGATTATTGAGAACCATTGATACGTTGATGCCCTTACCACCTGGGAAGATGAGTTCCTTTGTGATTCGGTTTACAACGCCTGTTCTGAAGTGATCGACGTTTACGATGTAATCAAGTGAAGGATTGAATGTTACTGTGTAGATCATTACCTTAGTTTCCTTTCCTTGTTGTTTGTCATTTTGGTTGTTTGTTGTCACTTTTGACCGAAAATGATTGTTACATGATGATTATACGGCTGCAAACGGTCACATTCAATCACAAAACGCCAACTCCGAGCACAAAAAACCAGGGGGTGCTTTGTGCAGGTTGCACCAAAAGGAATCGAAAACAGTCAAAAACAATCAAAAACGGCTCACATATCTATGTGAACCGTTCAAAATGCTTTTATGAATGAATAAATAATTAAACAACAATAACTTTACTATTATTTCTAAACTCGCCTGGAATTCTGCCTGTTGTAATTACAGTTGCTTCCTGGTAGTCGCAGAAATTAATGCTGGAGATTAGACCAAACTTGGATTTATCTGCGAGAATAAAGCATTCCTTTGTATGTAAAATTGCCTCTCGCTTTACTGCTGCTTCACGGCTTTCAGGAGTTGTAAATCCGCGCTTGGTATCGATACCATTTGTACCAAAGAATCCCTTTGTAAAATTATACTTATGGAGGTTATATACTGCCTCATCTCCAACGATAGCTTCAGTTGTAATTTTGAACTCACCGCCAAGGAGCAATACCTTAAATCCATTAGCGCCAAGTTCTCTTGCAACTGCAACACAGTTAGTAACATAAACCGCACTCTTCTCAGTAATAAAACCTGAGATAAGTTCAAGCGTACTACCAGAATCTATATAAACAAAATCATTAGGCTCAATCAAAGAAGCTGCATACTTACAAATAGCTGTCTTATCCTCAATATTTGTTGCCTTACGCTCCAAAATATCGCGATCAATTGTAACCATGGATGTACCGTTATCCTTGGATACTGCACCACCATGTACACGAGTGATGAGACCACGGTCATCCATTACTTTAAGATCTCTTCTTAATGTAGATTCAGAAGCACCAAGAACCTCCATAAGGTCCTGAACAGTAGCGCTTCCGTTAGTATCAACTATTTCTTTAATCTTGAGAATTCTCTCTTCCGTAAGCATTTTTTGCTCCTCCAAATATATCCATCACTGATAATTATATTTGCGTAAACATTCAGTTTCAATCACTAAACGGTCAAAAACGTTCACACATTCTGACTAAATAAAAAACAGGTCCTCCCGTTAGGGAGAACCCGCATCACAAAAGTTACGCACAGCCAATCTTCATTAAACTAAACCAAGCAGTAATGAAGACTTGCGTCATTACTTTCATCCTATCAGAGAAAAACACGCTATTCTTTACAAATATTGCTAACTTTTAAGCAAATATGGCTATATTTTTCTTGAAAGGGCGCAGAATCACTAGTTTTTTGCGCAATTTTTGCGTATTTTCACTAATTAGCATCTGTTGGGAGTGGAAGCCCAAGTGATTCAAGGCTTCTGTCAACTTCTGCCCTTGAAACATCGTCTATAACAGGATAATCCTCAGTTGCATATGCATATACGGCAATAATTGTGTTGTCGTACCAGTAATAACCACCGTAAAAATCGTCTGAATTGCAGGTCATATAACGGCAAATAACGTCACCTTCGCCTTCAAAATCAACAACAAGACCTGGGTGTGTTTTAAAAAGGTAAGTCTCACCATGCTCGTAGAAATTCTCACCGCCATTAAGATCATCTGCGGAAACAAGATAAGCGTGAACTTCTGACTTAAGTAAAGCATTATCGTCAAACACTTCATATCCGGCACTCATCATGACACCATCGTCGAAAAGAGTCTTAAGCTCAACTCCTGGCTGTACCTCAGTATAAAAGTACTCCATCCACGTAGCTTCATCGTCAAAATATCTATAGTTGGCAAACGTATTTCTAAAAGCATCTCTTGTGAACGAATCCTTTGGAAGAGCTTCCTTTTTGGCACATGCAGTAAGCATAACAAGAGACATTACTGCTGCTAGTATTTTTATAATTCTTTTCATCTTTATCTCCATTATTTACGGATTAGTAACTTATAGGGCTACTACATTCATTGTTATATTGTAGCCATCTATATACAATAAATATATAGGGGGTGTTATAACACCTAATTTAACTATGGAGGGTTCTTGTATGTTTGGCGACGGCTACGATGAGTGGGACGAGATGGACGAATATCTCGATTTCGAAGATTCTATTGAAGAAGGCCACGAATCTGAAGGCTGCTATATTGCGACTGCAGTTTATGGCTCTTACGACTGCCCTCCTGTCTGGACTTTAAGAAGATTTCGCGACGAAATACTTAAGTCAACATGGTATGGTCGCGCCTTTATTAAGTTCTACTATAAGACAAGCCCAACCCTCGTAAAGTGGTTTGGAAAAATGAACTGGTTTAATAAATTCTTCAGAGGAATTCTAGATCCAATGGTAGATAGATTAAATAAGAAATTCGAGTCTTAATTTTATTCCTTAATGAACTTTTTCTGTGCCATAACGAGCACGAATGCAATTACAAAAGATAACGCCATAGACATAAGGAAAGTAACAAATCCAGGACCTACATAAGCTACAGATGTAACGTAACTTGGGAAAGCAAAAGATGTGCAGTGAACTCCTGCTGTACCTGTTACTGCGCCTCCGATAGCGCCAGCGATACATGCTGAAATCATGGCACGTGGCTGTGGCATATTTGTTCCAAAAAGTGCTGGCTCAGTTACTCCTAATGCGGCAGACAAAGCACCCTGGAAAGCAATGCGCTTTTTGTCCTTATTCTTATAGATAAATCCAAGAGCAAGAGCAGCACCAGTCTGTCCATAAACGGCTCCTCCAAGAAGTGGAAGAATAACATCGTAACCCATAGTTCCAATGCTGTTGATACAAACAGGAACGATACTCCAGTGAGCGCCAACAAATACCATTGGCTGAATGAAGAATCCCATAAATGTACCTGCTACAACAGGACTTAAATCAAAGAGCTTGAAGAAAATCATTGTAAGGAAATCGCCAATCCATGTTCCGATTCTTCCAAAGAGTAAGAATGTAAATGGAAGAACGATAAGCATTGAAATGATTGGCTTTAGAAAACCTCTTACTGCCTCTGGAATAAACCTGTCGCAAGGCTTTTCGACAAAGTGAAGAAGGCCTACTGCAAGAAGAACCGGAATTACACTTGAGTGATAAACAGTATTAGGCACGTTAAGACCAAAGAAAGATATTTTCTCGCCGCCTTCAATAATCGAAAGGAGTGCTGGGTAGAGCATAGTTACAGGAATAAGCATTGAGATAAAAGGATCAGTTTTCCACTGCTTTGACGCTGTGTATGCGAGGAAGAATGGAAGGAAGTAGAAAAATCCATCTGAGCATGCATACAAAATCTGATAAAGACCGCCATTAGCATCGATTACTCCGCCAGAAGCCAGAAGCACAATTACACTTTTAATAATGCTTGCTGCAGTAAGGCAGTTAATTATTGGGAGAAAAAGTCCTGAAATCTGATCGATGACTTTCTTATATCCGTTCTTTAATTTATCAGAAAAACTACTACTCATAACCCTATCCTCAAAAAGTTTTCTTACTTTCGGCTCATTTTACGGCATTAGTAATACATAATCAACGTGCTTTAATGGCAACAAAAAAGTGGACCATGGCGAAAGGTCCACTTCTAACACGAGCTGGATTGAAAGGGTGGTAATAATACCAACTCGCGACTT
>JAZUDM010000021.1:0-19302 GCA_045639635.1 Saccharofermentans sp. | reverse complement strand
TGACCCGCTTCCTGTTTTAAATAGCGATCAGCTTAAGTTAATTGAGCCACTTCGTAAAAGACTTCTTTGTACCAGAGGTGACCTTATTTCCATAATGGTATCTTCTGTTGTAGGTCGTAAGTCTTTGCCTACAGATACATTTGTTAAGATTGAATCAAGAGAATTAGTTGAAGATACGCTTAAAAACGGTAAACTTCGTTCTATTACTCATATCAGAATTCTTGAGTTTTTGCTTGAGAATAACGAAGTTCAAAAGAAGGCATTACTTGCTTCCTGTCAGGCATCTTCTGCTCAGCTTAAGGCTCTTTGTGATAAGGGACTTGTAACAACATATAAGCAGGAACTTTCAATCGACGATGTAGTAGAAGATGACTTTATAGTAGACGATTCTTTCAAGGTTACTCATGATTTAAACGATGAGCAGCTCGATGCAGTAGATAGAATTACAAAAGAGCACGATAAGGCTAAGGTATTTCTCCTCCACGGAATTACAGGCAGTGGTAAGACAGAGGTTTATCTTAACTGCGCAGGAAGAATTATTGAGAATGGCGGTAATGTAATTTACTGCGTTCCTGAAATATCTTTAACACCTCAGACTGTTAACTGGATCAGAGGCAGATTTGGAGACCTTGCTGCAGTACTTCACAGCAGACTCTCAGACAAGCAGAGACTTCTTGAGTGGGAAAGAATAAGACAAGGTAAGGCACGTATTGTAATTGGCCCTAGAAGCGCCGTTTTTGCGCCAATAAATAACGTTAAGTTAATTATTATCGATGAGGAACATGATAGTTCTTATAAGTCTGAAACATTCCCTAGATATAACACAAGGGAAGTGGCATTTTTAAGAGCCGAGATTAATTCAGCAAGTGTTGTACTTGGTTCAGCTACACCTTCCGTTAGCAGTTACTATGCTGCTAATAACGGATACTATGAACTCATTTCTCTTACAAAGAGAGCTAACCCTGATGCTGTATTACCTGATGTAAAGATGGTAGATATGAAGCAGCAGTTTAAGATTGCTGGAAGTAATGTTATTTCCCATCCACTTCGTATTGCCATGGCAAAGGCATTTGCTGATAACAAGCAGGTTATTCTGTTCCTTAATAGAAGAGGATATTCAAGAACTCTTGTATGCGCTGAGTGTGGTGAAGTTGTTTCATGTCCTAACTGTTCTGTTGGCATGACACTTCATAACGATAAAAGAAGTGACAGAAGAAGATTAATCTGCCATTACTGTGGTTATACACTTTTAACTTCTGAAGCGAAGTGTAATATCTGCCAGGGTATTGCATTTACAAGAGTTGGTATCGGAACACAGCAGTTAGAAGACCTTTTGAAGAACGATTTTCCTAATGAGACTGTTCTTAGAATGGATCAGGATACAACAATGAAGCAGGGCGCTCACGAGGATATTATTTCTGCCTTTAGAGCACATAAGGCCTCTATTCTTATTGGTACTCAGATGATTGCCAAGGGACACGATTTCCCTGATGTAAGCGTAGTTGGAATTCTTGGTGCTGACTTAGTTGCAAGTTCATCTGATTATCACTCATCTGAAAGAGCATTCCAGCTTATTACACAGGCTGCAGGAAGAGCGGGAAGAAGTGATACTCCTGGAACAGTATTTCTCCAGAGCATGAATCCTGATAACCCACTTTTAAGATATGCTGCAAGCCAGAACTATAAGGCATTCTATGAGAGTGAAATCTCCTATAGAAAAGCAATGCAGCTTCCTCCATTTAAGGCGACAGGAGAAATTGTTTTGTCTCTTCCTGAGGAGGATATGCTCTTAGAAAGAGTAGCAGTGCTTGAAAAGTATTTGCGTGACTTCCTGGAAGTTCAGGACAAGAAGTATGGATTTGAGCTCTATGGCCCTGTTCCACACGTCATTTATGAGCTTCGTGGACGCTATAGAATGGTTTTCGTGATAAAATCTATTAATAAGGCAGCAATGAATGCTGTTTTTGCTCAGATAATGAAGGATTTTGATCCAGCTCTTTATCCTATTTCGTTTGATACTGATGCGGGTGGTTAATTAATGGAAAGCAAAAACGTTTTTACAATATTTGATTATTTGGATTGGAGAGGAGATTTATCTTTTGATAAGTCTCCTTTTAATGACATAGACGCTGCGATTCTTTCAAGATTTTCGTATGAGCCTTTCGATGGCATCGTTAATGGTGCTTTCAGAGTTTCAACAAAACTTGAAAAAGCGTGCCTCAATATGCTTAATAAGCCTAATCTTGCAGATAAGGTTTTGTATCCTGATGACGATGTTTTACTGATTCAGAAGATGTTTGCAAGTGAGCGATATAAGAATATTAAGCTTTGTGGATTTGTTAACGATATCGATGTTGAAAATGAGACTCAGTTCTCAGCAATCGTATTTAATCTTGGGGAAGGTAATTACTTTATTGCCTTTAGAGGAACTGATAATACGATTATTGCCTGGAAGGAAGATTTAAACATGGGATTTGAATTCCCGGTTCCTGCCCAGGAGAAGGCGAGAGCATATTTTGAGAAGGCGACTCAGAGATTAAAGGAAGGTACCTTTAGACTCGGAGGTCACTCCAAGGGTGGTAACCTTGCTATCTATGCTTCAGCATATGCAAGCGACGAGTTCAAAAACAGAATTGAAGCTATCTATAACTTTGACGGACCAGGATTTACTTTTGATGTTTTGGAAACTCCTGAGTTCATGAGCATCAAGGATAAGGTTAAAACTTTTGTACCGCAGTTTTCTATCGTAGGAATGCTTTTGGAGCATATCCAGGAATATAGCGTAGTGAAGTCTTATCGTAATGGCTTAATGCAGCACGAGCTTATGACATGGGAACTTACAAAGGACAGCTTTGTTACGCTCGATAAAATCGATCCTAAGAGTAAGTTTGTGGACAGTACTCTTACAAGATGGCTTAATGGTTTGTCCAAGGATGAAAGAGAGCAGTTTGTAGATACTTTGTATCAGGTATTATCCAGTGGCGGAGCTACAACTTTTGCTGATATTAATGAGAATAAACTTGATACAGTTTTGGCTGCAATTAAGAATTATCAGACAATAGATGACAATGCGAAGAAAGGTGTCAGGGATACGCTTCTAAGCCTTGTTAAAAGTGCCGATGGTGTACTTAAGAAGAAACACAGATAATTGTGGTAGAATAGTACGGTAATTAGTAAAGGATGGTATTAATATGTCACTTAGAAATATTGTTGTTGAGGGAGATCCAGTTCTCCGTAAGAAGTCCAGACCAGTAGATGAGATTACACCACGTATTCTTACTCTTCTTGACGATATGGCAGAGACAATGTACTACGAGAATCGTGGTATCGGTATCGCTGCTCCACAGGTTGGCGTTTTGAGACGTGTATTCGTTGTTGATGTAGGTGATGAGCACGGTAAGATTGAGTTCATTAATCCTGAGATCACATACCGTAGTGAAGAGACACAGGTTTTCTGTGAGGGTTGTCTTTCACTCCCAGGAAAGAGCGCTAACGTAGAGCGTCCTGCAAAGATTGTTATTAAGGCTCTTGACCGTAATGGTGAGGAGTTCGAACTTGAGGCTGAGGAGCTTTTGGCTGTATGTATCTGCCACGAGTACGATCACCTCGAGGGTATCCTTTTTGCCGATAAGGCAATTGATGGCGTTGTAAACGTTGAAAAGCAGCAGTAATAAAGGTTGATTAGTTAATGGATAAGAATAACTTACGTATTGTATTTATGGGCACACCGGAGTTCTCCGCTACATGCCTTCGTAAACTTGTAGATAATGGATTTAATGTAGTACTTTCTGTTTCACAGCCAGATAAGCCTGTGGGACGTAAGCACGTTATTACTCCACCTCCAGCTAAGGTTGCTGCAATGGACCTTGGTATTGAGGTTTACCAGCCAGATTCTATGAGAACGGATGAAGCATACGAGAAGATTTTATCCGCTAATCCAGACTTAATTATTACAGCAGCTTATGGCAAGATTTTGCCAGAGAGAATGCTTAATATTCCTAAGTATGAGTGTATTAATGTACACGCATCACTTCTTCCTAAGTACAGAGGTTCTGCTCCTGTTCAGTATTCAATTTTAAATGGCGACGAAGTTACTGGCGTTACAATCATGAAGATGGACGTTGGTATGGATACTGGCGATATGCTTACAAAGGTTGAAGTTCCAATCGATATTAATATCCACACAGATGCACTTATGGATGAACTTGCTGTTGCCGGAAGTGATCTTCTTGTTAATACAATCGAGGATTATGTTGATGGCAAAATTGAACCTGTAAAGCAGGACGAGGCTCTTGTTTCACATTGTCCTCCAATTAAGCCTGAGCAGGGTCTTTTTACATGGGATATGAGTGCTACTGATATCCATAACATCGTAAGAGCTTTGAGCACATGGCCAGGAGCTCAGACAACATTTAATGGCAAGAAGTTTAAGATTTACGATACAAGAGTAATCTTAGCTTCAGAGGGCGAAGAGTCCTGGAATGGCGCTGAGTTTAATCCAGGTTCAGTAGTTAAGGCTCATAAGGGTGACTTAATTGTTAAGTGTGGAAATGATTTCCTTAAGCTTATGGAAGTTCAGGCTGAAGGCGGTAAGCGTCTTAAGGCACAGGACTGCGCACATAACTATAAGCCAGGAATGGTATTTGGGGTGTAAATGGCAAGTATTGACGATCGTGAATATTGCTACAAACTTTTATTAGATTGTTTCGATAAGCAGTCTTTTTCGAATCTTCAGATTAATGGAAGTAATGCTTCTGATTTTGTACGAGCTGCTTTTTATGGCACCATTACTTATCTTGAAGCAATCGATTTTATGGTAAAACTTGCTTCAGGTAAGCAGGTATCTTCCATGGATTCAAAAACTGCAACTATCGTTCGTTTTGGCGCATGGCAGATTCTTTTCTCAGAAAAGGTTCCTGACTATGCTGCAGTATCTTCTTCCGTAAATCTTGCAAAGAAGTACGCAAAGTCTTCTACAGGCTTTATTAACCACGTTTTAAGAAGCCTTGCTGATATGCCGAAGGAAGAAAGAGATATCACAAAATATAAGCCAGAGGTTGCAACTGCACTTAAAAGTGAGATCTTCGGCGTGTTTAAAAAGGCTTATGGCAGAGACAGGGCAATCAGTATCGGAAGAGCTTTCCTTAATGCTCCAAGCCTTACTATCCGTGTAAACATTTTAAAGACTACTAAGGATGACCTAAAAAAATCTCTTATGAATCAGGGATTTAAGATTTCTGATTCTAACTTTATTCCAGATGCATTAGTTATTGATTCAGTTGGAGATGTAGCTCTTGATAAGTGCGATGCATTTATTAATGGTGAGTTCTTTGTTCAGGGTGAATCTGCAATGCTTGCGTCATTGGTTGCAAGTCCTAAGAAGGGCGATAAGATTCTTGACTGCTGTAGCGCACCAGGAGGAAAGAGCACACACATGGCAGAACTTGCCGGGGATGAGTGTAGTATCACATCTTTGGACGTTAATAAGAGCAGACTGGAGCTTATTGAAGAGAATATAAAAAGACTTAATCTTAAGTCTATTTCATGTAAGGTTGCTGACAGTACTAACCTTAGTGCTACTTTGGACGAAGATGAGAAGTACGATATCGTTACATGCGATGTTCCTTGTAGCGGATTAGGACTTTTATCACGTAAGCCGGATATCAGACTTACAATTACATATGACCGAATTCAGGAATTACTTCCTAAGCAGCAGAAGATTTTAAATGAAGCTTCTAAGTTTGTAAAAGAAGGCGGAACTTTAATTTACAGCACCTGTACAATTAATAGAGCCGAGAATGAAGAACAGGTTAATAAATTCTTAGCGGAAAATCCTGATTTTTATGCAGAAGATATATCTATTTATCTTCCATCGAAGATTATAATTGATGATGAACGTAAGGTATCTATAAAGGAGGGTATGATTACCCTTTTACCTGATATTGATAAATGTGATGGCTTCTTTATTGCCAGATTGAGGAGAAAGTAATGGAATCTGATTCAAAAAAGTTTTGTCTTGATTTAACAAAAGACGATATTTTGGTGTGGTGCTCTGATAAGGGTTACCCTAAGTTTCGTGCTGATCAGATTTATAAGTGGATCTCTTCTGGCGTAATTGATCTTAACGAGATGACTAATATTCCTAAGAATATTAAGGAGTCTCTGGATAACGATTTTAGCTTTAACAGCATGACAGTAATCCATGAGTTTGTATCCCAGATTGATGGTACTGTTAAGCTTGTATACCTTCTTAAGGATGGCAATATTATTGAGACAGTAATTATGAGATATAAGACAGGTCTTTCTGTTTGTATTTCATCTCAGGCAGGATGCAAGATGGGTTGTACTTTCTGTGCTTCTGCTCATGCTGGATTTGGAAGATCTCTTACTTCTGGTGAGATGCTTGGACAGGTAATTCTTTCTGGAAGACATGTAGGAGAGAAGATTCATAGTGTTGTTGTAATGGGTATCGGAGAGCCATTCGATAACTACGATAACCTCATTGGGTTTATCAACAAGGCAACAGATCCAGAAGGATTAAAACTTGGTGCAAGACATATTACTGTTTCCACATGCGGACTTATTCCAAGAGTTAAGGAGTTTACTGCTCTTAAGTCTCAGGTTAATCTTGCTATCTCACTTCATGCACCTAACGATGAGCTTAGAAAGCAGCTTATGCCTGTTCCAGCTCACTATTCTCTCAAGGAATTAATTAGCGCCTGCCGTGATTATGTAAATACAACAGGCAGACGTATTACATTTGAGTATTCTTTGTTCGATGAACTTAACGATACTATTGCCTGCGCAGACGAGCTCGCAAGACTTCTTAAGGGCATTAACTGCCACATTAATCTCATTGCAGCAAATGAGTTTGATGGAAGTCCATATAAGCGTTGTCGCCCAAAGAGAATTGATGTATTCCGTAAGGCATTGGAGGCAAGAGGACTTAATGCAACACTTCGTCGCGAAATGGGTAGCGACATTATGGCAGCATGCGGTCAGCTTCGCCGTGGACTTGAGGATAAAGGAGAGAATTAATGAGATCATTTGCCCGATCTGAAACAGGAAAAGTAAGACTTAATAACGAAGATAATTACGCTATTAAGGATTTTGGCAAGACAAGAGTAATGGTTCTTGCTGATGGTATGGGTGGCGTAGAAGGCGGAGAAGTTGCAAGTAAGATTGCAGTAGATTCTGTCGTATCCATGCTTACTAATGATTTAGGTGATTCCATTGATTCAATGGATGAGGAAAAGCTTAAGGATGAACTTTCTTATTTCTTTTCAGAAGCAAACAAGAATATCTTAAAGCACGCTATCAGTAACAGTGAATTAGACGGAATGGGTACTACATTAACTGTTGTAGTAATTAAGGGTCGTCGTATTCTTGTAGGCCATATTGGTGACTGCCGTGTTTATCTTTTCCACGGTTCCAGCATGACTCAGCTTACTAATGACCATACATTTGCAGCAGAATTATTCCGCAATTCGTCAATAACAAGAGAAGAGATGAGAAATCACCCTGGACGTCATAAACTTGTAAAGTGTTTAGGTGATAATTCTTACGTCTCACCTGATTTTTACGGGTATAATATAATTTACGGGGATATGGTGCTTTTATGTACAGATGGTCTTTATTCTGTCATGGAAGATAGTGAGATTTTGAATTGCTGTAGAAAGCATAATGATCTCGAAGGAAGCCTTAATAATCTGTTTGAGGCAGCTTATAAGGCAGGAAGTGAAGATAATATTACGGCATTAATTACACACATTATTCCGTAATAGAACGACATTTAAAGGAGCAAACCTATGGCTACAATGGGTCCTGAGGGCATGATTTTTGCCAACAAATATAGAATTACAAAGCTTATAGGCAGAGGCGGTATGGCCAATGTCTATCTTGCTGTTGATATGGGAACTGGAATTAAGGTTGCAATTAAGATCTTAAAGCCAGAGTTTTCAGCTGATGAGGAATTCATCAGAAGATTCGATACAGAGGCAAAGGCTGTATCTTCTCTTAACCATTCTAATATTGTTAAGGTCTTTGGCGTAGGCCACGAGAACAACTTCCGTTACATCATTCAGGAGTACGTTGAGGGTATCACAGTTAAGGAACTCATTAATCAGAATGGACACCTTGACTGGAAGGTAGCTGTACCTATCGTTATCCAGGTTGGTATGGCACTTGAGTATGCTCATAAAAACGGAATCGTTCATAGAGATATTAAGCCACAGAACATTCTTATTTCACGTGACAGAATCGCAAAGATTACAGACTTTGGTATTGCACGTGCATCTACAGGAAATACTATTACTATGACTTCTGGCGGAGCTATGGGCTCAGTTCATTATTTCTCACCAGAGCAGGCAAGAGGTGGTAATGTAGGACCTTCTTCTGATATCTATTCTGTTGGTATCATGCTTTTCGAAATGATTACTGGACGTGTTCCATACGACGGAGATTCTAATGTAGCTATCGCTGTAAAGCATTTGCAGGACAGACCTCCTTATGCTTCATCTTTCGTTCCTGATATTCCATCAGGTCTTGATTCAATTATTTTGAAGTGTATGCAGAAGACTCCTGATAAGAGATATTCTTCAATGCGTCAGATGGTTACAGAGCTTGATGCTCTTATGGTAGATCCTAATGGTGTTTACGGTGTTATCAGTAACGAAGAGCCTGTTGCTGCTGAAGTTCCACAGAACGTTTCATTCAGACAGGATCCAAACTATGAGAAGATTGCTGACCTTGAAAAGTCTGCAGAAGCACGTCGTCGTTCCAGATTCCGTGATAATGTACTTCTCGTTTTAATCGTAGTAGTTATTGTTGGTGTTCTTATTGGTCTTGGTACACTCGTTGTATCTTCAATCAGAAACGCAACAAATATTGAAGTAAATAATGACTTTGTTGTTGAGAACTATTGTGGTCTTAGCATTACTGAGGTTAAGACAATTCTTGAAGCAAATCATATTAACTATACTGTTGAGTACTACACAATCGATCCTAACAATCCTAACGATGAAGGACTTTTGCCTAATATTGTTATTGCTCAGAGCATTGCAGAGGGTATGACAATTACAGCTGGAAGTTCAATCCATCCTATCGTACTTACAGTTACCAAGGCTGCTGATGCGGTTGCTTTGGATGACTATTCAGGTCAGGATTATCACAGTGTTTATACAATTCTTGTTAACCAGCGTTATAACGTTACTATCGTTGCTGAGACTAACGAGGATGTTGAGCCAGATACAGTTCTTAGAACTGAGCCACCTGCAGGTACATTGGTAAGCGAAGGCGATTCTATCGTTATCGTATATGCCAAGGAGCCTACAAGCTCAACTGTACCAGAGATTGTTGGTGTTAACCTCGCTGAGGCTAGAAACATGGTTTCAGAGGCTTCACTTGTTCTCGGTGGTGTAGACGGTGCTCCTGAAGTATTGTCACTTCCTGAGGATCAGCAGTTTGTAATCGTTGTATCTCCTGGTGTAGGTACTGCAGTTCCTAGAAGATCTACAATTAATATTATTGTTGGTACATACGAGGATTCACTCCGTGGTGGTACTCCAACTCCAACACCTGTTGCTGTAACAATCAACGCAACTGCAAGTGGCGGAGGTAACGTAACAGGTAGTGGTACATATGCTCCTGGCGATACTGTAACTCTTACAGCAAGTGCTCCAGAAGGATATACATTCCATCACTGGCTCAATCCAAATGGTCAGATTGTATCTTACGATGCATCTTTCTCATTTACTGTTCCAGTACCTGCTTCTAACCCAGATCCTAATGCTCCACCTGTGACATGGACTTATACGGCTGTATTCTCATATACACCAACTCCAACACCAACTCCGGTGCCACCTCCACCACAGACACAGCCTACGGATCCTAATCCACCAGCTAATCCATAAATACTAGGAGAATTAATGAAGTTCGAAGAAGGAATAATTACAAAGGGCGTTGGCGGTATGTATACCGTTCGCGTAAGTAAGGACGATAACAGACTTTGCCAGATCAGAGGCGGAATCAGACATAATAAGATTCTTCCTGCTGTAGGTGACAGAGTAAGAATTGCTCCTTCTGGTGACCCTGATGTTCCATTTGTTTTGGAGAAGGTTCTTGCACGTAAGAATTCACTTGTAAGACCTCCTCTTGCTAATATCGATAATCTTATTCTTGTTTTCGCGGTAAAGGATCCTGAACCGGATTTAAAGCTTCTCGATAAGATGCTTATTATCTGTTCTACTATGGATATTAACCCGGTAATCGTATTTACCAAGTGCGATCTTGATATGGAGGAAGCAGTAAAACTTCACGGCATTTATAAAGATGCAGGATATGACTGCTATATGTCTTCTGTAGATGATAGATTCTCTATGGAAAAGGCATTAGAAATAACAGGAAAAGGTATCACAAGTTTTGCAGGACCTTCTGGTGTGGGTAAGAGTACTCTTTGTAATCACATCTTAGGTGATGACGCAATGGCGGTTGGCGACATTAGTGAACGACTTGGTCGTGGTAAGCATACTACACGTCATGTTGAACTTTTTGAGTTTGGTGAGGGATTCCTCACAGATACTCCAGGATTTACATCTCTCGATTTATTCGAATTGGGTGTAGAATATAAGTCGGTAATCGGAGGCTATAGAGAAATCGAAGATGCTTCGGTTGAATGTAAGTTTTCTGATTGCAGACACATAGCTGAGAAGAGTTGTGCTGTTCGTGATTTACTCGGTAATGGTATTGATCAGGGCAGATACGATAGATATAAAGAGTTTTACGAATTCCTTTATAGTCAGCGCAATAACTATACGGGTGGCGCCCGTAAGTAATAAGAAAAGAGTGTAATATTATGAACAGAAAGATTGGAATTGCTCCTTCAATTCTTGCCGCAGATTTTGGGCACTTAACAGAGGAGATTAATAAGGTTAAGGACGATTGTGAGTTCCTCCATATCGATGTAATGGATGGTCACTACGTACCTAATATTTCTGTTGGAATACCTATTATTAAGACAATCCGTAAGGATAGTGATTTGGTTTTTGATGTACATCTTATGATCACTAATCCTAGACAGTATATTAAGGCTTTTGCTGATGCAGGTGCTGATTATCTGACATTCCATATCGAGTGCGATGATGATCCTACAGAGCTTGTAAAGGAAATCAGAAAGTATGGCATGAAGGCTGGTATTGCAGTTCATCCTGATTTGCCAATCGAGAAGATTTATCCTTACCTTACAAAGGGTGCCGTTGATTTGATTCTCCTTATGTCTGTACGTCCAGGCTTTGGTGGTCAGGCATTCCTCGAGGGTACTACAGAGAAGCTTGCTGAGATTAGAAGAAGACTTGAGAATAATGGTTCTGATGCTATTTTGTCAGTAGATGGTGGTGTTAAGACATCTACTATTAACGATGCTGTATCAGCTGGTGCTTCACTTCTTGTTTGTGGTAGTGCTGTATTCGGACAGGAAAATCCTGGTCAGGCTATTAAGGATCTTCTTAACGCTGTTGAGTGAGTAGAATATGAGAACTGTTGTAATCTCTGGTGGTCCTAATATTTCAGTTGAATATTTAAAGAACGAGATTGTTGCTGGCGATTATATTATCTGTGCTGATAGTGGTGTTGATTATGCTATCGCTGCAGGCATTATGCCTTCAAGAGTTGTTGGTGACCTTGATTCAATTTCTACTGAAGGCAAAAACTTCATTGATAGTAGAAGAATTCCACTTGAGATTTTCCCTGTAGAAAAAGATATGACTGATACTGAGCTTGCTCTTAGTATGGTTAATAAGGATGATGAGATTCTTCTTATCTGTTCTTTGGAAGGAAGAATTGATCATATTACTGCTAACATTAATCTTGCCGTTAATCTCCATAGCCAGGGATATAACTTAACAGTTACTGATGGTGTTTCTCATATTATTCCAATGTGTGGTGAAGAGAGTTTTGGTATTAATGGTTTGCCAGCTGATTTAATGAGTGTTTCACTTCTCCCATATAGCGAGGAAGTAACAGGCGTTACTACAACAGGCCTTTACTATGAGCTTAACGATAGTACACTTACATGGGGAAATTCACTTCCAGTAAGTAATAAGCTTAAAGAAAATGAGACTTCCTTTAATATCTCAATAAAGTCAGGAAAACTAGGGGTTTTCGTAGTTCCAACTGAGTAAAATGGCTTAAAAATATGAGACTTTTTCGCTGTTGCGAAAGCGATAGAGAGGATTTAGTATAAAATCAAGTTAACAGATATGAACCGTGTCGACTATTGTCGGCGCGGTTTTTTGTTGCTCAAAATTTTTGCCGAGGAGGAATATATATGGCACTTGATTATGAAGAATTTAAGGAGGTAATTAGGCTTGAACTTATTAGTTATCTTGGGCAAGACTATGAGTCTTACGAAGTTAAGTTTAACAAAGTAAAAAAGATTAACAGAGTCTTAGATGGCTTTAGCGTAGTTCCCATAGAAGACGATAGTACGAACTATTACGTCACGCCAACGATGTATGCAGATGATTTATACGATGACTATCTGGACTCTTTAAGTATCTCATCCACTTTGACCAAGATTGCAGAAACAATTAAGTACGGGATTGAAGTTGGCTCAGTCAATGTAGAACCATTTACTAATGTTAAGGAATCGAGAGACAGAATTGTTTTTGAAGTAATTAATAAGAAGCGAAATAAGAATCTGCTTGAAGATTTGCCTCATCGAGAGTTTTTGGATCTGGCAATTGTTTATCGCCTGATTGCAACTATTGAAAACGGCGGAATAACAAGTGCCCTCGTAAATAAAGGAATTCTGGATCTTATGGAGATTACGGAAGAAGAATTATTCGATCTGGCATATGAGAATACAATGAATCTTCTTCCAATCGAGATTAAGAACATGGATCAGGTAGTGATTTCCATGATGAAAAGGGATGGCAGCTACACAGAAGAGGTGGAAGAGCGCCTTAACATGATTCCAGAGAGCAGGAAACTATATGTAGTTACAAATAAATACACTTTCTGCGCTGCCAACGCTCTCATATACGAAGAAATATTCGATGATATTTCAAATAAGCTTAATAGCGATATTTATATTATTCCGATTTCAGTTAATGAGCTTATCGTCATGGTTGCATCTGAAGAGAATCAGATTTCTGAGATTCTTGCCATGGTAAGACAGTCCAATAGTCTCGACGAATCGTTAGGAGAGGTGCTCTCAGATAATGTATATCTATACGACAGAGATAGCAGGAGCATCGTAATTCCATATGAAACATACTAAGTTAAGAAGAATTAGAAAGTCGTGTCTGGTATTTTGCATCTTTGTTGTTGTAACGCTTCTAAATATGGGCTGTAGCAGTGAAAAAGAGCCTTTAGAAGAGACCTCAATCTCGTGTAACAATGTTACAAATGTAGAAACGACAGTAGTTTTGAAGCCCGAGGAAGAAACGACAACCAGAGAAACAACTACAGAAGAAACTACTACTTTAGAAAGTATCGAAGAGACTTTTGAAGAAACTTCTGCTACCTCGACTACTGTGGAGACGGAAAATTCTACGATTCAGACTACTTCCAGAACTACAGAAGTGACAACTGTATCAACAACGTCTCAGGTTCCTGTAGCAACTACAACCAGAGAGACCACTACTGAGACAACAGGTAGTTCTTACATTCCAGATTCATCTCACTACATTTCGATAGCGACAGGTATCGCACATGAATATGGATGCGAAGTTTATGTAGGAGCGGACTGGTCATCTTACAGAAATCCAATAATGCTCGATAGTTCGTTAAGTGATTCCACGTTTGAAACATATGTGAGAGAGGTTATGCAGGATTTGATCAACAGAGGAAATGGTTACAGAAACAGTTTTCAGGTTTGGGTAAGTGATGAGAGGGAATCGGGAAACCAGACACATGGACCAGGCTTTTATTTGTATATAGGTTAAAGGAGAAAAAATGAGAAATAAATATGAGAGAGTTGCATCGATGTTCCTGACGTTGATGCTGATTATGGGAATAATTGGAAATTTTTGTGCCAATGATGTAGCTGCGGCACTGACAGGAAATCAGGAAGTTGGCGTTATTTTTGCCTATGGTGGAAACCATGGAGATATTACTCTTCAGGGAGGCTGGCATAAGGGAGCCAGCAACAATCGTTTTGCAGTCTGGTATACAAAGGCAGACCGTCGTGTAATGTACTGCCTGGAGCCTGGAAATCCACGTGCCAATGATTCAGCTGCTACATCAAGAGATGTTAACTATATCCGTAATGGAATTAGTAACAGATTCCTTTCAGGAACACAGATTGAGCAGTTCATTGGATACATTATGGCTTATGGTTATACAGGCACAATCGATGGCGGTGCTGACGTAAGATACTTAGGCTATTTTGCAGATCCAATCAGAGACAGTGGTGCATCTACAACAACACAGCTTTACGAAGCATGTCAGATTCTTATCTGGGAGACAGTTGTAGGAGAAAGAGATGCTAATTTTAATTACGTACCACCAGAGAGTGGATACACTCCATGTAAGGCAATTCACACAACAGATGGTGATACAGGAAATGTATTTGAGACTTACTATCAGAGCATTGCAAATAGTGTTAAGAACTATGGTTCAATTCCTAATTTCCTTGCACCAACTTTAAGAAATGCATACGATATGCCAGCAGCTACAAAGGGTGACGATGGCTTTTACTGGTTCGATGATTTTGGAAATGTTGATATGAGTGACTGGGCACTTTCTGTAGTGGACAGAAATGGTAATCCAATCGATAACTGTAACGTATCCAGAGTAAACGGTAAGGTTCGAGTTTATATTCCAAGGACACTTACGGAAGCGTATCTATATGGTGTAAACAGAATATGTGGTAGTGGTGTTGTAGCCTGGAGTTCAGATGGTGTCTGGGGCGCAGGTTCAACTTCGCAGGACTTGGTTCAGACAGGCTTTGCAGATCCAGTTCAGGGATACTGCAAGATTAAGGAATCTTCAGGTACAATCAGCGTCCATAAGGAATCAGATTATGGTGTTGTTTCAGGTATCAGATTTAATCTTTACTATCGTGGCGATGGCGCAACTCCAGCGACTAACAGAATTGATGAGTATGGTATTTATACGGACGACAGTGGTAATGGCTCAATGAGTGGATTGCCATTTGGATGGTATGAGATTGAAGAGATTAAGCCACAGTATACACGTTCAGAAATTACAGCTGACAGATTTGATCCGGTTACTAATAATCCAATTTTCCGTGTAGTAGAAGGAAGCAACGAAGAAGTTACTGTTAATGCTACAAACTACGTGGATGCTGTTATCAGGATTAATAAAGTTGATAAGGTAACTGGAGAAGCAATTGGCTTTACATCTTTTAGCTTGTATCTGGATGCTAATGCCAACGGAAATATAGACGAAGATGAATATGATTCAGAGATAATCGTACGTGACGATGACGGCGATGGAATTATTGAATTTGAGGGTCTTGGAATCGGTGATTATCTTATTAAAGAATACGAGACACAAAGCCCATATACATTAAGTGATGAGGTTATTCCGGTTAGAATCGAGACACCAAATGTATATGACTACACATATGAGAATGATGCATTTGGAACAGTATCTCTGACAAAGGTTGACAGTAGTAATCCTGATGTAGTTCTTACAGATGCAGTATTCTCAGTTTATAGAGATGTAAATGAGAATGGCATCTACGATGAATCCGATACATACGTATTTAATATCGTTGATGACGATGAAGATGGTAACTATGTAAGTGGTACTTTGGAGCGTGGATGTTACTTGATTAATGAGGTAGTAGCACCAGAAGGTTATGAACTTGATCCAGAGTTCTATCCATTTGAAATTACTCTTGAAGAACTAGATACACGTGTAGGCAACTGCCTTTCTGGTTTATTTGAAAATAGTAACGGTATTTATGGCACCATGTTTATGTCTTCAGAGGATTCTGATTTAAGAGTAGTTCCTTATGGTGAGGATATTACCCTCATTGATAACGTGATGTATTCATCTCTTATTCCAGGTGAAGCTTATGTAATTAAGTTAACTTTGATTGATGGCGAGACAGGTGAAGCAATCCTTGATGAAGAGGGAAATGAATTAACTGTTTATCACGAGTTCTATCCAGAGAATACTGATGGAGTTTATGGCGCAGCAATCAGAATTGATTCAACAGTTTTAGGTGGCAGAACTATTGTTGCGTTTGAGAGACTTTACAGAGCAGGAAGACTTGTTGGTACACATGAAGATGTTAATAGTGAAGACCAGACACTTGTTGTACCAGTAATTGGAACAACAGCAACAGCTTCAGACGGTGAATCAAAGACCGTAGTTCAGTCAGAAAATACTGCAATTGTTGACTCAGTAGCGTATGAGAATTTAACACCAGGACGTGAGTATCAGGTTGTTGGTGTAGTTATGGATAGAACTACAGGAAGAGTATTCCACGATAACATTACTACCTCAAGCGCATCTACTGTTTTTACACCTGATTCAGAAAGCAATATCGTTGAGGTTGAGTTTACAATTAATACAGTAAACTTCGTAGGTGACCTTGTTGTATTTGAGGAAGTATACGATGTGGAAACAGGCCTTCTTATTGCAGTTCATAGGGACATTAATTACGAAGGTCAGACTGTCAGTGTAAAGGCAGAGGATACTCCAACACCAACGCCAACTGCTACAACAACACCTGGTATTCCAAGAACAGGTGAAACAGCTTCATCTTCAATGAAATACACAATCGCTGGAACAGTAGTTGTTGGAATCAGCATTATTATTCTTGGTAAGTATTATTCAGGATTTCGTAAGGAAGATTAATAACATTTAAATCTTAGAGACGGCTGTCTGCATTTAATTGTAGGCAGTCGTTTTTGTTGCCTTTTGAAAGCCATATTCCTGTATACTGTTTAGGAAGATGAATTTATATACCTACGATTGAAAGTAAAAATATGGAAACTTTAATTAAAGAAGAATTATTCGATTTGATTCGATATAGCTATGTGCCTGATGGTGACGCAGTGATTTATATAACCAGCAAGAACTTCGATGGTGGTGCTTTGGGAATCGCTAATAAAGTTTGTGCTGGAATATCTTTCTATGAACTCAGAGTAGATAACTGGGACGATAATCTTACACCATGGGAAGCTGACCCTAAAATGAAGGGAAGAGTATTCGGCGGAAATGGCAGAGGGCTCCTCGAGAAAATTAAAGACAGCGTTATCCCAGCTCTTGGAACATATGGAAAGATTTATATCGCAGGCTATTCTTTGGCAGGACTATTTTCACTATGGTCTTTGTATGAATGTGATTTGTTTTCTGGATGTGCATGCTGCTCAGGCTCACTCTGGTATCCAGGATGGGTAGAATATGTTAATAAGAATAATCCATGTTCAGATTCGAGGATTTACTTAAGCGTTGGTAACAGGGAAAAGAATTCCAAGAATGAGTATATGAAACTCGTAGAGCAGGCTTATGCTGCTACTTTAGTTTCTATTGATAAAGATACTACTATAACTACGCACTTTGATTTGAATATTGGCGGTCACTTTAATGATGCTTCGGAACGTGTGGTTAAAGGCATATCCTGGCTTACTTATAAGGACTAATTTCTTATTACATATTTTCGTAAACCCTAGTATAATTTATGGGTTAGATTTGTTTTTAGGAGGCATTCCAAATGGAAATGCAGATGAACTTCATTAGAAAACTTCCAGTTCCTAAGGATCTTAAGGAGCAGTTCCCACTTTCTGATGAGATTAAGGCTATTAAGGAAGACAGAGACAAGCAGATTGCTGATATTTTTACAGGTGCTGATGACAGATTTATTCTTATCATTGGACCTTGTTCTGCTGATAGAGAAGACGCAGTTCTTGAGTATATGTACAGACTCCGTGACGTTCAGGAGAAGGTAAAGGACAGAGTATTTATTATCCCTAGAGTTTATACTAACAAGCCACGTACAAAGGGTGTTGGTTATAAGGGTATGCTCCATCAGCCAGATCCAGAGAAGAACGAGGATATGCTTGCAGGTATTATTGCAATCAGAGATCTCCATACTAAGGTTGTTACTGAGACTGGTTTTACATGTGCTGAGGAAATGCTTTACCCAGCAAACCACAGATACTTGTCTGACCTTCTTTCTTATGTTGCTATCGGTGCAAGATCAGTAGAGAATCAGGAGCATAGAATCGTTGCAAGTGGTATTGGTATTCCAGCAGGTATGAAGAATCCGACAGCAGGTGACTTGTCTGTAATGATGAACTCAATTTCTGCAGCTCAGAGCAGCCAGAAGTTTATCTATCGTGGATGGGAGGTTACAACTAATGGTAACCCTCTTGCTCATTCAATTATGAGAGGATACGTAGATAAGTTTGGCAGAAGCCATCCTAACTATCACTACGAGGACTTGGAGAATGTTCTCGAGCTTTATCACAAGAATTCAGATCTCGTAAATCCATCTGTTATTGTTGATACAAACCACAATAACTCTGGTAAGAGATACGAGGAGCAGATCAGAATTTCTAAGGATGTACTCCATAGCCGTTCATGGAATCCTGAAATCGCCAAGATGGTTAAGGGCTTAATGATTGAGTCATACCTCGAGGACGGATGCCAGAAGATCGGTGAGGGTACTTACGGTAAGTCAATTACTGACCCATGCCTTGGCTGGGAGAAGTCTGAGCGACTTATTTTGGACATTGCCGAGCTCGTTTAATAAAAAATTGGAGAATTAATATGATTCAGGATATCTATCCTCACGTATTTAATAATCAGTATAAGTTAGGGCAGGAACCATCAGGTGACTGCCTTATTATTCATTTCGATAAGGAAGGCGCAATCCTTATTAAGGCAGATTCAGAAACAGATGGCACAAATCGAAAGATTTATCCTCGTCTATGTGATTTTGAGGTTAAGCCAGATAATCTTGAGTACCTCTTTTCGATGGATGAAGATAATTTCTTCCTGGCAGAGGACGAGGAGATTACTGTTCCAACAGGCTATATCTATGAGCGCGTTAGAAATGTACGTAAGCTTGGAGATATTAGTAA
Source organism: Saccharofermentans sp. (assembly GCA_045639635.1). Lineage (GTDB taxonomy): Bacteria > Bacillota > Clostridia > Saccharofermentanales > Saccharofermentanaceae > Saccharofermentans. Next base: position 238 of record JAZUDM010000021.1, on the reverse strand, counting down.
AAAGAGTATTTTCGAAGCATTTACAGGAAAGCAGCTTGCTTCCTGGTATCAGAATAATAAGTACTGTGGACGCTGTGCTACACCTACTGTCAGAAGTCTTAAAGAGCGTGCTATCGTTTGTCCTAACTGTAATAATACAATCTACCCTAGAGTAGTACCTGCAGTTATTGTAGGCGTAATTAAGAAGGGTGAAACAAAGGAACAGGATAAGATTCTTCTTACTAAATATAACCGTGGT
>JAZUDM010000020.1:0-32882 GCA_045639635.1 Saccharofermentans sp. | reverse complement strand
GCAGCTGAGTACATCTCGTGGCCAGGGAACCAACCCGTTGGATTGGAATTAACGTAATCGTCGTACTGGACATTCTCGTAAACGTTGTCTCTTACAAATTCAGCGAGCGCATAGAATTCTTCGTTATTTAAATCAACAGTTCCGTCATGGATAAAGAGGTCAGACATATTATCAAAACAGTTGATGAAATATGTGAGCTGATCTGTATCGAGATTAAGTGGATCCCATCCATTCCAGTTATTACTTACGTAATTAGAATATTCAGCGAAAGTAAAGCCATTATTATTAGAAGGGGAATAAGGCATAGACAAACCATCAATTGAAACACCGAGTGGTACCTGATATAAAGCACCGTCTTCTGCTCTTGATACAGTAAACATATTTGAATAGTAGTCAACGTTATCCATAATGCCTGCTTCTTCTAGGTAAGGCATAAGATCAACAAGACATTCGCTGTTATTAAGCTCCAAGAATTCAAAACCACCAATAAGAATATCCGGACCGTCCCCTGACATTAAATCAATCGCAAGCTGCGCCGTAATTCCTGCAGCTGTATTTGCATAAGATTCTGGATCAGTGAAAGCGGCACTAAGAGTTTCCTCATCGAAACTATAAGTGTTATCTATAGCTACAAAAACCTCATCCTGGCTGTCGTTAAATCTATAGATAATATCAGCTTCGTTATAGTCGATAGTTCTTCCAATTGCACTTGCTCTTAGAAGTTCTCTGCCTTCGTATGGGTTGCCGTCACATGGATCAAATTTATAGATAGAGAAGATATAGTCTCCATGCATAGAGAATCCTGCAAGAACAAGTGAACCATTAGATGTTCCAATTAAACCAGTGCCATCACGAAGTATGAACTGGTTCATATTACAGTAGTCAGAGTTAAACGCTTCCTTAAAAGTCATAGTCTCACTATCGAATGTAGCAAGATGTTTTGGCCACATTAAAGCTAGTTCGTTCGAAAAGGCGTTTCCGGGACTACTAAAGTTAATTTCAGATAAATCGGCTCCCAGGTCTGCTGTTGCTTCTTCCATATCGAGAAGTTCAGTTTCCATTGAATCTGTATCCAAAACCAATACGAGAGGAAGCTGCTGGTCGCTATAGGAGGTAATAGCAAAATGAGTGTTATCGAGTTTATAAATGCCATTTATGAATTCAGCACCCTGAGCCTGGAGACTTACTCCGAGAGGGCAGGATTCAACTTCGCCGTTTACATTGTAGACAACTATTCTTGGATTGATAAAATCCTGTGATCCAAAATTGTGTGTGCAAAATACAATCTTATCGTCGCCTGTAGCAAATTCCATAACATCTGTTGATGTTGGGAGTTTTTCAGTAAGCGCGTCTGATGTTTCGGAGGATATGATTTCACCTGTTACTTTATCTATAGAAAGAATATCTACTGATGAAGACATATGGTCATAATCAAGGGTAGTAGTAATAATCTGATAATTAGCATCAAGTTCAATTGCTCCAAGTATTCTGCGCTCTAATCTGACTCCGTCTTCTGTGTAAAAACAGTGGTAGTCAGATAAATCAACAGAAAGGAGCTGACTTCCGTCATAGTCATAAGTTATGAGATTACAGAACTCATACTGCAAATCGTGATCAGATCTTGTAGTTGCATCGAGGTTCATTGCATATCCAGTTACAAGTGTTGTAAATGAGTCATCTTTAACACTAATAAAATTGTTTATTACTGTGCTCGTGAATGGGTTTGCGAATTCTGCTTCGAAATTGTTTTCAGAAAACATAAACCAGTTTTCTTCTCCAACAATTTCACCAGACTCGTTTACTTCGATGCTGATATCTCCATTTTGACTGGAACTAGTTTCCTGTGTATTAGGATTTGTGCATGAACTGAAACTAATAGCACACATTATTAGCGTAAGTGCTATCCCTAAGAATTTCTTCATATAAACCTCCCATATCCACCCTAATTTAAGTCTATCTAATTTTTCGTTGGAAGTTGTGTAGGAGTTGTCATTAATTTGGTGTATTTATTTGAAATCTGATGTTTATAAGATAACAAAGCATGCAATAGATTTAAAAAAAGTGCAATAACTTTGCACAAACGAAAATAATGTGTTATTATCTATTCGTGCAAAATAATTGCACAAGGAGGACGATGTGAATGAGTAAAATGATATTTATGAAGCGTATGAAAGAATTAAGACAAAATAAAGGGTTGAGCATGGATCAATTTGCAAAGAAATTAAATGTGACTAAGAGTCGAGTAAATATGTGGGAAAATTCAGGTTCGATTCCTAGAAGTGATATGTTAATAAAAATAGCAGAGTTTTACGAAGTTCCTACTGACTATTTACTTGGGAATGTTAATGTTGCTGAGAATCCGAATAATGAAGCACTTCTATCGCTTCAGAGAAATTTAGGTAAACTAAATGCAGAAGAATTAAAAAGAGCAGAATCAATTTTAAAAGAAAATTTTGAGGATATTTTTAATGACGCAGAAAAGAAGAACGATGGGTTCTAAACCGAATTTTTCAAAAGCATACATTGCTGCTAATGAATTATTGGCTTGTGAGAATAAACTTAACTCGTTTCCGTTTAGTATGCGGCAGTTACTAAAAGAAACCACAGACGTTAATATGTATTCTTATCAAATGGCAAAAGAAAAATATGAGCTTGATATGTCTTTGTGGGGAAGCGAATCAGCTGTCATTCATGAATTTAACGGTCGCACTGTGATTTTTTATAATGCTAAAAATTCTAGGGCTCATGTTATTTATTCGATTGCGCATGAATTGGGACATTATCAATTAGGTCATTATGCAAATATTGATTTGGCAGATGATGATTATAATCGTCAAGAGGTAGAAGCTAATTTTTTTGCAGCTCAGCTTTTGATGCCTGATCAGTTGATTAATACATTTTCTGATAATGGAATTGATATTACAGTTCCTTTTCTTGTAGACACATTCGGAGTTTCGAATTCGGCTGCGAATAAGAGAATAGAAACTATTTCAAAGTCGATTGCTGAATATAGAAATAATGCTGAAAAGATGTTTGATTTTGCAATTGATGCGAAGTACAAGGATTTTGTTAATCGCATTATTTTAACTACGAATGGAAATAAGTGATTTGATATAACAAGAAAGGTGGTGGTAAAGTTGTTCTTTTTACCTAAAAAGGAAAAGCACTCTATAACACTATTGGCGTAGTGGATAGAGCGCTAATCATATGATAATTTTTACTTATCAAAAGCAATGTAAATTTATCATATTTTCCTTTCAATTACTATTATTATTTTTCGGAAATTTGGAACAATTTGTTCCAGAAAGGATAAATTATGCTTAATTTTAATATTTTGAAATGGTGTGATGAAAAAATCACATATCTAAAAAGTAGCGATATTAGATTTGTGGATGGTATGCCGCAAATCCCAGAGAATTTCTTGTATACAGATTATCCTATTGATGTAGTACCTTATTGTTTTCGTAAGCAAGTAGAAGTTGCAGATAAAAATAAAACATTGTTAGCGTTTTATATGCTAGAAAAATATCTGTGGCCACGTTTGTCCAAAATTGATTCGGATATTAATGAAATGAAAAATTACGCTGGGATAGTTGGCTTCGATTTGAGTCCGAGTGTTGGAATGTTACGTCCAAGACAACTGTTAAGTATTTTGGTTAATTCAATTTATGACTGTTATGTAGGCTCAAAGGGAGTCAAGGTTATGCCTAATTATAGAGCTGGAGATTTTGGAACGATTTGTTTTGCAGATTGTTTTCCTGATAATAAACCGTTTATGATTGGGAATTTAGGCTGCAATAACAATGGATTTAAGGAATATGGGTTATATCAATTAGGAATAATTCTTAGGAAAAAGAAGCCTGGTACGCTATATATGTTTGGCGGAATCTCAAAGTCAAACGCATTAATGTTAATCAGAAAATATGGCGTTGAATTAATAGGGTTCGCTGATAATCGTAGTAGGAAGAGAAATGGATATGAATCTTATCGTTATTGTTTGTCTGAAAATACTTTAATTAAAGAAAACTACCCAAAAATGAAAGGCGGTGAAGCAAATAATGGGAGCTAAAGCATTATATACAGATACAAGAAGAAAGATTATTCACGAATTAGTCTTATCAAAAGATATTAAGAAGATTCATGGTGTAATCCATGATAAGCGAGAATACGAAATGTATTCAAAAAGTTGGCGAGCAGTTAATCTCGATGAGTTTGTTGATAAATTTGTTATTACTAGCGATACTTATAATATGATTGAAAACAAAAGAAAGATTTCTTTTTTTACAAATGGCAAAGAATACGAGATTGTGTGTGCTGTTGGCGGAAAGTATTTTAGAATTCTTGAACTATCACCTAATGGTAAAGGTGGTATTTATGTTGGCCTTGATTTGAAAGAACCAAGTATTAATGGTTCGTTTCAGGGCAAAGAAAGAAGTGCAGAACGTAATAGATTAACGCATTTTAGAATGACATATAAGAAAGGGACAGTATGAAGAATAATATAACTAGTAGTGAGTATTTGGACTTGAATAGATTGTATGATGTAGTGTTGCCATTGGAGGATTCCACAGAAGAAGCAATGTATGACTACAATTATTGCGATCGCGAACACAATATTAAATCAGGATTTATTACGATGAGTTTTCACGAAGATGATTTTTGCATATTGGAGGAATACTTGTTCAACTTTATCGGTGCTGAGTGTGATTTGATAATTACTATGTATGAGGAAGAATTTGCTGACGTTGAGCATCTTCCTAAAATCTTAGAAACAACGCAGAGGCAAATTAAAAATTCTGACAACAAGAGATTTCTCGAACTGGCAAAGGAATTTCTTGCTATTATTGAAAAGGCAATAGAGATTAGAAGACCAATAGGATTCTTTTTTTGATGGCAAAAGAGCGTGTGTTTTTTCAGGATTTTTTGTTTGAGTCAATGCCAGTAAATGATGATGAATATCCTGATGTAAATGTTGTATATGTAGCTGGCGATGTAGATGTATCATCAGCTGTATGTGTATCGTTGGATAGTTTGTTGCGTTTAAATAAATTAGATGAATGGGAATCGCTGTTTGAATCTGTGCAAAACAAAGATGTCTACATTATTGATGACGTTAAACTTGAAAACGTTGAACTAAATAAATATAAGAAGTTCTATTTACAAACTTTTTATTATAATTTGTCGCAATGTTGCAACAACTGTTACGTGAAAGTTCAATGAATTACCATAAGACCTTGTGAGTTATCGCAAGGTCTGTTTTTTGCCAAGTTGTGTAGGAGTTGTCAACAATGTGAGGTAATTAACAAAACAGGCGTTTTTCTGGAAACAAAGCCATTTTCTTTGGCGTCACTAGATGTGAAATGACATATCAAAAAATGGAAATGGAGTTTATATGAAACGTTTTAATTTGTTTTTAATGGCGCTTGCCGTTAGCGCTTTATGTTTGGGATGTTCTAGCGATGAGGCAGTAGAAGAAACTACTGCCTCAGCTACAACAATTAATGCAGAGACTACTTCAGGTACTTCTTCAAGTGCTTCTTCTGAGACTACAGAGATAGATGAGAATGCATTCTTTGAGATTTGTGATATTAGGCCTGAAGAATCTGCGCCTGATTTTTACGAATGGAATTACTATGACGCTGATCGAAATATTGTTGCATCTCAGTATGGATTCAATGCTTCTCATCCTGATACATACTTGTTAGATATTGACGAAGATGGAGTTAATGAACTTATCTGCAATAATCAGTGTGGAGGAGACCTTGTACGAGAAGTAAATATCTTCCGTTATAAGGATGGTGAGGTTGAAATTGGCTCTCTTGACTGGGATCAGATAGATATTCCTGAAAATGAGACTTATCTTCCGGAGTCTTACTATAGTCCCGATGGGCAGACAGTAATTATTGTTTTTAATACAACTGAAGGCCCACAGGAAATTCCTGTAAGTTTTGATGATTTCGTTTTTACTGATTATAAGTACGAGTAATATTTATTAATATTTAATTCAAATTATCAATGCCCTCGTTGCCTTATAATACGTATAGTATTTTTGGCACGGGGGCATTATATGAATCCGAAGTTTCTTTTTAAACATATTTTTATGTTTGTTAAAGATTCTACAATTGATATTCGTATTAGAATGATTTATTTCCTTGAGTATGCGTCTTTGGTGGCGTGCATTTTGGGTACCCTCTTTATGGTAATTATGAAGCAGACCTTGCTTTCTATGGTGCCAAATCTTATTTTGTTCACTATGAGTTTTATTGGCATTTATTTATGTCATGCTAAAAAGAAATATGATCTTTCTGCTTTTATTATGATTCTTGGCTGTGCCAATATTGCTCTTCCATGGATGTATTTCTCGGCTGGTGGTAGCAATAGTGGTATGCCAATCTGGTTTGTTTTTGGCCTTGTTGTAACCTGCATGATGTCTGACAGAAGAATCAGAAGCGTTATGGCTGCAGTCACTATTGTTGAGGATTTGATTTGTATTGCTATTGGTCATTTGTATCCACAGACTGTAGCGCCACTTGTTGGAAATGATGGCGTTTTCATTGACTTCATTGAGTCATATGCTGTTGCGTGCACATTCCTTTCGGTAATGCTTATTATTTATATCAATACTTATGACAATCAGCGTCAGAGGCTTACGGAGCAGAGTATTGAACTTAGAAAACTTATGAAGACTGATGTCTTAACTGGCGTTTATAACCGTCGTGCTTACTATGATGAGATTAGCCTTTATAAGGATGGCAAGGACCAGGGGAACCTGGTTCTTGTAGCAATGGATGTTAACGGCCTTAAGAAGGTTAATGATAAGAACGGACATGCGGCTGGTGACGAGTATATTAAGTGTGCTGCTAATGCTGCAACAGAAGCTCTTTCATCCTGGGGTCACGTATTTAGAACTGGTGGAGATGAGTTTACTGCGATTCTTCATTGTTCCAAGGCGGACGCAGATTCTATCGAAGACAAAATTAAAAAGGCTATCGCAAGTGACGCGAATCCCTGGAAGGATGAGATGACTATGGCTGTTGGTGTTATCTGTGTCGATGAAATGCCAGGTGCTGATTTGGAAGAGATTGAAAAAATTGCCGATAAGAGAATGTACGAGAATAAGGCAGCTTTCTATAGAACAATAGGTGTTGATCGCCGTAAGTAAAATCATTTAATGATTATTTAACTAAATCACGCAAGAATAGTAAGCATCCATTCGGAGCTAATAACTGATTAGTAAGGTCCTGGCAATTTCCCAGGACTTTTTTGTTGTATTTTGCATTTTCTAATAATTTTTTAACATATTAGTCACTCTAAGTTGTTATTCGTCCTATATAATGATATTAAGTTCTTTTATGGGCTTAATTAAATTACAGTTCGGGGGACCTTTTTATGAGACTTGAAGAGCTCTATAGTGGCCTTAACATTGACGATTTCTATATTGGTAAAGTAACTCAGGTATATAGAGGTTGTTGTATCGCACAGATTGATAATCTTGAGTTGATGTCTGACAGAAGTAAGTTTTCTCAGTCATTCCTTCCAAATACAATTAATTACTTTGTTATTGTTGATTCAACTGAGGGATTATTCCTTGGTGAGGTATTTGAGAACAAGGCATCCAGAAAGAGTATTTACGATATGAATGCTTCTAATAATCGTAATGATTATCAGGAAGTAAGTATTGATACAATCGCACTTATCAGACCAGACTCAAGTAAGTTTGAACTTGCTGGTTTTAAGACACTTGGTATTACAGACAGTGTTTATATTGCTACTGAAGAGATCTATTCACTCTTCCTTGCATCTCTCGAATTTTCTAATACAGATGAGGAACCACTTCCACCATTTGCTCATTATCTTAATAAGTCACAGGCTGATGTACGTCTCAGACTAAGTACTCTTTTCAGCCGTCACCTTATGTGCATCGGTGCTACAAACAGTGGTAAGTCTACAACAGCTCTTGCTATCCTTGATAAGGTTATTTCAGCTAAGAAGAAGGCTTTAATTATTGACCCAACAGGTGAGTATAGAAATGCATTCTCTGGCGATGAGATTACAAAGCTTACTCTTGGTGTTGATACAAAGATTTCACCAGCGAAGATTACTATGGAGCAGTGGGAGAAGCTTTTCGAGACTGAGAATAGTTCCCAGGGTGCTGTTCTTTCTGAGGCTATCACTTCACTTCGTTACATGAAGAAGATTGGTGTTGATTCTTACTATCCAAAGGTTGGTGAGAGTATCGATGAGATTCAGGAGAATCTTGCTTCTATTACTAACCACGATACAAACTTTGATATCTCACTTCTTCCTGAGCAGATTCAGGCTGAGTCAGTTTGCGAGCCAGACAGAGACAACAACTATAACTTTAAGTACAGATACGATTCTTTGAAGGCTAATACAAATGCTTCTTTGATTCAGAAGATTCAGTATCAGATTACTAATACTAAGTTCCTTCAGTTCTTCTCTGACGATACTACTATGTATAATCTCCTCGATGTAATTGAAGAGTTCGTACATTTGCCAGAGGCTAGTCTTTATATCGATACATCTTCACTTGGTGCTGCAGAAGGTATCGGTGGAATGGTAATCGATCTTGTAAGTAACTTCGTTATGGCTCAGGATAATGTTTGTCCATTCGTATTCTTTATCGATGAGGTTCATAGATACGCTAAGTCCAGATATTCTGATAAGGAGTTCCACGGTGGTCTTACACTTCTCGCAAGAGAGGGACGTAAGAAGGGTATCTTCCTTTACCTCACAACACAGAATCCTAAGGACGTATCTCCAATCCTCTTTGGTCAGATTGGTACACTTCTTATTCACAGACTCATGCTTAACGATGAGATTAATGCAGTTGCGAGCCATCTTGACGATTATTCAATCAAGCACGTTCGTAAACTCCATCAGGGTGAAGTTATCCTCTCAAGTGTTAACCTTCTCCATAATATGTTTATCCATATTACGAAGAGTGACAGAACACAGTATAACGAGACACCATTGCTCTAAAAGTCGTAATAACTTAAAACCTTATAAACCAGGTGGCAACACCTGGTTTTTTTCTTGCCGTAAATTAAGACGTAAAAATGGTACAATAGTAGCGAATAAGTTTATGGAGATATAGAAAATGAGAACGTTATTAATCACTGAACCTTTTTGCCCTGAGCATATCGAGAAAATGACTAAAGTAGCGGAAGGATTTGAAACTATAGTTCTTCCAAGAGGTGTGGATGAATCTATTTTGAAGGATGCTCTTTTAAAGGCAGAAATTATTGTCGGTCAGCCACCAATTGAGATGATTTTAAATCCAGAAACTGACTGTCCAAATCTTAAACTCATTCAGATGACATGGGCAGGTACTGACCAGTATACATGTAGTGACAAAGAGTTCCCAAAGGATTCGATTACTCTTGCTAATGCAAGCGGCGCATATGGATTAATTATGTCTCAGTTTGTTGTTGGCATGATGCTTTCAACAAGTCTTAATTTTATGTATTACCATAACCAGCAGCTTCAAAAAATCTGGAAAAGAGGCGGCGCATTAAAGTCACTAGATGGTGCGCGTGTTTTGATTTATGGTGCAGGCGATATTGGCGGAAGCGTAGCAAAAAGACTTCAGGGATTTAATGCTTATACAATAGGTGTTTGTAGAAATACTTCCAGGAATCGTCCTTACTTTAACGAGCTTTGTACTTTGGAAGATGCTGAAAAGCATTTAGGTGAAGTGGATTATATTGTCTGCTGCATGCCAAATTCAGATGATTCACGTGGATATTTTGATGAAAGACGTCTTCGCATGGTTAAAAAGGACGGCGTTATCGTGAATGTTGGTCGTGGTAACTTTATTGACTGCGATGCATTAAATGAAGTTTTAAATGATGGCCACTTATGGGGAGCAGCACTTGATGTTACTAACCCTGAGCCACTTCCTGTAAATCATCCGCTTTGGGAGAATCCACGCGCCATGATCACACCACATACAACTGGTGCTGCGTTTGGTCAGCTCGATAAGACAGATGATCTTATTTGTGACATAGCCTGCGAGAATATTAAGCGTCATATTAATGGCGAAGAAATAAAAAATAGCGTTTTTGGATAAGAATATGGATTTTTCTAAGTTTGAAGTTTTAAGAGCAGAAGAGGAGTGGGCAAGAGCTGGAGCTTATTCAGTTCGAATCGAAGGCATGAACCGCCAGCACAAGATTTCTCTTCGTGAAGAATTCGATGTGCACGATACTGATGGTACAAAATACATCGTTATTTTGGATGACGGGTATCCTGTTGCTACCTGTAGATTCTATGAAATCTCAGGTGAGGTAGTTACAATAGGACGCGTTGTCGTGCTTCCAGAATATCGTAAAAACGGACTTGGCTCTTTTGTAATTTCAGAGGCAGAGAAGTGGATTAAGGAGCTTGGTTATAAGGGAATTCATATCGACAGCCGCGTTGAAACAGTGAAATTTTACGAGAAATCAGGGTATATTCTTGAAGATTCTAATGTTATTCAAAGCGGTGTCTTCGAGTGCGTTACTATGTCAAAAGCCCTTTGATATAAGCGTTTGTAACATTGTTACGTAAAATTTTCCCTCCCGTTTGGGAGCATATAGAAGAAATGAGATAGAATTTCTACAAATAATTTGTAGATAGGAAACCGAAATGGATTTGTTTGAACTTACAAATGCCCAGAAAAATATTCTTAACCTGCAGCGCTTTTATATGGGTACAAGTGTAGCTACACTTTGTGGTGCTGTTATATTTAATAAAATCTGGGATAAGGATCTTTTAATTGATGTTTCTGAATTTGTTATAAAGAAGCAGGAAGCATTAAGAACAAGATTCTTAAATAAAGATGGTAGTACATATCAGTATGTAACCCATGATTATGCTAGCCCAGAGTTTATTAAATTTGATTCCTTTTCTTCTTTTGATGATTATGCCCAGAGTCTTTCTAATATGACTTTTGAGACAGACGGAAGTCCAATGTATAAGATGACCGTTTTTGAAGTAGAGGATAAATCTGGAATTATCCTGTCCATTAGTCATCTTATTTCGGATGCATGGACATTTAGTGTTCTTGCAGATGATTTTAATTATTTTATTTCTGCTTTAAATGAATCTTCTCATGTAGACGCTTCTTCTTTTGAAGTATGTTCTTATACGGACTATCTTAAAAAGGAAAAAGAGTATCTTGAGTCAGAAAATTTTAATGCTGACAGGGAATACTGGATAAATAACTATAAAGACTTTTCTGATTGTGGAAAGATTAATGATTATTCTAATTCAATAGAGGATATCGCTTCTTCAAGATTAGTGGATTTTACTGGTTCTGAATTGTCATCCAAAATCGATAAATTCTGCGAAGAATATAAGACATCGCTTTCGGTAATAGCTGAAGCCGCTATGCTCTTTTATCTTTCAAGAATAAATAAGGAAAACAAAAGCGTTACTATCGGAGTTCCAGTTCTTGGAAGAACAACGCATAAGGAAAAAGAAACAGCAGGCGTAATGATTTCAACAATTCCTATTTCTTTTAATGCTGGTGAGTGTGATGTAGTTTCTGACCTCCTTAATAAAGTTACCGGAATTCATAGGGAAAGTTATAGGCACAAAAGATTCCCTCATACAGAGCTTTTGAAATGTATTCGTGAGAACGGGGATAGTACCAGAAGATTATTTAACGTTATGGTGAGCTGCCAGAACGGTAAGACTAATTTCGATGGTAAAACTATGTGGTTTCCCAATAACTATAGTGAGATTCCACTATGTTTACATATAGATAATCGTGATAGTAATAACGAGTACACTTTTACTTTTGATTACCAGAAAAGCGCATTTAGAAACGCTCTTGAGGTGGAACTTTTAAGTAACAGAATCAGGTGGATTATTAGTCAGTTTGTAAATGATGTTAATACCAGATTAGAAGATATCTCTATTATTCCAAACGAAGAAAAGATTCTTTTAACAGAAGAATTTAATGACACTCTTATAAATGTTGAGAACAAGAGTGTACACGAGAAATTTCTTAGTGTAGCTTCCATTTATAGAGATAAAGTTGCGCTTGTTTTTGAAGGAATTACGTATACCTATGGCGACCTCGATTCAATGTCAGATGTTCTGGCGATGGAACTTATTAATAGAGGCGTTAAGGTTAATAGTGTCGTGCCGATAATTTCTAAGAGAAATCCTCGTATGGTTGTTGCCATGCTCGCTGTTTCAAAGGCTGGTGCTGCATATATGTTTGTATCTCCATCTTTTCCTAAGGAAAGAATTGACTACATGTTTAATGAAACTCATGCTGATGTTGTTCTGACTTTAGGCCTTAAGATGGAAATAAAAGGTGCGATTAATCTTGATGTATTTGATTTTAATAAGAATTCTAACAGGGTCTGCGTTAAGGTAAAACCTGAAGATTCATGCTATGTTGTCTTTACTTCAGGTTCTACGGGAAAGCCAAAGGGCGCTATAGTAACTCATCGAAATGTAATGAACTATGTAGCAGATAGCAGTATTAATATTATGGGTATGGTTATACCTGATAACAAGCGTGGAATTATTTCCGTTACAGATACTGTATTCGATATCTTTGTTACTGAAAGTATTCTTGCTTTATTAAACGGAATTACGATTTATCTTGCATCAGATAGTGAAGCAATTTCACAAAAGGGTGTAAGTGAACTTATATCCAAAAATGACATTGGAATTATTCAGACTACGCCAACCAAGATGCGTAGTTTTATGCTGGATAAATCTAATTTGGAGTATCTTAAAAAACTCGATACGATTATTCTTGGTGGCGAGGAATTGTCATTAGATTTATGTACTAATCTTAAGAATATAACAAGTGCAAAAATCCATAATGTATATGGCCCTGTAGAAACTACAGTATGGTCATCTGTTGCGCCTGAGTTTAATGGCGATAAAACTATCGGAGGATCTATTGGTAATACCAGGATTTATATCCTGGACGAAGATTTAAATCTCGTTCCAACAGGAAGTATCGGTGAGATTTGTATTAGCGGCGATGGCGTTACAAGAGGATATATTAATAATGAGAAGTTAACTGCTGAAAAGTTTGTGTGCGATCCATTTGATAGTACATTAAGAATGTATCGAACAGGGGATTTAGGAATCAGAAGAGCAGATGGATTAATCGATTTTTGTGGAAGACGTGACAGTCAGATTAAACTTCGTGGTTTAAGAATTGAATTAGGCGAGATTGAAAATTCAATGCTTGGCATAAGTGGAATAAACTATGCTGCTGTAAGTGTAATTACTGATTTACGCGGGAACCAAATTCTTGCTGGTTACTATACTTCTGATATTGATATTTCTGAAAGTGAAATTCGCCAGAATCTTAAGACGAAACTTCCTTCTTACATGGTGCCAAATCTATTTATAAGAATAGATACGATGCCAATGACTCCAAGTGGCAAGATTTCACGTAAGGATCTGCCTTTACCAGATTGGGAAAGTATTCATGCTGATAAGGAAGATACGTATATTCCTCCAACAAGCAAAAACGAAAAGATATTAGCAGAAGTTTTTGCTGAGGTTTTAAATCTTAAAAAGGTTGGTATTACTGAAGATTTCTTCGAAATTGGTGGCGACAGTTTTGCCTCTATGGAAATAGTAAGCCTTGCTGAGAGTAAAGGACTTTTACTAAGCGTAAAACATATTTACGAGCACCGATCTGTAAAGAATATTTGTAGTAGCCTTGATTCAAAGGAAACTTCTACTAACGAGGACTTATCCAGGTATCCTTTAAAGAGAAGTTTTACCTCGAATCTGTACTTAAAGTTCTTATTTAATATGATTAAGTTCATGACAAACTTTAAGGTCACGGGGCTATCAAATCTGCCATTAAATTCCAAGGTGATTATCTGTCCTAATCACGAGAGTGACTTGGATAGTATTATTGTGTCTTCCTTGCTTGGTAAGAATATTCCAAAGCTTATTACCCTTATGGCAAAGGAACGTAATTCTACTAATAGTGAGAAGAAGATTTTTGAGGCAATCGGAGGAATTCCTGTTGATAGAAGTGGTGACTTCATGAGCGCCATTAATAGAAGCATAGAATTACTTAAAACTGATTTCGATTATCTTCTGGTTTTCCCTGAAGGAACAAGAAGCAGAAGTGGTAATTTAAATGAATTTAAAAACGGTGCTTCTCTGGTTTCTCGTGAGACTTCTATTCCAATTCTGCCAGTTTGTATTAAGGGCACAAGAGACGTTATGCCAGCAGAATCAAATATGCCTGATTATTTGAAATGGGGTATGTTTAAAAAGTATAATGTTGAAGTTAATTTCGGAAAAGTGATTAATCCGGATAACAAAACTATTGATGAAATTACGCGCGAACTTAAAGACGCGATTTCTAATATGAAGCAGGAGACCTAAATGAAAAAGGGAATTATTTTCGATATGGATGGCACAATCTGGGATAGTTCAGAGAATGTTGCAAAATCCTGGGATATAAAGGTTAAGGAATTTGGCTATGTGAATGAGTCTGTTACTCAGGATGATATAAAAGGCGTTATGGGAAAGACAATGGATGTTATCGCAGATCTCTTGTTCCCATATACAAAGGAAGGCGAGGAGAGAAATGCTCTTCGTGCTGCCTGCGAAGGATACGAGAACGAATACCTTCGTGAAAACGGTGGCTTTCTCTATCCAGAAGTAATTGAGACTTTAGAGAAACTTCGCGAAATGGGTTATAACCTTTATATCGTAAGTAACTGCCAGGCAGGTTACATTGAGGCTTTCCTTGATTACTTTAAGATTGATATTAATAAGGAAGATTCATTAATCGACGATATCGAGTGCTATGGTAATAACTTCCTTTCAAAAGGGGAAAATATCGCTCTTGTCACTAAGCGCAATAACCTCGATAAGGCAGTGTATGTTGGTGACATTCAGGGCGACTACGATTCAACCTGTGAGGCAGGTCTTCCATTCATTCACGCTGCGTATGGTTTTGGAACAATTGACCATGAGGTTCCTTTTATTAATAAATTTTCTGATCTTATTAATGTAATAGGTGAGGTGATCTGACAAATGTACGATAAGGATTTACTGAACAGACTTCACGTCGAGATGATTAAGCTTTATAACAATGACCCAAAGCGCATTCAGCATTTTTGTAAGGTTCATAGTTATGCAAAATTAATTGGTGAACTGGAAGGCCTTGATAGTGATACTATGTTCACCCTTGAAACAGCTGCTTTAACTCATGACATCGGAATTCGTTATTGTGAGCAGAAGTATGATGGTAAGTGTCACGGTAAACTTCAGGAGTTGGAAGGTCCCGCAATTGCAGCTGAGTTATTAGCTTCTCTTGGATTTGATGAAGCAGTTTCGGAGCGTGTTCAGTTCTTAATTGGTCATCACCATTCTTATTCCAAAGTTGATGGAATAGATTTTAGAATTCTTGTTGAGGCAGATTTTCTGGTTAACAACTATGAGGATGAAATACCAGTTGAAGCTGCAAGACTTGTAGATAAGAATGTTTTCAGAACTAAGTCTGGCAAAATGATACTCCACGAGATGTTTGATATCTGATTATTACGGGTTTATAATCGGTTTTGATTTTTCCAACTCTTGGAAAATTCATTGGGTTCGATGTGGAATCTTGGTACAGCGACTCTCGATACAGCTGTTACAGTTAAGCTTACAAGAACTCTTGCAATCATCCCAATTACACTTGTGTTAGCTCTTATAAGAACACATAACGAAAAGAAGGCTGGCGGTGCAGGAACCAAAGTCAGCATTAAAAAGATTTTTCCATTCTTTATTTTGTATTTCATCGCAGCTTCTGTAATTACAACGATTGCAACTTCACTTGGTGTAAGTGCATCCTTATTTGCACCAATTAAGACTTTAAGTAAGTTCTTTATTGTCCTTGCAATGTCAGCGATTGGCCTTAATACTAATGTGATTAAACTTATTAAGACTGGTGGCAAACCTCTCGTTATGGGATTCTGTTGCTGGGTTGGAATTGCTGGTGTGAGTCTGCTTATGCAGCATCTGCTCGGTTTGTTCTGATAGTAATTACCTCACTTTTGTTAGAATAGTGTCATATTTCCCCACTGAATTTGTGTAAGAATATAAGCAAATATCAGTGGGGTATTTATATGAAGAATTCTTTAAAGAGATTCATAGCGCTTTTCCTTGTATCAGCTATTGTTGTGCTGATACCTTTGACATGCAGTAAAAGCGTTTACTCCGATACTGAAATCGATGCTTCAAGGTTTGTAGATACTTTGTTTATCGCGATGACAGGATCTATTCCTCCAGAAGAACGTACTGATGTTTTAAAGTCCAGACTGGCTTCTGGAGAAATCACTGGAATCGATGCAGCGCATCAGGTTTTCTTTTCGACTGAGGTTTTAAATAGTACTGATAACGGTAAGGAGTTCGTGGCAAGAGTAATCTCTGCTGGAAATGGAATTCCAGGTTCACCTGATGCAGTACGACTTCAGGTTTTAAGCGAGAATAATCCTTCTTTTAATCGTAACAAGGCATTTAAGTGGTATATCAATACTCCTGCTTTTATTAATCTTTGCGAGGAGTGCCATGTCACAAGGGGGACTTACGACGATGGTCGTGTTATCTACTGGGACCGCCCAATGATTGCACTTACTTTCGACGATGGCCCAGGTGAGAGGACTAATGAAATTCTGGACTGCCTCGAGCGCTATGGCCAGGCTGCCACTTTCTTTGTTGTTGGATATAACGCAGTAAACTATAGAGATACTATAAGACGTGCTGATTTCATAGGATGCGAGGTTGGAAGTCATACTGCAGGTCACGCTGATCTTGCCACATTAAGCGTAAGCGAGATTAACGATCAGTTCTTCGATGTGGATAAGATAATCTTTGAGGCGACAGGCCACCATACAACTGTTTTAAGACCACCTTATGGTTCTTTTAACGACAGAGTCAGAAGCGTAATTAATGTTCCTCTGGTTCTTTGGAATATCGATACAGAGGACTGGGCAACACACGATAGTGAAAGCACAATCGACCACGTTGTTGGTGTTGTTTACGATGGTGATATCGTTCTTATGCACGATATTCACGTATCGACAGTTGATGCTGCTCTTGTTATAATTCCTGCGCTTGTTGAGGAAGGATATCAGCTTGTAACTATGAGCGAGATTGCTTCCCACAGAGGCGGTATGGTAGCAGGTGGTGCTTACTATAGATTCAGACCACTTTAACTAGGGGAAATAAGATGGAGTTTATTACAAAGAATTCGAAGCAGTTTAAGGCGAATCTTCACTCACATTCAGTTTTGTCTGACGGCAAGCTTGAACCAGCAGAATTGAAGAGAATTTATAAGGAAAAGGGCTATAGCATCCTTTCAATTACTGACCACGAATATCCTTGTAGCCATAACGATTTAACTTCAGATGATTTCCTTATGCTTACAGGTTACGAAGCATATATTAGACCATCCAAGCTTTGTGTTTACGATAAGACAAAGCCTGAGATTCATATTAATCTCATCGCCAGGGATAAGGATAACGTTGGTATCGTTGCATACGATCCTTTCTATGCAAAATATATGCCTCTTGATAAGCAGATGAAGGCCCCACATTTTGGAAGAATCGGCAGACGTAAGTTCAGAAGAGGTTATATACAGCGCTTTATTAATGCTGCAAACGATAATGGTTATCTTGTAAGCCTTAACCACCCATGCTGGTCTATGCAGTCTTATAAGGACGTGCTTAAGCTTAAAAATTTCTGGAGCATGGAGATTTTTAATACAGGTTCCATGGTAATCAGTGATTACGCAGAGAACATGCCTTTGTACGACAGCTTTATGCGTCAGGGCACATTTATGTATTGCCACGGCGCTGACGATAACCACAATAAAAAAGAATTGTCAGATCCGCTTTCAGATTCTTTTGGAGCATGGACAATGGTAATTGCAGATGAGCTTAATTACGAGAGCGTAATAAAGGCTTTGGAAGAAGGGAAGTTCTATGCTTCCACAGGACCTACAATTAAGCGTCTTGAGTTTAAAGATGGCCTTGCTTATATCGAGACTACACCTGCAAAAAGAATTACAATGCATATCACACCAAAGTCTTCGAAAGTAATTTACGACAAGGAAGGCGGCCTTGTAACTGAAGCCAAAATCAAGCTTCCAAAAGACGTTAAGTATGTGTATTTTTCAGTTACAGACAGCGACAATGTAGGTAAAGCATATACACATGCATTTATGCTCTAAAAGCCCTTTGTTTTGTTAGGTTGATTTTCATTTAAAGGCAGATTTACTGATATTTATTTTCAAAACAAATAAAAGCATTATTTGTTTTGCTTTCATGTACTTTTATTTCATTGCAAAAGAGACCTCTTTAAGTATAATTCGATTCAACACGAGTTGATTAATGTGAATAATTGATCGGAGGGGTTATTCTTATGGCAAAAAATAAGAAGAATGAATCTAAGAAGGGTACTGCTTTCGGAGCACTCATGAAGAAAATCTTTATTGATGGTCTTTCAGGTATGGCCACAGGTCTTTTCTGTACTTTGATTATCGGTACTATCGTTGGAACAATCGGTGGTTATATCCCAGGTACAATTGGAACATTTATCGTTCTTATCGGTAAGATGTGTCAGTGCCTTATGGGTGCAGGTATCGGTCTTGGTGTTGCAATTAAGTTTAAGGAAACACCACTTGTAACAATCTCTGCTGCTGTATGCGGTATGATCGGTTCTTACGCAAAGCTTTTTACTGCAATGTCGCTTTTTAACGCAGAGACAAAGCTTGTTGAACTCGCATCTCCAGGTGAGCCTCTAGGTGCATTCGTTGCAGCTATCGTAGGTATCTATATTGGCCACTTGGTTTCTGGTAAGACTAAGGTTGATATTATCGTAACTCCTCTTTGTACAATCATGGCAGGTGGTGCAGTAGGTATCGCTTTTGGTCCTTATGTATCAGCATTCATGAGCTGGCTTGGAAGCATGGTTAACTGGGGTACAGAGCAGGCACCTTTCGCAATGGGTGTTATCGTAAGTGTTCTTATGGGTATCTTCCTTACACTTCCTATTTCTTCTGCAGCAATCGGTGTAGGTCTTGGACTTAACGGAATTACAGCAGGTGCAGCTACAATTGGATGCTGCTGTAACATGGTTGGTTTTGCTGTTATCTCATATCGTGAGAATAAGATGGATGGTCTTCTTGCTCAGGGTCTTGGAACTTCAATGCTCCAGATGCCAAACATCATTAAGAACCCAAGAGTATGGCTTCCAGCAATCATTGCATCAGCAATTCTTGGACCTATCTCAACAATGGTATTCCATATGCAGAGTAACGCTGTAGGTTCAGGTATGGGTACAGCAGGTCTTGTTGGTCCTATCTCAACATTCACAACAATGATGGAAGTAACAACTCTTCCAGCATGGGCAATCGTTGGTGAGATTTTGCTTATGTATTTCATTCTCCCAGCAGCACTTACACTTGGTATTTCAGAGTTCATGAGAAAGATGGGCTGGATCAAGTACGGTGACATGAAGCTTGATGTTTAATTAATAAATAGTTTTCGATAACTTACGGGCTGTCCTTATGGATGGCCCGTTTTTGATGCCTGCTAAAAGTGTTATACTCGAAGAAAGAAGTTTGGGAGGAAATTTATATGTTGAATGCATCTTTTGAAGAGAAGATTGAATTACTAAATACAATTATCAATAACTCCAAGTCTACTGTTTTCTTCGGAGGTGCTGGCGTATCTACAGAGAGCGGCATCCCGGACTTTAGATCAAAGGATGGTCTTTATAATCAGCACGATGTTCAGTTTGAAGAATATACTCCTGAATATCTTTTAAGTAACGACTGCCTTAAGTATGAGTCCAAGGTTTTCTATGAGTTCTATCGCCAGAAGTTAAACGTAGATGGCATTGAACCTAATAAGGCTCATATTAAGCTATCGGAGCTTGAAGCAAAGGGAAAACTTGATGGCATTATTACTCAGAATATCGATGGTCTTCACCAGAAGGCAGGAAGCATTAATGTACAGGAGATTCATGGTTCAACTCTTCGTAATTACTGCGACAGATGCCATAAGAAATATCCTGCTGATTATATTTTCACAAATACTGAAGAATCTGTTCCACACTGTAAACTTTGTGGTGGTTTAATAAGACCAGACGTTACTTTGTATGGTGAGTCTTTGCCAGATAAGGCATGGGATAATTCGGTTAAGCTTATTAATAATGCGGAGTGCCTGATTATCGGAGGCACATCACTTGTTGTAAATCCTGCAGCTTCTCTGGCGCACGCATTTAGAGGTAAGTATCTGGTTGTAATTAATAAGCAGGCAACACCAGCAGATAGCAGAGCGGACTTAGTGTTCCACGACAGCATTTCAAAGGTATTAGAGGCAGTAGAAGTAAAGTAAAACCATGGAAGAATTATTAGCAAAATACGAAGAACTTAAAGCATATCTTTTGTCACTTGAAAGCATTGCAGTTGCATTTTCAAGTGGCGTTGATTCTGCGTTCCTTTTATATGCCTGTAAAGATGCATTTAGCGAGAATAAAGATTCCGTTATTGCAGTAACGTCTGCTATTAATTCTTTTCCGGAAAGAGACCTTAATGAGTCTCAGGAGTTTTGCTCAAATTATGGTGTAAACCAGAAGATTATTACTATCGATGAACTTTTAATCGAAGGCTTTACAAGTAATCCTCCAGACAGATGCTATATATGTAAAAAGGCACTCTTTTCTACCATGAAGGACTGGGCTTTAAGTAACGGTTTTAAGGCAGTGGTTGAAGGATCTAACTTAGATGACGATTCTGACTATAGACCAGGACACAGAGCTATTAAAGAATTGGAAATCATTAGCCCTCTTAGAAAAATTGGGTTTACCAAGAATGACATCAGAATGCTTTCGAAGCACTTTGATATTCCTACATGGAATAAGCCTTCTTTCGCGTGCCTTTCAAGCAGAATTCCTTATGGCGAAGTTATTACCCGAGAGAAACTTAAGATGGTAGAAGAAGGCGAGCAGTTCCTGATGGACTTGGGCTTTTCTCAGTTCAGAGTAAGAGCGTATGAGAAGGATGGCCTTCAGGCAAAAATCGAAGTTCTTTTAAACGAAATCGATAGGTTTAAAGACGAGGTGCTGTTTTCAAAGGTTGAAACAAAACTCAAGGCATTAGGATTTAATGAAGTAATCGTTGACCCTAAGGGATTTAGATCAGGAAGCCTGAATGAGGCGCTAAAGTAAATAGGAATTGCATTTAAAGATATTTCTATTATAATTAAAGGCACGTTTTCTAAATGCTTTGAAGGAAACAAGTAGTTTTTCTTAAGTGACGCATAGAGAGTGTCCGGCTGGTGTAAGGACATAGCACTAAGATTAATGAATACATTCCGGAGCAGCTGCCTGAACTAATAGTAGGGTAAGTCGTGAGCGCACGTTATAGCGCAGATGTTTATACATCGTGAGGAATTCTTCGTGAGGGGAATTCGAACATGAGGTGGTACCACGATAATTCGTCCTCTGTTTTCTCTAATTCTAGGGAAGGCGGAGTTTTTTATTGCAAACAATTAGGAGGAAATAACAATGGGTATTTACGAGGAACTTCAGGAAAGAGGCCTTATTGCTCAGGTTACTGACGAGGCTGAAATCAGAGAACTTATTAACAACGGTGGAGCTAAGTTCTACATTGGATTCGATCCAACTGCAGATTCACTTCACGTAGGTCACTTCATGGCTTTGTGCCTTATGAAGAGACTTCAGATGGCTGGTAATAAGCCAGTTGTACTTCTTGGTGGTGGTACAGGTTATATCGGTGATCCATCAGGAAGATCTGATATGCGTTCAATGCTTACACCTGAGACAATTGAGCACAACTGTGAGTGCTTCAAGAAGCAGATGGAGAGATTCATCGATTTTTCAGATGGTAAGGCTATCGCAGTTAATAACGCTGACTGGCTCTTAAAGCTCAACTACATCGATGTACTTCGTGAGGTTGGTGCATGCTTCTCAGTTAACAACATGCTTCGTGCTGAGTGTTACAAGCAGAGAATGGAGAATGGTCTTTCATTCCTCGAGTTTAACTACATGATCATGCAGGCTTATGACTTCTACTATCTCCACGAGACTTACGGATGTAACATGGAGTTCGGTGGTAACGATCAGTGGAGTAACATGCTCGCTGGTACTGAGCTTATCCGTAAGAAGAAGGGCGAGGATGCATACGCTATGACAATTACACTTCTTCTTAATAGCGAAGGTAAGAAGATGGGTAAGACAGCAAAGGGTGCTGTATGGCTCGATCCTAATAAGACATCTCCATACGAGTTCTTCCAGTACTGGAGAAACGTAAGTGACCAGGATGTTATGAAGTGCATCAAGATGCTTACATTCATCTCTCTCGATGAGATTAAGGCTATGGAAGCTTGGGAAGATTCAAGAATCAACGAGAAGAAGGAAATTCTTGCTTACGAACTTACAAAACTCGTTCATGGTGAAGAGGAAGCAACTAAGGCTCGTGAGGCTTCACACTCACTCTTCCTTGGTGGCGGTGATGATTCAAACATGCCTACTACAGAGCTTAGCGATTCTGATGTTCCAGCAGAGGGACTTAACGTAGCAGACCTTATGGTAATTATGCAGGTTGCTAAGTCCAAGGGTGAAGCAAAGAGACTCATCGAGCAGGGCGGTGTTACAATCGACGGCGAGAAGGTTGAAGGCTTCGGTGCTATGGTAACTAAGGAGCAGCTTACTAACGGAATCAAGCTCCGTAAGGGTAAGAAGGTATTTAAGAAGGCAATCATCAAGTAATTTGATTTTGACTAATAATATGGCAGGTCGTCTCAATATTGAGGCGACCTGTTTTTTGTTTACATGGAAAAAATATTTTTTAGATAGAAAATGCTTTTGACTATTTATAAAAACGAGTATTGTAAAAATCTTCGAAAGCAAGTTATATAAGCACTCTTGGCGCATTTTGTTCGATTTTTAATTTTGAAAAAAGATATATTTCATATATAGACGAACGTCTATTTTAAGGCTTTACGTGCATTTTACAAACCTTTTACATAGTTATATTATTACGACATATACTTGAATTGGATAGATTCAGATAGAAGGTACTTAAAAAGTGACTATTTTAGATTTTATTAAACTTCTTGGCGGTCTTGCTTTCTTTATGTATGGTATGACTGTCCTTTCTGAGGCACTTAAGAAGACCGCAGGTGGTAAACTTGAGAAGCTTCTCCGTAAGGCAACTGAGAATCCATTCGCTGGACTTGGTATCGGTGCAGTAATCACAATCGCAATTCAGTCTTCATCAGCGATGACAGTAATGCTTGTAGGTTTTGTTAACTCAGGCATTATGGACTTGGGTCAGACAATTGGTGTTATCTTCGGTTCAGATATCGGTACTACACTTACTGCATGGATCCTGTCTTTGACTGGTATCGAGAGTGACAACATTTTTATTAGTCTCCTGTCACCTAAGAATTTCTCTTTGATTTTTGCTCTTATTGGTATCATCCTCCTGATGGCAGTTAAGAAGCAGCGTACTAAGGATATCGGACAGATGCTCGTTGGTTTCGCCGTTCTTATGACTGGTATGACAATGATGTCATCTTCAATGGAACCTCTTCGTGAGATGGAAGAGTTCACTCAGCTTCTTACAGCATTTAATAACCCACTTCTTGGTGTTCTTGCAGGTACAATCGTAACTGGTGTTATCCAGAGTTCAGCTGCATCAATCGGTATTCTCCAGAGTATGTCTATGACAGGACATATCACATGGGCGATGGCAATCCCAATTATCATGGGTGCCAATATCGGTACTTGTGCTACAGCAATCCTTTCTTCTTTTGGTGTTAACCGTAATGCGAAGAGAGTTACAGTAATTCACGTTGCAGTTAAGGTAATGGGTACTTTCGTATGGCTTTGTGGTTTCTATGGCCTTAACCTTATTTTCCACTTCCCATTCATGAATACTCCTGTAAATATTTTTGGAATCGCTATTTTCCATACAATCTTTAATGTAGTTAATACAATTATTTTCTTCCCATTCATGAAGCAGCTCGAGGCTTTGGCAAGATGGATCGTAAAGGACGCTGCCGAGGATCAGGAGTTTGTACTTGATGAAAGAATCATGCTTACTCCATCTATCGCTATCAACGAGTGTTCTATCATGATGACCAAGATGGTTAACCGCGTTGAGAACGGACTTAACACAGCAACAAAGATGCTCCAGGAAGGATTTGATACTGAGTCATTTGACTTCATTATCAAGAATGAGGACAAGATTGATACATACGAGGATAGAATCGGTGCTTTCCTTATGAAGCTTTCTACTTCACAGCATCTTTCCGAAATGGATAAGAACAAGTCTTCAAAGATGCTTCAGGCAATCGGAGAATTCGAGCGTATCGGTGACCACGCATCTTATATTGCAAAGTCAACTGAAGAACTTAAGCAGAAGGATATTCATTTCTCAGATGCAGCTTTGGCTGAACTTTCAAAGCTTATTCCTGCTGTACAGGAAGTTTATACAATGGCTATCTCATGCTATCGTACAAATACAATTGCTGATGCAATGTATATTGCTCAGCTTCGAATCGTAATTAACGAGATGTGCGATGAGTTCAAGACATCTCACGTAGAAAGACTTTCTCAGGGTATCTGTACTGCAGAGCAGGGCTTCGTATTTAACGACATCCTTTATAGCTGTGGCAGAATCGCAGAGCATGCTACTAACGTTGCTGCTATCGTTTATAGATTTACTGCTGATAACAGAGTAAGTGGATCTTATATGCACGACTTTAAGCAGAGACGTGATAAGGCAAGTGAAATGGCATATCAGGCATATCTTGCAAAGTACATGCCAGCAAATAAGTAATCGATAATACCTTGTGAGTTAAGGTTTGTGTCTCCGTTTCTTTTCGAAGAAGCGGAGATTTTTTATGTTGTTTTTTTACGAGCGCTTTTGGCTTATTTAAAAAGGGTACACATAAAATAATTGTTTATGTTAAAATACTCGGAGAATTTTGTACTTATGCCGAAAGGATTTTTAATATGGACGAGCAACCAAAGAAGAGAATGTTATCCGGAATTCAGCCAAGTGGTGATCTTCACCTTGGTAATTATCTTGGAGCTATCAAGAACTGGGCTGACCGTGTAAACGATTACGAGTGTTTTTATTTCATGGCTGACCAGCACACTATCACAGTACGTCAGGACCCTGCTGAACTTAGAAGACGTTCTTTGAATCAGCTTGCGCAGTATATCGCTTGTGGTCTTGATCCAGAGCAGAACACACTCTTCCTTCAGTCACACGTTCCAGCTCATGCTCAGCTTGCATGGGTTCTTAACTGCTACACAATGTTCGGTGAACTTTCACGTATGACTCAGTTCAAGGACAAGTCAGAAAAGCACGCCGATAACATCAATGCAGGCCTTTTCACATATCCTGTACTTATGGCTGCTGATATTCTTCTTTATCAGCCAGACTATGTACCTGTAGGTGAGGATCAGAAGCAGCACGTTGAGATTACACGTGATATCGCTCAGAGATTCAACAGCATCTATGGTGATGTATTTAAGATTCCAGAGCCATTTATCGCTAAGACAGGTGCTCGTATCTATGGTCTTACAACACCAGGCGACAAGATGAGTAAGTCTATCCCTGAGGGATGCGTATTCATTATGGATGAGCCAGATGTTATTGCTAAGAAGTTTAAGAGAGCCATTACAGATTCTGATACAGAGAATCCAGTTCGCTACGACAAGGAGAATAAGCCAGGCGTAGCTAACCTCATGAATATCTACTCAACAATTACAGGTAAGACATTCGAAGAGATTGAGAAGGAGTTCGAGGGCCAGGGCTACGGCAAGTTTAAGCCAGTAGTAGGTGAGGCTGTAATTGAGCATCTCCGTCCAATCCGTGAGGAAGCAAATCGTCTTATTAAGGATAAGGCTTACCTCAATCAGGTATACGCAGAGGGTGCTGAGAAGGCAGCTTACATGGCTAACAAGACTCTCCGTAAGGTATATAAGAAGGTTGGTTTCTATCAGCTTTAATCTTTATGAAATGTAATTACAAGTCCCTGTCTTATCAGGCAGGGACTTTTTTATCCTTAAAATATAGGAGTTTTTAATGGGTACAGTTTTTGCTTTTATTCTACAAAGTGTTCTTTTGGGTGTAGGTCTTGCCATGGATGCCTTTTCGGTTTCTCTTGCAAACGGACTTAATTTCCCTGATATGAAGAAAACAACTTTACTTAAAATTGCTGGTGTTTTTGCTATATTTCAGTTTGCGATGCCAATGATCGGATGGATTTTGGTTCATTCAGTTGCAGAGAAATTCCAGAAGGTTCAGCCAGTAATTCCTTGGATTGCATTTGGTCTTCTTCTTTTCATTGGTGGAAAGATGATTATTGAAGGTATAAAGGGCGATGAAGAAGAGGTAAAGGCAGATATTGGATTTAAGTCTTTAATGGTTCAGGGTGTTGCTACATCTATCGATGCTTTGTCAGTTGGATTTACAATTTCTGACTATAATTTAAAAAATGCTTTGGTAAGTACAATCATTATCGGTGTCGTAACATTTGCTATTTGCGTTATTGGTTTGTTCGTTGGACGTAAGCTTGGAACTAAGCTTGCATCCAAGGCATCTATTTTTGGTGGTTTAATTCTCGTAGGCATCGGAATAGAGATTCTTATTTCGAGTTTTTTATGAGTTAACGAAGTGTTAACAGTGATGGTTGGATTGTTGTAACTGTATATTTCTTTTGATAAAATTGTGGTGGCAGAAATTCTGTAATTAAATTATTTGGAGGATATTCGAAATGGGTTTAATTAGTCTTGTTAAGGGTGCTCTCGGTGGCGCAGCTGCTAACGTAGCTAACGTTGCTGGAACAGCTATTGAAACAACAATTAAGGACCAGTACAAGGAGTTCTTTACATGTGACTCTCTTGGACAGGAGATTCTTGTTAGAAGAGGCGCAGCTAGAAAGTCTACTTCAAATGGTAAGAACCTTGGTGATTCAGAGGTTATTACAAATGGTTCTGTTATCGCAGTACCAGAGGGAACAGCACTTCTCCTCGTAGATGGTGGTCAGGTAATCGACTTCACAACAGAGCCTGGTTACTATCAGTGGGATTCATCATCTTCACCTTCTGTATTCAGTGAGGGTAAGTTCCTTGATAATGCTAAGGCAATCGTTAAGGAAGCTTGGCAGCGTATGCAGGCTGGTGGTGAGATCACAAAGCAGCAGAGAGTTTACTTTGTAAACATGCTTGAGATTCGTAACCAGAAGTTCGGTACACCTTCAGCTCTTCCATATAATGATCCAGAGTACAGAAATATCTACATCCGTCTTAACGGTATGTTCTCATATAAGATTCAGGATCCTATCACATTCTTTAAGACACAGTGTGGTAACGTAGCTTCTGTAATGACATGTGCAGAGTTCATGGGAACTCCAGCAGATCCTAAGCAGCCAAGAGTTGAGTTCCTTGATAACTTCTCTGAGGTACTTAATAAGTGCGGTGGTCAGGATAAGATCATGTTCGCTAATCTCCCTACAGAGCAGGGCAGACTTAGAAAGTACATGCAGGATGAGCTCGATCAGGAGTGGCTCCAGAAGCGTGGTATCGTTGTAGAGACAGTTGCTATCGGTGGTATTACACCTGATGACAAGTCTCGTCAGAGAATTGAGGATGTTGATAACGCTAAGATGTATGCAGCAGATCCTTCTGCTCTCGCAGCTCAGGCTGTTCTTGGTCAGACAGAGGCTATGAAGGCAGCTGGTGCTAATGCAAACGGCGCAGTTAACGGCTTCATGGGTCTTGGTATGATGCAGGGCGCAGCAGGTGCTCAGGGCGGTACAGCTGCAGCATTCAATTTCTTAGGTCAGCAGCAGCAGATGCAGGCTCAGCAGCAGGCAGCAGCTCCAGCAGCTGCAGCAGCAGGATGGACTTGCTCATGCGGTGCAGTAAACACAGGTAAGTTCTGTTCACAGTGTGGTCAGCCACAGCCAGCTCCAGCAGCTGCAGCAGGATGGACATGCTCATGTGGTGCAGTAAACACAGGTAAGTTCTGTTCTGAGTGCGGTTCACCAGCTCCAGCAGCAGCTCCAACAGCTTGTCCAAACTGTGGATTTAAGCCAGCTGATGGCGTTCTTGGTAAGTTCTGCCCAGAGTGTGGTAACAAGATTCAGTAATAACGATTAAGTTTTTTATTGAAAATTAATAGATACACCCCGATTGAATAATTGGGGTGTATTTTTTTGCAAAATGCAATATAATGTGGCGTAACTATAAAAAGGGGTTTTATATTTATGGCAAACTTAACATTTAGAGATGATTTGTGTAAGGGCTGTAGCCTTTGCGTAAACGCATGCCCAAAGAAAATCCTTCAGCTTGATAAGGACCGCTTAAACAGCAAGGGTTATCACCCAGTATCTTGCGCAGATATGAGCGCTTGTATCGGATGTGCTTTCTGCGCTGTTCAGTGTCCAGATTCCGTAATTAAGGTTGAGAGGTAATTTGGTATGGCACAGAAAAGAGTTTTGATGAAGGGAAACGAAGTAATCGCTGAGGCTGCACTCCGTGCTGGCTGCAGAA
Organism: Saccharofermentans sp.; assembly: GCA_045639635.1. GTDB lineage: Bacteria > Bacillota > Clostridia > Saccharofermentanales > Saccharofermentanaceae > Saccharofermentans. The sequence goes on along the minus strand of JAZUDM010000020.1, from coordinate 4,283 downwards.
ACTACTTTGGTTATCCTATTACACCACAGACTGAAGTTATGCATTACATGGCTAAGAAGATGGTTCAGATCGGTGGTAATTTCGTACAGGCTGAGTCTGAGGTTTCAGCTATTAACATGGTATACGGTGCTGCTGCTGCAGGTTGCAGAGCAATGACATCTTCATCTTCTCCTGGAATTTCTTTGAAGCAGGAGGGTATTTCTTACATCGCTGGTGCTGAGCTTCCAGCAGTTGTAGTTAATATCGTTAGAGCAGGCCCTGGTCTTGGTGGTATTCTCCCAGCTCAGAGCGACTACTTCCAGGCAACAAAGGGTGGTGGACACGGTGACTATAGAAATATCGTTATCGCACCAGCTTCTGTTCAGGAGCTTTACGAGATGACAGTTGAGGCATTTAACCTCGCTGATAAGTACAGAATGCTCGCAATGATTATGGGTGATGGTACATTGGGCCAGATGATGGAGCCAGTTGCTTTCCGTGATGAGGAGCCTATCGTTAAGGTAGAGAAGCCATGGGCTGCTTCAGGTAGAAATGGAAGAGATTTCCATAACACAGTTACATCTATCTACATTGATCCAGATGATCTTGAAGCTAAGAATAATGAGCTTTCTGCTAAGTACAAGTACATTGAGGAGAACGAAGTTCGTTACGAGGAAATCGGCACAGATGATGCTGAAGTAGTTCTTATTGCTTACAGCACATGCTCACGTATTTGTAAGAACGTTATTAAGCAGGCTGCTGAAATGGGTATCAAGGTTGGTATGATTCGTCCTATCACACTTTGGCCATTCCCATCTAAGGTTATTTCTGAGGTTGCTGATAAGGCAAATGTTAAGGCTTTCCTTGATGTTGAGCTTTCACAGGGCCAGATGATTGAGGATGTTAAGCTTGCTGTACTTGGCAAAAAGCCAGTTCACTTCTTCGGAAGAAACGGTGGTAACTTGCCATCTCAGAAGGAAATCCTTGATGAGATTATTAAGATTCGCGAAGGAGGTAACGTATAATGGCAGTTGTATTTGAACCAACAAAGGGTCTTACAGATAAGCCTTTTCATTACTGTCCTGGATGTACTCACGGTATCATTCACAGAATTATCGCTGAGTCTATGGTAGAACTTGGTATCCTTGAGAACACAGTTTCTGTAGCTTCTGTAGGATGTACTTATAACAGCTACGATTATTTTGCATGTGATGCAGTACAGGCTGCTCACGGTAGAGCTCCAGCTGTTGCTACAGGTATCAAGCGTTCTTTGAAGGATAAGGTTGTATTCACATATCAGGGTGACGGTGACCTCGCTTCTATCGGTACTGCTGAGATTATTCACGCAGCTGCAAGAGGAGAGAAGATCACAACTTTCTTCGTAAACAATGCTGTTTACGGTATGACATCAGGTCAGATGGCTCCTACAACACTTTTGGGCCAGGTAACAACAACATCACCATTTGGTCGTGATGCTTCTTACCAGGGTTACCCAATTAACGTATCAGAGCTTATCTCTAACCTTACTGGTGCTGTTTATGTAGAGCGTGTATGCCTTACAGACTATAAGAATATTCAGGCTGCTAAGAAGGCTGTTAAGAAGGCTCTTCAGATCCAGATGGCTGGTCTTGGTTTCACAATGGTAGAGTTCCTTTCAACTTGCCCAACTAACTGGGGTAAGGAGCCTGTTGAAGCTATGGAGTGGCTTAAGGAGAAGATGATTCCTCAGTATCCTTTGGGATGCTTCAAGGGCGCTGACATCGACGTAAATAACCTTACAAAGAAGGAGGAGGCTTAATATGGTAGACTTTTCCGTAATTCTTGCAGGTTTTGGTGGTCAGGGTATCCTTTCAGCAGGTAAGATGCTTGCTGAGGCAGCTCTTTACGACGATCACGAGGTATCCTGGTTCCCATCTTATGGTCCTGAGATGCGTGGTGGTACAGCTAACTGTTCAGTAGTTATTTCAGATGAGGCTATCGGTTCTCCTGTAGTTAACTACGCTGATGTAGTTGTATGCTTGAATCAGCCTTCAGCTGAGAAGTTCGAGTCTTACTTGAAGCCAGGTGCTATTCTTATTATCGATTCGTCTTTGTTCTCATATGAGCCAACAAGAGACGATATTAAGTTTATCCCAATGCCAGCTTCTGAGATTGCTACAGAGCTCGGTAACATGGCTTTCGCTACTATCTCTATGATCGGATGCCTTGCTACAGCAACAGGATGCATCAAGAGAGAGACATTTGAGTCAGCTCTTTATGAGATCCTCCCAGAAAGAAGACACAAGTTCATCCCTGGTAACATGGCTGCATTTGACAAGGGCGCTGAGTACGCTAAGTAATACTTGGTATTGATTTATATGTAGTTTCATTCCCGCTTCGTATGAGGCGGGAATTTTTATGCCGCCTAATTGACGCAATGCGTCGATTGAGAGTATTATGTACTCAAAGGAGATAAGAATATGGAAGATTATAAGAATTTGAAATCTTTGCGCTTGGCTATGGGACTTAATCGAGTTGAGTTTTGCAAGAAATATGATATTCCTTATAGAACTGTTTCTGATTGGGAAGCAGGAAGAAGGAAGATGCCAGACTATTTGTTTAAATTAATTAAGGAACATGTTGATTGTATAGAGAAACAAAAGACTGAGTTTTATGTCTTTTTCATTGAGCAGGAAGCTGAACGTCGTGGTGTTAATCCTGTTGATGTGTATACGGAGTTAATGAAGAATCAGAAATTACCAGATTCTAATGAGATTACTAGAAAAATCCTGCTGCAAAAGAAGTTTGCGAGAATTATTAACTTGTACGCACAGGAAATGCATATTCCAGTAAAGGAAGCATTTGATGTGTTCTATAGTTCGCAATTATATCAACTGATGTCTGAGGGAGTATCAGATCTTCATGCGATGAGTGATATGTATCTTGTAGATGAATTGATAATGGAGGTCAGAGGATATTAACACTAATTGTTCGTAGACATTATATTTGTATCAAGATATAATACAAACAAGAGAGGCATCCCAAGACGGTTGTCCTCGTATTTTAGTTATAAAGAATAACTGCAACTTTGGACGGGTGGCAGTTATTTTTTATTGGTTCTAATTAGTACATTAATCAATAACCCAAGGATAGCAAGAACTATCATTAGCATTTCATAATCTGTCATAGACCTCACCTCCATTCCCAACACAATTGGTGTGTAATTGTAATGAGTACAATTACTGTTTGTTGCATAGTTGATGCAGCAAACGGGCCTGGAGGACAACCGCCTTGAAACCGGAGGGGATGCCTCTTAGACGCAAGTATATCAGGCGCTTTTTTCTGAAGTAAAGTGAAATTGGGCAATTGTCGATAATTGTCGACGGTGCATCCCGCCTTTCGACAAAAATCGACAAGAAAAGGTTACAACTTCAATTTGACATCAAATTTCTACGGTGTTATAACATTCGTACAAAAGCTGAGACGAAGACGGCTGATTTAAAGTTTTTATAGAGAGTCGGGGATGGTGGAAGCCTGACAGAATAATAAATCAATAGCTTATCACTTCCGAGCTGGAATCCTGAACGGTTACAATTAAGGGTTCTCGTGAATGCTACGTTAGTGCATAGAGATTGTTGGATCTCGATAAGTGGCGATAACAATAGTAATCGCAATTTGAGTGGTACCGCGAGTGGTAATTAATAGAATTTCCCACCCGTCTCAAAGATTCGTTCTTTGGGACGGGTGTTTTTATTTAGATGAAATGTGAGACTAATACTTAGGAGGATATGAATAATGTTGACACTTGATAAAGTTTTTGACGCTCAGAAGGAACTTAAGGGAATCGTAAGAGAGACACAGTGCGTTAAGGCTACAGGAATTGCTCCTGACTGTGACTTGTGGCTCAAGCCAGAGAACCTTCAGAATACAGGTTCATTTAAGCTTAGAGGATCTGGTTACATGATCGCGAAGCTTACTGAGGAAGAAAAAGCAAAGGGTGTAATCGCATGCTCTGCTGGTAACCATGCTCAGGGTGTTGCTCTTGCAGCACAAAAGGCAGGAATCAAGGCTGTAATCTGTCTTCCTGATAGTGCTCCTATTTCAAAGATTGAGGCTACTAAGAGCTATGGCGCTGAGGTAGTACTCGTTGACGGTGTTTACGATGACGCTTATCAGAAGGCGCTCGAATTAAGAGACAGCGAAGGATATACTTTCGTGCATCCTTTCGATGACGATAACGTTATTGCAGGTCAGGGAACAATTGCCCTTGAAATCCTCCACGACCTCGATGATGTAGATGCAATTATCGTGCCTATCGGAGGTGG